>DATJTJ010000141.1:0-9247 GCA_035503515.1 Steroidobacteraceae bacterium
GCGCCGCCATGGCCACACTCGAGGCTTAGCATGGCCGGGTTCCCGCGCAGCAAGCTCCCCGATGTCGGCACGACCATCTTCACCGTCATGTCCCGGCGCGCGCGCGAACTGGGCGCCCTCAACCTGGGGCAGGGATTCCCCGACTACGACATCGATCCGCGCATCGGTGAGCTCCTGGGGCAGGCGGTGCGCGACGGATTCAACCAGTATGCGCCGATGGAAGGCAGCATCGCGCTGCGGCAGGTGATCGCCGGCAAGCTCAAGTTTACCTACGGTGTCGAACCGGACTGGGAATCGCAGATCACGGTGACGCTCGGTGCGACGGAGGCGATCTATTCGGCCATCCAGGCGGTGGTGGGCGCGGGCGATGAGGTCATCGTGTTCGATCCGGCCTACGATTCGTACGATCCGGCCATCCGGCTCGCCGGCGCGCGCTGCGTGCACATCCCGCTGCTGCCGCCCACGTTCGGCTACGACTGGGCGCGGGTCGCGGCGAGCATCACGCCGCGCACCCGTCTGATCATCGTCAACTCGCCCCACAATCCCAGCTGCACGGCAGCCACGGCCGCGGATCTGGACGCGCTCGCCGCGCTCACCCGCGACCGCGACATCCTGGTGTTGTCGGACGAGGTCTACGAGCACGTCATGTATGACGGTCGCAAGCACCACTCAGTGCTCGCGCATCCGGAACTGGCGGCGCGCGCGTTGGTGGTGTTCTCCTTCGGCAAGACGCTGCATGCGACCGGCTGGCGGGTCGGCTATGCCATCGCGCCACCGGCCCTCACCCTCGAGCTGCGGCGGGTGCATCAGTTCAACACCTTCAGCATCGCCGCGCCGCTGCAGCAGGCCATCGCCCAGTACCTCATCGAGAAGCCGCAGGTGTGGGCCGAGCTTTCGGTGTTCTTTCAGGCCAAGCGTGACCTGCTGCGCGACGGTCTCGCGGGATCCGCCTTCCGCCTGCCGCCCGCGCAGGGCACGTTCTTCCAGTTGCTCGATTTCAGCGCGGTCTCCGGCGAGGATGATGTGAGTTTCGCCGAACAGCTGCTGCTGCGGGCCAAGGTGGCGACCATCCCGCTGTCGCCGTTTTATGTCGCGCCGCCGCCCATGCCCTTCGTCCGCCTGTGCGTGGCAAAGCGTGATGCTACCCTTACTCAGGCAGTCGCCCGGCTGCTCGAGTATTCGGAAGCCCGATGAAGAAATCGACGAGCGTCAATCATCCGCCCCAGGTGGAGCTGCCCGCCGGCAATCGCCCGCTGGTCACGCCCATCTACCAGTCCGTGAAGTTCGACTTCGAGTCCCTGGATGACACGCTGGAATTCCTGCGGGGTGACCGGCCCGGCTTCTTCTACTCGCGCGCCGCCAATCCCACGACCCGGCAGCTGGAACTGCAGCTCGCCTCGATGCAGGGGCGCGATGACTGCGTGGTCACCGGTTCCGGGGTCGGCGCGATCTCGCAGGCGCTGCTGGCGCTGACGCGACAGGGCGATCACGTCCTGTGTTTCGTCGAGACCTACAATCCGACGCGCTACCTGATCCGGCGCATGCTGGGACGGTTCGGAGTGAACAGCACCATGCTGTCCATCGAGGATCTCGCAGGCATCGAGCGGGTGCTGCGCACCACGCCGACCCGGCTGGTGGTGTTCGAATCGCCCACGAATCCGGTGACCAAGATCGCGGACATCGAGGCGATCACCCGCCTGGCCCAGGCGCACGGCGCCCTCACCGTGCTGGACAATACCTTCGCGGGGCTGCACCAGCACGGGCAGTTCCCGATCGACGTGTACATCCACAGCCTGACCAAGTACGCCTCCGGCGCAGGCGACGTCATGGGAGGTGCGGTCATCGCGCGCACCGACATCATCCGCAGCCTGCGCGGCGAGTTCGGCACCCTGGGAGGCATCCTCGATCCGCACGCGGCGTTCCTGATCGCGCGCGGACTGAAGACGTACTACCTCCGGTACGAGGCCCAGACGCGCGCCGCGCAGCGCGTGGCCGAAATGCTCGCCGGGCATCCGGCGGTCGCCAAGGTCCACTATCCGGGACTTCCCAGCCATCCTCAGCATGAGCTCGCGCGCCGGCAGATGGAGCATTGCGGCACCATCGTGACGCTGGATCTGCGCGGCGGCGATGCCGCGGCGGGCCGCTTCGCCGATGCCCTGAAATACTTCTCGATCACGGCGAGCCTCGGATCCACGGAATCGCTGGTGGTGCCGCCGCAGATGATGTCGAGCCGCGATCTGACGGCCGAGCAGGCCGCCATCTCGGGCGTCGCCGAGGGCACCGTGCGGTTGTCCATCGGGCTCGAGGATGCCGAGGATCTGCTCGAGGATCTGACACAGGCGCTGCAGCGCGCCGGAGAGTGACCGGACCCCCATGACTGCGACCCTGAAGGGCACGCCGGCGCGGGATGGCTTCCGGATGCCCGCCGAGAGCGACCCGCACGCGGGCTGCTGGATGCTGTGGCCCGAGCGACCCGACAACTGGCGCCGCCGCGGCCAACCCGCGCAGCAGGCCTTTGCGGCCGTTGCCACGGCCATTTCCCGCTTCGAGCCCTTGACCATGGGCGTCTCGGCCTCGCACTTCGCGGCGGCGCGGGCGGCACTGCCGGCCCGGGTGCGCATCGTGGAAATGTCCCACGATGATGCCTGGATGCGCGACGTCGGCCCCACGGGCCTGGTGAACGATGCGGGCGAGCTGCGCGGCATCGACTGGCCCTTCAATGCCTGGGGCGGGCGCGACGGCGGCCTGTATGCATCCTGGGACCTCGACGACCAGGTCGCCCGCAAGGTGCTGGAAGTCGAAGGCGCGGCCCGGTATCGCGCGCCGCTGATCAACGAGGGCGGCGCCATCCACGTGGATGGTGCGGGCACGGCGCTGGTCACCGAACAGTGCCTGCTGAACCGCAACCGCAATCCCGGCCTGTCGCGGGCGCGGATCGAGCGGCACCTGCGCGACTACCTGGGGGTCAGCGAGATCCTGTGGCTGGGCCAGGGCGTGTTCAACGACGAGACCGACGGCCATATCGACAACCTGGCCTGTTTCGTGCGTCCGGGCGAAGTGTGCCTGCACTGGTGCGATGATCGGCGCGATCCGCAGCATGCCATTTCGCGCGATGCGCTCGAGCGGCTGATGGCGGCGCGCGATGCCCGGGGCCGGCGGCTGCGGGTGCACAGGCTGCCGGCGCCGGGTCCACTGCACATGACGCAGCGCGAAGCATCGGGCATCCTGCCCGAGCGCGGTTCGCACGCGCGGGTGGCCGGCTGGCGTCTGGCCGCGAGCTACGTGAATTTCTACCTCGCCAACGGTGCCGTGGTGATGCCCTTGCTGGACCCACGCACCGACCGCGCTGCGGCAGGCATCCTGAAACGGCTGTTCCCCCGGCGCAGGGTCGTCGGCGTTGCGGCCCGCGAGATCCTGCTCGGCGG
Organism: Steroidobacteraceae bacterium; assembly: GCA_035503515.1. Taxonomy (GTDB): domain Bacteria; phylum Pseudomonadota; class Gammaproteobacteria; order Steroidobacterales; family Steroidobacteraceae; genus DAIDKA01. Next base: position 3,426 of record DATJTJ010000141.1, read on the forward strand.
GGGCAATATCCACTGCATCACCCAGCAGGTTCCCATGGCCCGACGCCGATGAGAGCCGCGGCCTAGAGAAGCCGCTGCGCGGTATCCAGCCAGTCGCGCTGCGCCCGCCGATAGTGGGCGGGTGCGATGCGCGCCTGCTCGAGCAGCTCCCGCGCGACGGTGCGTGATTCCTCGGTGCGACCCTGGGCCCTGAGCAGCTGCGCATACCGGACCGCGGCCTCGGCCCCGGGATATGACGTGGAGAGGGTCCGGTACTCCTCGAGCGCCTTGCCGACGTTGCCTTCGGCCTCCAGCGCCCGTGCATACAACAGATGGCCCTCGGGGGAGCGGAACTGGGGATTCAGGCGGATCGCCTCGTCCAGTGTTGCGCGGGCCGCCGCGACCTCGCCGGCACCGAACTGCGCGCGCGCCAGCCCCAGCATCAGATCCGGATCGTGCTCGTACAGCCCGGTGAGGATGCTGCGGTAGACACCCGCGGCTTCGGCGAATCTGTCATGCCGCAGCAGTTCTTCCGCATAGCGCTGATTGCTGGCGACGTTGTGGGTCACCTGCGCCTCGGTCTGCAGCCGCCGCAGCTGCGCCTCGGGATCCAGCGCCCGCCGGACATTGCGCCGGGTCGCCTGCGCGGTCCGGCTGTTCAGCATCTGCGGAATGATCTCAACGACCAGATAGGCGATGATCCCGGCATAGGAGAGCAGGGCGAGCACCCAGATCCAGATGAAATTGCGACCGGTTCGGATGACGTGGACGATCAACAACACCTGGATGATGATGGGCGCCGCAAGAATCAGATAGGCCATGCGTTTCTTTGTGAAATTTGGTGGTTACAAGCTTACTGGCCGCTGCCACCGATCTCCACCCGCGGGTCGTAAGCCCGTGATTGTCCAGTCGTTCTTGGCGTAGGTGCTGGTATTCTTATTGCGTGAACCGCAACTTTGCCGCTGCCCGCTCGATTCTGTGGCGCCGCCTCGTCGCAGCCGCCTTCTGGACGTTGCTGGCGGGTGCGGCGGCCGTTGCGGCCGCCCCGCGTGCGCAACCTGCCACGGCCCCTGACGCGCCCGCGGCGCCTGCCGCGGCCGCCGCGCCGCTGGTCATTCCACCGACACCGGGCCGGCGGCCCCGGATCGGACTGGTGCTCTCCGGCGGCGGGGCCCGGGGGGCCGCGCACATCGGCGTGCTCGAGGTGCTCGATCAGCTGCACGTGCCCATCGATGCCATCGCGGGGACGAGCATGGGCGCGGTGGTGGGTGGGCTTTATGCCAGTGGACTCTCCGCGCAGGAGATCGCCTCGGCTGCCGGTTCGCTCAACTGGCAGGATGCCTTCCACGACCGTCCGCCGCGCAGCGAACTGACCTTCCGCCGCAAACAGGAAGACCAGAGCTACCTGGTGGATTTTCCCGTGGGCGTGCGCAAGTGGGCGCTCGAGTTACCCAAGGGGCTGATCAAGGGTCAGAGCCTGGAGATGCTGCTGCGCCGGCTGACGCTGCCGGTCGCCACCATCAACTCCTTCGACCAGTTGCCGACGCCATTTCGCGCGGTGGCCACGGATCTCGCCACCGGTGAGCCGGTGGTGATGCACAGTGGCGATCTGGCCTCGGCCATGCGTGCCAGCCTTTCCGCGCCGGGCGTGTTCGTGCCGGTGGAGCGCGACGGGCAGGTGCTGGTGGACGGCGGCCTCGCCGACAATCTGCCGATCAACGTCGCGCGCGAGATGAACGTGGACATATTGATCGTCGTGGACGTGGGTGCGCCGCTGTACACGCGCGAGCGGCTCGGCAGCGCCACGACGATCTCCAACCAGATGTTGTCGATCCTGATCCGGCGGGATGCCACCCGGCAGCTGGCGACGCTGACCCGATCGGACCTGCTGATCAGTCCGCAGATGGGCGGGTTGTCCTCCTTCGATTTCACGATCGTGCCCAGGGCGATCGCCGCCGGCCACCAGGCGGCGCAGGATATGGCCGCGCAGCTGCGCTCGCTGGCGCTGACCCCGGAGCAATGGGCGAAATACGTCGCGGATCGCGATGCCGTGCGCCGTGGACTGCCGCGCATCGACTACGTGAAGATCGATCCGGGATCGAAGCCCTACGTAAATGCCCTCATGGACCTGTTCGAGCCCTTCGCCGGAGCGCGGCTGGATCCGAAGGCGCTGGAACGCACCATCAACGACTACTACGGACGCGGCCAGCTCGAGACGCTGGACTACCAGGTGCTCAACGACGGCGACCAGCACGGGCTGCTGATTTCGGCACAGCAGAACTCGTGGGGCTCGGACTACGTGCGCTTCGGGATCGGCCTGCAGGATGATTTCCAGGGCAATGCGACCTACAACGTCGGCGCGCGGCTGGTGATGGGGGACATCACCCAGACCGGCGGCGAGTGGGTGTGGGACCTGCAGACCGGCACCTCGCCCCACATCTACACGGAGCTGTACCTGCCGTTCCAGCAGACTTCGGCCTTTTTCCTGGACCCGCATACCGAATTCGACGACGTGAACGTGCCGCTGGTGAACTCGGGCCAGAACCACCTCAAGGAATTCCGGGTGCACACGTTCCTCAGCGGCCTGGACTTCGGGCGCGAACTGGAGAACTTCGGGGAACTGCGCTTCGGGCTCTACCACGAACAGGGGGGCACCTCGGTGCTGATCGGCGAGCCGCAGCCGAAGACCGGATTCAACGGCAACGGCTACTTCGTCAAGTTCTCGGTGGACCAGCTCGACGATGTGCGCTTTCCCCACAACGGACAGCTGGCGAGCGTCGAATGGAACGGCGAAAAGTACGACTCGGGCGGCGACCCGCTGTACAACCGTTCATCGTACAGACCCTTCGACCGGCTGTCCGCGAATTACCTCGTGGCCGGCACCTTCGGTCGCGAGACCGCGATGTTCTGGATATCCGGGGGCGCGACCTTCAATCAGACCAATCCGCTGGACGTGCGCACGCAGTATCCGCTGGGAGGCCTGTTCAATCTCTCCGGCATCGCGGCCAATTCCCTGGCCGGTCCCCAGTACGCCATCGGCCGCGTGCTGCTGTATCGCAAGATCGGCAAGGGCGGTGATGGACCGTTCGACTTCCCGACCTACGTCGGCATTTCACTCGAGGCCGGCAACGTCTACGACAAGCTCAACGACATCAGCTGGGGAAGCACCCGCAAGGATGCCAGCGTGTTCCTGGGGATCGACACCCTCCTGGGTCCGGTGTACCTGGCGACCGGCTACGAGGAGCACGGCCGCGAAGCCTTCTACCTGTTCCTGGGCCGCACCTTCAATTAGGACGGCGCGGCGACTGCGCGATTTCTCTTGCGCTGCAGCAGCCCCGGGATGCCGGTGGCTTGAACTGCCGGGTCGCGCGCCGGGTATATGATCGGTCCTGGATCCGCAATACGAATACCAAACTTGTTCAGGGGGAATGCATATGCGAGGAGTCATGAAGGCGATGCTGGGACTTTCGATGATGGCGGGCATGGCATGGGTCCAGGCTGATACCACGGTACTGGCCGTCCGCCTGGGCGCAAGTGACGTCCCCGCGCTCGCGAAGTTCTACGAGACGGCCTTCGGGCTGAAGGAGATCGATCACGTCGGGCAACCGCCGACCGAGATCATCATGCGCTACGGTGCGACGGTGGCCGCGGCCAAGGCCGGTTCATCCCCCGAGTTTCTGGTTGCACACCGCGATGGCGGTGCGGCCGGCGACCCGATCATGCACGCGGTGTTCCGCGTGTCGGATATCGACGCTACGGTGGCGGCTGCCAAAGCCGCAGGAGCGACGATCAGGAGCAAGGTGGCTCCGCTCACCATCGGCGGCATGAAGCTCAGGTCCGCGACCGTGGTGGATCCCGATGGCAACGTGCTCGAGATCATGGAACTGCCCCAGGGCGCTAAGCACCTGCATCATCCCTGACCGGGACGATGGGATCGGTCAGGCGCGGAGCGTCTCGCCGAACAGCCGGCTGAGCGCCGCGAAATGCCGCTCGGCCGCGGCGCGATCGTAGACGTCCGAGTCGTCGACGGCGTAGCCGTGCTTTGAGTCGTACTGCTCGATTTCATAGCGCACGTGCCCGGCCTCGAATTCGGCGCGCAGCTTGGCCTCGGCCTCCGGCGGCAGGTCGCCGATGGCCGGCGCGAGGTACACCCGGGACCTGATCGTCCGGACCCGCGTGTGCGGACTGTCCGGCTGGTCGGTGACCAGGCCGCCGGGATGGAACGCGGCGGTGGCCGCAATCCTGTCGCCGAACACGGTCGCAGCGCGCACACTGGCATTCCCGCCCATGCAGTAACCGGTGGTGCCGATACGGCCTGCGAAATCGGGTCGGCCCGCGATGTGATCGAGCAGCGCGCCGATGGTGGTCCGAAGGTTGCCGTAGTCGAGCGCCGGCAAGTAATAGCCGGCCATGAACTTCGCACGCAGCTCGGGGTTCTGGAAGACCTTGACGACGGAGGACAGCGTGACCGGTCCACCGAGCATCGTCGACAGCGGTGGCGAGCGGTGGAACAGGTCCGGCTGGAACACGAGGTAACCATCGGCGGCGATCCGTTCGGCGATACGGGTCTGCGCCGGCCGCAATCCTCCCGCATCGTAGAACACGATGACCGCGGGCCAGGGGCCCTTGCCGCCGGGTACGACCACCTCGGTGGTGCAGGAGCCATCCTGGGTCTGGATCTTCGTCGTAGAGGTCGTCATCGGGGCACCTGCAGGCTCAAAGACCGCGGCTTTCGGCCAGATTCTCGATTTTCTCGAAGCGCAGCGACGGCGTGTCCGTGGCGCGCGAGTATTCGTGCCGCCGGCTCATTTCCAGCATGTCGGCATCGCGCTCCTGCGGCGTCGCATACCAGTGGATGCGGTGCCATTCCGGCCCGAGAAGCTTGCGCAGCGGATCGCCGGAGGGAAGGCTGACGCGCAGCCCATAGGGGCGCAGCCTCTCCACCGGAGGGGCGCGCAGATTGTGTACATTGCTGATTCCCATGGCCGGGATTCTAGCGTGCGCCGGTAAGCTTCAACAGGGGGCGCAACCCGGGGGGGGCCTTGTGAGATGATCTCAAGTACATCCCCCTTTCGCCTGCAGGAGATATGTCATGGCCCTGTTCAGCAGCAAGAGCAGTATCCCGAGCGCGGCGCAGGCGCTCCCCGGTCGCAGCACGCCCATGGCGGTCCCCGAAGCCCATTTCGTGAATCATCATCGCATCAAGGCGCCTTTTCCCGCCGCCATGCAGGAAGCCGTGTTCGGCATGGGCTGCTTTTGGGGAGCCGAGAAGCTCTTCTGGAAGGCACCCGGCGTGTATTCCACCGCCGTAGGTTACGCTGGCGGACACACTCCGAATCCCACGTATCAGGAAGTCTGCAGTGGCCAGACCGGGCACACGGAAGTGGTGAAGGTGATCTTCGATCCCAAGGTCACCTCATACGAGGATCTGCTGCAGCTGTTCTGGGAGCAGCACGATCCCACCGAAGGCATGCGCCAGGGAAACGATGTCGGTACGCAGTATCGATCCGCCATCTATACCTACGGTGAAGAACAGCGCCGGCTTGCAGAAGAATCCCGCACTCAATTCCAGAAGCAGTTGACGGCAGCGCGGTACGGGGCGATCACGACCGAGATCCGCGAAGCCCCGGAGTTCTATTACGCCGAGGACTACCACCAGCAGTACCTCGCGAAGAATCCCGACGGGTACTGCCCCAATCATTCGTGCGGGATTCCGTATAGATCCGCGGTGTTATATGGGGGTGAGAAGGCGAAGTAGTTGGTGATGCCTGGCTTCCATCAGGAAGCCAAGGGGTTAGCAAATAGATTCGCGGTTTTCTGCGGGAAAAATGCGCGATGTTTTC
>DATJTJ010000142.1:0-26560 GCA_035503515.1 Steroidobacteraceae bacterium
ACCTGCGGGTCATGAAAGCCTTCGCCGACGTGCTCGCCGACCAGATCGAGCGCCGCAAGGAGTTCTACCTCGAAGGATCGCTGCGCTTCACGACCATCACCACCGCGCTCGAGGCCGGTGAGCCGCACATGGTCTACCAGCCCATCTACAGCCTGGGCGCCGGCAGGGCCGACATCTTCGAGAGCCTGTCCCGCTTCCAGTCGAAGCCGGTGCGCGGACCGGACCTCTGGTTCAAGGAGGCCGCGAGCATCGGCCTGGGCCCCCGGCTCGAAGCGGCGGCCGTGCGCGGCGCGCTCGATGCGCTCGAGCAGGTTCCCGCCTCGGTCAGCATCAGCGTGAATGCCTCGCCGGAGGCGATCCTGAGCGGCCTGCTGGAGCCCATCCTCCAGGAGTCCGACCTGTCGCGCGTGATCCTGGAGATCACCGAACACGCCGCCGTCGCCGACTACGATCGGCTGCTCGCGGCGCTGGCGCCGCTGCGGGCGCTGGGACTGCGCATCAGCGTGGATGACGCCGGCGCGGGCTATGCCAGCCTGCGGCATATCCTCGCGCTCGAACCGGACATCCTGAAACTGGACATCAGCCTGACGCGCGGCATCGACCATGACTGCAAGCGCCGGGCGCTGGCCTCGGCACTGATCGCGTTCGCCCTGGAGATCAACACCTCGGTCACGGCCGAGGGTATCGAGACCGCGGCGGAACTGCAGACCCTGGGCTCACTCGGCGTCACGCATGCGCAGGGCTACTACCTGGCGCGGCCGATGGCCCTCGGGGCCGCCCTCGACGCGCTGGCCCTGCCGCAGGGCACCGCTGCGCGCAAGGGGACGTCCAGCCGCCGCTCATCGGCCTGACCGACCGCGCCGGGGACCTGCCGTATCCGGCAATCCGCTGCTCTTTTCCCGCGCTTTGATCCATAATCTGGCTCCCGTCTGCCTAATACCAACAGGCATCCGAGGCAGGCGGCCTTCCTCTTTGGGGGCGGCGAGCGATGTATATAGGTTCACCGAAGGAACTTGCCCAGGGCGAAGCGCGCGTGGCCATGACGCCCGACAGCGCCCTGCAGCTGAAGAAGCTTGGCCATTCCTGCGTCATCGAAGCGGGCGCGGGCCTGGCCGCCGGCTTTTCTGACGAACTGTATCGCGCGGCCGGCGTCACGGTGGTCGCCGATGCGGCGGCGCTGTTTGCCACCGCGGATGTCATCGCCAAGGTCCGCCCCCCGGAGGAACAGGAGGTTTCCCGTTTGGGAAAGGGCAAGACCCTCATCTCCTTCTTCTATCCGGCGCAGAACCGGACGCTGCTGGAGGCCGCGCGGGCAAGCGGCGCCAGCGTCATCGCCATGGACATGATCCCGCGCATCTCGCGCGCCCAGAAGATGGACGCCCTGTCCTCGATGGCGAACGTCGCCGGCTACCGCGCCGTGATCGAGGCGGGCAACAATTTCGGGCGCTTCTTCACCGGCCAGATGACGGCCGCGGGCAAGATTCCGCCCGCGAAGGTGCTCGTCATCGGCGCCGGCGTCGCGGGACTCGCGGCGATCGGCACCGCGGTCAGCCTGGGCGCGATCACCTACGCCTTCGACGTGCGCCCGGAAGTCGCCGAGCAGATCAGTTCCATGGGCGCGCAGTTCGTGATGCTGGATTTCGCGGAAACCCAGCAGGACGGTGCCGCCGCGGGCGGCTACGCAGCCCCCTCCTCGCCGCAGTTCCGCGAAAAGCAGCTGGCGAAGTTCCGGGAACTGGCGCCGGACATGGACATCGTCATCACCACGGCCCTGATTCCCGGGCGCGACGCGCCGCGGCTGTGGCTCGCCGACATGGTGGCCGCCATGAAGCCGGGGTCCGTGATCATCGACCTTGCGGCCGAGCGCGGCGGCAACTGCGAACTCACCGTCGCCGATCAGCGCATCGTCTCGGCCAACGGCGTGGTGATCATCGGCTACACGGACTTCCCGAGCCGGATGGCGAACCAGTCCTCGATGCTCTATGCCACGAACATCCGCCACCTGATCGCCGATCTCACGCCGGCGAAGGACGGCAGGGTCGTCCACGACATGCAGGACGACGTGATCCGCGGCGCGACCGTCGTGTTCGAGGGGGCGATCACCTATCCGCCACCGCCGCCGAAGGTGCAGGCCATCGCCGCGCAGAAGCCCGCGCCGAAACCCCGCGAACCGACCGCGGCGGAAAAGCGCGCGGCGGAGGCGGGGCGCTTCCGCCAGGCGACGCGGCGGCAGGTGGGCCTGCTGATCGTGGGCGGCCTGTTCATGCTGCTGGTGGGCGCGTTCGCGCCGCCGGCGTTCATGGCCCATTTCATCGTGTTCGCCCTCGCCTGCTTCGTCGGCTTCCAGGTGATCTGGGGCGTCTCGCATGCGCTGCACACGCCGCTGATGGCCGTCACCAACGCCATCTCCGGCATCATCATCATCGGCGCCCTGCTGCAGATCGGCGGCGGCGGCGACCTGGTGAAGATCCTGGCGGCGGTAGCGGTCGCGATCGCAACCATCAACATCGTCGGCGGCTTCATGGTCACGCGGCGCATGCTGAACATGTTCCAGAAATCCTGATCGGTTGACGCATGAACACCGGCATCCAGACCGCCGCCTACATCGCAGCCTCCGTGCTCTTCATCCTGTCGCTCGGCGGCCTGTCGGGCCAGGAAAGCGCCAAGCGCGCCGTCTGGTACGGCATCGTCGGCATGGCGCTCGCCGTGATCACGACCATCGTCTCCGACCAGGTCGGCTTCTCGGTCGTGCTGGCGAGCATGCTGGCGATCGGCGCACTCCTCGGCGCCTTGGTCGCCCGCCGCGTCGAAATGACCGCCATGCCGCAGCTGGTGGCGGCGCTGCATTCCTTCGTCGGCCTCGCGGCGGTGCTCATCGGCCTGGACTCGAACCTGACGCCGCACGAGTTCCCCTCGGTGGCCGAACGCAACATCCACGAGGTCGAGATCTTCCTCGGGGTGTTCATCGGCGCGGTGACCTTCACCGGCTCGATCATCGCCTACGGCAAGCTCTCCGGACGCATCGGCGGCAAGGCACTGGTGCTGCCCGGGCGACACGTGGTCAACGTCGCCATGATCGTGGTGTCGGTGGCACTGATGGCCCTGTACATCGGGCATGCCGGCAGCTGGACGCTGTACGCCATGACCGCAATCGCCTGCGTGCTCGGCGTCCACCTGGTGATGGCCATCGGTGGCGCGGACATGCCGGTCGTCGTCTCCATGCTCAACTCGTATTCGGGATGGGCGGCCGCCGCCACCGGCTTCCTGCTGGGCAACGATCTGCTGATCGTGACCGGGGCACTGGTGGGCTCATCGGGCGCCATTCTCTCGTACATCATGTGCAAGGCCATGAACCGGTCGTTCCTCTCGGTCATCCTCGGCGGCTTCGGCACCGCGCCCGGCACCACCGTCACCATGAAGGGCGAACAGATCGGCATCGACACCGAAGGCGTCGCCGCCGCGCTGGACGAGGCCGAATCCATCATCATCGTGCCGGGCTACGGCATGGCGGTGGCCCAGGCGCAGGGGGCGGTCTCCGAGCTCACCCAACGGCTGCGCGCCGCCGGCAAGCAGGTGCGGTTCGCGATCCATCCCGTCGCGGGCCGCCTGCCCGGGCACATGAACGTGCTGCTGGCGGAGGCCAAGGTGCCCTACGACATCGTGCTCGAGATGGACGAGATCAACCAGGACTTTCCCAACACGGATGTCGTGATCGTCATCGGCTCCAACGACATCGTGAATCCGGCGGCGCAGGAGGATCCGAATTCGCCCATCGCCGGCATGCCGGTGCTCGAGGTGTGGAAGGCCAAGCAGGTATTCGTGTCCAAGCGCGGCCAGGGCACCGGCTATTCGGGCATCGAGAATCCGCTCTTCTACAAGGAGAACACGCGGATGTTCTACGGCGATGCCAAGGCCTCGATCCGCGCCCTGATCGCCGCCCGCTCCTCGGTGTCGCCGGCCTGAGGATCGCGGGTCAGCCGCACCCGCGCCGGGGACTGCACGAACGTGCCTTGCGAAGCGTGAGGTTGTAACGAAGCGGACCGATCAGCGCATGCGCGCCATCCGCCAGGGCCCGCACGCCATGGAATCGCAGCCGGTCGGGGCCGCCCCACACCACAACGTCGCCGTGCGCCAGCGGTACCCGGGCCGGGCGCTCCGTCCGGGTGAGTCCTCCCCAGAGGAAAATCGCGGGCAGCCCGAGCGAGACCGACACGATCGGCGCCGAGTAGTCTTGCTCGTCGCGATCCTGATGCAGCGACATGCGCGCACCGGGCTGATAGCGGTTGATGAGACAGGCGTCCGGCGCGAATCGCGCATGACCGGCCGCGGCCGCGGCGCTCACTGCGAGCTCCATGAACACCGGCGGCATGGCCGGCCAGGGCTCGCCGGTGTCGGGATCCGTGGCGGTGTAGCGGTAGCCCGTGCGGTCGGTCACCCAGCCCGCTGTCCCGCAGTTGCTCATGGCGACGGACATCTGGAAGCCACCGGGAGTGTGCATCCGTCGCAGCGGCGCGCGCCGATCGATGTCTTCGATGGCCGCGAGCAGCTGCGGCGCGGCTGCGCAGGCAAAGCCGCTCAGCAGCACGGCGCCCGGGCCCAGCCGGACGTTCGCCGCCATCAACGTCTGCCCACGGCTCCAGCGATGTGTTCGCCCTCGCCGCTGTGTCCCGCCGATCCCACATGTCCGCGCCCGTCGCGTGCCTCGTTGGCCCGGAAGTGGGCGAACGGACGGTCCCCCCGCGCGGGATGCGGGCCCACATAGCCGTGGTGCGGATCGAAACGATTGTCCACATGCCCATAGAAGCCATGCGGTCCGCGGAACCAGGGTCCGGCGCCGATGAAGACGCCGTCGGCAAACCAGTCCGGTCCGTAGTATCCATAGGGCGCGCAGTCGTACGGCGCGTAGTCGTAGTAACCGTACGGACAATCCGGCGCCAGGCCGACACCCGCGACGACACCCGTGGTGGCATAGGGTCCCGGCACCACACAGCCGGCGAACAGCATGGCCGAGCCAAGCAGGGCACTCACGCCATGGATCCTGTTCATGGGGATATCCTCCGGTGAAGTCTGATGTCGGTACGGTACTCCGATGCGGACGGGCGCAACTTCTCAATTAGCGACGTTTCATCGAGTGAATCCGCTGACAGCCGCGCAGACCAAGCTGGCGGTCATCGCGCAATCATTTTTCCAGCTTGCGGGAAGCCGTGCGCACGGGCCTTTTTGCGCCGACCTCCGGGCGCGCGGCGGATTCGGGCGCGGGCGTCCAGGGCTGGCCGGTGCGTTCTTCGATATAGCGGCGCATCAGGCGCCGCAGGACCTGCGACGGGGTGGAATCCTCTTCGGCGCAGAGTCGCTCGAATTCCGCCTTCTTTCTGGGATCGACCAGGATGGTCAGCCGCGCCGTGCGCTCTTCTGTGGCCAAGAAGCAAATCCTCGAGTGGTGATCTTCGGTCCGGGGCTGCGGTCAGCCTAGCACGCCCGGTAGTATCATCGTATTATCATGTAATGATAATACGATGGAACCCGGCCTGGGACCTGTGGGTACCCAAGCTCGTGACGACACTGCGCCGCGGATACCGGTTCCGGGATTTCCGGAATGACGCAGTCGCAGGTCTTACCGTCGCAGTCGTGGCACTGCCGCTGGCAATGGCACTCGCCGTCGCTTCGGGGGCCGCTCCCGAGAAGGGATTGCATACCGCGATCGTGGCCGGCCTGCTGATTTCGGCCCTGGGCGGCTCGCGGGTCCAGATCGGCGGTCCGACGGCGGCCTTCATCCCCGTCGTCTTCACGGTCATCGAAAAGTTCGGCTACGGCGGACTCATTCTGTGCACGCTGCTGGCCGGACTGATGCTGATGGCGGCCGGCATCCTGCGGGTCGGGACGCTGATGAAGTTCATGCCGCAGCCGGTCATCACGGGCTTCACGGCGGGCATCGCAGTCAGCATCGTACTCAGCCAGGTGAAGGACGCGCTGGGTCTGCGCATGGGTGCAGTCCCGGCCGAGTTCTTCAGCCGCCTGCACGCGTTTGCCGAACACCTGGCGGATTTCAACGTGCGGTCGATCTGCACCGTCGCCGTCAGCGTCACGATCATTGCGCTGTTGCGCCGCTGGCGCCCCGCCTGGCCCGGGCTGCTCATCGCCGTGGGTTGCGTAACCGTAAGTTGCATCCTCCTGGGAGTCCCGATCGAGACCATCGGCATGCGTTTCGGCAGCATTCCGGGAACGCTGCCACAGTGGTCGCTGCCGCACATTCCCGTGGAGCGGACCCGCGAGCTGTTCCCCAGTGCGTTCACCATCGCGTTCCTGGCGGGTGTCGAGTCGCTGCTGTCGGCCGTGGTCGCGGATGGCATGATCGGCGGGCGGCACCGCTCCAACGCCGAACTGGTGGCACAGGGTTTCGCGAACGTGGCGTCGGCGCTCTTCGGCGGATTGCCGGCAACGGGCGCGCTGGCGCGGACCGCCACGAACGTGCGCTCAGGCGGCCGGACACCGGTCGCCGGCATGGTCCATGCGCTGTTCCTGCTGCTGTTCATGGTGGTGCTTGCGCCGGTGCTTCAGTACATTCCCCTGGCGGCTCTGGCCGCCGTGCTATTGGTCGTCGCCTGGAACATGGCGGAAATCGACAGCTTCAGGCATCTGATGCAGGGGCCGATCGGCGATCGTGTGGTGCTGCTGGTGACCTTCACGCTGACGGTGATGTTTGATCTGACCATCGCGATCGAGGTCGGTATCGCGCTCGCCGCGTTCCTGTTCATGCACCGCATGGCGGAGCTGGTCTCCTTGAAATCCGGCGAGGCCGGAAGCGAGGACGAGGATCTCCAGGATTCAGCCGAAGATCCGCAGCAGCGTTGCGGCCTGCCGACCGGCGTGGAGGTGTACCAGGTCTCGGGACCGCTGTTCTTCGCGGTCGCCAATCGTCTCGACGAAGTCCTGAACCAGTTCGTCCGGCCGCCGGACGTCTTCATCCTCCGGCTGCGGCGGGTGCCGATGATCGATGCCAGCGGCGCGACCGCCCTGCGCCAGATGAATGCGCGCTGTGCGCGGTCCGGCACCCGGGTGATTCTCTCGGGCCTGCAACCTCAGCCGCGTGAAGTCCTTCGCCGGATGCAGATCGTCCCGGATGGACGGCAGTTGCAGTTCGTGGAGAATTTCACCGAAGCGTTGCAGGCTGCCGGGAAGTAGCGCCGGCCTACCGCAGGGTCCGGGCGCGGCATCGCGAGCTGCCGCCTCTCTCAATTGCTTGAGGGGTGCCTGCCGGACGGGATGCAGCATGCTGATATCCCGGCTGGGAATGGGGATTATAATCCCGGGCATGTACACACCACAGGCTGGCATCTTCGCCCTGGGCACCTCCTCACACGCCTATCTCGAGTTCGACCTCCAGGATGCAAAACGGTCGGATGCCTTCGCCGCGGCGCTCGCATCGATACGCGAACCGCGGACCACGACCGGCGGGGTGAACTTCGTCATCGGCTTCAGGCCGGAGCTGTGGAGCAGGCTCGCGCCGGATGACATACCGGCGGGCGTGGCAGGCTTCAACAGGGAAATCCGCGGTGCGGACGGGTTCGTGATGCCGGCGACCCAACGTGATGCGCTCGTGTGGCTCTCCGGAAGCGCCTACGACGTGGTCTTCGACATGGCCCGCTCGGTCGTTCGGACCCTCGGCGATGTGGGCGCGTTGCGCGAGGAAACCTCGAGCTGGCCCTATCAGCACGATCGGGATCTGACCGGATTCATCGATGGGTCCGAGAATCCGACGCTGCTCGATGCACCTGCGGAGGCACTCGTGGCCGAGGGCCTGCGGGGTGCCGCCGGTTCGATCCTGCTGCTGCAGAAGTGGCAGCACCTGGCCGCAGAGTGGGAGGCGCTGCCCGTGGCGCAGCAAGAGCGCATCATGGGCCGAAGCAAGCGCGACAGCGTCGAGCTGGAGAACAGACCGGCGGACTCGCACGTCGCACGTACCGACCAGGACACGTTCGGCCACATTTTTCGGCGCAACATGCCGTACGGCAACATCGCGAATCACGGGACAGTGTTCGCCGGCTTCAGTGCCGAACAGAAGCGGCTGTCAGGAATGCTCGAGAGCATGGCAGGTCTGGTCAGCGGCCAGCGCGATGCGCTCACACGCTATACGAGACCACTGACCGGTTCGTACTACTTCGTCCCGTCCGTCGAGAGTCTGCGGCTGTTACGTCCCGGCTGATGGCAGGCGTGCGGACAAGGGCTGCTGCCTGCGCGGGATCGCGGCCCGACGCGGGAGGGGCCCCCGAAGAAGCTCCGCTGACAGATTCCGTCTAGTTCTTCCACGCCTCGACCTGTATGGCGAGATTGACGCCCATCCTGAAACCAAAGGCGCGGCCATAGTCCATGTTGTAGTCGGCACGGTTGAACGTCGCCACCGCATCGGCGCCGCAGGTCTGCTTCTTCGTCATCGGATTGGGGGCGCATTTGAAGCTGCGGATCGTCAGCGTCAGGGGCCTGGTGACACCGTGGAGGGTGAACTCGCCGATGACGGCCGTCGGAGCCCCGTTCCTGAAGTCCGCGAGCTTGCCCTTGTAGGTCGCGGTCGGATACTTGGCGACATCGAACAGGTCCGGGCCCTTCGCTTCCGCATCCAGGGCGTCCATTCCGAAATCGATGCTGGCAGGATCGATGGTGATGTCGACCGCCCCGGTCTGCGCGGCGGTGTCCAGCGTCACGGTGCCGGAACTGGTCTTGAATTTTCCGCGCCAGACCGACATGCCACCCATGTGATCGGCCTCGAAACTGGGATAGGTGTGCGTCGGATCGATGGTGTACGTTTCGGGAGCCGCCCAGGCACCGCCAACCGCCAACACAAGACCGATGCTGAACAATGCTGTCTTCATAATCCTTGTTGCGAATGTTGGCGGATTGAGAGTCGGTGCCGTTAGCACAGGATAAGTTTTTTCGGTTGCGTCCGCGCGCAATCTTTAAGACTCCGTAAGGTTATGGCGTTGTGCACGGCATCATCCGGCCTCTAATCGATTCAAATCATTGAATGCGCGGAAGGTGGCCACTAGGCGGGCACGCCTGTGTCAGTTTGATCCCGCATGAACATCCACGACAGGCCCGTCGCCGCCGGCCGGCGGCGCACGTTTAACTGAAGCCATTCAGGTCCAAAAACGGAATCTATTTTTGGTTGCCTTTGCAAATGTCCACCACCACGATGGGGGCTTTACGATGACAGCGAAGCAACGCACCCTATTCGCCGAACTGCGCGAGCTGCGGCAGCTCGAGAAGAAGCATTTGCCGTTCGTGCGCTCGTTTGCGGATTTCGATCTCATCGTCGAGGTGGGGTACCACGAGGAACGCGGTACACCCCTGACCTACAAACATCTGCTGTCCCTGATCGCCTGCGGACGCTCCACCCTGAACCGCAGGTTGAGCAGCCTGATTGCCGAGGGCGTCATTCTCAGGACGCGCAGCGAACTGGATGGACGGGCCATCCACCTCGGAGTGTCCAAGTCCGCCATGCAGCGCTTCCACCGCTATCTCGGTGGCCTTACGTCGCAACTTGCCGGTGCCTGATGCACGCGCCCTCCGGCACCGCGCAGCGCCCGGAGGTGTACCTGGCGCTGCTCGCCCACGAACTGCGCAATCTCCTGGCCCCGATCCGTTACGCCATTGCGGCGCTGGAAAATCCGGGCAGGACTTCCGCTCAGGAGGCCTATGCGCTGGACATCATGCGCCGGCACTCGCAGCAGATGAGCCATCTGCTCGAGGAACTCCTGGATGCATCCCGGTTCGCGCGCGGCGAAATGGAGCTGAAGAAGGCTGCGGCGGAACTCACCGTCATTCTCGGCACGGCCATCGAGGCCGCACGTCCGCTGCTGGACAGGAAGCAGCACACGCTTGCCATCAGGCTGCCGGATGATGCCGTGCGGCTGTGGGCGGACTCCCCGCGCCTGGTACAGGTGTTCTCCAATCTGCTGGTCAACGCCGCGAAGTACACGGACCCCGGCGGCCGGATAGAGCTGCAGGCGATCCGGGAGGGCGACCACGTGCGGATCGCGGTGCGGGATTCCGGCATCGGCATCTCGCAGGACATGATGCCGCGGATTTTCACGTTGTTCGCCCAGGACTCCATCAACGGGTCCCGCTCCGAGGGTGGCCTCGGCATCGGCCTGGCGCTCGCCCAGGGGATCGTCCGGCTCCACGACGGCACGATCGAGGCATCGAGCGATGGGCCGGACACCGGCAGCGAATTCGTGGTCCGGCTGCCCCTCGGCACGCCTCCGGATGAGCCGATCACCCCGACCGAAAACGAGCCGCGAGGTGCGGGCAATGGCCTGCGGGTGCTCGTCGTCGATGACAACAAGGAGGTCGCCGACACCTGCGCGATGCTGATGGATCTCTCGGGCCACAAGGTGCAATGCGCCTACACGGGCGTTTCCGCCCTTGAAATCGCGGAGCAGTTCCGACCGGAGGTGATCCTCACCGACATCGGACTGCCGGACATCGACGGCCATGCCTTTGCCCGGCGGGTCCGTGAAACGCAGTGGGGCCGTGCCGCGGTGCTGGTGGCGGTCACCGGCTGGGGCGAGGCGGAACTGAGGCAACAGTCGGTCGCCGCAGGATTCGCCCATCATCTGACGAAACCGGTCGATCCGAAAACGATCGAGTCGCTATTGAGGGATATCGAGGCGGGCGCCGGCCGGTAGCCCGGTTACCGGGATAGCCTCCTGGGCCGTCGGTAGCGCTGCTGAATGTTGCGAAGCCTTTCGGCCATGGCCCTGCGCAGCGCGGCAGGGGCGATGATTTCCGCATCCTCCCCCAGGCGCAGGACTTCGCGAATGCCGAAATCCACGGACTCGAGCAGAATGGTGCCCAGCACCCAGCCGGTCCGATCCGCAGGCTGAGCGGAAGCAGCGAAACTCTGCTCGGCATGCGGCCCCAGCATTTCAAGCAATCGCCGCCCGCGCGGGGAGAGGCGCAGCGTACAACGGGTCTGCAAGGTCGCCTGTTCGAAGGCGCGGGAAGACTCCGCCCAGTACGCCGCCAGATCGAAGGACTGCGGCCGCGGGTAACGTTCATCCGCCAGCTCGGCGCTGACGATGCGCGAGATCCGGTAGCTGCGGTAGGCGGAGCCACGCTGGCCCACGAGGTACCAGATCCCCGCCTTCATGACCACGCCCAAGGGTCCGATCTTGCGCTGCCGCGATTCATCGGACTGCCGGTAGCAGATGCAGAGGAATCGTTCCTCGCGCAGGGCGCGGATCACGACGGGCAGCAGGGGCGCCGCTTCTGCCACGTGGAACCAGCCTGCGGGATCCAGGTGCACGCGCGAGACCATGCGTTCGGCCGCGGCCCCCGCGGGCACCGCCGCCAGTAGTTTGAGCCTGGCCTGGGTCGTCGTCTGGGACAGTCCCAGCTGTGCGCTCAGCGCCGGAAATCCCGCCAGCATCACCAGCTCGGCCTCTTCCGCGCTCATGCCGGTGAGGTCGGTGCGGTAACCGTCCAGCAGGGTGAAGCCGCCCGTGCGGCCCCGATCGGCGATGACCGGAACGCCCGCTGCGGACAGCGCATCGATGTCGCGATAGACCGTGCGCACCGAGATCTCCAGCCTTGCTGCCAGCTCGCGCGCCGCGATGCGGCCGCGGGTCTGCAGCAACATCAGGATGGTCAACAGCCGGCTCGCGAGCATGCGGCAGACGATACTCCAATATATGACACGGGATGTCAGCTATTGGGCGGTATAACGGGTGCAGGCGGAACGACACCCGGAGCCGATGCCATGAGCTATCGTCCCCTTCTATTCATCGTCGGCGCCCTGCTGTGTGCCTGCGAAAGCATGTGCATGCACGGTGCCAATGCGGCGGGCCCCGTCAGAACCAGCCGTGTCGCAGGGGAGTCTCCCGCCCTGCACGACGACGGCTCGCCCAATATGCAAGGCTTGGTGCTACGGCATGATCGTACGCGAGACCCGCTACGTGCCTGACCACCGGGATGCCGAGAATGCCGGCGAGCCAGCGGTAGGCGGGCATGCGGGACCAGAGGTGGATCAGGGCCGGCAGGCCGCTGAGGATGCGGCCCTCGGCATCCCGCAGGTAAACCCGCCGTTCGAGATGCTCACGCCTGAGCCCGCAGGCCAGGAAGTCATTTTCCTGGCGCATCGAATCGACGAACCTAAGATGGGTCGACCCGTTGGCGCACAGTTGCGCGTA
Source organism: Steroidobacteraceae bacterium (assembly GCA_035503515.1). GTDB lineage: Bacteria > Pseudomonadota > Gammaproteobacteria > Steroidobacterales > Steroidobacteraceae > DAIDKA01. The sequence continues at coordinate 12,186 of DATJTJ010000142.1, forward strand.
GTGCGTCATCTCGGCGCGGCAGACCGGGCAATCGCCATTGAAATAGACCGCGGCGGGGGTCGTATCCGCGCGGCCCGCGCCGACCAGGTCCTGCGCGGCTTCGCGAATGCCGGGGAACCTGAACCTGAAGCCCAGTGCCAGGGCCCGCTCGGGAACGACCCGCTGGCCGTCGACGAGCAGCTGTGACATCTCGCCCAGCGCGACCCGCAGGATGGCGCCCGGCACCCGCAGCAGCATCGGGCGCCGCAACTGACGGGCGAAGGCCTGCTGGAAGCGGCGATGCTCGACGGCACCCGGCGCCACCGCGTTGAGCGCGCCGTTGACGCGGGGCGTGTCGATGGCAAACTCGAACAGTCGCACGAGATCCTCGATGTGGATCCAGGACATCCACTGGGTTCCGCTACCCAGCACGGCACCCAGACCCAGACGCATGGGTCCGAGAAGACCGGGCAGGGCTCCGCCGTCGCGACCGATCACCAGCCCGATGCGCATCCGGACCAGCCGCACCCCCAGTCGCGCCGCGGCCCGCGCCGCCGCCTCCCATTCCTGGCACAGTCGTGACTGGAAGATCGGACCCGGCCGGCCGGACTCCGCGATCGGCTGATCGCCACCGATGCCGTAGAAGCCGATCGCGCTGGCGCTGACGAAACAGCGTACCGGTGCCGTCAGCCGACCCATGAGCGACGTCAGTGCGCGGGTCGCATCGATGCGGCTGTCGATGAGCAGGCGGCGGCGCGCCGGGGTCCATGGAAACCCCAGGATCGGCGCGCCGGCCAGGTTCACGATCACATCGATGCGCGTCGCATCCTCGAGGGTCGCAAGATCGCTGACGATCCGCACCTGCGGACCGAATCGCTCCAGGGCCACGTCTGGATTTCTCGTCCAGACGATGACCTTGTCGCCGCGGCTCACCAGCCGCCGCACCAGATGCCCGCCAATGAACCCGGTCGCGCCGCTGACCAGCACGGTCCGGGCAGCCGCCGAGGTCCCGGCCGGGAAGGGATTGCGCACCCACTCCGCCGGTCGCCGCAGCTTCAGGACGGCGAGCGCGTTGCGTACCGACCAGAGCAGCAGGCCGATCCCGAACACCGTGAAAACCCCTGAGAAGGCGTGCGCGGTCGGAAGGATCCTGGTGGGCTGATGCGCCCAGTCGCCGAGCACCGGTACCAGCAAGGCGAGCACCGCGCCATAGTTGAGCGCAAGCACGGTGTGCAGGACGCGCTCGAACGGCGGCAGGCGGCGCGTCCGGTCCTCCACGATGAAGTCCGCAAGGGTGACCAGCACCTCCAGGATGAGGACTCCCGCGAAGAGCACAGCCCACGCGCCCCGCCACTGGAACCAGGCCAGGGCGATGAAAACGAACGCGTACAGGGCTTCGCGGATCGAGTGCAGCGACAGCTCGCCGGCAGCGCTGCGCCGGCTGGGCAGACGCTCGGTGATCTCGTGGTGCCAGAGGTTGTCGATACCGCCGAGGATGGCCTGGATCGTGATCAGAATGAACGCGGTAAGCATCTTGAGCCTCCTGAGGCACGGAAGAGCCCGGTCTGGTAGAACAGCTCGCCGAATGCGGGGTGGGTGACGATCATCGTGAAGCGGAACCAGCCGTGGCCCTGATCGGTGTGGACGACGTGGGTGATGCCCGGCGACAGCCACGTGGGCAGCGCAAGTTTCAGCTGCCCGATCAAGGGCAACCGGATGGCGAAGTAGTAGGAACGGCTGACGAAATGCAGGGCGTGTTCCTGTTCATACACATCGAGCGGCATGTACAGATGCGCCGGGAGTTCCTCGACCAGCGCGCAGTCCGGCCCGACCACCTTCGTCGATCGCACGATGGAGGGCGGCCGATCCGACCAGCGGTACTCGCGGCGCCACTCCACACCCGCCCCCGAGGGGGCGACGTGGACCATTGCCGGAACGTTCGCGCCGGTATGCGGCGCGACCGGTGTCCCGATCAGCCGGCATGCCCGTGCAATGAGCCGGCCGAGCGGGTTCGCCCTGACGATCTCGAACGTGCCCGCATAGTCGACGGTCAGATGGGCGTCGCCGAATCTGGCCCGGACCGGCTCGGGCAGACGGCGCCACGCCGACTCGCCAAGCACGTCCCGCAGGCCCGGCCGGCCCACGCCGTGTCGCGCACGGCAAGCGCCGGGATGGGCCGCGTACTGAACCTTCGTGAAGCTCGGGCGTCGGGCGGCATCCGTGGCGCTCATGTGTGTTCCTCAGTCGCCGATGATCTTGGCGATGCGCTGTCCCATGCGCATCATCTTCAGGAGCGTCTTTCGGGGCAGGTTCATGATCGACTCGTACCAGCCCATCACGGTCTCCATGAATTCGAGCTGGCCCGTGATCTGCTCCTTCACATAGGCCGGTGTCTCGCCGTCGGATTTCAGATCGACGGCGCACTGCTTCAGGAACGCCACCGTCGGATCGAGCTCGCGGCGCTTGCGGCCTTCGGCGACCACGCGCACCACTTCCCAGGGGTCCCGCTGCGCGACGAAGAAGTCGCGGCGGTCGCCCAGCGTCTGGGTGACCTGCACGAGATTCCAGGTGACCAGTTCCCGAAGACCGACGCTCACGTTGGAGCGGGCCACGCCCAGCGTCTCGGCGATCTCATCCGCATGCAGCGGCTGGGGCGAGAGGTACAGCAGGGCGTGCATCTGCGCGACCGAACGGTTCAGACCCCACCGGGTTCCCATTTCTCCCCAATGGACGATGTAGCGCTGCATGACCGGTGTCAGTTTCACGACAGTTCCGATATTTCAGTACATACTGAAATTATAGACAAAAAGAAAAGAACTGCAACGATGAAAAGCTTCAGGGAATCAAATGCTTAGTAGAAGTGCTGATTATGTAACGCCAAGCGGAACCGCGGAGCCAGCGCAACTCAGGGCGAAATTCGAGGGTCTGCGTCCTTGGATTGGCCCGGTGCGCCGATGAATCGAGGCGGGCTGATTTGTGGCGCCGGAAGCCCGAAATCCGGAACAACCATGTCGCGGCGCCTTCCGGCCTGCACGACGCCAACGGTACCGTCCCCTCTACCGTCGTTCTCGGCCGGCTCGCCTGTTCTTGTCGACTATCCCGACAATTATCACGGCAAATGCAAAGAGACGAATGAGGTAGCCTTCCGCTCGCGCAAGATCCGAGGGCGGCGCCAACACATGGACGAACCAGTCGACCGCCATGGCCGAAAACGCAATCGAAAAGAATGCAAACAGGCGGTCACGGCTGGAACGCCAGAATTGGAAGAAGAACAGGGCTGCTATGACGCAGGTGGTCACCAGGACGCCGAGCAAGAGGTCTCTCATGCCGCGATCACCTCACTTTGATTCGCGGACCAACCCATAGATCAGCACCGCCATGCCGGCCACCGCAGGGGGGATCCGCCACCAGAACAGATCAACGCTGGCAGGCGTGAGCACGAAGTCGGCGACCACCGCCACGTTGTCCAGCGCCAGGCCCACGAAACACAGGCTGGCCCAGAACAGCAGGCGCAATCTCGTCACCTGCCAACGGCGAATCAGCAGAATTGCGCACAGAACACTCGTCAGCGCGCACAGAATGTACACAGCCTCAGCCATCGCTGCGGTCCTTTTTCAGCAGGAACGCATCGGCGAACGCAATTGCCGCACCTGCCCGCACGCGCTGAATGGAGTGTTCGCTCATGAGCCTGATGATCAGTTGTGGCTCCTCGGCATACCATCGTGCGAGCAAGCGTACCGCGCCATCGACCCCCGCGGACGCCGGTTCGTAGAGAAATCGACGGGCCTTGCCTGTAGTGGATTTCTCCGGGAGTGCGCCCGGCGCTTGAGGTGGATCCTGGACTGCGATAAGCCCTCTTCTGGCAAGAGCGTGTAGGGCATCTTCGATAAGTGACTCATGGACTCTGGCCAGTGCCCCCAGCTCTTCGGTGCCCATGGCGGTGCCTCGCGACTTTTCCAGTATCAGGAGCAATTCCAGCTCCTCATACGACTCGATGCAATCGAAAAGCAGCCGCCGAACATCATCCGGCACCGTGCCCGACATTGGCTTGGTCATGGCAGCGCCCGAACTTCCGGTCGAGAGCGGACTGCCTTTGCGTGCATCTCATCGACAAGCGATTGCGGCGTCCAGTCGATGAATCCGCAACCGCAGTCGCCACTGCGCAGAACCGTGTCCAGGGGTGAGACGCTGGGCGTGCGGACCATTGCCCGTTCGAATGTCGGGGGCGGATTGACGGCGAGGATGACGGCACAGGGGGAGGAACCGTGATGAGACAACTCGAGCATCAGTGAGGTGGGCTCAGGATCGATTGACGGGCGCTGAACTTGCAGCAACGCGGCGCGTGGTATGGCCCAGGGACCGCTCTGCACGTCACCGGTCAGTCCCAGATCATGCTCTTGCGGGGGCAGCGCAGATGCTGCTCGCCGGCTGGGGACCGCGGCTTCGTGAAGTCTACGAGGGGGTGCAACGGTTGGCGTCGCTGCACCCCCTCTTCCCATTCCACGTCTGTGCTGAGGGGACGGGACCGGGTCTCTCAAAGCTCGGCGCCAAAAGTACCGGAAATTGGCCATGGCGATATGTCAGGGATAGCGCCCGGGATTCGTCAGGTTAACCCGACAGCGTCAGGCGTGAACGACCCGCACCACATAGTCGACGACCTCTTGTGTCATACGCTTGGTGATCGGGGCATGGCGAAAGAGAATGCGGTAATAGAACGGACCGGTCATCATATCGATCACGAGTTCGAGATTCAGATCGTCGCGGATCTCGCCCCGGCTCCGGGCCCTCGCGAAGGCTTCCCGCATGGAGTTGCGGCGAGCGGTTAGCACCTGGCGTCGGATCATCTCCGCCAGTTGCGGATCCTGCGCCATGTCAGCGACGAGGCCCGCCAGGGCCTTACCCAGCGGACCTGCGAAAGCCTTGAGCAAGGTCTCCACTGCAGCTTCAAGATCCTGCCGCAGATGCCCGGTGTTCGCCGCCGGGTTATCACCCATTTCGCTCACTACGGCATACGCCACGAGGTGCCGCTTGCTCGGCCACCGTCGGTAAATGCTGGTACGCGCGCGACCGACCTGCCGCGCGATGCCATCGATCGTGACGGCGCCATATCCGGAACGCCGCAGCACGCTGAGGACCGCCGCGACCACTTCGTCGTCGATCCGCTCATCCCGGGGCCGCCCCAGGCCATGCTCCGGGGCCGCGACGCGTGCCCCGGCCGCAGGCCGGATCGATGCCGCTTTCCGTGGGCCGCTCACCGTGTGCCCCCCCGACCAAAACCCGAATCCTATCAATGCCAAACTCCCTCCGCTCACTTTCCGGTTCCGGCGGGCCGCGTCCGCGGCGAAATGGCTTCGTTGGGGCTTGCGTTCTTTACGCTACGCGCTGTAGCGTTATGCACCGGTAGGCTCATGGGGGACTGCTTCTTGATCCGCTTACTCATCGGCGACGGCAACGTTCTGCTCCGGGCCGGGATTCGAGAGCTGCTCGACCACGCCTTCGGGCTCGAAGCGGTGGAGGAAGCCTCCACCGTCGCTCGCTTCCTTGAACTGCTGCGCCTGGGCGTCTGGGACCTTTGCGTCCTGGATGTGTCGTTGCCCGAACGCGGTGGACTGGACGTCGTCCGTCACCTGCGCAAGTCTCATTCCAAGACCGCCCTGATATACCTGAGTTCATTCTCGGACCGGCGATACGCCGCGGCCGCGTTCAAGGCCGGAGCCCAGGGATTCATGCTCAAGGATTGCCAGCAGGGCGAACTCGAGACTGCGGCGCAACAGGCGTTGGAAGGGCGTCATTACATCAGTCCGACCCTGGTGGGCGAGCTTCTTGATGCGCCGCGTCAGGATCGACGCAGCCACGAAATCCTGTCGCAGCGCGAGCTGCAGATCTTCAGGAAGCTGGCCATCGGTACCCCGCTGGTCGGCATCAGCCGGGACCTGAGTATCAGTCCCAAATCCGTAAGCACCTACCGATCGCGAATCCTGGAGAAGACCCGTTGCCGCAACAACGCGGAAATCACGCAGTACGCCGTGCGGGAAGGCCTCATTTAGGTTCGCGTCGACGAATACTGGCTGCCTATCGGCTCAGAGGTCCAACGGTGCCGAAAGCCCTGCGAGTTGCCATAAACGGCGCGGGTATAGCCGGACCGACCCTGGCGTATTGGCTACGACAACTCGGCCATGCCCCCATGCTGTTCGAAAAGGCCGCCTGTCCGCGCGCCGGCGGCTTCGTCATCGATTTCTGGGGGTCGGGCTACGATGTGGCAGAACGCATGGGGCTGATCGACCAGTTCGCAGCTCGCGCACACGCAATCGACTGCATGCGCCTGGTCGATGCCAACGGCAACGATCGGGCGGTCCTCGACGTAGGACCGATTCGCGCTAATTTTGGAGGTCGGCTGCTCAGCGTTTCCCGGAACGACATTGCCTCGACGATACTGGCAGCGTGCGATGGCATTCCGATCCATTTCGGCTCCTCCATCTGGAATATCGAACAGGATCGCGGTGGCGTAACGATTCGCCTGGCGAACGGCCAGTTGGAGCGGTTTGATCTCCTCATCGGTGCCGATGGATTGCACTCCCAGGTGCGCGCTCTGGCGTTCGCACCCCAGAAACAAGCCGAACGGCCGCTGGGCTGCTATGTCGCGGCCTTTCGGATTGCCAATTACCCTCACGGGGAAAAGGCAGTCCTGGCCTCTCACACCAGGCCCGGTCAATACGTCGCGCGCATTTCGGTTGGGCAAAGCGAAACGCTGATACTGATGGTGTGCGGGGCGCGGCTCCTGGGAAGACCTCCGCGTCGCGAGCAACAACGGGAGGCACTCCGCTTCGCATTTGGCGACATGAAGTGGGAGGTTCCCACCATGCTGGAAGCCATGGAGGAAGTCGACGATCTGTACTTCGACCGTGTCAGCCAGATCCGGTTGCCCTCCTGGTCGAACGGCCGCATCGCGCTGGTGGGTGACGCGGCCTCGTGTCCTTCGTTCCTTGCGGGAGCCGGGTGCGCGCTGGCCATGACGCAGGCCTATATCCTGGCCGGTGAGATATCCGTCGCCGAGGGAGACCACCAGCGGGCCTTTGCCCGCTACGAAGAAACGCTGCGCCCGTCAGTGCGAGCCACGCAGAGATCTGCGCATTTCATGAAAGGATACTTTACGCCCCGCACTGCCGCTGGATTGCAGGTGCGGGACCTCATCGTGCGCCTACTGTCCAACCCTCTCCTAGCCGGGCCTCTTCTCAGGCGGACGCTGGCTCCGACGCTCACACTGCCGTCGTACCCACTGAGTTAGTGGCACTGTCATCCCAGAAGCCGCCGCATGTCGCGGGTCAATTGCGGAACGGTCTCCGAGGGCTGCACCAGCAAGCGCGCTCGTCCCTTCCGGTCGAACACGAACACTCCGGTGCTGTGGTAGACGACGTAATTGCCATTCGCGTCAGCGGGACCGCGGCCCGATACCACTCGATAGCGCCGAATGACATCGGCGAGCTGGGAATCGCCGCCTGTCAGACCGATGAACTGTTGCCCCATCGGCGCCAGATAGGTAGCCAGCCATTCGGGGGAGTCCCGCCGCGGATCCACCGAAATGAACAACACGCGGACCCGTCGCGCGTCGGAACCGAGACTTCGAATGGCCTGCGCGATGTGCGTCATTTCCATCGGGCATGAGTCCGGGCAATGCGTATATCCGAAATACATCATGACGATCTTGCCGTGCAGATCCCCGGCCCGCATCGGTCGACCGCCGCGGCCTTCCAGAACGAACCTCAGGTCGGGCATCACCCCGGAGATATCGGAGGCGAAGAACTGCGATGGGGCGGACCCGTGGCCGGTGCAGGCCTCAAGGGCGACCAGCGCACATACGGCGACCGCGGCGGCAAAGACGCCACCGACTTTCGCGACTGCGCTGCCAATCACGCCGTGGGCGCGGCGATCACCGCACCGCCAGGGTCCGCGGCACGCTTCCGTGTCCGATCGTCCTCGTACATCCATCGGCGCCACACGATTAGGGTCGCCACGATGCTCATCATGCTGGTGGGGATCCACGTTATGAGACCTCCTATCTGCTGGTCCACTATCGGATCGACGGCCCAAAGTCGACCGCAAATCGCGTAGACATCGTATATGACATGCAGATGCAGGAAGAGATACGCCCCGATCAGAATCTGAGGCGGCGCTGCCAACAGTACGATCGCTATACGGAATCCGAATCGGCAGCGCGCACCCTCTTCGACTGAGCGCGGATCCAGAATCAGCCACCAGAACAGCATTCCGTCGATCAGCATGCTCCAGTTCATGCCTAGGTATTCGCGGGCGTTCAACATGGCGCGGAAGTGGATCGGCGGCCAAAGCCAGAAGTAAATCAGTCCCACGAAAATCACCGGCGCGACGATCGGCTGCTGCAACAGTCGGTAGGCAGTGCGAATTGGCGGCCATTCGCGCGCCTGCTTCAGCACCGGGCGGCAGCGCCACGGCAGGCCATTCGCCATCGTCGGCCATGGCGCTGCGAGACAGATCAGGAATGGACCGAGGTGGTGAAGGATCAGGTGCTGCAATCGATGCACCCAGAACATGTGCTGCGCGGCGAAATCCAGTCGCGTCTGAAGCGCCGCATAGACCAGGACCAATCCGCAATAGAATGAAAGCTGCCGCCAGATGGAAGGACGGCTGCGCAATGGAATGGCGCGCCCGCCGATGAAGAACAGCAATAGTGCCGTGCAGCAGGTCGCCATCGCGATCCACGAAATTTCCCACGGCCTCAGCCAGGTCAGCAATACGGAACTACTCATCGCGACCGAAGGTACCATCGCAAGCCGCATTACGCTACGCTTTGTAGCGTATCTGCAGGCACTTCATGACCACGCATGAAACGTTCTGTTACATCCTGCGGACGCGTGCATATGGACGGGTTTCAGCTAACCCTGTTTTTCAGCGAAGAGAGCAGGCACCATGACTGCCCGCTGGGTGACTGGCTGCTACGACTGACGCATGAACTCGGTCTGCGCGGAGTTCAACTGCTGCATGGCGGGGCGTTGCCGGCGCATGTCGACCTTTCGTTGCTTGCGCGCTTCTTTGGACGACAGGATCTGGGAATGGCGGCCGTGGTGCTCGCAACCGAGGAGGAGTGTGATTGGCTGCTGGCTCGGATTGAAGCAGAGGAGGTCACGATCTACTACGTCAAGTTTCCCGTAGCATGTGGGGTGCTGACGCCGAGAAGCGATGTCGCCAGCCGCTCTGAGAAGTAGCGTCCGATGGGACCGAGTCAGGTCAAAATGCCTGCGCCGCGTGGACCTTGTTGCACGCAGATCAGATTGCCAATGGCCGGTGACCCGTCAGTGAGGATAACGACTGGGAAGAGTCACTCTGAATGTGGTGCCGGTTCCCGGATCCGTTTGCAGTTCGAGGCTTGCATCAAGCAGTTCGCACAACCTTTTCACGATCGAAAGTCCGATACCTTCGCCGGCAACAGGCGGCGCAAAAGCCCTGGGTGCCTCGGATGGAAGAGTCGGCGGAGGATCAGCTCCCACATCGGAATCCCCCACCTCTGCGGCGGCTTTGTCATCGAGCTTCTGAGCGGCCACCGTGGCCTGCTTCAGAACCCGTTCTAGCGGCGCAATGCGTGCCAGGTCAAAGCCCGGGCCGGTATCCTGGACACAAATGGTCCAATGTGGGGCTGCATTTTCACGCTCATCGACGCTCCACAATACTCTCACGCCACCCTTTTCCGTCGCCTTCAAGGCATTGAGCATGAGGTTCTGCACCAGGCGGCGCACCTTGATCGCATCTCCCTCCACGGGCAGCGAGTTCGGGCCCTGCATATTGAGGAAGAGATTGCGGCCGGCGGCGAGGCCGCGCAAGGAATCGCACAGTTCCCTCAGCAGTTCCGCGGCGTCGAATGGGGCGACATTGCGCCTTTCCTGGCCAGCCTCCAGCCGTGACAGATCCAGCAGATCTCCGAGCATGTCGCGCAATGCCGCAACGTTGCGCTGCAGGAGTTGCCCGAATTGCGCGCGCGAGACTTCGGGAATGGAGTGTTGCCCTGTGATGATGGCAGAGGCGTTGGTGATCACGCCGACGGCGCCCCTGAGATCATGGGCCGCCTCGCGCCACACTTCCGCGCGCTGGCGCTCGAGCTGCTGTATGTCCTGCAAGGCAGACTCGAGATCGCGCATGCGACTCGCGGCTTCCGCCTGCTGCAGCTCTGCATAGCGGGTGGCACTTTCGCAGACTCCCTCGGCACAAAGTCGTGCCAGGGTGGCGCGGGCGGTGGGCATGACCGACCCTTCGAGCCCCGTGTGCTCGATCGAATAACGCTCCAGCTCCTGCAGCACACTCAGATGCAAATGCCCCCATTCGCGCATGGTTTCCCGGAGCGCAAACCCCTGTTGCCATCGATGCAACCCGTGTTCGGCCGAATTGACCCTTTGCTGCACCCGTGCCTGATGCCTCTCGGCTGCATCAGCGGCGCGTAATCGACGCTCGTAGGAGTCGAGGATCTGCGGAACATGGTCGTTGAACTGCGTGCGGGAGACGACCGACGCCGTCGTAAGCTGTGCGTCGCGGCTTTCAGAGTCGTGCCAGCGCTGCAGCATCTGCTCACGGATGTCGCGGAGGTAGTCCGCGAGCGCATTGAGTTGATCATGGGCTAAGGGCATCAGGGGGGTCCCATCGTGGATTTCATGTCTATGCGATCTCATGGCCGAATGGAACGGCCAAGGCTGAGGTCGTGGCGTGGTTCAGGCTCCGACTAAGGCTCAGGGCCACCGCTGACGGAGTGTACTTGAGGGCCGGGTCCATTCCATAACTTGGATGAGTCCGCGGCCGTACCCTGCCCCACGGCCCGATCAGAGATCACGCCTGCCTGTCCGCTCCTTCCAGGTTCGGCCCTTTGCCGCTCCGTTCCGGCGCCCTGCGGTGTAGGTAGCCTCAACGGCAGGCAAGCAGCTCTCCCAGGGTAAGTCGCGCGACCTTCATGTGTCCGTCGGATTTACGGCGCGGCGCTCCGTGCAGGTACCGGGCATCACATCTCTTGGCCGGCTTACCCGCCCCGCGCTGCCTGATCCGCTTCCTTTTCGTCGAACCAAGACTTTGCCCCACCACCATGTGGGTTCGGATAGCGCCACTCACGGCGCTGCGCGCCATGCCTGACGCACCAAAAAAAGGCAGCCCCGAAGGGCTGCCTTAAGATTGGGCGCTTTTGCTCTCTCAGACGAGAGGTCTGTCAGCTTCGACTGCTACTTGCGCCGCTCCTCACCGCAAACTCTTTTCCCCGACCCTCCCGCCGAATCCGGCGGTCTATCCGCACTTGGAATCCCCGCAATTCAGACAGGTCATGCAGCCGTCCATCATGATGACGGCCGCAGTGCTGCATTTGCTGCACAGCTGCGCACCTTCCGGAAACACCGACTTGGCAAAGGCGTCGGTCTGCTTGGTGCGCGCCAGGAACTCGGCGCGTTTGTCGTCCACCAGTTTTTGCTGGTGTTCATCGAGGCCTACCTTGCGCAGCAGGCCGATATTCTGCAGGTGCCGCTCGATCACATAGCCGAGTTCGGCAATGATCGAGGGCATGAACTTGCCGCCCGGCTGCCAGTAGCCGCCGCGGGGGTCGAACACGGCCTTCAGCTCATCCACCAGGAAGGTGACGTCACCGCCCTTGCGGAACACGGCCGAAATGATGCGCGTCAGGGCGACGATCCACTGGAAGTGATCGAGGTTCTTCGAATTGATGAAGATCTCGAACGGCCGGCGCTGCTCGTACTCGGTACCTTCGTTGAGCACGATGTCGTTGATGGTCACGTACATGGCGTGATCGGACACCGGCGTCTTGATCTTGAAGGTCGAGCCGATCAGGACTTCGGGCCGCTCCACGCTCTCGTGCATGCGGATGACCTTGGCCATCCGCCCAGTGCGGTCCTTGAACATCTCCGGTTCGTCACCGTCGGCGCGGGCCGCCGCGGCCTTCTCGGCGGCGGCCTTTTCGGCAGCCTCCTTCTCGGCCCTGTCCTGAGGCTTCTCGACGTTGTACTTGACGATTTTCTTGGCGATCTTGATGGTCATGTCGGTTCCTTGGAGGCTCCGGCGGCTAGTAGCGGCCGAAGTATCCCTCCTTCAGGCTGTCGAACAGGTTCGCGGCAGTGTGCATCTCGCCGTCGTACTCGATCTCCTCGTCGCCGCGGGCCTCGACGACCGTGCCGTCCTCGAGCGTGAACTTGTATACCGTATTCTTCAGATCCTGTTCCTTCACCAGCACGCCCTGGAACGCTTCCGGGTTGAAGCGGAACGTGGTGCAGCCCTTCAGGCCCTGCTCGTATGCGTACTGGTAGATCCCCTTGAACCTGTCGTAAGGGAAATTGGTCGGAACGTTTGCCGTTTTGGAAATCGAGGAATCGACCCATTTCTGGGAGGCCGCCTGGATATCCACGTGCTGTTCGGGAGTTACGTCGTCCGCGGCAATGAAATAATCCGGCAGCTTCTCCGCATCGTTGGTTGCGTCCGGCCGCGCCTTCGAATTGATCAGCTCGCGGTACGCCAGCAGTTCAAAGGAGAAGACGTCGACCTTTTCCTTGGACTTCTTGCCCTCGCGGATGACGTTCCGGAAGTAATGATGAGCGAACGACGGCTCGATGCCGTTGGATGCATTGTTGGCGAGCGACAGCGAAATCGTACCGGTCGGCGCTATCGAGGTGTGATGCGTGAAGCGGGCACCGACTTCGGCCAGCTCATGGACCAGCTGCGGCGCCACCTGCGCGACGCGCTGCATGTAGCGGCTGTACCGGGCATGCAGCACACGGCCCGCGATGCGATCGCCCAGGTGCCAGCCGTCGCTAACCATCTCGGGACGCTTGCGCAGCATTTCCTTTGTGACCGTGAACTCCTCGTTCATGATCGGTGCCGGCCCTTTCTCGCGGGCCAGCTCCAGCGCGGCCTCCCACCCCGTCACCGCCATCTCGCGCGTGACGTCTTCAGTGAACTTCACCGACTCCTTCGAACCATATCTCATCCCAAGGCACGTGAGAGTGCTGCCCAGGCCCAGGAAGCCCATGCCATGGCGGCGCTTGCGCGTGATCTCGCCGCGCTGCTTCTCCAGCGGCAGACCATTGATCTCGACCACGTTGTCCAGCATGCGCGTGAACACGCGCACCACTTCCCGGTACTCGTCCCAGTCGAACTCGGCGTAGTCCGTGAACGGATGACGCACGAAACGCGTGAGATTCACCGAACCCAGGAGGCAGGAGCCGTAGGGCGGAAGCGCTTGCTCACCACAGGGGTTCGTCGCCCGGATGTCCTCGCACCACCAGTTGTTGTTCATCTCATTGACGCGGTCGATGAGGATGAAGCCCGGCTCGGCGAAGTCGTACGTGGACGTCATGATGACATCCCACAGCCGCCGCGCCGGAATGGTCTTGTAGATCCGGCAGGCGACCAGGCCCTCCTCATTCACCACGTAGCCCTCGTGGATGGGCCACTCGCGCCAGACGAAGGCGGCGCTGTCGCCGAGGTTCGGGTTTTCGGTCTCGTATTCCTTGCGGCCGATCGGGAAGGCGAGCTTCCAGTCGCGCTCCTCGCGCACGGCGCGCATGAACTCGTCGGTGATCAGCAGCGACAGGTTGAACTGCCGCAGGCGGCCGTTCTCGCGCTTGGCGCGCACGAACTCCAGCACGTCCGGATGGCCGACATCGAAGGTGCCCATCTGCGCGCCGCGGCGACCGCCGGCGGAGGAGACGGTGAAGCACATCTTGTCGAAGATATCCATGAACGACAGCGGGCCGGAGGTGTAGGCGCCGGCGCCGGACACGTAGGCGCCGCGCGGCCGCAGCGTCGAGTGCTCGTAGCCGATGCCGCAGCCGGCCTTCAACGTCAGGCCCGCCTCGTGCACCTTGCCGAGGATGTCATCCATGGAATCACGGATGGTGCCCGACACGGTGCAGTTGATCGTGGAGGTCGCCGGTTTGTGTTCCAGCGCCCCGGCGTTGGACGTGACGCGGCCCGCGGGAATCGCGCCACGGCGCAGCGCCCACAGGAAACGCTCGTACCACTGCTCGCGCAGCTCCGGAAGCTCGACATCGGCCAGGGCGCGCGCGACGCGCTTGTAGGTGTCGTCCATCGACTTGTCGATGGGCGTGCCGTCCTTCGCGGTGAGCCGATACTTCTTGTCCCAGATATCCAGGGAGGCTTCCTGGAATGGGACGGTGTCGATCTCGCGCGGTTCGATTTTCACAACGGTATTCATGGATGCGTGACGCTCCTATCCCCATTAGAGCGACACAAGATCTTGTGTCGAGAGCGGTCGAGATTAAAGACGTGCAACATAACCGTCAAGAATGGCAATGGGTCTATGGAATGGATTTTCAAGCCATATAAAACAATAGGTTATAAAGATTCTTGCGGCCGCATACCGGGCC
>DATJTJ010000143.1:0-3322 GCA_035503515.1 Steroidobacteraceae bacterium
CGCACCGCTGCGCGCTGCCTACGGCGTGCTGGCGCAGCTCGCGCCCCTGGTGCTGGAGGGGCAGCGCACGGGACGCGTCGATGCCGCGCTGATCGAAGGTTCCGAACAGCGCGCGGCGCGGGTGGAGCTGGGCGACTTCACCGCGACCGTCGTGCCCGCGGCGGGATCCGCCAGTGACCGCATCGGTGTGCTGTTCATCCGCAACTCGGCCTCCGAGTTCCTGGTGGCCGGCAGCGGGGATGCGCGGGTCACGTTCTCGACCGGGACCGCAGGTCCGCCGCTCGTGGGCATCGAAAGCATCGATGAGCAGTTCTTCGAGAATGGCGCGTGGACCACCGGACGCCGGCTCAACGGTGATGAAAGCTCGCAGGGACAGGCGCTGCGGCTGCAGGGCGCCGATCTGTCGCAGGGGCGGATCTACAGGGTGCGCCTGTACCGCTACCGCTAGTCGTAGAGCCCGGTCCTCAGGCGGCTGCCGTCTGGGCCGTGAGCGCCTGGACCACCCGTTCGTGCTCGGCGAGCAGCTGCTCGAATTGGGCCTGGCAGGAACCGAGATCCTTTTCCTGCGCGCCCGTCTCCAGCTTCGCGCACAGGTCGGCGAGCAGCTTCGCGCCCACATTCGCGCTGCTGGATTTCAGGGAATGGGCCGCATTCTGGGCGCCGGTCGCATCGTTGCCGGCGAGCGCCTCGCGCAGGGCGCCGATCAGGGTGCGCGAATTCGCCAGGTACAGGTCCACGATCTTCTTCAGCAGGTCCGGACCGCCGGGTTTGCGCAGTGCCCGGATCTGCTTCAGGGTCTGCTCGTCGAGCGGCGATCCCGTGGCTGCCGGTGCGCAGCGGACGGCCTTCGGGGCGGCTTTGACCAGGGCCGGCATTGCGTGTTCGACGGTTGCGGAATCCGCGGCGGCGCCGTGATCATAGGGCTTGAGGGTGACGTAGAGTTCATCCAGCGAGAACGGCTTGCTCAGGTACCCGTCCATGCCGGCCGCGAAGCACAGTTCGGCGTCGCCGCTCAGGGCATTCGCGGTGAGCGCGATCACCGCGGTGCGCGCATCGCCCGAGAGGGTTTCCATCTCCCGCAGCTGGCGCGTGGTGGCGTAGCCGTCCAGTTTCGGCATATGGCAGTCCATCAGCACCACGTCGAAGCGGCCGGCGGCCAGGCGCTGCAGGGCCTCCTCGCCGTCCCAGGCGCACACCGCCCTGATTCCGAGTTCCTGCAGGATGGCGAGCGCGACCTCCTGGTTGACCGGGTTGTCCTCGACCAGCAGCAGGCGCGGGATCGTGAGCGCCTTGCGCTTGCCCTGGCGGATCTGCGCCAGGGCGGCCGTCGAGATGACCTGGAGGCGGCGCGTGGCGTTCAGGTCGTGGGCCACCAGCGACCGCAGGGCGGCGTGCAGCTGCGCCTGCCGCACCGGCTTGTTGAGCCAGGCGACGTGACGGTCCGGCGTGTCCTGCGGCGCGTCGCTCGCCAGCACCGGGCCGATCATCAGCGCCGGGACGTTCGCGAATTCGCTGCGCCGGCGCACCGCGGCGAGCACTTCGCTGCCGTCATGATCCGGCATCCGGGTATCGAGAATGAAGGCATCGAACTGACCGCCGAAGGCCGAGTCGAGGATGCCGAGCGCCTGGCGCCCCGAAGCCGCCTCGGTGACGCGGGCACCCCAGCCGCACAGCTGCTGGCGCAGGATGCGGCGGTTGTTGGCGTTGTCGTCCACCAGCAGCAGCCGCATGTCGCGCAGCACCGAAGTGTCCTGGGGTTCGGCCGAGCCGTTCGGATCGGGCGTGAGCGCGACCGAGAAATGGAAGCGTGACCCCGTGCCCGGCTCGCTGCTGACACCGATGGTGCCGCCCATCAGTTCGACCAGCTGCTTGGAGATCGCCAGGCCGAGTCCCGTGCCCCCGTACTGGCGGGTCGTCGAGGAGTCCTCCTGGACGAAGGACTCGAAGATGGTGGAGCAGTTCTCGGCGCGGATGCCGATGCCGGTATCGATGACCTCGAAGCTGATGCCGGGATTGAGCAGGTCGTGGGGCTTGAACTGAACGACGACCCGGACCTCGCCGCGCTCGGTGAATTTGACGGCATTGCCGACCAGGTTGATGAGCACCTGCCGCAGGCGCTTGGCATCGCCCAGGACCGCCGTGCCCTTGGGGTCGGGAATGTCGCACATCAGCTCCAGGCCCTTGCTGTGGGCGCGCTCGGCCAGCGTCTCGATCACATCTTCGACGACGTCGCGGATGTTGAAGGGAACCACTTCCAGCTCGAGCTTGCCGACCTCCATCTTGGAGAAGTCGAGTATGTCGTTGATGATGCCCAGCAGCGCGGTGCCGGACTGGTGGATGGTCACGGCATAGCGGCGCTGGCGCTCGTCGAGGGCGTTGGAGATCCGCAGCAGCTCGGCCATTCCCAGCACGGCGTTCATGGGAGTGCGGATCTCATGACTCATGCGTGCCAGGAATTCGCTCTTGGCGCGGTTGGCGGCCTCGGCCCGGTCCACGGCCTCGCGCGCTTCGGTGACGGCGCCGTCGAGGCGCACGGTTCGCTCCTGGACCATCTTTTCCAGGTCATTCTGGTAGACGCGCAGGCTCAGATCGCGCCGCTCGATTTCGGCGAGCATGCCGTTGAAGCCGTCCACCAGGCGGCCCATTTCATCGTCGCTGAGCTTCTGCGCCCGCAGGGTGAACCGGTTGCTGGTGCGGACGTTCTGGGCCACCTCCAGCAGCTCGTTGATCGGCGCGCAGATCACCCGCTGCAGGCGGTTCGCGAGATAGATGGCCACGAGCCAGGCGGCACTCAGCGCCAGGGCCATGAGTTCGAGATAGCGCTTGAGCTGGGTGTAGAGCTGGGCGAGTTCGGCGATCACCTGGATGTGGCTGCCCCGGGCCCCGCCGGCGGTGACCGGCACCTGGATCAGCACCGATGTGAATCCGTCGAACCGCACCGGGGGGGCATCCTGCGCCGCTGCATCGGCCGCGCGCGGCTCGAGCTGGCCGATAGGTGCTCCGGGAGCGCCGAAGGCGATGCTGCTGACGGAGCGACCCTGGGCGTCGAAGAGCTCTACTGAGCGGACGTCCGGGTCGACCTGGATCGACTGCAGCATGGTCCGGGCGAGGGTGGCATCGGTGCCGGGGAGGGCGCCGACGTTGTCCGCGACCGACTCCGCCAGTGTGAGCACGTGCTGCGCGAGGTCGTGGCGCAGGTTCATCACCTCGCTGGTGACGTAGAGCACGGAGGCCACGACCAGCGCTGCGCCGGCCGTCGACACGATCATGAGGCGCAGCTTGGACGACAGGGACAGGTGGCCGGTCGGGCGCATCATGACTG
>DATJTJ010000144.1:0-4683 GCA_035503515.1 Steroidobacteraceae bacterium
CTGCATCTTGGGATTCGTCATGAAGTCGTCGGGCGCGCGGTTGTCGCTCGACTGATGGTGCTCGATGCCCTGGAAGCCGATCGCGTCCGACAGCGTGAGCAGCGAATGGTAGTCGTTCCAGTGCCGCGAGCCGTAGAGCGCCAGCGCCTCCGGCGTCATGTTCTTGTACTTCGCGATCAGCGAATCCTTGAAGTCGAGGTCCTGCGGCGCGTCGGCGAACACATCCAGCATCTGGTACGCGCTCCCCTGGCGCCACAGCTCGATGTGCTTGTAGTAGCGGCCGGCATCGAGCGGCGAGTCGACCAGCATGTTGAGCGGCACCTCCGCGAAGTCCACCCGCTGGCCGGTCTGCTGCGGGCCCGGCAGCGCCGTGCCGTAGCTCCAGCCGTCCGGCAGGATGATGCTCGGCTTGAAATACACCTGGTGGGAGTTGGTGTCGTTCTGGTAGAAGAGCACGCGATTCCAATTGACGATCAGGATGTTCGGCGTCGACATCGTATCCGGCGAATTGACCAGCACGGTGAACCGCACGTCGAGCGCGTCCACCCCGCGCGGGACGTCGACGTGGAACGCGTACATGTCCACGGTGTCGCGGCTCCAGTCGAGCGGTTGCCCGTTCGCGGAGACCTTGATCTGCGAGATGTCCGCCAGCGGGCCCGTGGGTCCGTGCTCGCCCGGTACCCACTTGGGGTACACGAACGTGAACTTCCCCGGCCTCACCGGGATCCGCATCGTGGCCGTCATCAATCCGCGGCCGGCATCCCGCGCATCCAGCACGAGGGTTTCCGGGTTGCTCTCGGTGGCGTAGGACCGTGCGTTCGTATTCGGCTCCGCGGCCGGTGACGGCCCGGAAACGCACAGGGAGATCAGCAGCGCACTGGCGCAGGACAGGGGAAGAAGACGCTTCACGGAATGCTCCTCCGTCGACGTTGTTCTTTCGCGGGCCGGGGGTGGCCGCGCGACGATATCCCGCAAGTATGCCATGGATCTGGGCACCGCCGCTGCCATCGAGCGGCAGCCGCGGCGGCGACTTGCGGTGAGCGGTGCGGCTGGAAAGACGAACTGCGGCCGTACCGGCCGCCGCGGGCCGCCGCCTGCGGCACGGCGCCCGGGGCAATGGCCGCCGGAATGGCCATCGCCGCCGCGGGCTCCCCAAAAAAAAGCCCCGCGCGAGGCGGGGCTTGAAATCAACTTTGGTTCAGGAACCTTAGAGGAACGTGTACTTCAGGTTGACGTAGAAAGTCCTGAGCAGCGGGCTCGAATAGATGGGGTTGTAGCCTGTCGGCCAGTTGCCCGTCTGGTTGGAGAAGGGAGGATTCTTGTTGAGGACATCGCGAATTCCGAACAACACCGTCAGAGGATGGACCGGCTTGTAGGACGCGTACACATCCCAGTTCGAATCGCAGCCGACGATTCTCTGGCCGGTCCCGCCGAGCGGCACGGGATTCTGATCGATATAGGACGAGAAGAAGCGATTGCTCACTCCGCCGCCCCACATGGCGTTCGGGCTCGTCCAGTCGATGTTCAGCGTGTGCTGCCAGCGGATCGCCGGCTCGTTTCCTGAATTGTACCAGCCCACCAGGTTCAGGACGGGTCCGCCGGTGTACTCCTGCAGCCGGTACTGCGTGATCGCGGTCCCTTCCAGATCGACATGGAACAGTCCGACGGGGGTGTCCTTGGAGTACTTGACGCTCACATCGATGCCGTCGGTCGTGATGCCGCCCGTATTCTGCGTATTCTGCAGAATGTACCCGCAGTTCCCGCTCGTGTAAGGAATGCACTGCGAGGACAGTTCAAGCGAATCACTGAGCGTCCCGGCCGAATTCAACACATAGTCGCTAGCGAATTCGGTCGGATTGCCGTAGATGGCGTTGGACGGAATCCCTCCGATGGCGTTCTTCAGGAGGATCCTGTAATAGTCCAGCGTAATGCCCAGATTGCGGAGCGGCTCCACGATGACGCCGATATCGAAGTTCTCCGAGGTTTCCGGCGTCAGATGGGTGTTTCCGCCGTACAATGCCAGTCCCTGATTCTCGCAAACCGTCTTCGAGAACTCCGTGTTGTAGTCGCCCGACAGGCAGATCGGGTTTACCTCGCCGACGGAGCCGCCGGTCGCGCCGATGCTATCCGGCTGATACAGATCATAGAGCGTGGGCGCGCGGAAGCCGGTGGAGGCGGTCCCCCTGAAGGTCACGTAACGGGACGGCTGAAAGCGCAACGCGACCTTGCCGTTGTTGGTGGTGCCGAAATCGCTGTACCGGTCCTCGCGATCCGATATGTCGGCATCGAGGCTCTTGGACATCGGCACGTCCAGCTCGATGAAGACCGCCTGTGCCGTCCGGCTGCCATGGATCGCGGTGGGCGCGAAAGCGGTCGCGGCGTACAGAATGTTGTCCAGGGGAGTCGTCGCGAAATTGAAGCTGTCGCCTTCCACGCTGGCGCCGATCGCCACGGTCGCCGGAGTGCCCGCATGGAACGCATCGCCCAGCGGGTGGCTGGCGTGGCCGTCGACGCTCCAGCGCTTCATCTTGCCGTTTGCGTATACCCCGTTTACGTACGAGTCGTCGATGAACTGCTGTCCCGCCGCGCTCTGCGCCCCGAACGGGTTGACCAGGTTCGTGAGGACGCCGTTGGGCGCCCACAGCGCCTCATTGGGGTACCCGCCGGTATCGCCCTGCGTGTTGCCGTTCTGGCTGTAGTTGAGGCTCGTGCTGTAGTCCCAGCCGGCATTGTTGCCGGAGAACGTCACCAGGGCCCTTTGCTCGGTATTGATGTCATCCGAGAAGCGGTTGTTGTTGGGGTCGGTCCAGATCGCAGTGATGGGGTCGGTCAGGTCCGGCGGGGCGGAACAGCTTCCGTAGTACGGGTCACAGCTGAGCTCCGAGGCCGTTGGGAAGTAGGTCGGATCGGCCTGAGGCGTCATCGTGAACAGATAGAACATCGGGCCGCCCCATTGGGTCACCGTGGAGCGGGTATAGAAATACTGGACGGCCAGCGTATTGTTGGCCGGCAGTTCCTTGGTGAAGGACGCCATGCCGGACGCTTCGTCGTGCTTCGGGATGATATCCGTCGCGGCGGAATACTCGTATTGGCAGTCGCCGTCGGCCCTGGTGACGAACGTATTGCCCGTGCAGGCCGGATAGTCGGAACTCCAGATGTTGCCGTTGCCGTCTACGACGGTCGCGGGCCACGTACCGATACCGTTTGTATTGAACAGGCCCAGGTTCGGGGCCAGACCTGTGGCGGAAAACGACCGCTGCGTCGCCAGCAGCTCCTTTTGCAGGCTGTAACTTCCCGTAATCATGAAGTTATAGCCGTCGCTCACCAGGTCGCCGTGTCCGAAGGTGAAATCCGCGTCGCCCGAGGCGCCGCCGGCTTCCTGCGGGCGGTCGTAGTCGACCTCGACCTCGCCGCCCTGGTAGTTCTTCTTGGTGATGAAGTTGATCACGCCCGCGATGGCGTCCGAGCCATATAGCGACGAGGCGCCTTCCCGCAGCACCTGAACGCTGTCGATCGCCGAGAACGGGATGCCGCTCAGATCGACCGCGTCGCCATTGTCGGCGTTGTCGGCCAGTCGCTGGCCATCCAGGAGCACCAGGGTGCGGCCGTCACCCAGATCGCGGAGGTTGGCGTAGGTGCCGCCTCCGGTGAATTCCCCGACGGATTGCGCGATGTTGATCGCAGAGGGCACGTTCGCGGAAATCTGGTCTATCGCCTGCTCCACGTTCACGATGCCCTGGTCCTTGAGGGCTGCCGTGCTGACGACCGTGACGGCTTCTGCGGTCTCGGCGGCCGGCCTGGCGATCATGGTGCCGGTGACCACGACCGTCTGCAGCACCGGAGCGGGAGCGGTCGGCGGTTGCGGGGTCGTCTGCTGTGCGGCCTGCGCGAGCAGGATCGGCTTGTTCGCGGTGGCCGTCTTCGCCGTAGCCGTCTTTGCGCTCGTCACGGCGGCAGGGGCCGTCGGAGTGGTGGCTGCCTGCTGCGCAAACGCCGCCACGCTCCCCACGCCACACAGTGCGATGGTGCCCGTTGCCAGGGCGCGTCTGACGGCGAGGGCGAGTTCACGATTCGTTCTCATCAAATTCTCCTGGCGGCTCCCACGGCCGCATATAGGTTTGACCACAGCCTCCCGGCGGGGGGCAGAGCCAGGTCATTTCTAAGTTTTGCGGACTTTTCGGCCGGGCCCGAGCCCAAGCCGCAATCTGCGTGGGGTCGGATATTAGCAGCGGCCTGCCACGGGGCGATACATTTTTGGCGAAAAAACAACGGATTGAGCCCGTGGTCGACCGCTTGAAGGGGCCAGAAATCAGGGCTTCGGGCAAAAAATATCCTGCGGCCGGGTCATCGGGGATGCCTGCGTTGCGCCCCTGCAACCCAAAAAAAATGGGCCCCCGAAGGGGGCCCATCGCTGCAAGAGCGGAAAAGAGAACCCGGTCAGAAGTCGTAGTCGAACCCGACCAGGAAGTACCGGCCCACCGCGCCATCCTGGTGGAGCGCCGCGTCATACGGGTAGAACATGCTTCCGGAACCGTAGGTCTGCACATCCACGGGGGGCTGCTTGTTGAAGAGATTCGTCACTGATGCGTGCAGCTGGAAGTTGGACGTGAGCTGATAGGCTGTATAGACGTCGGCTTCGAGGAAGTACCCCACGGTGCAGAATTGCTGGTTCTCGGCCGTCAC
>DATJTJ010000145.1:0-109562 GCA_035503515.1 Steroidobacteraceae bacterium
CAGCGCCAACATGATCCGCAGCGCCGAGCAGATGCAGGGCTTCGGCCACAACCTGCACAACCTGGGGTTGAACCTGATCGTGGTGACGGTCGCCGCCAACAGCCGCTTCGCGAACCTGTCGGTCGAGGCCATCGAGCACCAGGCCGACGGCGCGTTCCTGATCGTCGCCATCAACCGCCGCGACGGCACGACCATCCCGCGCCCCGATCCCACGGTGCACGTGAGCCCCGGAGATGGGGTGGTGATCATCGAGCGCAGCGGCCGCGGCGGGGCGCAGGCTATATTCATGGGCAAGGGGACGCCCGCCTGACAGGAACAGACGCATGACTGACCTCCGGAACATGCTCCGCTGCGCGCCGCTGCCGCTGCTGGTGATCCTGGCCGTGCTGGCCGGTCCTTCGGCCAGGGCCGCTGCCGACGGCGACGCCACGCGCACGCAGCTGTCCATTGGCTACAGCCTGCTGTATCAGGAGGCCGAGGGGATCCCGAAGCTCAAATGGCTGCTCATGTTCAAGGACAAGCCCCGGCAGATGAGCCATCTGACCCACGAACTGATCGACTACTACCAGCATCTGGCCGGATCCCTGAAGCGGCTTTCCGAACAGTATCCGGCCGTGCGGATCGATGTGACGCCGATGTCCGACATCGAGGCCGCCGCGCGCAAGGCCATCGGGGCGGATCAGGCCAAGGCCTTTGCGCCCCTCGTGGGCAAAAGCGGTGTCGATTTCGAGCGCGAGGCGCTGCTGATGTTCGCCGATGCCCTCAATGAGCAGCGGCACCTGGTGGCGGTCATGCTCGAGCGCGAATCGGACCCGGGGCTGCATAAATTCCTGCAGTCGACCCAGGATGAACTGGACGTCCGCCATACGCGGGTGGAGGAATTGCTGAACCGCCGCTACTTCGTGCACTGAGGCGGTCGATGAGGGTGCAGGGTCATTTACTCGCGCCGCGAGATTCTGGACAATGCCCTGCGGCTCGTCTGAGCCGTTGGGAGATCAACATGGCGACGAAAACGAAACGCAAGTCCGCGGCATCGCGGGTGAAGGCGAAAGTCAAAACCCGCGCGAAATCAGCCGCGAAATCAGCCCGCAAAGCCACCAAGACCAAGGCGAAGGGCGCCCGGCGCGCGGCGCGCCGGACCCAGGACAAGGCCGCCACGGAAACCGGCGGCATTCTCAGCACGCTGAAGACTCTGGTCACCGGCTAGCGCGAACCTCGCCTCCTGCCGCGGCCCGCCGCTGTGTGCACTAGTGCACACAGCGGCGACGCTGTGCCGCACCCGCTCGCTTTGGGTTTGCCGGCTGACGGCTGAATCTTACCGGCGCTTGCGGGCGTGGCCGGTCCTGTGCCGCCGACTCCGGGGCGGAAAATGCAGCAGTCGGACACCCGGCAATTCATCGGAGATATCGCTATGGCAAACCAATCTGAACGCGGGGGCTCGGGCAATTTCGCCAATGACCCGCAGAAGGCGAGTGAAGCAGGCCAGAAAGGGGGCCAGCACTCATCGGGCGGCCGTTCGGGCGGCCAACAGGAGCAGGCCGACCGCTCCACCGGCCAGCAGGGTGGCTCGGGATCCTCGGGCCAGCAGCAAGGCGGCTCCGGCTCTTTCAAGGACGATCCGGAGAAGGCCGGTGAGGCCGGCCGCAAGGGCGGCCAGCACACTCACGGCGGCAAGTAGGCGCGACGCAGGGTGACGGAGGCGGGACCTATCCCGCCTCCGCGACCCCTTAAGGCGTCGCGTCGACGGTCCGGATCTGTTCCTTGAGGAAGGCGACGAGGGCGCGCACTGCCGGTCGGTTCATTCGTACCCTCGGCACCAGCAGCTTGACCCAGTACGGGGCGACCGGAAATTCCTCCAATAGCGGCACCAGGGCACCTGAGCGCAATTCATCCTCGACCAGCATCCGCGAGAGGATCGCAACACCGAGGCCCATGCGCACGGCATCACGCACCATGCGGCTGTCGCTGGACTGGATCCGCGAGTGCACTTCCACCGTCATGGTGCCACGCGCATGGGTGAATCCCCAGGTACTGCGAAACAGCGAGGTGGACAGGCACTGATGATCGACGAGATCGGTAGGGTGTCGGGGTCTGGGCTTGGTCTTCAGGTAGGAGGGGGAGCACACGGTCACCAGCTCATATGGGCACAGCGGCACATCGACGACGTTCGGATAGGAGGTGGGCCACGCCCCGAGCGCGAGATCGTAACCCTCCTCCAGGGGATTGACCGAGCGCTCCATGAGCGTGATGTCCATGTCGACCAGATGGTTCTGCAGCTGGAAATTGATCAGCGCCTGGCCGATGAACATCGAGGTGATGGTGGGCGGGGTGATGATATTGATGAACCCCTGAACCGTTTTGCGGTTGGACGCCATGTCCTGGAAGATCTCATCATGCGCCGCCATCAGACGCACGAAGTAGGGGAGGTACTGCTCACCGGCCGCGGTCAGCGTCACGCCGCGGGTGGAACGCGCGATCAGCGCGGCGCCGACTTCCTTTTCCAGTTGCGAGATGCGCTTGGCGATGACGGAGGTGACGGCGTCCAGTTCGCGGGCGGCAGCCGAAATGCTGCCCAGTCGCGCCACTCGCACAAAGGCGCCGATGTTCAGGACGGTATTCACGGCAGCCCTGCGGTATCGGCGCCGGCCAAGTGCGAGGCGCGCTCGGCGGCCTCGCGCGTGAGTTTGCTGAATTCCCGGCGGCGCTTTGCGTCGCGCCCGGTCGGATAGACGAGCGTCATGGCGTAACGCAGCTGCTGGGCCGCATCGAACACCGGTGCGGCGACGGCCGCATAGCCGGAAAGGGTGACGTCCGCGCTGTAGGTGACCGGATCGGTCTCCGCCAGGCGTCGTGCGCGAACCTGCACCGCCAGCTCCTCGAGCACCTTGCGCCGCTGCTTCTGTTCGGTGCGATTCAGTCCGAGCGCGGCCAGTTCCTGCTGCAGGTGCTGCCACACCGGCCCCTGCGATCCGAAGGCCAGGAAGATGTGACCGGTCGCGGTGCCCGCCAACGAGGCGCGAACGCCGATCGGAAACTGCAGCGGCTGGGGCAGGTCGCCCTCGCTGCGCGCGACGACGCTGATGCCGTGCTCGTTCCAGGCACCCAGCAGCACCAGTCCGCGGGTCTGACGCTGCAGAGTGGTCATGGCATCGGTCGCCACCGCAATGAAGTCCATGCGCTGCAGGGCGCGGGCTCCCAGGCGCAATGCGTATGGCCCAAGCCCATACAGCTGCGAGGCGGGATTCTGCGTAACCAGACCTGTTTCGATGAAACTGATCAGGTACATGCGTGCCTTGCTCGGGGACATGCCGCTCAAGGCGGCGATGGCCTTGAGCGAGAGGGGTACGCCCGCGTCCGCAATGGTCTGCAGCAGCCTGAACCCGAGCACGATCGATTGAATACCGCGCGCCATGCGGCAAGCATACTCACTCGGAGAGGACTTTCTCCAGCGCCGTCATCGCCTCCACCGCGGAGGGTATGCCGCAGTACAGCTGGCTGTGCAGAACCAGTTCCCGTAGTTCGAGTGGCGTGGCGCCATTGGCCAGGGCACCGCGCAGGTGCGCCGCCAGCTGCATGAAGCGGCCGCTGCCGATGAGCATGGCGACGGTGATCAGACTTCGCAGCCTGCGGTCCAGGCCGGGCCGCTGCCATACCTCCCCGAAGCAGAACCGGGTGACCATTTCCTGCAGGGGGAGGAAGTTCTCGCTGGCGCTCTGCAGTGCCTGGTCGGATCCCGCGGGCCCGAACATCTCGCGGCGCAGTGCAAGTCCCCTCTCGAACACCTCGTCACGTGCTGTCATGGAAAATCTCCTTTCGAATTCAATCCTGGTGCTGCCAGGCGAGAATGGCCCGTGAGTGATCCTCGCCCGCACCCAGGGCGTCGCGCGCCTCGATCCAGCGTTGGTCGGCCAGATGGATGAGCGGGGTGTCGCAGGAGAGCTGGCTGCTCAGCTCCGCCGCGATCGAGGCGTCCTTGGATATGAGTCCGACCTTGAACCCGGTGTTGAAGCCGCCGGGCAGCACGAACTGCTTCATGACGACGCTGGAGACGAACGACTGGCCGGTGGAGGTATTGACGATGTCGATCAGGGTCTGCTGGTCGATGCCATACTTTTTCGCCACCATCATGGTCTCGGCAAGTATCGCGTAGTTGGTGGCGCCAACGACATTATTGAGGGCCTTTGCCGCATGTCCGGAGCCCAGGCCCCCCACCTCGAAGAACGTCGTGCCCATACACTCCAGCACCGGACGCACCCTGCGCATGGCCTCCCTGTCATCGCCCCCGATCATGATGGTCAGGGTGCCCTTGATGGCACGTTCACTGCCGCCGGACACCGGCGCGTCGATGAGCGTGATGCCGCGCGCGGCCAGCGCCGCGCCGGTTTCCTTCGTGATCAGCGGTTGACTGGAACTCATGTCGACGACGATGGTGCCGGGCTTCGCAACTGCAGCGATGCCGTTTTCGCCCAGCGCGACGGCCCGCACCGAGCGGGCATCGGGGAGCATGGTCACGATCACCTCCACATCCCCCAGATCACTGATGCTTGACAGCCGCCCGGCGCCGAGTTCGCGCGCGACCTGCGCGGAACGGTCCGCATCGGCGTCGAAGACCCAGGTGGGGTGTCCTCCCTTGATGATGTTTGCGGCCATCGGTCTGCCCATGGTGCCGACGCCGAAAAACGCTACTTTCATTGCTGCGATGTCCTGTGTTGATAAATCAAGTGACCGGTGTTGGCCGCGAAGCGCGCTGCAAACATACCGTCGTGAAGTTGTCGGATGCAACCGCTAAAAGGCGGCGCCGGGGAGCGTTCGCTTTTTGCGAAAATCGGTCGCGCGTTTGGTTGGCTTCCGCCATGAGGGTCCGGTAGTTAACATCATTCGACGATTCGTTGATTCAACAACCGGCGTCAATCTCAAGACCGGTGCGCAGGAGGGGTTCGGTCGGCATGCACAATGTCGGATTCATAGGTCTGGGCGTGATGGGGTTGCCGATGGCGTGCCATCTTTGCGCCGCCGGGTTCCCGCTGACGGCCTATGACATTGATCCACGGGCGCTGCAGCGGCTCGCGCACAGCGCGGCGGGGGTCGAGATTGCAGACTCCGCGACACAGGTCGCCGCCGCCTCCGACATAGTCGTGACCATGCTGCCCCACGGAGGCGAGGTGCAGTCCGTGGTGTTCGGCAGCCGGGGGCTGGCGGCAGGCTTCCGCCGGGGATGCCTACTGGTGGATACTTCCTCGTCCGAGCCCTGGCACACCAAGGACACTGCGGCCCGGCTCAAGGAGATCGGCGTCGACATGGTGGACGCACCGGTCTCGGGCGCCGAGGTGGGTGCGGTCAATGCCGAGCTGCTGTTCATGGTCGGCGGCGAGGACGCCGCCGTGGAGCGGGCGCGGCCCCTGTTCGATGTTCTCGGGGATCGCGTGTTCCATCTGGGCCCGATCGGCAGCGGCCACGCGATGAAGTCAATCAACAATCTGATCACGGCCGCGACATTTCTTGCGACCGCGGAAGGGCTGGTGACGGGCGCACGCTATGGCCTGGATCCGGCCGCCATGACCGGCGTGCTCAATGCCTCGACCGGCATGTCCTGGGTCAGCCGCACGCACATCGTGCAACGCATTCTCAGCCGCCGCTTCGATGATCCGTTCAAGTTCGATCTCATGGTCAAGGACATCGACATCGCGTTGCAGATGGCCTCCGAGCTGGGCCTCGAGATGCGGCTGTCGCAGGCCAATCAGAGCATCTGGCACGAGAGCCAGCGTGAGATCGCGCCGGGCAGCAGCGTGAGCGAACTGGTCCGCTGCCTGGAGTCGCGGGCCCGCATTGAGCTGAACTTACCGGGTGACGAAGCCTGAAGAGTTGCGTATCAAAGGGGGAACACTTCGATGACATCAATGACGCAATCGGTTACTTCCGCTGCGGCGAGGCCCCGCCGGTCGCTGCCGCTGCTCCTCGCGACCGTGGCCGCACTGTGCGCGGGGGCGCGCGCGCAGGCACAGTCGCCGCCCGATTCGCAGCCGCAGCCCCAGGACCTCGGGGACGGCGGTCTGCAGGTCGTCACCGTGACCGCCCGCTACGAAAGGGAGGACCTGCAGCGCACACCGCTGGCGATCTCCTCGACTTCCGGCGACCAGCTCAAGGCCGCCAACGTCGGCAACATCGATACCCTGGGCAGCGGCCTGATCCCGAATCTCTTCACGACCCCACCCGACGCCGATGAAGGCGGCGTACCGACCATCGTGATGCGCGGCGTGAGCCAGAATGACGCCAGCTACGCGCGCGCCCCGGCGGTAGCCATCTACGTGGATGACGTCTATCACGCCACCGCGGTTGGCTCCGAGCTGAACCTGACCGATATCGATCGGATCGAAGTCGATCGCGGACCGCAGAGTACCCTCTCGGGCAATGCCAGCATCGGCGGCGCGATCAAGCTCTATACCAAGCAGCCGACCGGCGACAATTCCGGATTCTTCAACGTGGGATACGGCTCCTACAACGAGCTCGTCGGCTCCGGCGCGTTCGACACCACGATTGCCCCGGATCTCTATGCCCGCGTCTCGGCTCACTTCCACCGCCAGGACGGTTACGTCACGCTGCTGGACTTCACCTGCGAGATGAACAAGCTGGGCACTCCGGCTCTCGCAGGCTCGTTTCCGACCGCCCAGCCGGAAGCCGAAGCGCATGGCTGCTCGACGGGCGCGGAAGGCGGTGGCACAGAGGACGGAGGCCGCCTGAAGATCCGCTATGTCCCAAGCGACCGGCTTGAGATCAATCTCAGCGCCGACATCGAACGTACGAACGATGAGGATTCTCCGGAGGTGATCGAGAGGGTCACCGATCCGTATCCGAACACCAATGCGTTGGTCAATGCCTACAACATCCAGATCCAGAACCAGTTCGGGGTGCAGTACGACAATCGCTTCCTGGCGCCGAGCGGATCGCCGTATTCGAGTTACTCGAGCTTCTGCCGGCCCCTGCTGCAGGGAACCGTGCCCTCCTCCTCCGGCGAGCCGGTGCCCTCGGGCATCTGCTATTCCAACCAGAAGCTGCAGAACTCCGACGTGTTCTCGGCCAAGGTCGACTATCAGCTCCTGGATTCGGTGCACCTGACCGCCATCGAGTCCTACTCCGCCTTCGGGGACAATTTCCCCCAGAACGGCGACGAGTCACCGCTCGGGTACGTGCTCTCGAACTTCAACCAGAACGTCATCCAGCGCACCTCGGAATTGCGGCTCAACGGTGACCTGTTCGACAAGAAGCTCGACTGGGTGCTCGGTGGATTCTTTGACAACTTCACCGGCTATTCCGACGGTTTCATCGGCTACATCACCGACAACTTCAACGAGTACGACACGGCCTACAACGAGTCCGCCTCCGGATTCTTCCACGTGGACTATAGAATCGCCGACAAGTGGCGCGTCTCGGGCGGCGCGCGCCTGACGACCGGCGAAGTCGAATATCATTTCGATCACCCCGGGCTGCTGGTGATCACCGACCCGTTCACATCCAAGGAGCATCACTGGGACTGGCTGCTGTCCACCGACTACCAGATCACCGACGACACTCTGGCCTACGCGACGGTGTCGACCGGTTCGCGGCCGCCGGGCGTCACGACCATCGTGATCACCGCTCAGCAGATGCAGAGCACACCTGAGGAGGAGTTGACCTCCTACGAGATGGGACTGAAGAACGAGTTCTTCGATCACAGGATCCGCGCCAACATGGATGTCTTCTATTCGGATTACAAGTCCCGCTCGACCACCGAGCAGGGATACCAGTGCCTCGGGCAGCTGCCGGCTGCGACCTGGGAAGCGAGTGCGGCGACGTGTGCCGCGCTCTATCCGGGCAACACCTCGACCGTTCCCTGGTACATCACTGTCGGCACTCCCGCAAAGATCGAGGGCGCCGAGTGGGACATCACGGCGTTGCCGGTGAGGGGCCTGCAGTTCGACTTCTCCGGTGGGTACATCGACTTCCGTTCGGGCGTCAACACCCCGGGGTTACCGGGATACATTGCCCCCGGCAACCACCAGCAGCCCGACTGGAACATGCACGCGGCGCTGCAGTACACGATCAATTCCGGATGGGGCGCGTTCACGCCACGCGTCGATGTGAGCTGGCAGTCGCAGATGGACTTTGATCCGGCACCGGGAGCCGAGTCGCCGCAGCCCGCCTACACCATCATGCCCTACGCCCTCACCAACGCGCAGCTGGCCTACGCGTCCTCTGACGGCAAGTGGTCCGCCATCTTCTCCGTGACCAACCTGTCGGACAAGTTCTACTATTACCAGCTGTTCGGGGGCGGCGAGGTGAATATCTCGAGTAACGTCGGACCGCCGCGGGAGTTCCACTTCAGCGTGAGACGCGATTTCTGATCCACTTTGCCGGGGAGCCTCCATGAAATCCAGATACATCATAGCTGCCCTCAGCGGTGCGCTCGCGTGCGGACTGCTCGGGATGGGGGCGGCGTTCGCCGCCGCCGCCTCGATGCGCGGCGATGGGCCCGCCCCGGCACCCAAACCGGCCAGTATCAGCCGCCTGGACCCGGCGCTCGATACGCTCATCGCGCCGGGCGCAAAGGTGGAGTGGGTGGCCTCCGGATTCGGTCTCGACGAGGGAACCACCTGGGTGCGCGACGCTCACGGCGGGTTCCTGCTGCTGGGGGGGCTGCTCGACAACGTCCTCTACAAGATCACGGCAGACAAGAAAGTGTCGGTGTTCATGGAGAAGGCGGGCTACACCGGCAATGACGTGGACGATGTGGGCGCCCAGACCCGCGCCGGGCGCTCCCATGTGCTGCTGATCGGACCGTCCTGTTCGGGCGTGGATCCGCAGGGACGCATCCTGTGGTGCGCGGACGATGACCGCGAAGTCATGCGGCTGGAGAAGGACGGCACCCACACCGTGCTGTCCGCTGGCTTCGGCGGCAAGCGATTCAACGGCCCGAACGACATTTCCATCAAGTCGGACGGTGCCGTGTACATGACGGACAACGACTTCGGTTTGCGCGGCGCCATGAAAAGCCCGCAGAAGCAACTCGAGGACGGCGTCTGGCTCATTAAGGACGGCAGGACGATTCAGCTGCTGAGCGACAAGCAGCTGGGCGGCATTCCCAACGGCATCACGCTGTCGGCCGATGAGAAATATCTGTACCTGAGCGCCTTCGACAAGATGATGCGCTATGCCGTCAAGCCGGATGACACCCTGGGCGAAGGCACGCTCTTCACACAGGGCGTGGGCATCGGCGATGGCATGCGTTCGGACGTGCGGGGCGACATCTATTCCACCGGCGGGGCCGGACCCGGGCTGGTCAGGATTACCGCGCCGAGCGGCAAGCTGCTGGGCACCATCAATCTGCCGGTGCTGGGCGCGGAACCCAAGAAGCAGATCTGCGCGACCAACGTCGCCTTCGGCGCGCAGGACGGCAAGACGCTGTACGTGGCGGCCTGCGATGCCGTGTACCGGATCCACCTGAAGGTCGGCGGGGTGCTCGAAGGTCCGCGACGGTGAAACGCTACGGACCCGCGCCGCGAGCACCGTGGATCTTCGCGGTCATCCTGTTGCTGCTGGGCCTGGTGCTGACGGCGGGCGGCGCACAGCTGCTGTGGCTCGCAGGCTCGCCGTACTACCTCGTGACCGGGATACTGATGATTCTCGCCGCGGGTCTGCTGTGGCGGGCGCGGCGCCTGGGGATGTGGCTGTACCTGCTCATCCTTGGGTATACCGTGATCTGGTCATTGTGGGAAGTGGGTCTGGATGGCTGGTCGCTCGCTTCGCGGCTGGGCCTGCTGGTGCTGCTGGCGCTGTTTTTTGCGTTTCCCGGCGTGCGCCGGCGTCTGACATGAACCGCAGGCATCTTGCCGCATGGGCGGGTATGGCCGCGTGCCTGAGCGCCACCGGCTCACCGGCAGCCGATTCCGGGAGCGTGGACTGGCCCGCATATGCGGGAGATGAGCGCGCTTCGCACTACTCCGCGCTCACCCAGATTACGCCCGCCAACGTGGCACAGCTGCGCCTGGCCTGGCGCTATCGCATCGACTGGCCGGCCAATCGGTCCGTGGCCCTGGAAGTAACGCCGCTGAAGATCGGCGACCTGGTCTATGTGTGCCTGCCACAGAACGACGTGGTCGCCCTGGACGCCGACAGCGGCGCAGTGCGCTGGAGGTATGCGGCGCAGCTGCGTCCCTGGAGCGGCTCGACCGTGTGCCGCGGCTTGGCGTACTACCGGGCGCCGACGGCCACCGCCGAGTGTCCGGCGCGAGTGCTGATGACCAGCGCCGATGCCACCTTGCGGGCGATTGATGCGCGCACCGGCGCACCGTGCCGCAGTTTCGGAGTGGCGGGCACGGTGGATCTGCTGCTCGGCCTCGGAGCGGTCAAGACCGGTTTCTACACACCCACTTCGCCGCCCGCCATCGTGCGCGGGCTGGCGGTCGTGGGCAGTGGCGTTCCGGACAACGGCGAGGTCGAGAATCCGTCCGGGGTGGTGCGTGCCTATGACGCCCTGACTGGCAAGCTCGTGTGGGCCTGGGATGTGGATCATCCGCAGTGGCACGGTGCACCGCCACCGGGCGCGAACTATTCGCGCAACACGCCGAATGCGTGGTCTGTCATGAGTGCCGATGAGGGTCTCGGACTGGTGTATGTGCCCACGGGCAACAGCAATCCGGACTACTATGGTGCGCATCGCTCCGCGCAGTCGGAGAAGTACTCCAGCTCGGTCGTGGCGCTGGATGCCCAAACCGGGACCGTGCGCTGGTCGTTCCAGACGGTGCATCACGATCTGTGGGATTACGATGTCGGGGCGCAACCGGTGCTGGTCGATCTGCCCACGGCCGGCGGCCGGGTCCCGGCCCTGATCCAGGCCACCAAGACGGGGCAGGTATTCGTGCTCGACCGCCGCGATGGACATCCGCTCACCAAGGTGGAGGAACGGCCGGTGCCCCAGGGGTCAGGGCGGGGCGACTGGACGGCCCCGACACAGCCGTTCTCCACCGGCATGCCGCAGTTCACCGGCCCGAACTTGACTGAAGAGGACATGTGGGGAATCACGCCCGTTGATGCGCTGTGGTGCCGGATCAAGTACCGCAGCGCGCGCTACGACGGGCCGATGACGCCGCCCTCCGATCACGGCTGGATCTATTCGACGGGCTTCCTGGGCGGAATCGACTGGGGCAGTGTTGCGGTCGATGAGCGGCAGGACATCATGATCGTCAACGCCTTCCGGATGGCCAACCGCAACTATTTCGCCTCGGCCGCCCAGTTCGGCAACGACCCGAACGTGAAGCTGCCCTTTCCCTTCTATCACCAGGAAGGTTCACCCTATTTTGCCGTCTACACCGCCGTGTTCCGCTCGCCCCTGGGCGTTCCGTGCCAACGCCCACCCTACGGGACACTCAGCGCGGTGGACATGAAGACCCACAAACTGCTGTGGAGCCATGCTCTGGGGACCTCCCGCAACTCCGGTCCGCTGGGCTGGCAGCTGCCGCTCGACCTGCCCATGGGTTCACCGAATATCGGCGGCTCGCTACTGGTCGGCAGCGGCATCGCCTTCATCGGCGCGACTCTGGATCAGTATTTCCGCGCAATCGACGTGCGCACCGGAGCGCAGCTGTGGCAGACGCAGTTGCCTTCGGCCGCGTTCGCCAATCCCATGACCTATCTCTCGCAACGCTCAGGGCGGCAGTACGTCCTGATCGCCGCCGGCGGCAACTCGCTCATGGCCCACAACAAGGGCCTGTTCATCATGGCCTACGCGCTGCCGCAGCATCCCCGATGAGAATGAGCGGATGGGTGCGCTGCTGCGGGCTGCTGGCGCTGCTGGCGGCAGTGCACACGAATGCCTTTGCGCAGCGCGTGAACCTCGAAGTATCCGACCCGGCACTGAACGCCGTGATCGGCGCGGATGCCCGGCTCGAACTGCTCAATGACCGATTCGGCATCACCGAGGGGCCGGTATGGGTGCCCGACGGCGCGCAGGGCTATCTCCTGGTGTGCGATCTCACCGCCAATGTCATCTACCGGATCGATCCGGACCGGACGGTCTCGGTCTTCCTGGACAAGGCGGGCTACAGCGGTTCGCAGCCGGATGAGGCGGGCTTTCAGTCGCGCAGCGGCCGCATGTACGTGCTGCTGATCGGGCCCTCCTGCACGGCGCTCGACGGGCAGGGCCGGTTGCTGTGGTGTGCGGACAATGACGGCAGCATCCTGCGCCTGGAGCCCGATGGCCGGCGCACGGTAATCGCCGACCGGTTCGAAGGCAAACGCTTCAATGGCCCCAATGATCTGGTGCTCACCCATGATGGCGCCCTGTTCTTCACGGATCCGGACTTCGGGCTGCGCTATGGAGTAAAGAGTCGCTTCAAGCAGCTGGACTCCGCCGGAGTGTGGTACCTGCGCGCGGGGCAGCCGCGCAAGGTCCTGGACCAGCATGATTTGGGAGGGCCGCCGGATGGCATCGCGCTGTCCCCCGATGAACATTACCTGTATCTGACCGCCGGACTGGGAGTCCTGAAACGCTACGCCATCGGGCCGGATGGCTCGCTGTCGGGCGGCATGCAGTTCGCGGCAGGACCGGGCATCGGTGATGGCATCAAGGTGGACCTGGCCGGTGATGTGTTCTCCACCAGCGGCACGGCGCCGGGCATCGTGCGCATTACGGCGCCGTCCGGGAAACTGCTGGGCCTCATTCACCTGCCCACGCCGCAGGGCGAACCCAGGCGGCAGATCTGCGCCTCGAACCTGGCCTTCGGCGGCCCCGACGGACGGACTCTGTTCATTGCCGCCTGCCAGGCCGTCTACCGGGTCAGACTCAAGGTGCCGGGCCCGCGAGCCGCGGCGGTTGCGCATTGATCAGCGGGCGTCCGCGGGCAGGGCGAAGGCCTGGACGAACAGCCCGTGGTTGGGACCGAACTTGCTGTTGCCCCCCACCGCGATCAGCACGTACTGGCGGCCCTGGCGCTCATAGCTCATGGGCGTCGCAAAGGCGGCCGCCGACAGGCTCGCCCGCCACAGCTCCTGGCCGGTACGTTCGTCGAGCGCCCGCAGGTACCGGTCGAGCGTCGCACCGACGAAGATCAGTCCGCTGGCGGTCAAAAGGTTGCCGCCGAGAGTCACGTTGCCCATCGGAATCGCCACCGGCAGGCGGATGGGCAGGCCGAGCGGGCCGTTGCTGCGGCTGGTGCCCAGTGGATGACTCCACAGCAGTGTGCCGTTGCGCAGATCGATGGCGCTGATCACTCCATAGGGCGGTCGCTGGCAGGGCATCCCCAGGGG
The DNA here is from genome assembly GCA_035503515.1 of Steroidobacteraceae bacterium. Classification (GTDB taxonomy): domain Bacteria; phylum Pseudomonadota; class Gammaproteobacteria; order Steroidobacterales; family Steroidobacteraceae; genus DAIDKA01. The sequence continues at coordinate 13,279 of DATJTJ010000145.1, forward strand.
CGAGTGAAAGTAATCGGACAGCAAGCCGGCGAAGGGTGAGCCGACCTGCGGCGTGATCAGGCTGGGCCTGATGTGGCGTGCCTGCTCGCCGCTCACGAACTGGTCGTAGTTCGCCATCCGCAGGCTCACCGCCACCAGCACATTGCGCGACTCGTCCACGGACACGCCGCCCCAGTCGCTGCCGCCCATCCACCCGGGGCTGTAGATCCAGGGCCTGCCGGCCGTCGGTGGGGTGAGGGCGCCCTCGTAACGGGCCTCACGGAACTTGATCCGGCACCACAGTGAGTCCAGCGGCGTGAGGCCCCACATGTCCTTTTCGCTCAGGGCCGGGCCGGCCAGCGAGGCGATGCCGCTCGAGAACGGCTGTGTCTTTGCCGTCGGATCGCCGGGCACGTTGCCCGCGGGCGCCGGTTCCTCGGTGACCGGCATCAGCGGTGTGCCCGTGCGCCGATCGAGCACGAAGGTCTCCCCGCGCTTGGTGGGCTGGATCAGGGCCGGGACGGTGCCGCCCGCGGTGGCTAGATCGACCAGCACCGGCTGCGAGCCTACGTCGTAGTCCCACAGGTCGTGGTGAGTGGTCTGGAAGGACCAGCGCACCGTTCCGGTATCGGCCTCCAGCGCCACCACCGAGCTGGAGTATTTTTCCGACTGCGCGGAGCGATGCGCACCGTAGTAGTCCGGATTGCTGTTGCCGGTGGGGATGAACACCAGCCCCAGTTCCTCATCGGCACTGAAGGGGCCCCAGGCGTTGGGGGTATTCCTTGAATAGATCTCACCGGCAGGAGGGGCGCCGTGACGTTGCGGATGATCGAGGTCCCAGGCCCAGGACAGTGCGCCGCTTAGGGCATCGAAGGCACGCACCACCCCGGAGGGGTTGCTGGTCTGGCCGTTGTCCATCACCATGCCCCCGATCACGATCCGGCCGCGCACGATGGTCGGCGCCGACGTCGGGGTGAAGACCCCGGGGGTCATGGGCCCCATGTCCGTCAGCAGATCGATCCAGCCGCCTTGCCCGAAATCCCGGCACAGCGCACCGGTATGGGCGTCGACCGCATACAGGCGTGCATCGACCGTTGCGACGACGATGCGCTCGGGACAGCTGCGGGCCGGTTCGGGGCTGCGGTAGTAGGCCACCCCGCGGCAGGCGCGGAAGCCTCCCCACTTGCGAAGCTGCGGCGCGAAAATCCAGCGTTGGGCACCGCTTTGCGCATCGAGCGCGACGGCGGCGCTGTTGGGCGTACAGAAGTACACGGTTCCATCCACTTCCAGCGGCGTGCCTTCGAACGCCACGTACGGATGCGCCACGGTTTCCACAGGCGGCGGCAGTCGATAGGACCACGCCAACCGCAGTCGCTGAACGTTCGCCGGGGTGATCTGCGTAGCGCGGCTGAAGCGGGTGCCGGCCGCGGAGCCGCCGTATGCCTGCCAGTCTTCCCCGGCGGCGTGGGCGAGCGGCACCAGCAGGCAGGCGAGGACCGCGAGGTATTGTGATCTGTGCAACGTACTGCTCCGGCTGCCCGATTCGCGCACCATAGCTCCTTGACGCCGCGCCTGACAAGCAACTATAGTGAAATTGTGCAACATAGTTGCACAAGCGGTTAAGGGCATCACGTGAAGCTTCATCCCACCGGCAAATTCAACAACCGCACGGTGCGCTACCAGCACATCCTGGCACGGCCGCTCGCCGCCGCCATGGGGGCACAGATCGAGGGCGTGTCGCTGGGCAGTGTTGCGCAGGAGCAGTTCGCGGAAATCCGGCACGCGCTGTTCCGGCACAAGATGATCTTCTTTCGCGGCCAGCAGCTCACTCATGCCGAGCATGAAGCCTTCAGCCAGCGCTTCGGTACGTTCGCGGCCGATGCCTATACCCAGGGAGTGCCGGGCCATCGCAACGTGCACCCTCTGATCAAGGACGCCCGGGATGCATCGAAGATGGTCTTCGGCGAGGGCTGGCACACCGATTCGCCCTTCATGCCCGAACCGCCTTCGATCACCATCCTGCGCTCCATCGAGGTGCCACCGTTCGGTGGTGACACGATGTGGGCGAATTCGGCTCTGGCCTATCAGACGCTCAGCTATGGCTACCGGCAGATGATCAAGGACCTCAAAGTCCACTTCTCCCTTCGCGACGTCCTCGCGGCGGCGCAGCAATCCGTGGAAGCCAGTGACAGTCCGATCGGCAAACTCGCAGCGTCGCGGCACGCCGAGCGGCCCTCGAAGGACCTGCAGCGCAAGATCAGGGGCAGCGTGCACCCCCTGGTCCGAACCCATCCGGTGACCGGGGAGAAGGCCCTGTACGTGGATTCCTCCTATGCGATCGGGCTCGCCGACATGTCAGCGGAGGAGTCAGCACCCATCCTGCGCTTCCTGAGTGACCACATCACCCAGCCCGCCTTTACCTGCCGGCTGCGCTGGGAGGCGGACATGGTGGCACTGTGGGACAACCGGCTGTGCGTCCATCAGGCCTTCAATGACTATCAGGGTCACCGGCGCGAGCTCTACCGTACGACGGTGGTCGGGGAGAAGCCGACCTGAGCCTCTCCCGCCAGGATGTCCTCGAGCAGCTGCAGCAGCGACTCGGCCCCGAGGTGGTGGTGGCACCTGATGAACGAAACATCGTGCGCCATACCCAGGATTTCGCCGTGTGCGCCGATCCGCAACTGCAGATTTTGGCACTGACCTATCCGCGCAGTACCGCGCAAGTCGCCGGCATTCTGAAATTCTGCCATGACCATCGGATCGCCGTGCAGCCCCAGGGTGGCATGACCGGACTTGCCGGTGGCGCCGTACCCACCACGGCCTGCGTCGTGGTGGCGCTGGAGCGCATGCGCGCCATCCGCGAACTCGATGCACAGGCCGGCACCATGACCGTCGAGGCCGGGGTGGTCATGGAGTCGGTGCAGAAGGCAGCCGAGGGCGCGCAACTCTTCTTTCCACTGGACCTCGGGGGGCGCGGTTCGTGCCAGATCGGCGGCAATGTGTCGACGAATGCCGGGGGCAATCGTGTACTTCGGTTCGGCATGGCGCGGGATCTGGTGCTTGGTGTGGAGGCGGTGCTGGCGGACGGCACCATCATCGAGGCGCTGCACAAGGTCCTGAAGAACAATGCCGGGTACGACCTGCGGCAGCTGTTCATCGGCACTGAGGGAACGCTGGGCATCATCACCGCCGTCGTGCTGCGGCTGTTCCCCAAGCCCCGGACGGTGTGCACCGGTCTCATGAGTGTCGCCGATTATGCTGCCGTGTTGAAACTGCTCTCGCAGCTGCGCGCGGGCTTTGGACCGCAGCTCACCGCCTTCGAGGTGATGTGGCCGTCATTCTATGAGCTCGGTACGGCGCAGCTGGGCCGTGCGCCGCCGATCGCGCCGGGGCGTGGCCTGTACGTACTCGTGGAGACCATGGGTTTCGATGCCGCGGCGGACCAGGACCGGTTCGAGACCGTCATCGGCGAAGCGCTGGAGTCGGCCGTGGTCGAGCAGGCCGTGATCGCCCAGTCGCAGCGCGAGGCCGCGCAGCTGTGGGCGGTGCGTGATTCGCCGGGTGAATGGCGCCGCAGCGGGCACTGGCCGCAACTGAGTTTCGATGTCAGCGTCCCCACCGGCGAAATCGGCGGCCTGGTCGAGCAGCTCGATGCCGAACTGAAGAGCCGCTGGCCACCGCTGCGGACGGTCTACTTCGGACACGTCGCCGACGGCAACCTGCATGCCTCGATCCGCATCTCCGCACAAGACGTCGCGGCTTCGCAGATCGAGGAACTCGTGTACCGTGTGGCGGGCGCGCGCCGCGGATCGATTTCCGCGGAACACGGCATCGGCTCGCTGAAGAAACCGTTCCTGCACTACTCCCGCAGCCCGGCGGAGCTGGCTTTGATGCGTACCATCAAGCGCGCGATGGATCCGCACGGCATCCTGAACCCTGGAAAGATTTTTTAGGGAAAAATGATCATGAAGCACCTGACGCATACCCTCTTGGCTGCCGCGTTCCTGGTGGGCCTTGGCGTTGCACATGCACAAGGGGTGGCCAAACAGGATCCGACGCCGCAGCCGTTCCGTATCACTCGGGCAGACCCGGCGCTCGACAGACTCGTGGCTCCGAACGCCCGGATCCGTACGGTGGCCTCCGGCTTCGGGTTCATCGACGGACCGGTGTGGGTGCGCGGCCGCAACGGCCAGCCGGGATTCCTGCTGGCCAGCAGCATCATCGACAACGTGGTCTACAAGGTGACGCCGCAGGGCAAGGTGTCGGTGTACCTCGAGCAGGCCGGTTACAGCGGCCAGGATTTCGCGAACACCGGCAAACTGGCGCTGATCGGCCGCGCGCATGTGATCCTGTTCGGGCCCGGTTGCACCGGTATCGATCATCAGGGTCGGCTGGTGTGGTGCGCCGGACAGGACCTGGCCGTCAAGCGACTCGAGCCCGATGGCACAAGGACCGTGCTGGCGGACGGCTTCGAGGGCAAGCACTTCAACGGCCCGAACGATGTGGCTTTCGCACCCGACGGTGCCATATTCTTCACCGACTCGGACGTGGGCATCCGCGGCGGCATCCATGGCCCGCTGGCCGAGATGCCGGATTCGGTGTGGCGCTGGAAGGACGGCAAGGTCACGATGGCTGTGAGCCGTGCCGAACTGGGCGATGAGCCCAACGGCATCGCGCTCTCTCCGGACGGCAGGTACCTGTACCTGTCCGCGGGCACCATTTCGCCCGATCCGAAGATGATGCGCTATCCGGTGAATCCCGACGGGACGACCGGCCCCGGCATACTCTTCACCCATGGCGCAGGCATCGGCGATGGCATGAAGACGGACACCGCCGGCAATATCTGGTCGACGGACGCCATGCCCGGCACCGTGCGCATCACGGCGCCGAGCGGCAAACTCCTGGGACTGCTGCACATGCCGACGCTCGGCAACCGCGAACCGCGCAAGACCACCTGCGCATCCAGCCTTGCCTTCGGCGGGGATGATGCCAAGACGCTCTACGTAACCGCGTGCGAGTTCATCTATGCGATCCCGCTGCGCACTGCCGGGGCGCTGGAGGGCCCGCAGTCCTAGGCGATCTGGGCGAGGGCTGCCGACAGCTCCGGCTCGGCCGCCGCGGGGGAATTCTCCGGGCAGCTCACCAATGCGGCATTCTCCATCTGCAGCAATTCGGTGACGGCCGTGGGCGCGTACTCGCACCATTCCACTCCGGCGCCGTCCTCTCCGATCCGGGTGACATAGGCGCCGACCGTGGCCTCGATCTTCGGCTGCTGCGCGAATTCCAGGTACACTTGGATGAGGGAAAACAGCTGCAGTTCGCAGTTGGCGATCAGCGCGCCACTGCGGCTCAGGTTCTTCAGAAGCCCGATGCTCATGGACCGCGGCCGGGAGGACACGAGGCGGATGGTGCGGTGGATCGGCAGCCGCTCTCCCAGGCGATTGTCCATATTGCGTTCCATGCGGCATCATTATTTGCCCAGGTCCCGGTGCTGCTCTGTAAGGTGGGGGGGCTTACGCTGTGTGGGACTTATCCGGCAGGGGTGCGCATGAAGGACAAGATCTGCCTGATCACGGGCGGGACGGATGGCATCGGCAAGGCCGCGGCCTATGTGCTCGCGCAGCAGGGCGCGACGCTGCTGCTGCATGGCCGCGATCCCGACAAGGGCCGGCGGGCGGTGGAGGAACTGCAGGCGCGCAGCCGCAACCGCGCGATCGAATTCCTGCAGGCCGACTTCGGGTCCCTCGCGCAGGTGCGGCAGCTGGCCGCCACCGTGAAGCTGCGCACGGCGCGCCTCGACGTGCTCATCAACAATGCCGGCGGTATCTTCGCCCGGCGCACGCTCTCCGAGGACGGCTATGAGAAGACCTTCGCGGTCAACCATCTGGCGCCCTTCCTGCTCACCCGGCTGCTGCTGGGGACCGTGAAGGCCGCGCCGTCCGCGCGCATCGTCAACACCGCCTCGCAGGCCCACAAGGGCGCCCGAATCCCCTTCGATGATCTGCAGGCGACGCGACGGTACTCGGCCATGGGGGCCTACGGCACCTCGAAGCTCGCCAATATCCTGTTCACGCGGGTGTTGGCGAATCAACTGAAGGGCACGACGGTCACCGCCACCTGCCTGCACCCGGGGTTCGTGCGGACCGGTTTCGGCCGGGGCCTCGACTCCAATGTCGTGGCCAAGCACCTGTTCAGGTTCTTCGCAAGGTTCGCGCGCACGCCGGAAAAGGGCGCCGAGACGCTCGTCTATCTGGCCAGTTCCCCCGAGGTCGCGGGTGAGTCTGGCGGCTACTACTTCGACTGCAGACCGGCGACCCCGTCGGCCGCGGCGCGGGACGATGCGAGTGCCGAGCGGTTATGGCAGGTGAGCGAAGCCTTGGTGGCATAAAGCCCGCCGACAGCGCCGACCTACGCGGCATGCAGCGACCCCGGGCCCTTGACCCATGTTAACGTCCAACGCTCATGGATGAGACGAGCGAAACCGAACAGCTACGCCAGAGTGAGGAGCGGTTCCGGCTGCTCGTCCAGAGCGTCCGCGACTATGCCATCTTCATGCTGGATCCCAAGGGCTACGTGCTCACCTGGAACATCGGGGTGGAGCGCTCCTACGGGTACTCCGCCCGCGAAATCATCGGCGAGCACTTCTCCCGCTTCTACACCCCCGAAGCCCTGGCCGACGGCCTGCCCGAGCGCGAACTGCAGGGGGCCGCGGCGAAGGGGTCGTTGGAGGATGAGGGCTGGCGGGTCCGCAAGGATGGCTCGCGGTTCTGGGCCAACGTCGTCCTCACGGCCCTGCACGAGGACGGCGAGCTGGTCGGGTTTGCCAAGATCACCCGCGACCTGACCCAGCGGCGCGCGCATGAAGAGGAACTGCGGCGCAGCGAGGAGCGGTTCCGGCTGCTGGTCGAGGGCGTGCGCGAGTACGCCATTTTCATGCTCGATGCCAACGGTCGCATCGCGACCTGGAACGATGGGGCCCAGCGCATCAAGGGCTATACCGCCGAGGAGATCATCGGCAAGCATTTCTCGGTCTTCTATCCCGAGGACGTGCGCGAGAGCGGCTGGCCGGACCACGAACTGCATGTCGCCGCCGAGCGCGGCAGCTTCCAGGACACCGGCTGGCGGGTGCGCAAGGACGGCACCACCTTCTGGGCCAACGTCACGATCACCGCCCTGCGCGATGACACGGGGCGCCTGATGGGCTTTGCCAAGCTGACACGCGATCTGACCGAAAGCAAACGGGTCGAAGCCATCGAGCGGGCCAACCAGCATCGCGAGGAAATGCTCGACGCGGAACGCAGTGCCCGCATGACCGCCCAGCGCTCCACCCGCGTCAAGGACGAATTCCTGGCGACCCTGTCCCATGAACTGCGCACGCCCCTGAGCGCCATCCGCGGCTGGACCCAGGTGCTGCTCAAGGGTCATTCCACCCCCGAGCAGCAGCGGCGCGCCATCGAAGTCATCGACCGCAATGCCCGGGCGCAGGTGCAGCTGATCGACGATCTGCTCGACTTGAGCCGCATCATCACCGGCAAGATCCGGCTCGACCTGCACCAGGTGTCGTTGCTGAACATCGTGGAGGCGGCCGTGGACTCGGCCCGGCCCGCGGCGGAGACCAAGGGCATCAAGCTCAAGGCCATCCTGGGATCCGGAAACGACATCGTCAACGCCGACGGCTCCCGGCTGCAGCAGGTGATCTGGAACCTGCTCACCAACGCCATCAAGTTCACGCCCAAGGGCGGTCAGGTCCAGGTGCTGCTCCAGCGCGTCAACTCGCACCTGGAATTGAGCGTCAGCGATACCGGCATCGGTATTCCCGCCAGTTTCCTGCCCCACGTGTTCGAGCGCTTCTCGCAGCGCGACAGCTCGACGACGCGCAAATTCGGCGGCCTGGGACTGGGACTGGCCATCTGCAAGCAGCTCGTCGAACTGCACGGCGGGGCGATCCGGGCGGCGAGCCAGGGCGAGGGCAAGGGGTCCACCTTCTACGTGGAACTGCCGGTGTCGATCGTCCAGCCGGACGACCAGGGCATCGAACGGGTCCACCCCACCGCCGAACCCCACCGGACGGAGATCGTGTCGCTGCCCCGGATGGACGGCGTGGATATCTTCGTCGTGGACGATGAACCCGATGCCCGTGAGCTGCTGCGAACGGTGCTGGAGGAGCAGGGCGCCCGGGTCACGAGTTTCGGCTCGGCCCAGGAGGCGCTCGCCGTCCTGAAGACGACCCGGCCGACGGTGCTGATCTGTGACGTGGGCATGCCCCACATGGACGGCTACCAGTTCATCCGCGCCCTGCGCGCCGAAGAACCCCGCAACCAGCGCATTCCGGCGCTCGCCCTGACCGCGTTCGCGCGCGCCGAGGATCGCAAGCGGTCCCTGGTCGCAGGCTACCAGGCCCACCTCGCCAAGCCCTTCGACGTGGGCGAACTCGTCCTGGTCATCGCGGACCTGGTGGGCCGTTCGTCCCACGACGCCGCACCGCCCGCCTGAGCGCTAAACCCGGCGAGCCGCTGTGCGAGGTCTCCGGGACCGCGGCCGCAAGGTAGGTTGCCGGGCTAAGGATGCACGGGAGCCGGCGCCGCCAACCGGAACACCCACACCGTCGTCCCCGCCGGCGGATCGATGATCTCGGGGGTGAGATTGCGGCTGCCGGAATCGAGCGCGCCGCCGCCGCCGGCGATCACGACCAGGTACTGGACGCCGTCGACGCTGTAGGTCGCCGGCGAGGAACTCGGCGAGGCATTGAGCACCGACTCCCAGAGCACCTGCCCGGTGGCCGCATCGTAGGCCCGGAAATGCCGGTCGCGCGCCCCGCCGAACACCAGGCCGCCGGCCGAGGCGAGGAGGGAACTGGCGATGGGCGCGCGCTCGGGCTTCGACCACACCACCTTGCGGGTCTTCAGATCGATCGCATCGATGCGCCCGAAGTTGCCGTCATTGCCGGGCTTGGGCCGGGCGGACAGGCGCATGTCCTGGCCCCCGCCGGCGACCGCGGCGGCATCGCGCTCCGTCCAGGTGTAGTTCATGCAGTTGTTGTCGAGCAGCGGCACGTACAGATAGTCGGTGGCCGGATCGATGGCCGTCGTCGGCCAGCTGCGGGCGCCGGTGGCCGTCGGGCAGATGAGATCGGTGCGGCCGGCCTGGGGCTCGAGTTCGGGCCGGATCAGCTTGCGGCCGCTTTTCGGGTCGATCTTCCCGACCAGGTTCTGCACGCCCATGTCCTGGGAGAACGCATAGTGACCATCGGCGCGGTTGACCGCATCGAAGATCGCCAGCTTGCCGCCGGTCACCAGCAGGCGCGTCGGCACGCCCTCGATGGGCACCGTCACCAGGGACTGCTCGAAGGCCCAGTCCAGGTCCCACACGTCGCGGTTCATGTGCTGGTAGTACCAGGCGAGCCTGCCCGTATCGGCATCCAGGGCGACGGTCGAATCGGTGTACAGCGCATCGTTGTCGGCCAGCTTCCTGCCCGCGCGCGGCATCAGGAGCGTGCCCACGTCGTAGGTGTTGCCGGTCCCGAAATACACGAGGTTGAGGTCCGGATCGTAGCTGCCGATCGACCACACCCCGGAGCCGAACCGCTCCTTCACCGGGGCGCCGTTCCAGCTGTCCCCGCCCGGTTCTCCCGGCCGCGCGATGGTGTTGAAGCGCCACTCCTCGTTGCCCGTGCGGGCATCGAGACCCACGATGTAGTCGCCGCCGCCGGTCTCGATGCCGAGGCTGACGCCGACCACGACCTTGCCGTGCGCCACCAGCGGTCCCCCGGAAATGTGGAACCAGGCACCATCGACCAGGCCGGGCTGCACGCCCTGCTCGGGCGTCACCACCGCCCGGTCCCAGCGCAGGGCGCCGGTCTTCGCATCCAGCGCGACGATGTGGCCGTCGGCCGTGGGCGCATAGAGTTCGCCCGCGTACAGGGCCATGCCCTTCATGCGGGCCTCGCGGCCTCCATGCAGGGCAGGCGGCAGCACCCGCAGGTACTGCCACAGGAGGGTGCCGTCCGTGGCATCGACGGCCTCGACGGTATTGGCGCTTTCGATGAACAGCACGCCGTCGTGGATCAGGGGCGCGGCCTCGTTGGCGCTCACCGGGAGGGCCAGGCTCCAGGCCACCGTGAGACTGCGCACCGTGTTGCGGTTGATCTGCGCGAGCGGGCTGTATGCCTGCGTGGCATACGTACCGCGCCACATCAGCCAGTCGGCGGCGGGCGGGGTGCGCAGCATCGCATCGGTGACCGGCGTGAGTTTGTCGAGCAGCGCCCGGTGCGCGGCCATGGCCGCGTGATAGGTGGCATCCTCGTTGTCCAGACGCGCGACGGCGGCGTGTTCGGGCGCGGCCACTCCGGCCGGAGCGGCCAGCGTGGCCGGCACGGAGACCAGAGAGGTCGTCAGCGGCACCGGCCCCGCCCGTTCGCCGTTCTGCTCGAGCAGGTAGGCCTCGACGTCCGTATAGGCGCCGCTGTCGAGACTGCCGGGGCTCGCCGGCGGCATGCGCCTGAACAGCACCGACCACAGCGCATCGGGCGACTGGTCATGCCACAGGGCCGTGAAGGCGGGCCCTTTTACCGGCGGGCCGAACTGGCCGTCGACCAGATGCCGCCCATGGCACTGGGCGCAGCTTTCCGTGTATACCTGCTGGCCGCGCCGGGCCTGTTCGGCCGTGAATTTCACCGGCCCCCCCGCGAACAGCGTCTGCGCGGCGGCCGTGCCCATCGCGGTGCAGGCGGCCAGGGCCAGGAGTGCGGCGCGCAGCAGCCCGCCGGACAGATTCCCGCTCCGCATCCTACCGCCTCCCGCATGCGCATTTCCCGGGCGGGGATAGTACCGTAAAGCCGATACCCACCGTCCGCCGTGCTCGCGGCGGGCGCGGGATGTGGCCATCGACGTGCGAAGCTGGGCGTCAGTCCTCGCCGACGAGCGCATGCGGTGGCGCAGCGGCGCGCGCGCCATCGCGGCGCCGCATAATCCGTCGGTCCCGCCTCCCCCGCACCCCAGCTCGGCAGCCTGAAGGTGTACAAGCGGATCCTACTCGCCTACGACGGTACGTTGGCCGGTCGCGTCGCCCTGCGGGAGGGCGCGCTGCTGGCGAAGCAGTGCCACGCGCAGGTGTTCCTGCTGTCGGTGGTCGCGGAGTCGCCCGGTGCCCGCCTCGCCGAGGGGGCGGGGGGCGTCGGCGTATCGCACCTGGATCACAGCTACCGCGACATCCTCGATGACGGCATCGCGCGGCTGCAGCGCCTGGGGTTCGATCCGCAGGCCCATCTCGCCGTGGGCGAACCGGCGCGCGAGATCGGCGCCTATGCCGAGCGGATCGCAGCGGACCTGGTCGTCGTCGGGCATTCGCGGCAGAACGCGCTGACGCGCTGGTGGTCGGGCCCCTCGGGCGCGCATCTCATCGACTTCATCCGCTGCTCGATGCTCATCAGCCGAAACCCGATCAGCGACGAGGAGTTCGCGGCCGCGTTCGCGCGCCTGAACACGGCGGGCACCGCCTCCGCCGCCCCGCCGCCACCGCTGCCGCCCGACCAAACCACGGCGGTGCCGGAGGGCGCGTCCCGCATGAGCCCGCGGCGACGGCGGGTGCGGCTGCTGCTCCTGCTCGTGCTGCCGCTGGCGCTGCTGGTCGCGGCGCTCTGGTACGTGCTCGGCGGCAGCTGGGTGTCGATCGACGATGCGACCGTGGAGGCCGACAAGGTGGGCGTCTCGACCGACGTCGCTGGCATCGTGCGGGCGGTGCGGGTGCACGAGAACCAGCACGTCGCGGCCGGGCAGGTCCTGCTCGAACTCGACGACCGGCCGTTCCGCTATGCGCTGGAGCGGGCCGAGGCCCAGGTCGCGACGGTGCGTGACCAGCTCGGCGCGCTCAAGGCGAGCTACCGGGACATGCAGGCGCAGATCGAAGAGGCCACCCAGGACCAGGAGTACTTCCGCACCGAGTACCGCCGCCAGGAGGACCTCTTGAAGGTGCAGGTCGCCTCGCAGACTGCGCGCGATGCGGCCCGGCGCAACCTCGAGAATGCCGGCCAGCATCTGGTGTCCCTGAAACAGCAGCTGGCCGCGATCGCCGCCAATCTCGACGAGCGGCCCGATGCCGCGGTCGAGAGCTATCCGCACTACCACGACGCGCTCGCGCAGCGGGACGAGGCGGCGCGGGAACTGGAGCACACCGTGGTGCGCGCGGCGTTCGCGGGGCTGGTCACCGATGTGCCCGAGACGACACCGGGTCGCTATCTCGGGGCCGCGGTGACGGCGTTCTATCTCGTGGCGACCGATCACGTGTGGGTGCAGGCGAATCCAAAGGAAACCGAAATCACCTACGTGCGGCCGAACCAGCCGACGCGGGTACACGTGGACATCTATCCGGGCATCGAGTGGCGCGGCTCGGTCGAGAGCATCAGCCCGGCCGTGGCCCAGGAGTTCTCGCTGCTGCCGGCGCAGAACACCAGCGGCAACTGGGTGAAGGTCGTGCAGCGGGTGCCGCTGCGCATCCGGCTGGAGACCTCGGCGCAGGGCCTGCCGCCGCTGGCGGCGGGGCTGAGCGCCGAAATCGAGGTCGATACCGGGCATGCGCGCGGGCTGCCCGGGTTCCTGCGCTTCGGCCATGCGCGGCAGGGCGCCCCGTGAGCGGCGCGGTCGGCGCCGCCGCGCCGCCCAACCGGGGCGCCATCACGGTGTGCGTGATGCTGGCGACGCTCATGCAGGCGCTCGACACCACCATCGCCAACGTCGCGCTGCCCTACATCCAGGGCAGCGTCGCGGCGAGCCAGGACCAGATCGAGTACGTGCTGACCTCGTACATCGTGGCGGCGGCCATCATGACGCCGCCGACGGGCTTTCTCGCGGCGCGCTTCGGCCTGCGGCGGCTGTTCCTGATCTCGGTGACCGGGTTCACGGCCGCCTCCATGCTGTGCGGCATGGCGACCTCGCTCGGCGGCATCGTCCTGTTCCGGATCATGCAGGGGGCCTTCGGCGCGGCGCTGGTGCCGCTGTCGCAGACGGTGCTGCTCGACATCAATCCCAAGGAAAAGCATGGTTCGGCCATGGCGCTGTGGGGCGTGGCCGTGATGGCAGGTCCGGTGCTCGGCCCGGTGATGGGCGGCTGGCTCACCCAGAACTATTCGTGGCGGTACGTGTTCTTCATCAACCTGCCGGTGGGCCTGCTCGCCTTCCTCGGCATCCTGACCTTCCTCAAGGACACGCCGCGGGACCGGCGGGTGAAGCTCGACTGGATGGGATTCGCCTCCCTGAGCATCGCCATCGGGGCGCTGCAGATGCTGCTCGACCGGGGCGAGGAGAAGGACTGGTTCGCCTCGCCCGAGATCATCATCGAAACCATCATCTCCGCCTCGTCCTTCTACGTGTTCCTGGTGCACACCTTCACCGCGCCGCGGCCCTTCGTGCGGCCGGACCTGTTCCGCAACCGCAACTTCACGGCGGGCACCGTGTTCGTGTTCATCATCGGCATGACCTATTTCGCCTCCCTCGCCCTGCAGCCGCCGTACCTGCAGGATCTGATGGGCTACCCCGTGGTCACGGCGGGACTGGTCATGGGGCCACGCGGGCTCGGCACCATGGCCGCCATGCTCATCGTCGGCAAGCTCATCGGCACCCTCGACACGCGCGTGCTGCTGACGGTCGGCATGGCCTGCACGGCCTGGGCGTTCCACCAGATGACCACCTGGACGCCGGACATCTCGCAGTTCACCGTGATCGCGGTGGGCGTGATCCAGGGCATCGGGCTCGGATTCCTGTTCACGCCGCTGAGCGTCGTCAGCCTCTCGACGCTGCCCTCGGCGCGGCGCACGGAGGCGGCGGGCCTGTACAGCCTGTCGCGCAACATCGGCTCCAGCATCGGCATCTCGGTGGTCAATACGCTCCTGGTGCAGAACACCCAGGTCAACCACGCCACCATCGGCCGGGTCGTGACCGCCGCCAATCCGCTCTTCGGCGACCCGGGCATCCGGCGGCTGTTCGATCCGGCGGCGGCCGCGGGCCGCGCGGCGCTGGATGCGACCGTGACCCAGCAGGCCCGGATCATCGCCTACATCGATGACTACAAGCTGCTGATGATCTCGATCCTGGTGGCCGTGCCCCTCCTGGTCATCTTCCAGCGGCCGCCGCGCAGCAGCGCGGCCGAGCCTGCGATGGTGGCGGAATGAAACGCGGCAGCCTCGCCAGGATCCTGCTGGCCGCCGCGGTGCTCGGGCTCGCGGGATGCGAGGTCGGTCCCGACTTCCGGGCTCCGCAGGATCCGTCCGATGCAAGCTATGCGCCCCCGGGTCCGGCGCCCGCCTCCTCGGGCCCCGCGCCGCTGGCGTTCGCACTCGGCGGCGAGGTGCGTGGCGACTGGTGGACGCAGTTCCACTGTGCGCCGCTGGATGGCCTGGTGCAGCAGGCCATCGCCGGCAGCTGGACGCTGGAATCCGCGCGGGCCCACCTCGCGCAGGCACAGGAGGCGGTGACCGTAGCCTCGAGCGCGCTGCTGCCGCAGCTGAACCTCAGTGCCAGCGCGGCCCGCGAGAAGCTCACGCCGGCCAGTTTCGGACTGCCCGCCGGTGCCCTGGCATTGCCGCCGAATTTCAACCTGCTGCAGGTCGGGCCGGTGGCGAGCTACTCCCTGGACCTGTTCGGCGCCACGCGGCGGCGCATCGAGCAGGCCCAGGCGCTGGCGCAGATGCAGGCCGAGGGGCTCAAGGCCGGCTACCTCGCCTTGACGGGCAACACCGTGCTGCAGGCGATCGCGCTTGCGACCCTGAATGCCCAGCGGCAGGCCCTGACGGACATCCTCGCGCTCGACCGCCGCAATCTCGAACTCGTGCGGACGGCGAACCGCGTGGGGACCGTGCCCGGTACCGATGTCGTGGCCGCCCAGACCCAACTGGCGCAGGACCAGACCCTGCTGCCGCCGCTGGAGCAGGCGCAGGCCGCCACGGCCGATGCCCTGGCGCTGCTGCTCGGACGCGCTCCCGGCCCGTGGTCGCCCCCGTCGATGTCGCTGGATGACTTCGGGTCACTGGCGCAAGTGCCGGTGAGCCTGCCCTCGCAGCTGGTGCACCAGCGGCCGGACATCCTGGCCGCGGAGGCCCAGCTGCATGCCTCGAGCGCCCAGGTCGGCGTGGCCACCGCCGCGCTGTATCCCGACGTGAGCCTCAGCGCCTTCATCAATGGCTCCTCGCTCAACGGCAGCAATCTCTTCAGTGCGTCCAACATCGCCTGGAGCATCGCCGCGGGTCTCACCCAACCGATCTTCGACGGCCACCTGCGCCAGGCGCAGCGCCGCGAGGCGCTCGCGCTGTACCGGGCCTACGCGGCGGACTACCAGCAGACGGTGCTCGCCGCGTTCCGACAAGTGGCCGACGTGCTGCACTCGGTGCGCCACGACGAGGAGCTGCTGGCGGCCGACCAGGCGGCACTGGACTCCGCCGCGCATGACGTCGAGCTGCAGCGCGCCGCGTATGCGAACGGCGGCAGCGGTATCCTCGGCCTGCTCGATGCGCAGCGCCAGTACCAGCAGGCCACGATGCAATACGTGCGGGCGCGCGGCCAGCGGCTGCAGGACATGGCGCAGCTGCTGGTGGCGATGGGCGGCGGCACGACCCGTACGCTGGCACCCACACGCGGCCTGCGCTGACAGTGCGCGAAAGGCGCCCGCGCCGATGATGCGATCGGGAACCTGGGCTCGGCACCGATGAAAGCGCTCATATTCGACCTCGACGGCACGCTGATCGACTCGGTGTACCCGCACGCGCTCGCCTGGCAGCAGACCCTGAACGAAGCGGACCTGCCGGTGCCGGCCTGGGAAGTCCAGCGCCACGTCGGCATCAGCGGCAAGCTGCTGGTGAAGACCCTGGCACGGGCCCGCGGGCGCGCCTTCGAGGATGCGGTCATCAGGCAGCTCGAGGCGCGGCACGATGAGCTGTACAAGACCTACGCCCATCTGCAGCGGCCATTGCCCGGGGCCATCGACCTGCTGCGGTTCCTCATCGACCACCGGATCGCGCACGGCATCGCGACCAGCGGTCGGCGCTCGGAAATCTCAGGATCGCTCGAGGCGCTGGGCATCGGACCCGCCACCATCGTCATCGACGGCGGCAGCCGCAGCGCCAAGCCCGAACCGGATCTGTTCGTCGCCTGCCAGGAGGCGCTGCGCGTGCCGCGCACCCAATGCCTGGTGATCGGCGATGCGGTCTGGGACATCCATTCGGCGCGGCGCGCCGGGATCCTGGGCGTCGGGGTCCTGACCGGCGGATCCG
Organism: Steroidobacteraceae bacterium; assembly: GCA_035503515.1. Lineage (GTDB taxonomy): Bacteria > Pseudomonadota > Gammaproteobacteria > Steroidobacterales > Steroidobacteraceae > DAIDKA01. Next base: position 29,513 of record DATJTJ010000145.1, read on the forward strand.
GTGAACAGGAGCTGTACAACGCAGGGGCGATGCGCGTCTATCGGGATGCCGCCGCGCTCCTGACCGGCATCGACGAGCTGGGCCTGGAGTTCACGCCCGCCAGGGCCGCCTCGGCCGGCCGGGGCTGGCATCCCGTGGCGCAGATCAAGAGACTGCTGCGGCGGAAATGACAGTCACTGCCCAGGGCGGCATCGGGGGGGATCTGCCCTCCAGGGCTACCCAAGAAGGCGGGTAGCGTAATCGGGGGAGTCGGACTCCGCCTGCCTCGCATACCAGTCCCGCAGCAGGGTATCGGACATGGCACGGGCGATGAGATATCCCTGCCCGTATTCGCAGCCGAGAGTCTGCAGCATGCCATACTGGGCCTGGGTCTCGATGCCTTCGGCGATCACCTCGAGGCCCAGGCCATGGGCGAGATCGATGGTCGACTTCACGATCAGCCGGTCGTGGTCGCTGCGGCCCAGGCCTGCCACGAAACTCTTGTCGATCTTCAGCCGCTGCACCGCGAGCTTCTGCAAATAGGCGAGTGAGGAATAGCCGGTCCCGAAATCGTCGATTGACAGCGAAATCCCGAGCCGCCGCAGGGCGCGCAGGTTTTCGAGCGCACCTTCCGTGTCCGCCATGATGGCGCTCTCGGTGATTTCCAGTTCCAGCCACGCGGGCTCGGCCCGTGCGCAGTCCAGCAAGCCGGCAATCCAGTGCGGCAGGTCCCGGTCCTGCAGATGGCGGGCGGAGAGGTTCACGGCGACCTTGAGTGGCATGCCTTCCTGATGCCACCGGCGGCAGCACTCCAGCGATCGTCGCAGGGTCCACTCGGTGAACGGCCGGATGAGCTCGCTCGCCTCGATCAGGGGCATGAACTCGGACGGTGAGACCTGCCCGAACAGGGCCGAGTGCCAGCGGCACAGCGCCTCGACCTCGGTCACCCGCCCCGTGCTCAGCAGCACCTTGGGCTGGAAGTGCAGGGTCAGCTCGTTGCGCTCGATGGCGGTGCGCAGTTCGCTCACCATCTGCAATCGCCGCGGACTGCTGAAGTCCATGCTGCTGTCGTACAGCGAGACGGCACTGTGGGTCTTCCGGGCGGCGTGCAGGGCGATGTCGGCCGTCTGCAGCAACAGCGCCGCCTGGCTGGCGTGGGTGGGATAGAGGGAGACGCCGATGCGGCTTGCCAGCGAAATCGGCACGCCCTGAACGGTCATCGGGGCCGCGGCCAGCCCCTGTACTTCCCGGTAGATCCCATCGAGAGAAGAGCTCAGCGCCTGCGGCACCAGCAGCGCGAATTCGTCGGCGCCCATGCGCGCCACGCAGATGCCGCGCGCGGCGAGATTCCGGAAGCGTCCGGCGAGCTCGATCAGGAGGTCATCGCCGGTGCGGTGGCCGAAGATGTCGTTGACCTGCTTGAAACCGGACAGGTTCAGCATGAGCAACGCCAGCCGCGAGGTCCCGCTCGCCTGCGACAGGGCGGCCTCGAGCTGCTCGAGCAGCCAGCGCCGGTTGCCGAGGCCGGTCAGAGTATCGTGCGTCGCGTGGTGGCGAAGCTCCTCTTCGCGCCGGCGCTGGGCGCTGACATCGCGCAGGGAGATCGAGACGACGAAGGAGTCTTCCCAGGACAGCCGCGTCATCTGCACTTCGGTCGGTATGCAGCTGCCATCCGGCTGCGGCAGTTCAAGCGGGCGGCCCAGTCGCGGGTGCTCCTCACCCAGCCGGGCAGCGAGATCGCACAGGGCGGGAGCCGCCAGCTCGAGGGGCTGGCCATCCAGGGCTGACAGGGACACTCCGAGCAGGCGCGCCGCCGCGGCATTCGCATCGCGGATGCAGCCGGCGCCGTCGATGGTGAGGATGCCGTCGGACGAGGCGTTGGCGATCTGCCGCAGCAGGGCGTCCTGGTGTCGCAACCGGAGTAGGGCGCGCCAGGAGCGCAGGGTTTCCAGGTCGAGGAACCGCAGCATCGCCCCCGCCAGTGCCGCCGCGGCGACGACCATCAAGCCCGATGCATCGACCACCCAGCTGAACGCTGCGTAGCACAGCAGGCTCAGGCCCAGGGGAACGCCGATCAGCACCGGCGTCGCAAGCGGAATGCGCTTCCAGCTCATCCGGGAAAGCCATGCCGTGCACAGCACCGCCCACAGCAGCAGTGCCGGCAGCATGGTCGCGGCGCCCGCCCGCGCCAGAACCTGTCGCCGGCCGCTTTCGTAGGCGATCGCCTGAACCACCACTCCCGGCAGTGCCTGGTGGACCGGAACGGAGACGATGTCGTTCAGTTCGATCGCGGTGGCGCCGATGAACACGGTCTTGCCGCCGAGGTCCGGCCGTTCGCGCCCCGCGAGAATGTCGGCGTAGGAGAAGTGCCCGAATGAATCGGGTCCGATGCGGAAATCCAACGGCAGGGATCCATCGCTGCCGGTACGGCCGGCGGGTTGCAATCGCCGCCACACCGGCGGCACGGCCTGTGGCGACAGGCCGCTCATGTCCGGGACGTTTCGGACCAGGCCATCGGACCCGGGAACGAGATTCACCGATCCGAGCTGCACTGCGGGATTGCGCAGCAGGATCTTCCCGGGACGGCTGAGGATCAGGGCATTCTGCCGCGAGGCAAGCGGCTGCCAGAAAGCCGGCAGGACGATATTCCCCCGGAATCCTGCCAGGGCAGCTCCCAGGGCCGCATCGTCCGCGGCCACGGGCGCGGGCGCGCTGAAATCGATGTCGATGAACAGGCGGCGCGCACCCAGCTGCTGCAGTTGTTGCAGTAGCTGCGCGTGACGGCTTCTGCGCCAGGGCCACGCCCCAAGCTCATGCAGGCTGGCGGCATCGATCTCGACGATGGCAATGTCGCTGTCGATCCGGTGTTCGAGCCAGCGGGTCTGAAGATCGAAGGAGGCCCGGTCCAGGGGGCCCAGCAGCCCGGAGATCCAGCACACGCAGCCGATGCCGAAGGCGGCGAGCGTCGCGAGCACGCTCATGGACGGCTTCCAAGAAGTGTGCGGCTGATCCGTCATTGGCGCCGACCCAAATCAGCTGATGATGCCCCGCTCAGGACTTGTTTTTCCCCAGGCACTTGCCGAGGCCCGTGCCATTGGTCTTGCCATTGCAGCCCACACTGAGGCTCGTGCCCGGCAGCGTGACCGTCGCGCTCGTACCCGAGGAGCCGGTGCTGATGCTGACGCCCACCGCGCCGCCGACGGAGACGCCGACCGACGACGAACCGGAAGTACCCGTGGAGGCGGTGGTACCCGTGGAGGCAGTCGTAACCGTGGACGCCGTAGTGCCCCCGGATCCAGTGCTGCCGGTCGAGGCAGTGGTCCCCGCCGAACTGCCGCTGGACCCGGCGTCGCTGCTGCCGCTGCTGCCCGTGGATGCGGTAACGATTCCCGCTCCGGTGGGGTCCGTAGCGCCGCTGGTACCTGCGGAAGCGCCACCGGACGCGGTGGAACCCGTTGCCGAAGCGGTCGTGGAAGTCGATGTGGAATTGGCTGCTCCCAAAGCGGTCGAACCGCCAGACTGCGTGCCCGACGTCATGCCGGGCGCCGGACGCGTGGCGGCCAGCAGCGCGCTCGGCGCCACGGAGGCGCCGGCATCGGCGAAGTCGCGGGCGACCTGCGCCATCTGGCTGTCGGTGCCTGAACTCGACAACGGGGTGCTGACGATGGCGGTGGCGGCGGGTGTGGGCGCAAAGGCAGTGGCCGCAGTGAGGTGCGAACTCAGCGTGGATTCGCCAGCCGCATGATGAATCGATTCGTTGGGTTTGAGCAGCACATGGTTGCTCACGCCGGGCGCGGAAATATCCAGCGACCCTTCCATGAGCGCCACGGTGCTGGCGTGCTCCTCGACCGCGATGGTGAATACCGTCCCCTTGACGACGGAGACGAGATAGGGCGTCTCGACGGCGAGCGGGTGCTCCTTGCGAGTCTTGATGTTGTACAGCACGTAGCCGGCCTTCTGCAGGATACGGTCGACCGGGCCCTGCCGGGAGGCGGAGTCGGGAATGAACAGTACCGAGTCTGGTCCGATGTGAACCTTCGAGCCGAGCTGCTCGATATCGATTGTGCCGGCCTCGCCGGTGCGGATGTCGACGGGCAACGCCACCTTGGAGGAGGTGGTGACGGTCACCAGGTGGCCGGCCTGCGTGATGGTGACCGGGCCGCTCACGGCAGTCACGGTGATATCTCCGGCGCGCGCCTGGGTCGTTGCCAGCAGCAGCGCCGCGAAGCTCGTGAAACCGACGATTAACCCGTGTTTGGATTGCATCTGTAGGACCACCCAGTTGCCGCGAATTTGATCTGCGCCACAAAGTATCCACGAGTTGTTTGTAGGACAGCGCAGGCCGCTGCGGATATGGGACAGCAGTCACGCTTCGCCGAAGGCCCGCCACCGCACACTGCCGGCGTACTGGTGGTGGGTAATGAACTTAATGAGACTGAGCGGGATCTGGGTCGCGATGGCGCTGGCCATGGTCGCGGCCACGGCCGAGTGCGAACCGGTGCAGCGATTGCTGGCGCCCTCCCTGGTGGGCAGTTCCGTATACTCGGTGCGCGATCTCACCCCGGAAATCTCCCCGAGCGTCGGCAAAGTGACGTCCGTCACGGTTGCGGAGCAGCTGCGCGATGCCATCAGCGCGCGTTATGTCAGGGACGGCTACATCCGCCCCATCATCACCATACCGGCGGCGGACCTCACCTCGGCGACGCCCCGACTGTACATCTACGAGGCCCGCATCGTGGATGTCGTGATCCGTGGCGATGCGGGACCATACCGCCATCGGATCACCTCGGTGCTGCTGCAGTTGCGGGGCCACGCGCTGCGCAAGGAATCGCTGCGGCAGGCGTTGCAACAGCTCGACGGCCTGCCAGGCATCACGACCCGCGCGATATTCGAGCCGCAGCCGGGAATGCCGAACGAGTTCGTGGTGTTCGTGGACTCCCGCTACCAGGCCGTCAGCGGCGAGGTGGATGTGAATAACGCGGGCACCTCGCAGCTCGGCAATGTGCTCTTCTCGGGCTCACTGTTCCTCAACGATCTGCTGGGCGCCGGCGAGCAGATCCAGCTGCGCGCGGCGTCGTCCTCGCTGTCCGATCACTACCAGTTCGAAGACGGCAGAATCCAGACCGCGGTCGCTGGCTCCGACGTGTATCTCGAGGCCGGCCACTCCGTAGCGGTGCCCGACCCCAACGTGCACTTCGCGGACCAGAATGCCACCCTGGGGCTCGGCCGGCCGCTAGGGCAGTTAGGGGCAGGGGTCCTGGGCGCGATCCTCTGGGTCCATGCCGATGATGACGAGATCCACAATGCCGCCCTGGTGCACCTGGTCGATGACGGGATCCGCTCGGCCGCCCTGGGATTCACCTACACCGAACCGAAATCCCCAACACCCCTGTCCTGGTATGCGACGGTGGTGCAGGGGACCGGGTCGCTGGGTGCCCATACCCTGGATCCTCTCGGATCCGAAGTGCAGATCGCATTCACCAAGTACCTGATGGGCATTGCGCAGTCGGTACTGCTGGCCCCGGGCTGGGTGTTGCGCTTCAACGCCGATGCGCAGGCCACCCCCCAGGTCCTGCCCATCGTCGAACGCTTCGCGTTCGGTGGACTGGGACTCGGTGAGGCGTTCGATCCGGCGAGCCTGGTCGGTGACAGCGGCGTCGCCACGGGTCTCGAACTCGGGCATGCCCTGCCCATCCATCTCGCCGCGCTGGAGTCCGCCACCGTGTTTGCCAAGGCGGACTATGGGGCCGCCTGGAGTAACGCAAGCTACCTGCCGTCCGAGGACCAGGCCGCGTCCTTCAGCCTCGGAATGCTCGGGAAGTGGCGGCACGCCCTGATCTCGATGGAACTGAGCACGCCGCTGCGCCAGCCCACGTATGCGCCGCCCGCCGGTTCCATCCGCGTGCTCGCGAGCGGCGCATTCACCTTCTGAAATCCCTCATCTGGCGCGGTCGCCCGCCGGCTGCGCTATGCTTCGGCATCTGCTGAATCCCAAGGCGAGGATGCCCAAGACCACCCTAAGTGCGCCCCTGCCGGCAAAGCAGAACCGCAGCCGCCGGACGCGCGATGCGCTGCTCGCGGCGGGCTGGAAGCTGCTCGCGAAGAGCAGCTGGGACCGGCTCAGTGTCAACGACATCGTCGCCACGGCGGGCTCCTCGGTCGGCAGCTTCTACTCGCGCTTCGCCGACAAGGATTCGTATTTCGAGGCCCTCGCCGCCGAGTGGCTGGAGCGCCGGCGCGGGCAGATGCAGGCCCTGTTCGCCAGCCTGCGCAGCGCCGATGACTACGTCGATGCGGTGATCATGGACGTCTACAACAACGTCATCGGCAGCCGCAATTTCTGGCATGCCGCCATCATCCGGGGCGTGAGCGTGCCGGATTTCTGGGGGCCGTTCCGGGAGTCCGGCCTGCGGCGCATCAAGGAATTCCTGCGGCTGCGCGCGGAGGAGCTGGGCCGGCCGCTCACGGCGCAGGAGACCCGCGACATCCGCTTCGCGTTCCAGATGATGAACGGCGTCATCAACAACGGCATCCTCAACCGCCCAGGTCCGATCATGATCGAGACCCGGGAGTTCGAGGTGGCCCTGGTCCGCAGCTTCCGCGCCGTGGCCGGCATGCCGCCCAAGTAGGCCGCGGCTCCGACTTTCGAACAACGCACTGCGTCATGGCGTTCCCGCCCCGGAGCGCGATGCCGTGCGTCAATTCCCGTGCTTGACTCAAAAACAGAATCCGTGTTCTGATTCTAATATTACGAAAAGTGACCGGTCCTTCGCAGGTGCCGGGCAACCAGAACGAGCAGGGGGTTTCATGAACAGGAAGCTGATTCCCGTGTACGTGTGCGCGGCGGTCGCCGCGTCCGTGCAGGCCAGGGCCGCGGATGCTCCGGACCAGACACTGCAGGAAGTGGAGGTCACGGGCTCGCGCATCCAGCACGTCGGCATGACCTCACCGACGCCGGTCACGTCGGTGTCGCTGGAGGAACTCACCTCCATGGCGCCGACGACGCTGATCGATGCGCTGGTGGAGCTGCCTCAGTTCTACGGCAGCGCCACGACCAGCAACTTCAACACCGGCGCCAACGGTTTCTTCACCTCCCCCGGCGGCGGTTCGCTGGACCTGCGGGGTCTGGGCACCAAGCGGACGCTGACCCTGCTCGATGGCCGGCGCATGGTGGATTCCACCCTGTACGGTGGCCCCGACATCAACCTGTTTCCCCAGGCGGTGATCACGCGGGTGGACACCGTCACCGGCGGGGCGAGCGCGGCCTACGGCACCGATGCGGTCGCGGGCGTCGTCAATTTCATCCTCGACACCAAGTTCAATGGCTTCAAGGCCACGGTCCAGGGCGGTGAGACCAGCCGCAGCGACAACCGCAACGAGGAGGTGTCGGCGACCTTCGGCCACAACCTCGGCGAGCACGCCCACATCATCCTGTCCGGGGAGCACTACGGCGAGGATCCGGTGTACACCTGGAAGGGCAGGGACTGGTACCAGAGCTGGGGCCTGCTGCAGAGCACCGCCGCGGGCGCCGGCAGCAGTCCGTCCAATCCCCGCTTCTATCCCGCCCCGATGGTGACTTCGCTCAATGCCTCCTATGACGGAGTCATCACCGCCTGGCAGGCGACGCCCGGCAATACGGTGCCCGCCTCGTTCGGGCGCAGCATCTTCAACAGCGACGGCACCCTGAGCCCGTTCGTGCTGGGCTCGCAGGTGTCGACGGCGACCAATGCCCAGTCGACCCTCGGCGGCGGCAGCGGCACGGACAACAACTCGGACCGGCCGGACGTCGAGCCGCAGTCCAGCCGCACCAGCTTCTTCAGCTATCTCGACGGGGACGTGACCGATTACCTGAACGTCTACTTCCAGGGCCTCTATGCCGATGAAATGGTGAAGACGACCACCACCGGCGGCCTGTTCTCCTCCACCAGCGGCCAGCCGATCACGATCTACGCCAACAACGCCTACCTGCCGGCGAGCCTCGCGCAGGCCATGGCCGCGAACAACATCGCCTCATTCACGTTCGGCCGCATCGGTGACAGCCTCGACATCGCCGACGACGCCTACGTAGAGAACGACACCCGGGTGCGATCGGGCACGCTCGGCTTCAAGTCCAAGGTGCCCGGTGGCCTGTTCAAGGACTGGGCGCTCGATGGCTACTACCAGTTCGGCGAGACGGACCTCGCGGCCCGCCAGATCGGCGGCATCCGCATCGATCGCATCTTCCTGGCCCTCGATGCCGTCCGCAATCCCGCCACCGGCCAGATCGAATGCAATGTCACGCTGACCTCGGGTCAGTATCCGGGCTGCGTGCCGCTCGACCTGTTCGGTCGCGGCAATGCCTCGCAGGCCGCCATCGACTGGGTGACGGGCTACGACCCGGGCGTGGCGGTGACGACGACGCCCTACTATGCGAGTGGCTCGCAGGGCACGTTCAGCTACATCGGTGGTGCCGACAAGGTCCGCGACGTGGACATCCAGCAGAGCAACGGCGAATTCGTCGCGTCCGGGGACGTCTACAAGGGCTGGGGCGCGGGGGCGCTGTCCATGGCGCTGGGCGCGACCTACCGGCGCGAGGCCCTCAACCAGGTCGTGCTGGATTCGCAGGGCAATTCCTCCACCAGCCCGAACGTGTTCCCGGTGCCGGCGAACAATGCCACTCTCGGCATCCGCGGCGCGCCCCCGGGCGCGGTCAACAATTCGGTGGACACCCAGTTCTCGAAAGTGCCGTTCGTGAAGGGCGAGTTCGACGTGAAGGAGGTGTTCGCCGAAACCGAGGTCCCGCTCATCGCCCACACGTTCCTGCTGCAGCAGTTCAACTTCAACGGCGCGGTGCGCTGGGCCGACTACAGCGGCAGTGGCTCGATCCTCGCGTACAAGATGGGCCTCGACGATGAGGTGATCTCCGACGTGCGCCTGCGGGCGACCTATTCGCGGGACGTACGTGCCGCGAATCTGGACGAGCGGTTCGACCGCACCGGCGGTGCATCGAGCGTCATCGACTACGGCGTGGCGGGCAATCCCACCGAGAACATCACCATCGTGCAGGGCGGCAACCCGGCCGTGAAGCCGGAGACGGCCGACACCGTGACCGCCGGCGTGGTCTACCGTCCGCAGTGGCTGAGCGGGGCGGATCTGTCGGTGGACTGGTTCGACACCTCGCTCAAGGATGCGATCCAGGCCTACACGGCCCAGCAGATCGTCACGGCTTGCTACCAGCAGCACATCACCGACCAGTGCGCGAACATCACCCGAAACCCCGACGGCACCATCTTCATCGTCAACCAGACCTACCAGAACATCGCCAAGGCCGAAGTCGGGGGGGTCGATGTCGAAACGGGATACATGCACGGCGTCCACCTGCTGGGCGGCGGGCCGGAGATCCTCTCGGGTCGCGCCTTTGTCAGCTACCTGAAAACAAATTCCACGACCAGTTCGAATGGCGTGAAGACGGAGTTCGCAGGCGATGTCGGCACGATGGGGCTGCCGAGCTGGAAGGCGACGGCCTACCTGCAGTACGCCAATGGACCCTTCACGGCCTTCTTCGAGGGCCGGTTCATCGACGGCGGCAAGCTGAGCGCGACCTACAACCTCACCGGCTGGGACGTGGCCCGGAACCATGTGCCGTCCGTCACGTACTACGACCTGCGCCTGTCCTACGACATCCAGGTCGGGCCCACCACCGTGCAGTTGTACGGCGTCGTCAACAACCTGTTCGACAAGGCCCCGCCGCTCGCGCCTTCGTACGTCGCCCTGTCGAGCTCGCCCATACAGACCAATCAGAGCCTGTACGACGTGCTGGGGCGCCGTTTCACGGTGGGCCTCAAACTGCAGTTGTGATCCGATCCCATCGTCGCATAACGTGGCATGCCGACGGGTCATGCAGCAGGAGAGAGGGATGTCCGGGACGAGACCGGTGACAAGACGGGGTGTCCTCAGCCAGGCACTGGCCCTGACGGCCGTGACGCTGGTACCGACGGCGCTGTCGCGCCGCGCGGCGGCGCAGGACAATGGGGGTGGCATCGCGACCGTTACGATACCGAACCAGCGCGGTCCGAGGCCGGGCACCTGGCTCGTGCTGCTCGGTACGCGCGCCGGTCCGGGCATCGATCTTGCCCACGGACAGACGGCGAGTGCCGTCGTCGTCGATGGCCGGCCCTATCTCGTCGACTGCGGCTATGGAACCCTGCGGCAGCTGGTGGCGAGCCATGTGGGCTACCAGCAGATCAGTACGATCTTCTTCACGCACCTGCACGATGACCACACCGGCGACCTGCCCGCGCTGCTCTCGTATCAATGGACCAACGGCAAGACCACGGCAACCGATGCGTACGGTCCTTTCGGAACCAGCCGGCTGGTGACGGCCTGCCTGGCCGTGATCCGGGACAACGTGGAGATCCGCACCGCGGATGAGGGCCGCACGGTCGATGCCAACGCACAGTTCCACGGACACGACGTCGCGGCGTCGGATGCGCCGGTGCCGGTCTTCAAGGACGACAGGATCACGGTGACGGCGATCGAGAACACGCACTATCCGGCCCGCTCCAAGGCCAAAATGATGCACCGGAGCCTGGCGCTGCGCGTGCAGACCAAGGATCGCTCCATCGTGTTCGCGGGCGACACGGCCTACTCGGCGAACGTGGCGAAGCTCGCGCGCGAAGCGGACGTCTTCGTCTGCGAGATCGCCGATGCCGGGATGCTCGAGCAGATGGAGGAGCGGGCGAAGCAGGCCGCGGCCGCCGGCAATCCCAACAACATCTACCGTCACGTGGCCGAAACGCATTCCTCCCCCGCCGACGTGGCCCGCATGGCCTCGGAGGCCAACGTCAAACTGGTCGTTCTCAATCATCAGCTGGCCGGGCCGACCGTCGGCAATGTGGCCTATCCCGCGACGGCCTTCATCGACGCCGTCCGCAAGGGCTACACCGGAGAGGTCGTTGTAGGACAGGACCTCATGGTGCTCTGAAGCCTGTTACGCCCCTGAAAGCCAGAGGGTGTAGATTGCGGGTCGGTCCGCGTAACCGACCCCTTCATCCTGGGAGAAGCTAATGAAGAAAGTCATCATTGCTGCGATGTCCGCTACGCTCGTCACCACGGTCGCCCTCGCCTACGAGATCCACCACCCGAATCTGCGTGACGCGCATCACGAGGCGGAAAATGCGATCCACCACATCGAGGCTGCCCAGAAGAACAACATCGGCCACGAGTTCGGTGGCCACGCCGAAAAGGCCATCGATCTGCTCAGGCATGCGCAGGAAGAACTGGACGAGGCGGACAGGTACAACGACGCGCACCACCGGTAGGCGTCCGCCCAGGCGCGGGCAGGGGGGGTTATGCGCCCCTCCTGCCGTTTGCGCCGCACAAACTATTCTGATTCCCGGGGGAGCTGGGCGGCACTCGCCGCGACGGGATAGTGCGCGACGTTGAGCTGCATGGCGAGAAGGTCGCATCCGAGACCTGTCTGTTCCTGAGCAGTTCGTGCGTGAAGTCGAACACCGTCTCCTCATCCGCGTTCATCGCAGGCGGCCGCCGGCCGGCGGCGATGGCATCGACGAGCTGCCTGCGGATTCCAACTTTCAGCGCAATGGGATAGTGCACCGACCACTAGGCAGGCGGTCCTGTGACGAAGTGGCGAAGGATGCCAGTGCGGCCAGAATCAGTATCGCAATTCGAGATCTCATGGGCCGTCTCCGGGTCCGCGATGCGCGCCCCGGATCATGACGCAGCGGGCGGGCGCCGGGTATCATCAGGTGAAATGGCGGGCGTGCTGAGGGCTTTCATGAATCCACTCGTCACCAAGGTCCATGCCAAGGAACGGCGCTGGAGCGCCGAATTCGCCGCACTGCGGCAGCTCTGTCTCGGGGCGGGACTGAACGAAGAGCTGAAGTGGGGGCAGGCCTGCTACGACCTGGACGGCACCAACGTCGTTGTGATCCACGGCTTCAAGGAGTACTGCGCGCTGCTGTTCATGCGCGGCGCCCTGCTCAAGGATCCGAAGAAGATCCTGGTTCAGCAGACCAGGAACGTGCAGTCCGCGAGGCAGATCCGGTTTGCCTCCCTCGCCGAGATCAAGAAACTGGCGTCGGCGATCAAGGCCTACCTCAAGGATGCCATCGCGGTGACGAAATCCGGCGCCCGGGTGCCCATGAAGACGGTGGCGCAATTCGAGATGCCGGTGGAATTTCAGCAGCGCCTGGATGAGGACACTGAACTGGCCGAGGCCTTCCGCGCGCTCACACCGGGCCGGCAGAAGGGCTACCTGCTGCATTTTGCCGGCGCCAAGCAGTCCGCGACCCGCGCCGCGCGGGTGGAGAGGCAAAGGCCCCGGATTCTGAAGGGGCTGGGCCTCCTCGACTGACGGGCCAGGTCGGCTTGCCGGGCGCTCGCCTCGGATCAATGCGTCCATCGCATCAAAGCGTGCTCGCGCGAAAGAGGGGGCCGCCCGGCATCTGGTTTATAATCCGGCTCTTCAGCGATGCCGGCTTAGCACAGTTGGTAGTGCACCTGATTTGTAATCAGGGGGTCGGGGGTTCGAGTCCCTCAGCCGGCACCAAAATTACTCTTACATTTCCTGCACTTGAACGCCACGCGTTGCGTCCGCTCACGCGCGCATTGGCGCTCAAGTCTCCGCCTTGCGCAAAAGGCATGACGAGAACCTGTTTCTCTGGACTTACGCCAGCGGCAATAAAGATGAAATCCCTGACTCGGACTCATGGGTCTTCGTGTATCAGTTTGAAATTGCCGTCTAACTCGCTTGTCTTGAGCGAGAGGCTGAATCCCGAATAGCTTGGATCGGCACGCTCGTCTGATGGCACAAGTTGCCGCTCAACATCGGCGTAATTGACAGCTTGCGCATAGAATCCGATGGGCCTTGGGTCCAGCATTTCCTGCGTAATACGCACTTGCTCGCCCGACTTAAGGGTGCCCTTCCCGCCACCCGTGAAAGGTTTGGCCCAATTGGTCATATATCTGACCTCGAGATCTCTAACGGCCACATAGGTATCCCCTTTTCGCGGAAACCGCATCCCTTCAGGGATAAGACTACGCATGTACTGCCGCGCCCAGTCGATCTCCGGGCTACCTACAGTCTTGCGCTCACCTCGTTGTGCCTCTGCTAAGAGATCCTCGATGGTTTTATTCCAGCCCGGAGGGGCCGGTGGTATAGAGTTAGCCATTTTCATGTCGATCAGGAGCCTCACGAAGAGGCGCGGATGATTTCCCGCTCCTCAGCGCGCCACGCGGCGTATTGCAGCGCCTCGCCAATGTCCGCAGCTTCGAGATAAGGGTATTCGGCAAGCAGCTGCTGGGTGGTGGCGCCTGCCGCGATCTGGCCGACAATCATGCCCACGGTGACGCGCATGCCGCGAATGCAGGGCTTGCCGCCCATGACGCCGGGCTGTTGCGTGATGCGTGCGAGTGTTGCCATAGGGCGCCTCCGTCTCGACAGCAATCATGCCTCAAGGAGGCCGGGGCGGATACGTGCCTCATCCAGATTGAGTGTGCCTAGGCGAGCCGGGATACGGGGTTGCAAGCGCCGCAAGTTATTGATTGATAAGCCCTTGAACCGGTGCCTCAGCCGGCACGAGTCAGGCGCGGATGATTCATCCTGCCGATGTCCCTTGTGAAGGACATCGGTACGGTAGTCCCTTATAAAGGATATGTACTTTATAGAGGACATAGGCTACTGTTGTCCCTTATGAGGGACATCGCCATTCGAAACCCCGAACAGCTCGGCAGAGCCATTCGCGTTAAGCGCCAGGAGAAAGGCCTCTCGCAGAGCGCCCTGGCGGAGCGCCTCGGCGTCGGACGAAAGTGGATCCTGGGAATTGAGGCCGGCAATCCAAAAGCCGAATTCGGGCTGATCCTGAAGACTCTGGAACTTCTCGGCCTGCGCACGTCGCTGAGCGAGGCGAGTCGGCCATCACCCAGCAAAGATCATCCTCAATCCGAACCCTCGCGACTCGATGAGGTGTTTCGGCGTCTGCAGCCACCGGGATCCAAGTGAGCGAGTTACTTGTCGTCATCGAGGGTCAGCTAGCGGGAAGGATCCATGCCGACAAGACCGGTCGGATATCGCTGAGCTACGAGGAGGCGTGGCGCACATCACCACGGGGCTACTCGCTCTCGGTCAGCATGCCGCTTGCTGCCGTCACCTACTCCCAGAAAGCCGTCTGGCCCTACCTCTGGAACCTTCTGCCGGAGGATCCCAATGTTCTGCAACGCTGGGCACAGCTGTATCATGTTTCGGCCGGCAACCCATTTAAACTCTTGGGGCACGTTGGCGCCGACGTACCCGGTGCCGCACAATTCATACCTCCAGAGCGTTTTGCCGAGCTCCAAACGGAGCAGCATCCCAGGATCGAATGGATCAGCGTCAACCAGCTGCGCGAGCGCCTACGCCAGTTGCGAGCCGACATCTCGGCTGTAAGACGACCCGGCGACATCGGCAAAATGAGTCTGCCCGGGGCCCAAGCGAAGACCGCCTTTTTCCACGACCCACGAACCGGTCGTTGGGGCATTCCAGGCGGGCGTACGCCGACCACTCACATCATTAAGCCATGCATTCCCGGATTCGATGGCTTGGTCGAGAACGAGCATTTGTGCCAGGACATCGCGGCAAGGCTGGGGATGCCAGCCGCCCGCTCCTCCGTTCTCATGCTCGACCAACCTTACATCGTCATCGAGCGCTACGACAGGCTGCCGCCGGCCACGGGCAGCGAGTTCCCACGACGCATTCATCAGGAGGACATGTGCCAGGCCCTCGGTTTGATGCCCACACGAAAGTATCAAGAGGAGGGCGGGCCGGGGATTGCGAAAATCACGACGCTCATCAGACGGGTAAGCGCAGACCCTGAGACCGACGTAGAACGGTTCTTGCGAGCGACCATGTTCAACTGGCTCATCGGAGGAACCGATGCGCACGCAAAGAACTACTCGCTTCTGATCGACGCCGGCGACGCCATAAGGCTCGCGCCGCTTTACGATCTGTCCAGTCAGCTACCCTACCCAGACCTGATTACACAACGTGTCTCGATGAAGATCGGCGATCACTACGACATGGAACTCGTGCGCCTGGCCGATTGGAAAGACCTGGCTCGAAGCTGCGATCTTGATGAGGAGCGGGTCACGACCACGCTGATGGAAATGGCTCAAGCACTGCCTGCCGTGGTGTCGGCCGCGCATGCCCAGGCTCGAACGGACGGGTTGTCAGAGAAGGTGATCGACCCGCTGGCAGAACAGCTGATGGTGACCGCCGGCAAGCGGCTCACGTCGCTTACAGCGACAAGGTCGAGCGGCTCCCCCCGGAGAAGGCTGCGGTCTCGATAGGCACCTGTTTGCGGGGTGCGATCGGCTGCACAAGCACGCCAAAAGAGGATAATGGGCCACCACCCACGGGAGACCCTCGCGATGCGCCGCCTTACGATCTCGGTCGATGACGATCTGGCTGACACCTTTGACCGGTTCATGCATGAAAAAGGGTACGAAAACCGCTCTGAGGCCTTTCGTGACCTGGTACGCAATGCTTTGGGCAGTGCGGGCATCCAAAAAGGATCGGCCAAGTATTGCGTGGGCGCACTGAGCTACGTGTACAACCATCATGAGCGCCAACTCGCCAGCCGACTCACGAATCTGCACCACGCTCACCACGACCTCACGGTTTCGACCATGCACGCCCACCTGGACCACGAGAACTGTCTCGAAACGGTCATTCTGAGGGGCCGGACCGACCAGGTGATTCCCTTCGCGGAAAGCGTCATCGCCCAAAGCGGCGTGCGCCATGGACGCTTTCACCCCGTTCCGATCGAAATGGACGACACCCAATCCCGGCAGCATCGGCACGTTCATGCCCGCCCGTCGACGTGACGGCGCTTCGCCGCACTGTCGAGATCAAGTCCGTTGCCGTAAATAAATAATTCCAGCCCTGCATCCGCCTCGGCGCCGCGCGCGTAGTCGGTATTAAGAAATTGCAGTTCCTCATACGGGTGGTTGCGATAGTGTGTATGATTTTTTGGTAAATCATCATACTCGCACACAAATACGCGAGGTGGGCGCAGGGATGTCCAGAAAGACAAGGAACTCGGCCGGTCTTTGCCGAATGACCGGCCGGCGAATGCTCGGAAGGCTGGGTGCCGCGGCCACGCTCGGCGCCGCCGTCGCGGTGGTCACTCCAAGCGTGCAGGCAGAGACGGTCGCGGTTGACGCCGCGGCGAGCGAAGCACCGCTGGCCGAGGTCACGGTGACCGCGACCCGCCTGGAACTTCTGGGTACCGCCGCAACCGCCAGCGAGGGTGTCGTCACCGAAGAGGAACTGCAGCTGCTGCCGGCGTACCGACCCGGTCAACTGCTGGAGACCGTGCCCGGCCTCATCGTCACCCTGCATAGTGGCGAAGGCAAGGCAAATCAGTACCTTCTGCGCGGGTACAACCTCGATCACGGCACCGACCTCGAGACGTACGTCGATGGCATGCCCATCAATCAACCCACCCATGCGCATGGGCAGGGCTATACCGACATGAACTTCCTCATACCCGAGCTCGCGGATGGGTTGACCTACACCAAGGGGACCTACTACGCGGATGTCGGGGACTTCGGCGCGGTGGGCTCGGTCCACATGAGCCTCCTGGATCGGATCCCGGATGAGGTCTCGGCAACCCTCGGCATGTACGGGTTCCAGCGCGTCTTCGGCGCGGGAACTCAGGCGGTCGGCAACGGCCGGCTGCTGACCGCGGTGGAGGTGCAGCACTACGATGGGCCCTTCGATACGCCCGATGACCAGCGCAAGGAGAATTTCGTCATGCGCTACAGCGAGGGCGACACCCACGACGGCTATTCGGTCACCGGCATGGTGTATCACGGCCTGTGGACCAACACGACCGACATTCCGGTGCGCGCCATCGACGAGGGCATCGTCCCGGATCGTTTTGGCTCCCTCGATCCGAGTGATGGTGGGCGCGCCTGGCGCGCCAGCCTCTCCTTCAACGGCTACGAATCATTGGGGGACGGTGAGCTCGCCACCAGCGCGTTCTTCATTGAAAATCAGCTGCATCTGATCAACAACTTCACGCACGACCTGGCTGATCCGGTACACGGGGACCAGGAGGACCAGATGGAGAACCGGCATGCCATGGGCGGCCAGGCCAAATACACGTTGCCTGTTGCATTGGGCCCCTTCACCAATGAGCTTCAGGTGGGCATCCTGACGCGCTATGACCTGCTGCACGTCGGGCGCAATCCCAGCGAGGACCAGGTGTCGCTCACGGAGGCGCAGACGGGAGATGACCCGTCGTTCATCAACAACGACCGGGTCTGGCTGTTCGCCGGTGCGGCCTATGCGCAGATCACGACCCACTGGACCTCCCGGTTTCGCAGTGTCCTGGGATTCCGGGAGGATTATCAGCATGGGACGGACATCGACTACGAAGCTGCGCTTCATGAGACGGCCGGGTACACCAACGGTGGCACGGCCCAACAGCAGCTGCCCCAACCCAAGGCCAGCCTCATCTTCACGGCGAATGATGCGCTTGAATTCTATGCGAGCATCGGCCGCGGCTTTCACAGTGCCGATCTTCGCGGGGTGAACCAGGACGTCAGTGTCGACCTGGGCCTGCCCCACACCCAGCTTCTGTCCCGGCAGGAAGGACAGGAAATCGGCGTTCGCGCCAACCCGGCCCCGAACATCGCGCTCACCTTTGCCGTCTTCAATCTGTGGCAGCAATCCGAAACCATCATCGATCCCGACGTGGGTGCCGATTCGGCAGGTCCCCCGAGCAGGCGCTACGGTTTCGAGGTGAACCTCACCTACAAGATCAACCAATACCTGGAGTTCTACGGCAGCTATTCGGGTGACCACACGCGCTTCACCCAACCCTTCGACGACGGCACGGGCCACCTGGGCGAGTACATCACGGATGCGCCCAAGGCGACCGGTTCCCTTACCTTGTACCTGACGGATCTGGGCCCCTGGAGCGCAGGCCTGAGCTACCGTTATCTGGGCAACTATCCGCTGTCGTCGGGGCCGTGCAACGACGCCGCCGCGGTCCATGACTTTCCCGATGTGGCGACCTCCTGCGCCAATGCGCCCACCGCCCAGGGTCAGGTCAACGGCAGAGGCTTCGGGGAAACCAACCTCGACATCCACTATGCGTTCCCCGCGCATCTGACCGCGTCAGTGGGCATCTACAACCTGTTCAACGTGCACGCGGATGCCGCGGAGTTCTGGTACGTCGATCGGCTGCAGAATGAGATCGGCAGCTACCCGGACGGGCGGGCCGACATTCACATCCATCCGCTGGAGCCCATCATGGCGCGCTTCACGCTTGCCAAGCAGTTCTAGCGCCTGTCGGGACCCATGGCCACCCCGTCGTTCGGTCTTGCGGAGTTGCTCGACCCCGTCAGCTGCGACGCCTTTTTCAGGCTGCACTGGGAAAGGAAGCCGCTGCACCTCCGCCGCTCGAACGCCGCCTACTACTCGCGGCTGCTGACGCTTTCCGATCTGGAAAAGTTGATCGGCAGGCCCGGGATGCGCTTTCCCGCGATCCAGCTGAGCAGGTCAGGCAGCTATTATCCCGCCAGCGTCTTCACGGAAGACCGGAGGCTGGGACCGGACACGTTCACGGGTGTGGTGAACTTTCCGCGGCTGAATGCCGAATATCGGGCAGGCGCCACGGTCGTCCTGCCAGGGCTGCACATGACGTGGCAGCCGCTCGCCGAATTATGCAGCCGACTTGATGACCAGTTGAATCACGTCGCCCATGCGAACGCCTATCTGACACCGGGGAACACGGCAGGATTTGCGCCGCATTACGACACGCACGAAATCCTGGTGCTGCAACTGTCCGGTGCAAAACGGTGGCGGGTCTATGCGCCGCCGATCGAGCTCCCGCACCGCCGGCAGCCCTTTGACCCCGTGGGCTACGTGCTTCCGGAAGAACCGGTACTCGAGGTCGAACTCACCCCCGGGGACCTGCTGTATCTGCCCCGCGGCTATGTCCATACCACCACCACGTCGGCGGCCAGTTCCGCGCATGTGACGATTGGAATCGACGTCTACACCTGGCTGGACCTTGCCGGTGAGGTGATGCGGCAGGCATTGACCTCGCCGAAGTTCCGCGCGGCGCTGCCGCCCGGATTCAGCAGCCGCGCCGACAGGCACCCGCTTGCCGAGGAGCTGTCGTCGGTACTGACGGAGCTCACCCGAGTCGCGAGCGTCGATTCGCTGGTCGAGGACTTTCTGGCGGGGGTCGCAGGCAGGAGCACCCCACCGCGTGGCGACTTTCACGCCGAGGTTACCGTGGTGCAGGCCCATACGCCGCTCGTGGCGCCGGATCCTCACTCTTATCGACTCGCGACGATGGAGGGGCAGGCGGCGCTCGAGTTTCGCGGGCGCCGCTATCTCCTGCCGGCTGCGGCGCTGCCCGCTTTGCAGGCCATGCAGTCTCGGCGAACCTTCACGGCGAGCGAGCTACCCGCGGGGCTCGATATCGAGTCGCGGCTCGCGTTGGTCCGAACCCTCGTCGAGAAGAAATTTCTGACGATCGCCTGACTGCGAAGCCATCGGCGTTGCGCGCATTTGACTTCCCCGGGCGCAACACGGAGTATCTGGAGCCCCGGGAAGCCGCCTCGACGGCCAGGCGTGAAGCGAGTCTCGTGAGCCGGATGAACCGCAAGTGTGCCCGTGCATGGATGGCGTGGCTGTTGCCCGCCCTGGTCCTGCGCTCGCTCATTCCTATCGGATTCATGCCCACGATCACGCCGGGACATGGCGTTGAGCTTGCGCTGTGTGACACCTACGCACCTGTCCCGATGATGCCGGCGTCCGGGCCGATGGAAATGTCGCAGGACATGCCCATGGCCGACGGCATGGACATGCAATCCGATGCGGGTTCCGCGGCAGGGCATCACGGAGCTCATGAGGATCGTGGCACCTGTCTGTATGGCACGAGCCCCGCCCTGGGCGCGCCCCTCGCACTGTTCCTGCCTTCCCCGCGGCCGCAGCCGGATTCGGATCCTGTGGCGGCGATTGCTCAGGTCAGCCACTACCAGGCTCCCTCCCGCGCGCAGTCCGCGCGCGGCCCTCCCGTCTAGAGACCGACCGCTCCACCGCCGCTGAACCCCAGCGCCCCTCGGGCGAAGGCTGCGGCCGTTTGCTACGTGCGAGTGCGTATCCGGGCTCGGGCTCGGGTTTCTTGGGAGATTTCCATGTTCATTGCGACCCGTCAGCCGCTGGCAGCGTCCGGCAGGATTCTGATGACATCATTGCGGCTGCAGGGCGCCGCAGTGCTCGTCCTGCTCCTGTTCCTCGTTCCCGCGCGCGGCTGGGCCGCAGCGTACGGAAGCGTGAGTGGCACTGTCACGGATGACGCCGGGAATGCCGTAGCCCAGGCGCAGGTCGCCCTCGAGGCGGCTGACCATACCAGGGTCCTCGGCACCACGGACTCCAGGGGTCGCTTCGAATTCCTGATGGTGGCGATCGGCCATTACACCCTCACGGTCTCCTCCGGCGACTTCAAGCCTGTCACGCAGCCCGTGACGGTGAAGGCGGGATACTTTCCTTCGGCGCAGATCGAACTGTCGAAGCTCGCCGAGGTGACCGTGACGGCACCACGGCTGCAGGTGGTGGCCTCCGTGACTCCCGTGACGATGGTGAGCCAGCAGGACATCGAAAGCACTCCCGGAGCGACCAACGTCAACAGTCTCGCGATGATCACGGACTATGTGCCGGGGGCCTATCAGGCCCATGACATGCTGCACATGCGCGGTGGGCACCAGACCAACTGGCTGATCGACGGGGTCGAGATTCCGAACACCAACATTGCGGAGAACCTCGGTCCGGCAGTCAATCCCCAGGATATCCAGAACCTGGGTGTCGAGCGCGGCGGTTATCTCGCCGACGAGGGCGACCGTACCTACGGCATCTTCAATGTGATTCCCAAGAGTGGCTTCAGCAGCAAGGATGAGGCGCAGCTGGATGTCACGGCGGGCAATTTCGGCCAGACCGACGACTATGCGAGCGTTGCCAGCCACACCGACGATTTCGCCTATTACGCGAGCGTCGAGGGCAACCGCAGCAATCTGGGACTGCAGACGCCGGTTTCCTCCGTCATCCATGACGAGTCCCAAGGGTATGGTGGCTTCACCAAACTTCAATACAACCCCACCACCCAGGATGCGGTGACCTTCATCGCGCAGGTGCGACAGGACCGATACCAGATCCCGGACTGCAATGCGCCACTCGATGACTATCCGGACTGCCTCACGCAATTGGGTGACGTGCAGGGCGAGTCGGACAATTTCGCGCTGTTGTCATGGGCCCACACGTTGGGCAGCAGTGCAGTGCTCACGAGTTCGGTGTTCTACCACTTCGAGCGCTCGGACTATGACGGTAGCGAGGCCGACTATCCGGTCGTCACCCATTATCACCACAACTCCCAATACGAAGGAGCCGAGGAGCAGCTGCAGATGACCGTCAGTCGCCATCACCTGGATGTCGGCGTCTACGGTTTCGGGCAGCAGGACCAGGCGAACTTCAATCTGCTCTTCGCCGACGGCAGTTCGCCGACGCTTCAGGAACTGCAAAGCCCCACCGGTGGCCTGATCACCGCCTGGGTGCAGGACACCTTCGAGGCGACGCGTTGGCTCAATCTGTCCGCAGGGGTGCGGGAGACCTATTTCCAGGGCCCCGTCACGGAGAACGCGACGGATCCGCGCCTCGGCGTGACCGTCCAGCTGCCCAAGCTGGACTGGGTGCTGAGCGCGTTCTGGGGCAAGTACTATCAGGCGCCGCCGCTGGAGACCCTCGCGGGACCGTTGGTCAACTATGCGAGCGCCAACGACACCGCCTTCCTGCCCCTCAAGGGGGAGCGCGACACGGAGCGGCAATTCGGCATCACGATCCCGGTGCAGGGCTGGAGTATCGAGGCCGACTACTTCGTCACGCAGTCGCGCAACTTCTTTGATCACAATCCGCTGGGGGATTCGGACATCTACCTGCCGGTCACGGACCAGGGCGCCCTCATCGAGGGCCGGGAGCTCACGGTGCGTTCTCCCGATTCCTGGGCCTATGGCCAGGTGCACCTCGCCTACTCGAACCAGACGGCCGATTGTTTCGGGTCGATCACCGGGGGACTGCTGGTCGCCGGCGCCGAGTGCGGTGGCTACACCGCGCTCGACCATGATCAGCGCAACACGCTGAATCTGGGCTATTACAATTCAAAGCTGCCCTACCAGCTCTTCGTCAGCGCCAATCTGTCGGCCAACTCGGGACTGTCCAATGGCGATGGTCCATCGAGCCATCTGCCGAGCTACGTGCTCCTTGACCTGACCCTGGGTCGGCATATCACGCCGGACCTGTCGGCATCGATTACCGGGCTGAACGTCACCAACAAGCACCTCTTGACCGACAACAGCCAGACCTTTGGCGGCGTTCATTGGAATAACCCGTTTCAAATCTACGCCGAGCTGCATTACCGGTTCAATTACTGATCCTGCCGCATTGCCATCGACGGAGGCGCCCCGGGGCTGCCTCCGGTTCGGCCGCCACTCGCAGCGTCAGCGTGTCCCTGTACTACAATGTCCTGCACAGGTCTTGTGGGGAACCCTATGCGAGGCATGGCCGGAACGATGCGGGCACTGACGAAGGATCCGTCGGTGCTGGAACACCGGATCAAGCCGGGGACGCTGCGGCGGACCTTCGGCATCGCCGCGCCGTACACCGGCTGGCTGCTGCTGCTCGGGGTGGTGGTGGTCGTCAATGCCAGCATCAGCATTGCCTATCCGCTGATCTATCGCCGCATCATCAACGACGGCATCCTGCGCGCCGATACGCCGCTCATCGTGCGACTGGCGATATTGCTCGCCGCCCTGGGCGTGCTCGATGCGGCGCTGGGCCTCGCGCAGACCTATCTCGGCACCCGCATCGGGGCGGACGTGGTGGTGGCGCTGCGGACCCGCCTCTTTCAGCACATCCAGCGCATGCCACTGGCCTTCTTCGCGCGCGCCCAGACCGGGGCGCTGGTCAACCGGCTCTTTTCCGACACCATGGGCGCGCGCAGCGCCTTCACCGACATCCTGTCCACCGTCGCCGGCAACATCGTGACGGTGGTGCTGATCATCGGGGCCATGTTCGCGCTGTCCTGGCGCATCGCGCTGGCGGTGGTGGTGCTGCTGCCGCTGTTCGTGCTGCCGGCGCGGTACTGGGGCCGGCGCATCCAGGCCGTCACCCGCGAACTGATGAATTCCGGCTCGGGCGTGGCCAGCATGATGGTGGAGCGCTTCAATGTCGCAGGGGCGCTGCTGTCCAAGCTCTTCGGCCGGCCTGAGGCGGACGCGGCGGCCTTCGAAGGCAAGGCCCGCGAACTCTCGGGGCTTGCGATCAAGGCGGCGCTGTATGGGCGGCTGCTGGCCACCGCGCTGCTGCTGATGGCGAGTCTCGCCACGGCGCTCGCCTACGGCTGGGGCGGCGTGCTGGCGGCGCGCCATGCGCTGGATCTCGGCACCGTCGTGGCGCTGACGTCGTTGCTGGTGCGGCTGTACGCGCCGGTGATGGGCCTGTCGAACGTGCAGGTCACCGTCATGACGGCGCTGGTGGCCTTCGAGCGCGTCTTCGAAGTGCTGGATCTCGAGCCCATGGTGCGCGAGAAGCCCACGGCCGTGGAGATCCCTGCCGGGCCCCTGGGCGTGGTGTTCGAGCACGTGTCCTTCCGCTACCCGGCGGCAGCCGAGGTGTCCCTCGCGTCGCTCGAGTCCATCGCCGTTCCCGAGCGGCGCGCTCCCCAGACGGTGCTGCACGACATCGACTTCGACATCAGGCCCGGGGCCCTGGTGGCACTGGTGGGTCCGTCGGGGGCGGGCAAGACCACCATCACCCAGCTGATCCCGCGCCTCTATGATGTGATCTCGGGCAGCGTGCGGGTCAACGGCATCGACGTGCGCGACGCCCGGTTCGGATCGCTGCAGCGGCGTATCGGCGTGGTGACCCAGGAGGCGCACCTGTTCCACGATACCCTGCGCGCCAACCTGCTGTATGCACGCCCGGATGCAACCGATGCCCAGATCCTCGAGGCGCTGCGCGATGCCCAGATCCTGGATGTGGTGGAGGGCCTCTCGGAGGGCCTGGACACGGTGGTGGGGGAGCGCGGCTACCGCTTTTCGGGCGGCGAGAAGCAGCGGCTCGCCATCGCCCGGCTGCTGCTGAAGGCGCCGGACCTGGTGGTGCTGGATGAGGCCACCGCGCACCTGGACTCACGGTCGGAGGCCGCGGTGCAGCGGGCCCTGGAGCGCGCCCTCGTCGGCCGCACGGCCATCGTCATCGCGCACCGGCTGTCCACCGTGCTGCAGGCCGACCTCATCCTGGTCGTGCAGGAGGGACGGATCATCCAGCGCGGCACGCATGAGGAGCTGTCGGCCATGCCAGGGCTGTACGAGCAGCTGTACCGCACGCAGTTCGCGGCGCAGGCGGCCGCCGCGGGTTCGGGTACCGCGGTCTGATCAGCCCGGATGGCGGGTCGGCTGCAGGGGGGAGGGGGCGGTCGGGCGCGACTGCCGCGATGGGAACAGGGCGCGCCGGGGATAGCGGGCGCCGTTCAGGACCTCGCCGATCCAGGTCGATCGCACGAAGTAGTGGTAGCTCAGGAACAGCAGCGTCAGCGCGATCACCATGATGAGTGAAAACTTGATCGCCCAGGGCCACGCGAGCGGGGCGAACGCCACCTGCAGGAAGAACACCAGCGGCAGGTGCACCAGATAGAGCCAATAGGAGGAATCGGCGAGATAGCGGCGCACGGGGCTCTCATCCGCGCAGTACCGCAGGGCGGCACCCGTGACTCCGAAGGTCCAGTACCAGATCGAAGCCAGGTAGCAGGCGACGTACACGGCGCGGCTGCCGGCCGCACTGTGGAACAGCCATCCGTCCGTCGCGCCCTGCTCGACGTGGAGCACCGTCAGGCACAGCCCGGTCAGGGTCATGCCGGCGGCCAGGTGCTCGCGCCAGCGTGCGCGCCATTTCTGCAGCTGCGCCGGCTGGCGGTGCACGAACCATCCGAGGGCGAACGCGGTGCCGAAGGCCACCAGCACCGGCGGCTTCGGGGTCAGACCGCGGTCCGGCGTCGGGATGCCCAGCCCCCACAGGATCCGATCGTCGAATCCCAGGACCGCGAACAGCGGCAGTGCGAGCACCCAGGGCGCCAGAGGACTGTCGAGCAGGCGCCGGACGGCGCCGTCGCCGAGCTCGGCGAGGCTCTCGCCGCCATCGGAGCGCTGCGCGGTGATCCAGCGCAGCGCGAGCGCGGCGACATAGAACAGGCACAGGTAATAGAGGAACCACAGGTGCATCAGTGGCACCGGCCGCCAGCCGTGCGCCGAGGCGGGGTCCGCCCATGCCAGGATGCGCAGCGTGACCGGCGTCAGCACCGCCCAGGCGACGAGCAGCGGCGCGAGGATCCGCGCGGAGCGGTGCCGGATGAAGCCCGTCACACCGCGCCGCTGCAGGAGCAGTCTGGCGAAGAACCCCGCGATCACGAAGAACAGTGTCATGCGGAAGGTGTGGATGACGAAGAACGTCACCTTGAGGGCGCTGCTGGGCGAGTGATCGGCGATCGGGATCGCCAGAAAGAACGACATGGTCGCGTGCAGGACGATGCCCGCGAGCAGTGCGTAACCACGTACCGCATCCAGTGCGTGGTAACGCTCGGTGGTTGTCATAATCCTCATGCACCCATGGCGCGGTCCCGCGGCCATTGTCGTCGGCCCGGGGCGCGCCGTAGGTGATGGCGGTCACATCGGCAGCTACTCCAGGCCCTCGGCCTTGCGGGCGGCGATCACGTGCGGCCTGGCCGCGACGCGGTCGTTGTGGCGCTTCAGGGCGGCGAAGGGACTCAAGTCGACGCCGACGTGTCCGGCCCAGCTGAGCACGACATACAGGTAGGCATCGGCCACCGTGAACTGCTCGCCCATGAGGTAGTTCTTCGAGCCCAGGGCACCGTCGATCCAGCCCAGCCGCTTCTTGAGATTGGCGCGGGCCATGCTCTTCACGTCCTCCTTGCCCGAAGGGTCGAAGAGCGGTCCGAAGTTCTTGTGCAACTCGGAATTGATGTAGGCCAGCCACTCCAGCAGCCGGTACCGCTCGAACGTGCCGGCCGCAGGCGCAAGCTTTGCGGCGGGATTGAGATCGCCGATGTAGCTCAGCACCGCGACGTTTTCGGTCAGCACCTGGCCGTCGTCCAGGCGCAGCACTGGCACATAGCCCTTGGGATTGACGGCGGTCAGATCCTCGCCCGACTTCGTCTTGTGGGTCCCATGGTCGACCTCGGCGGCCTCGAATTTGATACCGGCTTCGTTGAGCGAAATAAAGGAGGCCAGCGAGCAGGCCCCTTTCATGTAATAGAGCTTCATGAAGGTCTCCGTCGGTCATTGGATCGTGGTGGGACAGCGAATCTACACTTGAGCCTCTGCCGCGCTCAAGTGCATCGACAAGGGGCGCCGCGCGCCGGGTATGATGATCTCCATGAAGCCGATCTTCAGCGCAACGCTGGTCAATGGAGTCTGGGGCGACCCCTGCCTGTGCATCGATCTGCGGTTCCAGCGCCGTGCGATCCTGTTCGACATCGGTGACGTGAGCGCGCTGTCGACCCAGGTGCTGCTCCGGATCAGCGAGATCTTCGTCAGCCACACCCACATGGACCATTTCGCAGGCTTCGATCACCTGCTGCGGGTATGCCTCGGACGGGACACGGGCATCCGGATGTTCGGGCCGCCCGGGTTCGTTTCACAGGTGGAACACAAGCTCGCGGCCTACACCTGGGATCTGCTGCCGAACTATGCGACCGCCTTCACCGTCGAGGCCCACGAGCTGCACGAAGGAGGCCTCCTGCGGCGCGCCCGCTTTCGCAGCTCGGCCCGGTTCCAGCGCGAACCACTGCCGGAAGTGGCGGTCACGGACGGCGTGCTGCTGGCGGAAGATCAGTTCCGGGTCCGTGCGGCGGCCTTCGCGCATCATCGCATCGTGTCGCTGGGGTTCTCCTTCGACGAGGATGTCCACATCAACGTCTGGAAGAACCGCCTCGACGAGAAGGGCCTGCCAAGCGGTCCCTGGTTGTCGCAGCTCAAGGCTCTGGCGCGGCAGGGTGCCGCCGAGGACACCCCCGTCCCGGTGCGCTGGCGGACGCGGGAGGGCCACCGCGAACAGACCTTCACCCTGGGCGAATTGAAGCGTGACGTGCTCGAGTTCGTGCCGGGCCAGCGGGTGTGCTACGTGACGGACGTGAACGGCGATCCGCTCAACCGCGAGCGGATCTGCGAGTTCGTTCGCGGCGCGGACATCCTGTTCATCGAAGCCGTGTTCGCGCAAGCCGACCATGAACTCGCGGCGCGCAAGTCGCACCTGACCACGCTGCAGTCGGGCTCGATCGCGCGCCTCGCCGGAGTGCGGCATGCGCAGCCCTTTCATTTTTCGGCGCGTTACCGGGATGGCGAGGAAGCGCATCACGGAGAGTTCCTGCAGGCCTGGCAGGGAACATCGCACCTTGGCCGCGCCGATGTCTGAGGCACGTGCGGGATACGCGTCCCTCGTGCTGCTGGCGGCGGTGCTGCTCGCCGGTTGCCACCGCCACGCGCCGGCGGTCACGCCGCCGGCCAGTGCCGCCCGGACCGTCAGCCCGCTGCCCCTGAGTCAGGCCGATCTCGGGGTCTCGCTGCTCGCCGAGGTGGCGAATGCGCGTTTTGCCCTGAGCCTCGGTGATGTGGTGGCCGCCGGCAATGACATCTCCGCGGCGCGGGCGTTCGCCGCGCAGCTGCCCAACCGCCCCTCGAAACTGATCCTGCCCGATCCGCGGGGCGAGGGCCGGGCGCTGTTCGATCCGGCCGCGGCTGCCGCGAAGCATGAACCCCTGACCGACTTCCAGGCGGTGGTGACCCTCGACTCGGCCCGGACGCAACTGCCGGACCACGTTGCGCAGGCGGACTCTTTCTTACGTGCCCTGCAGAGTCGCGTGCCCCAGGGACTGATTCCGCCCGATCTGCCGCTGCTGCGCGTGGCCGCAGCGCTCGATCAGGCCCGCGCCGCTGCCACGGAAGGCCGCTCGAGCAACCTGAAAACCCAGCTGCTGTGCGCGAGCGCGCTCCTGAAAAGCTATCCGGGGAACGCCCATCGGGCCGGGATCACCGCGTTGGCGGCCGACATCGATCAGACCCTGGCGAATCCGCGGACACTGCAGACCATGTCGGGCTATCGCGTCGACTCGTGGGCGGGGCAGGTGGCCGGGTGGCTCGGCAGCGACCGCTGGAACGCTCCGCGCGGATGATGCGGCGCGGGGATTGTGATCCTCTCTAAGGCGTCGAAGTCCTGCCCGGTCCTCCCGCCTGTCCGCCGAGGTCGGCAAGCTGCAGGACCGGAGTGTCCACGTGGCGCATGAAATGATCGCGCGCATCCAATGTCTCGATCTCGACCCGGGAGTCGGCGAGTTTTGAGCCGTCTAGGGGATAATGCACCGATCCGGATCGATCGAAGAATGGCAGCTCCACTCCTGTGCGATGAATGCCGTCGGGCAGCAAGCTTCCGAAAATTGCGGGTGTGTAGTCGCCGATGCAAAAGTGAACTTCCCGATTGCGCAATCCCGCGGTGGCGTCCTCCAGATCTTCTGTAAGGCAAGTAGGCTGCCGGCGCCCGCTCAGACATCTCACGAGCACGTCATCGCCTTCCTCGTCGACTCGCGTCACACATTCGCCGAGTTTACCGATCGTCGCGTGGGCGCCGACGGCCGGAACGGCAAAGTGGGCGGCGCCCCGGAACAGGGTCAGGGAGTAGTCGATACCGAGTTTCACTGGCCGATCGCCTATGCGAGCGAGCACTGCCGGGGGAAGGTAGAGGCGCTGGTGAATATACGCATCAGAGCTTGAGCGCGCGCCGCGGATTTCGAACTGAGCATCCTGCATAGATCCGAGGCCATCGACGCTGATATTGGATTTGCCTTTGTAGAGCAGCGCGCCATCTGCTGTCGTGATTCGCACCTCCGCGTGATCCAGCAGCACGCTGGCATCCTCGGGCACGCCCGCAACTTTGAGCGGGATGTATAGCGCGTTGGTTGCATTTGGCGCCGCACCCGGCGGCAGCCTGAAGCGTCCCAGCCGCGGATCGAATGCCAATTGCACGGATCGGGCCGCCTGCGGTTCCGCGGCCAGGCTTCGCTGCATTGCGAAGGCCAACGGCCAGGGCATGAAGGTCCAGGCGAGGATGGCGGCCCCACCGAGTCCGACCAGGCTGCGCGCCAGCAGCGTGCGCCGCCTGAAGTATTGAAGGGGCAGGATGAGTGCCGCGCCGACACTCGCCGTGACGTAAAACGCCGCATCGACCATCCAGATTGCACCGGTCTCGGGTACGGATGCCTTGACGCCCAGCACCATGGCAAGGACTACCTGGAAGAACAGGATATAGCCGATCAGCGCTGCCGTGCACAGCATGAATGCCTCGACGAAGCTGCGGGTAATGGCACCGACCATCATGGCGGGCAGTGACAGCTCGCACAGCACCGCAAAATTGCGCACTGTAGCGGCCACACATGCCGCCGGGAACGGGATTCCATCCGCCAGCGCGGCACCGAAATCGATGAGCCACAATGGCGCCTGGATCATGAGGAGCACGAAGGCGATCTTTGCGAGGATGAGATCGCGACGCCAGATAGGCCGGATCAGCCAGTCCTGGCGCACGCCCGGCACGGCGTCCTGGTGCATGGCGACGACGGCCACAACCAGCATCCCCAGCAGCGAGAGGACCGACAACAGCGGGGTGAGCTGTGCCAGGCTCGGCGGAGGAGGGACGAGCTGATCTCTCAGATAATGGCAAATTGCCGAGCACAGGTTCATCCCGTTGGCCAACGCTGCCAGAGGCCATAGGAGCCGGATGTCCTTCCTGAGAATGTTCGCAATCATGATTGCTCGTCCCGTGATGTGCGCGCCAGGGTGGTGAAGATCGTCCGCAGCGCGACCGGCTGGACATCGATCGATCTGACGCCGCGGAACAGCGCCGCGATCTGCGCGGCCAGCCGTGATGCGTCGAACCGGGTGTCGAAGAAAGTGACGACGCTGCCGGCCGTCGCGAGCTGCAGCCAGGCCTCCGGAACCGGCGCCTGCGGTTTCATCATCGCATCGAGCGTGACGCGCACGGCCCTGAAGCGCCCGGAAAGATCCGCCATCGACTCCTGGAACAGCAGGCGTCCCTGGTCTATGAAACCGACATGGGTCGTGATGCCCTCGATGTCCGACAGCTCGTGCGAGGAGATCAGCACGGTCATGTCGCCCAGGCCCTGCAGCATGCGCTCCATGAACTCATCGCGCACCAGGGGATCCAGCCCGCTGAAGGGCTCATCGAGGACCAGGATCCGCGGCCGGAACGGCAGTGCACAGGCCAGCGCCATTTTCATGCGCATGCCGTGGGAGAGATCGCCGATGCGCCGCTCCCGCGGCAGGCGCAGTTCAGTCACGATCGAGCGTTCCAGGTCGTCGTCCCAGGAGCGATAGAACGGCCGCAGGTAGGCGAGGTACTGACCGACCGTCAGCCGTGCCGGCATGTCCTGATTCTCCGACACATAGCCGATCTGCTGCAGCTGCGGCACATCGAGCCGTCGCGAATCGACGCCCAAGATGCGCGTGACGCCGCGGGTGGGCCGGATGATGTTCATCACGGTCTTGATGGTGGTCGTCTTGCCGGCGCCATTGGCACCGATCAGGGCATAGGCGCTGCCCTCCGGAACGGTGAGCGACAGGCCCCGCAGGGCCTCGTGGCGCCCGAAGGCCTTGTGCAGGTTTTCGATTTCGATGGTCATCGTTCGTTGGCCTCGCGCGCCTGGTCGATTTTCGTCCACTCGGTGGAAATGGCTTCGATCACGTCCTCGAAGCCCACGCCGACGCGGCGCGCCTCCACCACCAGCTGTTCGACTTCTTCCTGCAGCAGCCGCTGGCGATCGCCGATGCGCGGTTTCGGGGGCACCGCAACGATGGTGCCCACGCCGGGGTGCATTTCGAGCCAGCGCTCCTGGATCAGGTACTGGATGACCTTGTGAGCCGTGTTGGGATGGATCTTCAGATCCGCCGCCAGGGCGCGCACCGAAGGGAAGGGCTGGCCGGGCTGGTATTCACCGCTCAACAGCGCCTTCTGTGCCGCGAACAGCACCTGTTCGACGATCGACTGGCCCGGCCGCAAAGTGAAGCGCAGAAGTGTCACATGAGTATTGTGACACATGGAACGGCTGGCGGGAACTGGACCCCTGCGGGAGATTATGAAAAACGGATGGCGTGGGGTCGTTCCAACGCGCGGCCGTCGTCGGATTCCGGATGGATAGGCGGCGCTGTTGTCACCCGGCAACGCGGCGGCGGATGCGCGGTGTGCTGCGGCGATCCGGCGCGCGGCGGTGGCAGATGCAGGAAGGCTGCCGACGGTGTAGCTTGCGCTGCCGGGGAATCAGTGTGGGGCGGCCTTGATTGTCCAGGGCCGACGCCCAATCCATGTTACGTTCGCGGTCCCGAAATGGGGTGGAAGGAAAACGATGGTTCAGCGCTTCAGCGATCAGCACCTGGGTGGGAATTTTTTTCAGACATTGCGCTTCGAGGGGGAAATCCGGGACTGTGAAGTCCAGGGAACCATCCCGCAGGACCTCAAGGGAACCTTCTACCGCCTGGGCGGGGACTGGGCCTATGCGCCCAAGTACGAGCATGACGTGCCCTTCAGCGCCGATGGCTACATCTCGATGTTCCGGTTCGCCAACGGCCGCGTCCAGTACAAGGGACGCTTCGTGGAGACCCCCCGGTTCCTCGCGAACCACAGGGCCGGCAAGCAGCTGTTCGGCATCTACCGCAACCGGCGCGGGGACGATCCTTCCGTCCGCAACATCAGCGGCACCGTCTCGAACACGACGCCGGTGTTCCATGCCGGCAAGCTCTTCGCGACCAAGGAAGACGCGCGTCCCTACGAGATCGACCCGCATACCCTTCAGACCCGCGGCGAATATGATTTCGGCGGCCGCCTGTCGAGCCTCACCTTCACGGCGCATCCGAAGATCGACCCCGCCACCGGCGAGATGATCGCCTTCGGCTACGAGGCGACCGGCGAAGCCTCCACCGACATCTTCATCTACACCATCGACAAGAGCGGCCGGGTGACGAAGGAAGTGAAGGTGCAGGCGCCGTACGTGAGCGAGAACCACGACATGGCGATCACCAGCACGCATATCGTGATCCCGCATTTTCCGCTGACCACCACCCGCGAATGGCTCGAGGCCTCGCCCGCCAACCTGCACTGGTACTGGGACGAGCGTCTGCCGGGGTACCTGCTGGTCCTGCCGCGCAACGGCGATGCCAGGGATGCCCGCTGGATCAAGGGTCCGCCGGCGGCCATGGGCCACACGCTGAACGCCGTCACCGAGGGCAACAGGCTGGTGATCGACGGCACCGTGTCCGATGCCAACCCGTATCCCTTCTTCCCGAACCGGGACGGCTCTCCCTGGACTCCCATGACGGGCGGGGCGAGCATCCGCCGCTGGACCGTGGACCTGAATTCCAAGTCCGACGGCTGGGAAGAACAGCGGCCGTTCCCGGCGCAGATCGGCGGCCTGCCGCGCATCGACGACCGGTTCATCTCCAATCCCTACCGCTACGGCTACCTGGGTTACACCGATTTCAGCCGCCAGCCGAGCGCCAAGCTTGCAAGCACGCCGAATTTCCCGCTCACCAACAGCCTCGGCCGCTTCGACATGCACACCGGCAAGTGCGAGTCCATGTTCATCAGTGACGAGGGTTCACTGCAGGAGGCCTGCTTCGCATCCCGCAGCGGCACCTGCGCCGAAGGCTCGGGATATCTGCTGGGCGTCTACACCAATCTGCTCGAACAGCGCTCGGAGCTGCTGGTCATCGATGCCGAGAAGATGCAGGAAGTCGGCCGGGTGATCCTGCCGTTCCACGTTGCAGCCCAGGTCCATGGCACCTGGGTTCCCCACGAGGAGCTGCCCTTCCCGGCAGGCTGACGCGGATCCGGCGGCGCCGGGGGCATGGTAGCCTATGCCCCATGCGCGTAGTCAGGATCATCGCCTATGTGATCGGCGCTCTGGTGGCGCTCGTCGTAGTGGCGCTGCTGCTGGTCGCGGCCTTCGTCAACCCGAATGCCTACAAGGGCCGCATCATCCGCGAAGTGAAGGCTGCGACGGGGCGCGACCTGGCGCTGCCGGGCGATATCCACCTGTCGGTCTTTCCCTGGGTGGCCCTGAAGCTCGGGCCCGCGAGCCTGGGCAACCCGCAGGGTTTCCCCGACGACCGCTTCGTCTCCTTCCGGCAGGCGAACCTGCGGGTCAGGGTCCTGCCGCTGCTGCACGGTGAACTCGAGGTCGGCAAGATCACGCTCGACGGTCTGGACCTGAACCTGGAAAAGAATGCCGCGGGCAAGGGCAACTGGGAGGACTTCGGGCACTCCGCCGCGACACCTGCGCCACAGGCCGCCCCGTCGGCCACCGCGCCGACCTCGCTGCGCAGCCTCGGCGGCGTCGAGATCACCGCGAGCCGCATGCGCTACGGGGACGTGGTCCTCCAGGACCTGAACGTCAGCATCGGCGCGGCATCCGGGTCCGCGACCGTGCCCGTGCAGTTCGGCTTCGAGATCCGCCGCGGCACGCAGGCCGCGCCCATCAAGGTGTCGGCCTCGATGCAGGCGCTGATCGATGTTGCCGACAAGCGCTACGGTATCCATGACCTGTCGATGTCCGGAGAACTCGGGAAGACCGCCGGCCGTGCGGCCGTGGCCTGGAAATTCGCATCGCCGGCCGTGGATGTGGATCTTGCGGCCCAGACGCTCAAGGCCCCGGCATTCACCGCGGCCTTCGCCAACGCCAACCTCAGCGGCTCGCTCGAGGGCGCGCGCATCACCGATGCGCCGGAGTTCTCCGGTGCACTCAGGCTCGAGACGCTCGCGCCGCGGGACTTCATGACGCAGCTGGGCATGACGCCTCCGGTGCTGCGCGATCCGCACGCGCTCGCGAGCCTGGCCTTCTCGAGCCGCTACCGCTACGGCGCCAATGCCGCCCATCTGGATCAGCTGCAGGCCCGGCTCGACGAATCGACGCTGCAGGGGTCGCTCGCGGTCACGAACCTGGACACCGATGCCCTGAGCTTCGAGCTGCGGCTGGACCAGATCGACCTCGATCGCTATCGCGCGCCCCCGACCGCCGCCGCGCCGGCGGCCGCGCCGCGCACCGCGGGCGGCAGCGCGCCCGCCGAACTGCCCACCGCGCCGGTGCGGGCCCTCGATGCGCAGGGCAGCGTGGCCATCGGCCGCGCGAAGGTGGCGGGGCTCACGCTCACCGACGCGAGTGCGACGCTCGCCGATCACGGCGGCGTGCTGAAGCTCGCGTCCCTGAAGGCCCGGCTCTATGGCGGTGAGTACGCAGGCGCCATCACTTACGATGCGCACACCGACGTGCCGGCCCTGACGCTGCGTCAGGAGCTCTCGGGGGTGGACATGGGCGCCCTGCTGAAGGATGCCGTCGGCACCCAGCGCCTGAGCGGCCGCGGCAATGGCACCATCGATCTCGACGGCCAGGGCACAACGAGCGACGCCCTGCTGCGGTCGCTGACCGGTCAGCTGGGATTCAATCTGGACAAGGGCGCGGTCGAGGGACTCGATCTGTGGTACGCCATCGGCGCCGCGCAGTCGCTCCTGCAGCAGCGGACGCTGCCCGCGACGGCCAATACCCAGCGCACCCAGTTCGACGTCATGAAAGTGTCCGCGACGGTGAGCGGCGGCATCGCGACCACGCACGATCTGACATTGTCCTCGCCCTACCTGCGCCTGACCGGGCAGGGCACGGCGAACCTCGCCAGCAAGGCCCTGAACCTGCATCTGGTCACGACCCTCCTCAAGTCCCCGCCCGGTGCCCAGGACACGCCGCTGTCGGCATTGACGCTGGCCGACATCCCGGTTGATGTCGGGGGCACGCTCACCTCGCCCAGCGTCCGGCCGGACGTTCAGGGACTGGTGAAATCGGCGATCCGGAACAAGGCCCAGGATCTCATCAAGGACAAACTGAAGGGCCTGTTCGGCAAGTGACTGCCGATCCGCGTCCCGATATCCCTTTGCGATACAAAGTCCTGCGTTGTTTTCACTGACCTTTCAAACTTGCCCGTGACTTCCCGGCGATGGCACTCTACCGCGGCAGGGCCGGAGGTTCGCCGTTGGATACCGATGTCTACCGTTGCGGCGAATTCCTGATCGAGGCGACCAACCGTCGCTTCAGCCGCGACGGCGTGGAGCTCGCCCTGGAACCCAAGGTTTTCGCAGTGGCCCTGCTGCTGCTCTCGAGTCCCGGCGAACTCGTCACGCGCGAGCAGCTGCTCGATTCGGTCTGGGGCCATCGCTACGTCACGCCCTCGACCCTGAACCGGGTCATCGCACTGGTGCGGCGGGCCTTCGCCGATGATGTCGGGCACCCGAGGTTCATCCAGACCGTGCATGGCGCCGGTTACCGCTTCATCGGTCCGGTGGTCCGCCAGGCCGAGAGCGCACAGAGCCTGACGGTAAGATTCGGGCCGCCCCCGACGGCGCGCCCCCCGGCGCCGCTGGAAGCGCTGATCGGTCGTGGCGAGCAGATCGAGCAACTGTCCACGCTGCTGCGCGACGGCCGCGGCGTCACCGTCGTGGGGTCCGGTGGCATGGGCAAGACCCAGTGCGCCCTGGCCTTTGCCCATCAGCATGCGGACGACTGGCCGGATGGCATCTGGTTCTTCGACCTGGTGCCGTTGCAGCACGCGGAGCAGTGGCTGGAGCTGCTGGCGCGGGCGCTGTCGATTTCACCGTCGGGGGAGGGCGCCTTGCTGGAACGCGTGGCCCGCGCCCTGGCGCACCGCCGCGCGCTGCTGGTGCTCGACAACTGCGACCGGCTGTCGACGGCCCTGGGTGTAACGGTGGTGCAGATCCTGCGCGCGACCGACGAGGTGAAAGTGCTGGCCACCTCCCAGCAGCCGCTGCAGTTCCGCGGCGAGCAGCTGCTGCACATGCCGCCGCTGGCGCTGCCGCCCGTGCGCCAGAGCGTCACCGCCGCGGATCTGCCGGACATCGCCTGCGCCCCGGCGGTGGCATTGCTGCTCGCGCGCATCCGGTCGGTGCAGCCCGGCTTCGTGCTGCGCGTGGCCAATGCGCCGGCGATCGTTGCGATCTGCGAGCGTCTGGATGGCATGCCGCTGGCACTGGAACTGGCCGCGGCGCGCTTTGCGGTGCTGTCCGCCGAACAGGTGCTGGAACGGCTGTCCCTGCGGTTCCGGTTCCTCTCCAGCGAGGCGGCCGGGCGCGATGCGCGCCACCGCAATCTCGCGGCCCTGCTGGAGTGGAGTTTCGGGCTGCTGTCGAGCGCCGAACAGCAGCTGCTCGCCTGGCTCGGCGTGTTCGTGCAGGGCTGGACCGTGGAGGCCGTGATCTTCCTGGCCCAAGCCCTCGGCCGCGACCCGGAGTCGCAGGTGGATCTGCTCACCGGACTGGCCAACAAGTCGCTGGTGACGGTGAATCAGGCCCTGACCCCGCCGCGCTACCGGCTGCTGGAGAGCGTGCGCGAATTCGCGCTGGTGCAGCTTGCGCACATGAACGAGGAGCCGCGCGCGCGGCAGGCGCACCTGGGCTACATCGGCCGCCTGGCCGCGACCGTCCATCAGGACATGATCAGCGGCCGCATGCGCGAACGGGTGGCATCGCTCATCCATGAACACGACAACATCGAAGCCGCCTGCGACTACGCACTCGGCGGCGGCGGTGACCCCCAGGCGGCGCTGCAGATCGTCGGTTCGCTGATCCTGTACTTCAAGGCCCATGGTGCCTATGCCCTGGGACATCGGCTGAGCCAGCGTGCGCTGGAGAAGGCGCCGCGCGAACGGACCCGGGTCCGGTGCCTCG
Source organism: Steroidobacteraceae bacterium (assembly GCA_035503515.1). Lineage (GTDB taxonomy): Bacteria > Pseudomonadota > Gammaproteobacteria > Steroidobacterales > Steroidobacteraceae > DAIDKA01. The sequence goes on from DATJTJ010000145.1 coordinate 66,399, forward strand.
CCATGACCTGCTACGGCGTCATCGGTCTCACGGCCCATACGGGTCCGGCGGCCGGTGAGGCGCTGCAGGAAGCGGCCAGCATCGCGCAGGAGATCGGCGATCAGTGGGCGCAGGCCTACGCCAGCGGCAACCTCGCCATGTGGAAGGCGGACCTGGGTCTGGGGCAACGGGCGGGCCCCGATATCGGGATCGTCGAGCGGATCGCCGAGCGGTTGAACGATGACAATCTGCGGGGCCTGGCCGGACTTGCCCGGGGTTGGATGTACCTGGCCGAAAACCGGGTCGACCAGGCCATCGAGGTGCTGACCCCGGTGCGTCGTCTCGGCGATGACGTCCACCAGCATCACTTCATCGAGGTGTACATCGGACTTGCGATGTTCCGGCGCGGCGACTATGCGCAGGCCGCCAGGCTATGGCTCGAATCGATGCGCAATGCCCTCGCGGTCGGGCACATCCGCGGCGCCGCGGGTTCGATGGAGGGCTGCGGCTACATTGCCGAACGGCTCGGGCTGGCGGAGCAGGCGTGCCGCAGCCTCGGCGCCGCCGAGGAGATCCGCCAGCGCACCGGCATCCCGCTCTACAGCTTCTGGATCCCTCACTACAACCATGCCCACGCCGCATTGCGCACGGCGCTCGGACCTGCGGCCTACGCCCGCGCCACCGCCACGGGGGCGGCGCTGCACGAGGAGGATGCCGCGGCCGAAAACGCGCAATGGCTGCAGTCCTTCAGCGCCGCGCCGGGCTACGGCCCGCCGGACAGCAGGCCCTTGTCGTCATAGCGGCGGCGCAGGTTCGCGAGCCGGCCGGCGAGGTCCGCGCCGAACTGGTGTTCGGCCTGCGCGTCGTCCTGGTCACTGAAGTTCGGCAGGATGGTCGGTGCGGCATCCGGAGTAATTTTCGCATACAGCGCCCGGATGCCGGTGCGCAATCCGGTCACCTGGTCGGGCGTGTCGGTGATGCCGAGCAGGTTGACGAAGAAGCGGACGTCGCGATGGGCGAATGCGGTGTCCTCCCGGGGCACCCGCGACACGGCCCCGCCCATGTGCTGCAGGTGGATCTCGGTGCGAGGCGATGGCAACTCGTTGGCCGCGGCGGCGAGCACTTTGAGCGTCGAGTCCGGGAGCGAGACGTAGTTGGCCGTCTTCCAGTAATACGAGAGTCCCGGCGGCGCGGACGGGTCGAACATCTGCTGCCATTGCACGTACGGCATCCAGCCCAGGTGCTCCGCCAGCGGTTGACCGTAGGCCCGCAGCGGCTTCAGGGCGCGCTCGCCCTGGGCGTGGTCACCGCACCAGCTGACGGCGAGGATGACCACCGGGCGCCCATGCCAGGCCGGAGCGAGAAAGGGCAGTGGCGGCGCGTGCACGATGACGGCGAGACCACAGAACTCATCGGGCGCCTCGGCGGCGAAGTCACGGAATGCCTGCAGGGCTCCCAGGGCCTGTTCCCCCGGATGGATGATGAGTCCCGCGAGCACATGGCTCAGGGGATAGACCCGGTAGTCGAAACTCGCGACCACGCCGAAGCCCCCGGCGCCGCCGCGCAGGCCCCAGTACAGGTCGGCATGATCGACGGGGGAGGCGCGCACGATGCGGCCGTCGCCGAGAATGACGCTGGCCGCGAGCACGTTGTCGCAGGCCAGCCCGTAGCGGCGCATGAGCCAGCCGGCGCCGCCGCCGAGGGTGAAGCCGCCGACGCCGGTGGTCGAAATCAGGCCGCCGGTCGTGGCCAGGGACACCCGCGCCGTCGCCGCGTCCACGTCGCGCCAGAGCGCGCCGCCCTGCACGGTCGCGATGCCGGCTTCGGCGTTCACCACCACGCTGTTGAGCCGCGACAGGTCCAGCAGCAGTGCTCCGTCGCGGATGCTGCGGCCGGCGACGTTGTGGCCGCCGCCGCGCACGGTCACGGCCAGCCCGTATTCGGAGGCGATCCGCAGGGCGCTGGCGACGTCTTCGGCGTCCGCACAGGCGACGATGGCGGAAGGATACCGGTTGATCGCCCCATTCCAGACGCGGCGCGCGGCCGCATAGGCGTCGTCGCTGCGCACGGTCACGGTGCCGCGCAGCGTGCCCCGCAAGGCCGTCAGTACCGTGCCGCTGAGTTCAATGGAGTCGGACTGCACTGGCGCTGCCTCCCCGGTGGCGGCGCCGCTTCTCGAGTCGGCGCTCACGGACAGTCTGCCGTCAGCCCGGACGGGTGTCCATGCATCCGGTACCGCCGCGCCGCATCAAGGTGCGGCGCGGCGGGTCCGGCCATAGGCGCAGGCAACGCAGGCAATCTACGGTTCCTGGGTCGTGGTGTTGATGTTGACGCGGGTCGCCACGATGTTGCCGGTGATCACACCGGGCAGCGCCAGCGTCTTGCCATCGGGTCCCAGCTGCGTGATGGTGAACGTCCCGGTGTAGCTGTTGCCGTCCCGGGACAGCGTCACGTACTGCTTGATGAAAGCCGGACCGCCGGGACCGACCGGCGCGTTGGCCGGGTTGTTCGGCGGATTCCAGGACAGGCCGATATGGTTGAGCACATAGGTGCGCTCGCCGGTCTGCTTCCACACGCCCAGGCAGGTGGCGCCGGTCGTGGGGTCCCGGACACCGGAGTAGGTCAGCTCGTTGCCATCGGCGAACCAGATGGTGTTGCCACCATCGACCATCGCCCCATCCGGAATGTTGATCGGCGGCGGCTTGCTGGCGTTGCCGCTGGAAAGATACGTGAAGTGCCACAGCCCGACGATGGGCGCGCCGAAATGATCCGGCCAGCCTTCATCCGCGACGTACCGGAAGCCCACCTTCGTGAGCGTTGCCGGGCCGGCCCCCGGCTGTTGCCATACCGAGGGCTTGAACGGTCCCTCGTACTGCAGGCAGCCCGCGCTCGCCTGCTGCACGAAGGCCGCGCCCAGAAGCATCAGTCCGAGACAGGCCAGTCCCCGACAGGCTGCGCGCAGCCTTGCGAGGGGAGACTCGAGGTTCGTGATTTTCATGTCATCGCTCCACTGATTGGGGGTGAATGCCGCTGTCGACAGCGTCGACGGCGCACACTCTAGACGCCGCATGTGGCGCGAAAACGCGGGGCTTGTGAGGGATTGATGAGGCTTCCGTGGATGCCGCAGTGCCGCAATGCCGTTGCCTGTGCGGGCCTGCTGCAGGACGTCATAGAATCACTGCCGCCCTCCGCGATCGGGGATCACGCGCTTGGCCGACATCTTCCTTTCCTATGGACATACCGACGCGGCGATTGCGAAACGGTTCGCGGCGGCCTTTGAGCGGGCGGGCCTGAGCGTCTGGTGGGATGCCACGCTGCATTCGGGAGACTCGTTCGATGCGGCCATCGAGGCCGCATTGCGCGGCGCCAGGGCCGTGGTGGTGCTGTGGTCGGCCGCTTCCGTGCAGTCGCGCTGGGTGCGTGCCGAGGCGACGCTGGCCGATCGACTCAAGACCTTGCTGCCGGTGATGATCGAGAACTGCGAACGGCCGATCATGTTCGAACTCACGCATACGCCGAGCCTCGTGCACTGGTCGGGGGATGACGAAGACGGCGTGTGGCGCTCCGTAATTGCCGACGTGCGGCGCCTGGTGGACAGAGGCGGTGAAGCGACCGGCGATGCGCCTGCGCCACTGGCCACGCGCGCCGCGATGCCCGAGCGCGGTGGCGAGCCCGGCGTTGGCATGCTGCCGATCCTCAGCCGCTCGGGTCTGCCGGAAGATGAGGTGTTTGCCGAGGACCTGCTCCCGGAGATCCTGGCCGAACTGTCCCGACATGGCTATTGCAGGGTCATCACGACTGCCGCCATTGCCGGCGCCCGCGGCAACCAGGCGGACCTGCGCGCACTCGCGCGCACCCTCGAGGTTCGCTACCTCGTGGAGAGTCATATCCGGCGCGTGGGTCCCAACCTGCGCCTGATGATCCAGCTGACCGAGGGTGCGAACGGCAACATCCTGTGGAGCCAGAAGTACGAGCGGCCCCTGGCGGCGGTGGAACAGCTGCAGGATGAGCTCGCGGTCGAGATCGCAAGCCACATCGGCGAGCAGGTGCTGCGCCTGGAGTTCGAACATGTGTACCGCAAGTCCGAGAATCTGACCGCCTGGGAGCGGGCGCTGCGCAGCATGGCGTGCATGGGGCGCATCAATTCGCAAAGCATGCGCCTTTCGATCGAGGAAGCACGGCAGGCGCTGCGCATTGCTCCGGACTACGCCTTCGCCCATGCGCAGCTCGCCGTCCCCCTCGCGTGCTACGGAGTCATGCTCAGGAACGGCGACGAAACCGAAACCGCCGCGGAAGTACGCCTGCACGTCAGGCGGGCGGTCGAGCTGGCGCCGACCGACTCGCGGGTGCTGCAGTTCGCGGCCAATGCCTGTTCCGTCATCGGTGATTTCCAGGCCTGCCTGCGCTACTCGGAGCGCGCGGTGGAACTGACTCCCAATGTCGCCCATGCCCATCAGGGCCTGGGCTGCGCCTACCTGGGCCTGGGACGTATCGAGGAGGCGCTGCGGGAATTCGACGCCGAGGAGAGGCTGGCGCCGCATGACGGCATCCGCTACCTGAGCTGGTGCATGCGCGGCGTGGCCTATCTGGTACAGAACCGTCTGGACGCCGCCGATGCGGCGCTCGAGCGCTCCCGCAAACTCAACCCCAGCTACCATTACGCCCTGATCTGGAAGGCGGTCGTCGCATCGCTCCTGGGGAGGGACGAGGAAGCCGTGCAGCTGGTGCGTGAAGTGCGGACTCTGGAACCGCACATCACCCTGGCCCAGCATCAAGCCAACAGTTCGGTCTGGGTGGCCGACGCGCAGCGCGCCCGGGAGCTGAACGCGGTGTTGCGCACTCCGTGGGCTGCGACCGACTCCTGAGGTCGATGACCTCGCGATCGGCACTGGTGACTATTCCACCGGGGCGACCAGCGGCACCGTCGGGAAATAGCCCCGGTAGCGGCCAACATCGCGAGTCAGGATCGCGCATTTGACGACTGCTGCATGCGCGCCGATGTAGAAATCCGGCAAGACGCCTTGTTTGGTTCCTTTGCGGCGCCGATACTTGAGGAAGACCTTTCCCGCAAGAAACAGAGCTTCACGCGGAATGGTGTCCACCACCAGCATGGCTTCCGCGATAACCTGCTCCAGCTCCTCGATACGTTGGAATGCCATCGACAGCTCGGAATAGATCACGGCATTGATGGCCAGGCGGTCGGTGAGCGCGGCGGACTCCAGTTGTGCCTGTGACCATGCCGCCCACTTCGGATCATCCTCCAGCACATCAAGCAGTACATTGGTGTCAACCAGGATCACCGCTTCAGTTGCCGCGCGTCAGCGCCAGGATCTCCTCGGTCCTCATCTTCACGGTGGCCCGCCCGCGAAGTTTGGCGAATGCACTCTTGCGCACTTTGGAGGCGCGGCCAGCCGGCCGCAGCAGGACTTCTCCGGTGCTCAGGCGCTCGAAAGTCACGGCCATGCCGGGCTTGAGCCCGAGGTAGTCGCGTACGCTCTTGGGTACCGTGACCTGCCCTTTGCTGGTTACATTGGTCGGCATGAAAGTAATACCTCGCTTGTCGATGGTATTACTATACTGTGGCATCGATCGAACGCAAGTCACGGTATCGGGTGCCGCGCCGCAGCACGGCCCGGGTGCACTGTCCGACAGCGGCCCGCCAACCGCCGTCGTGCAAGCGTCGGGTGATTGTGATATCCGTGCGCCACGACCGAGGTGGAGAGCTCCCATGACGAAGCGGTTCGAAGGCAGGACCGTGCTGGTGACCGGCGCCGGCTCGGGCATCGGCCGGGCCACGGCCCTGGCATTTGCAGCCGAGGGCGCACAGCTGATGCTCAGTGACCTGAGCGATGCGAACGGCCGCGATACCGCGGCGCAGGCCCGCGCCGCCGGAGCGCGGGCCGAGTTCCTGCAGGGCGACGTGGCGCGCGGCGCGGATTGCAGGGCCATGGTCGCCCGGGCGCTCGATGTGTTCGGCGGCCTGCACGTCGCCTTCAACAATGCCGGCATCAATCTCGCGGCGGGGCCGATCGCGGATGTCGAGGAATCCGAGTGGCATCGGATCCTCGCGACCAACCTCACCGGCGTGTTCCTGTGCATGAAATACGAGATCGAGGCCATGAAACGGGCCGGGGGCGGGGCCATCATCAATACCGCCTCGGTGGGCGGCGTGATCGGGACCGCCGGGGTCACGGCCTACTGCGCGACCAAGCACGGCGTGCTGGGACTGACCAAGTCCGCGGCCCTCGATCACATCAAGGACGGCATCCGCATCAACGCCGTGTGTCCGGGCGGCACGCGCACGCCGATGCTCCTGGAGTGGTTCAAGGATCCGGCGGTCGAGCGTGCCGCGACGGCCGACACGCCGCTCGGGCGGTTCGCCGATCCCGCCGAGATCGCCCGGGTCGTGCTGTTCCTGGCGTCCGATGAGGCCTCGTTCATCGTCGGCCAGGGCCTCGTGGCCGATGGCGGCCTGACCGCGCACTGACATGGACGGTTCAGGCGTGCGCGGCGTCGAGATCGACGAGCTGCTCGATTCGCGGCCGCTGTCCGGACTGCAGCTGTACGTGCTGGTCCTGGGCGCGCTGGCGGTGCTGTTCGACGGCTACGATCTGCAGGTGCTGGCGCTGACCGTGCCGGCGCTGACCAAGGCCTGGGGCATCGCGGCGCCCGCGCTGAGCGTGGCGCTGTCGGCCTCGTTGCTGGGGATGGGGCTGGGCGCGGCCTTCCTCGGGCCGCTGGGCGATCGCTATGGCCGGCGCACGGTGCTGGCGGGAACCATGGCCATCGTCGGCGTCTCCTCGCTGGCCGCGGCGCTGGCGCACGACCCGATTGAGCTGGCGCTGTCACGATTCTTCACCGGCGCGGCTCTGGGCGCGAGCCTCGCCAACGCCTACACGCTCACCGCGGATTTCATGCCGCGGCGCAGGCGTGCCACCCTCATCACGGTGGCGTACTGCAATACCGCGACGGGCGCGCTGGTGGCGGGCCTGGTTGCGCCGTCCGTCCTCGGGCACTTCGGCTGGCCCGGGACGTTCGTCGTCGGCGGCGTGCTGCCGCTGGCCCTGAGCATCACGCTGATCACCACGGGGCCCGAGTCCATCAAGTTCCTGTTGAATCGCAGGCCCGACAGTTCCGCCATCGGCGCGATCCTGCGGCACATCGCCCCCGGCACCGCTGCCGCGACGGTGTACCTGCAGGCCCCGGCACAGGTGCTCGCAGGCTCGGTGAGGGACCTGCTGGGCCGGCCGTACCGTGCCGCGACGCTGCTGCTGTGGCTCGGCTATGCCATGAACTCCTTCAACCTGTACCTGATGGTCAGCTGGCTGCCGACGCTGCTGACCGGGGCGGGATGGCTGCCCGCGCAGGCGTTGCGGGCGATGGCCTTCAACCAGCTGGGCGGCATCTGTGGCGGAGTACTGCTCGGGGGACTGATGGACCGCTTCGGTGCCGAACGCTCGCTGGCCGTCGGCTTCGTCCTCAACGCGATTGCGTTGCTGGCCTTCCTGATCGTGCCGTCCGGATTCCTGTCGTGGGGTGCGCTGCTGCTGGTCATCGGCGCCTGCACCGGTGGCGCGCAGTTCGCGATCGTGTCGGTCGCCGCCTCGCTGTACCCGTCGGGCATCCTCGCCACCGGCAGCGGGTGGGCCTCGGCCATGGCCCGCATCGGGGCTTTCCTGAGTCCGCTGGTGGGCGGGGCGCTGATCGCGGCGGGCGTGGTCCCGACCCGCGTGATCGCAGGCCTGGCCCTGCCGGCCGCGGTGTGTGTCATGGCGATGCTGGGCCTGATGCGTGTGCGGCGGAGTGCCTAGCTTGCGTCTTCGAGGCATCGTAGGTGGGGTCCGGCTTCTTGGTCCACGGCGAGCGCAGGTAGTAGGGCACGGCACTGAAGGTCGCTTCCACGGCGACGATGCCTGCCTTCGTGACCTTGAACGCCTCCAGGAATCCCCAGGACTGGGGCTCCTGGTAGTTGGACCTGGCCGGGGTGCCGTCCGTCAGGGTGTACTCGTCCAGGACGCCCTTGTGGTCGATGAAGCCCCGGCACATGGTGAAGCCGCGCACCTCATCCACCAGGAAGCAGTCGCGGTCGCGGACGCGATTGTTGTAGCGGTAATGGCCTGACCTGAAGCCGGCCTCGAGGTCGGTCCACATGACCCCGTTTTCGTGCCGCACTGCGCCGGGCGCGAAGCGGGTGCCGCGGATTTCGCCCGTGTTGTACTGCAGGGTCGAGAAATAGCCATCAGCGAGTTGCCGGATGGCATCCCGTGACAGGCGCTCCGCCACGGGCACCGTCGCGCTCAGGGCGGGATCGCGGTGGTATTGCAGGATGTCGCCCATCGGTACCGGAGGCGCGCTGACGTTGCGGCGGGTCGCAATGACGTGCTCGACCTCGGTGATGTGCCGGTCCCGCACCTGCAGCCGTATGGCCAGGAACCCCTGGGTCTGGCGCTGCAGGACACTGGTATAGATGCCGATCTCACCCGTGGCCGGGTCCGCAAGCACCAGCGGCGTGTCGACTTCCGCCGTCACGGTATCCCAGGTGCCGTCCGGGAAGGTCATTTCGGCATTGTTCTCGCTGTAGCGGACATGCCGTGCGAAGGGCGCCAGGGCGGGATCGTGCCGCAGGTACGCCGCGCGGTACGCGGCCGCGATGCCTTCGAGGCAGGCCTGGTCGCAGTCGGCCGCCCGCGCGGACCGGCCGATGAGGGCCATTGCACCCAGGACCAGGATCGCTGCTGCGCTTGATTTCATGGCGGTGCCCGTTGTGTGGCGACGGGCCTCTTCTACCAGACCGGCAATGCTGGGACAATCGGCCATCCACGGGCCACACTCCAGCAGGGGATTTCATTGAACATCGGATTTGTCGGTCTGGGCGCGATGGGGCGCCCGATGGCGGGCCACATCGCGCGCGCCGGACATCAGCTCACCGTGTTCGACGCCGATGCCGCCGCGGCCGAGCGGCTGGCGGGCGACGTGACGGTGAGCATCGCCCGGGGACGCGAGGATTTCAGCAACACCGAAGTCCTGGTGACGATGCTGCCCAACGGCGCCATCGTTCGCGAGGTGCTGCTGGGCTCTCCCGGCATCGCATCGGTAATGCCCAGGGGCGCTCTCGTCATCGACATGAGTTCATCCGAGCCCGAGGGCACGCGGACCCTCGGAGCGACGCTCGCCCAGATGGGCCTCGAACTGGTGGATGCGCCGGTCTCGGGCGGCGTACCGCGGGCGAGCGATGGCTCGCTCACCATCATGATCGGCGGTGAGGCCCCGACCATCGCGCGGGCACGACCCGTTCTGGAACTCATGGGCAAGCGTCTGTTCGAGGTCGGCGCGCTGGGCGCCGGACACGCCATGAAGGCGCTCAACAACTATGTGTCCGCCGCGGCCTTCGAGGCCACCTCCGAGGCGCTGCTGATCGGCAAGCGCTTCGGCATCGACCCCACGCAGTTCATCGACATCCTCAACGTCTCCACCGGGCGCAACTTCCACAGCGAACTGTCGATGAAGGGCAACGTCATCGCCGGCCGCCATGCCGCGGGTTTCTTGCTGGCGCTGGCCGCCAAGGACGTGCGCATCGCCGCCGGTCTCGCCACGGCCATGAAGATCCGGGCACCGATGCTCGAACTCAACGCGGCGCAGATGAGCGCGGCGTCGCAGGCACTCGGACCCAAGGCGGACGTCACCGAGGCGATCAAGGTCTGGGATCACGACGCATGAGGGCGGGCCGGTGGCTCGTGCCGATCCTCGCGATCCTCTGGCATGCCGCCACCGCCGCGTCCGCAGCCGGGTCCGGGATCCTGATGACCTACTGGTCGGACGATCCGGCGGCCCATCCGGGTGATCCATTGCCCGGGAGCGTCGGGGCCGATGGAATGCCGGTCCAGAACGCTGCGTTGTTGCGGCAGCTGGACGACATCGATGTCCTGGCGTACGCCTTCCTGAGGGTCGATGAGACGGGGAACGTCTATTTCCGCAATCCCGCCGTCGACCTGTCGGCGGCCGACGCCGGATTCTGCCGGCGCAACCCGCCCGCGTGCCCGCCTCGGCAGGGCCCGGCGTCGGGCAGCTTCGATGCCTTCGTACACCTCACCAATCGCCAGCAGGCGCTGAAGCGGATCATTTCCGTCGGCGGTGCCGGCAGCCAGCGCTCGCTGGATTTCGCCGTCGCCCACCCCGAGACCTTCGTGCGCTCGGTCACGGCACTGATCCAGTCCTTCGGCCTCGATGGCATCGATCTGGATTTCGAGCCCGACGGTTTTTTCGGCGCCGGGCAGGGCGAGGGCCTCGCGACCATCATTGCCGAGCTGCACCAGGAGCTGGGGCCGCGCGCCTTCATGAGCCTCGAGCTTCCGTGCCAGCGCAATCTCGCCACCGTCGCCCAGAGCGCGTACCTCTCGCTCATGGGCTACGATTTCCACGGCCCGGAGTATTCCCCCGTCACGGCGCACCAGGCCAATCTGTACAGTGATCCGGAGGAGCCGTTCCTGGCCGGCTTCTATCACTTGAGCGACCAGCAGTCCCTCGACTACCTGACTTTCCGGCGCGTTCCCGCGCAGATGATATTGCTGGGCTTTCCGGCCTATTTCGTCGCCTACGGGGGCGTGGCATCACCGGCGGGTGCCAACGGTGCGTTCCAGCCCTTCGATAAATCCAGGACGCCGGTCTACGATCTGGGCGGAGCGCGGGGCCGGGGTTCGTACCGCGTTGCTGCGTCACTGCTGCAATCGGGTTTCCGGGAGCACCGGGTCCGGGTCAACGGCCGGCTGAGCGCCGTCTATGCCTATGATCCGGCCCGGCGGCAGTGGCTGAGCTACGACAATGCGGCGCTGGTCGCCGCCAAGGCCCGCTACGTTCTCGACAGGCACCTGGGCGGCATGATGATGTGGGAGATCGGCGAGGACCTGCCCGCCGAGCACCCGGGTTCGCTGTTGAGGAGCGCGCACGAAGCGCTGCGGGGCGCGTCTGACCGCGGCCGCTGATCCCGGCGCCGCGGCATCACTCCCCCGGAATGCTGAGCCCCAGCAGCTGCGCCGCATTCAGACCCAGAATCTTCCTGCGGTCCGCATCCTGCAGCCCCGCGTGGAAGCCGACGGGCGCGGGTTCCGACATATCGAAAGGATAGTCCGTCCCCAGGCACAGCCGCTCCGCGCCGTGGGTGCGCACCAGGCTCCCGAGCTGCTCGCGGTCGAACACCAGGGTATCGAGCCACAGTTTCCGCAGGTAGCTCGACGGCAGGTCCCTGCAGTGTTCGCGGCAGTCCGGGCGGGCCCGCCAGCCATGATCCATGCGCCCCCAGTATCCGGGGATGTACCCGCCCCCATGCGCGACGCAGATCCGAAGACCGGGATAGCGATCCAGCACCCCGCCGAATATGAGATGTCCCACGGCCAGCGTGGATTCCAGGGGATTGCCGATCAGGTTGTTGAAGTAGTACTCGCTCATCCGCTGGCCCTGGGTGAAACCCAGGGGATGGATGAAGAGCAGGATGCCCAGCTCCTCCGCCGCGGCGAAGAAGGGACGGAATTCCATGGCGTGCAGGTCGCGGCCGTTGACGTTGGTGCTGATGGCGATGCCGCGCAGGTCCAGGTCCCCGACGCAACGCTTGAGCTCGGCGACGGCCATCCCGACATCCTGCAGCGGCACGGTACCCATGCCGACGAAGCGCTTCGGGTTGCCGGCGACGGCGGCCGCAATGCCGTCGTTGACCGCCCGCGCGGCGCTGCGACCGGTCTCGGCGTCCGTGAAGTAGTAGTACTGGCCGGGACTGGGCGAAATCGCCTGCACGTCGATCCCGAGCCGGTCCATGTCCTGAAGCCGTTGCTCGACGCTGTTCAACGTGCGGCCGATCCGGGTGAACTGGGCACGATTGACCTCGGCCGTCTTCGGGGACGTGAAATCGCCGATGCCCGGCGGCGGTCCCGGATAGACCGCCTGCACGATCGCATCCCCGGCCGGAATGCCGAGATGACAGTGAATGTCCACCACGAGATGTCGTCCGCGCGCCTCGACGGGAATCGGTTTGACCTCACCGCAGGTCGACATCGTCATGGCAGTCTCCGTGCCGGCTGGAGGGTCCCGGCGCATTCCCCGAAGCCGATGGACACGAAGCCAGCGGCGATCGCGCGGCCACGCAACGTGAGCGTGTCGCCGTCGTTGAGCATTTCGCGCGTCGTGCCGTCCGACAGGGACAGTGGGCCGCCGCCGCGCAAGGTGATTTCCGCCAGACACGCACGGCTGTCCGGGTCGCGGCCGGAGACCGTTCCGGTGGCGATCAGGTCACCGGCCTCCAGGGGCGCGCCGTTGGAGGCCTGGTGCGCGACCATCTGGGCGAGCGTCCAGTGCAACTCCGTGAGGTTCGTGCGCACGATCCGCGTGCAGGCCCCCTCCCGGGTGATGAGATCGGCGGTCAGTTCGACGTTGAGACCGCCGTGCCGTTGGTCGGCGGTGTCGGACAGGTAGGGCAGAGCGGCCGGTTCGCCCGCCTGCCGCTTCGGTGCGGCCACCCGGAACGGCGCCAGCGCCTCCATGGTGATGATCCACGGGCTCACGGTGGTCGCGAAACTCTTGCCGAGATGGGGACCCAGGATCATTTCGAAGAACTGGATGCCGCGCGCCGACCAGTCATTGATCAGGCAGCAGCCGAAAAGCTGCGCTTCACCGGCGGCGACCGACACCGTCGTGCCCAGGGGATTGCCGCCGCGCAGCCAGGCGCCGAACTCGAGTTCGAAATCGAGCATGGGTTCGGCGCCGAACCGTACCGTGCCGCTGCCGGGCGGGGCCTCGTACTGGCCGTTCGGGCGCCGGATGGGCGTGCCGCTGACGACGACGGAACTCGCCCGACCGTTGTAGGCCACCGGCAACGACAGGCACGCGAGCCGCGGGGGGGCCTGCGGGTCGCCGCTCATCCGGCGGATGTGGTGCAGGGAGGTGCAGAAGTCGGTGAAGGCGGGAGGCTTCATCGGCAGCAGCAGCTCGGCCTGCGACATCGGCACCAGCGCCGCCGCCAGCGCCGCCCGGTCCGAATCGTGACCGGCGGCGAAGAGGTCCGACAGTTGTGCCCGCAGCGCGTTCAGGGCTGCGGCCGGCAAGGCCAGCAGCGGCGCGAGCGACTCGCCCCGGGCGGCCCGCGCCGCGTCCAATGCGGCGCCCGTCAGCCGCCGCAGCTGCGCCAGTACACCCAGATCGATGATGCAGGTGCCCAGCGCCACGCCTGCGCGCGCGACGCCTCCCGCCCGGAAGAGCCCGAAGGGCAGGTTCTGGATCGGGAAATCGCCGGCCGGATCGTTGGCGCTGTCGAGCCAGCTGCGCCGCGCGGGATCGTGGGTACCGTTGATGTCAGCAGCCATGGCCACCCACCGGTGCGTGCCGGGCCCGTTCCTTGTGGTAACGACCCATGGCGCCGAACAGGTCCCGCTGCTGCTCGGGCGTGAAACGCGTGCCCCACTGACGGTACAGCGAGAACACATTGGCCACGATCCGCTCCGGATCACTCCAGCCCCGGTATTCGCTCATGTTGATGTCCCGCGCCGCCGCCTCGAAATCCAGGCCGGCCTCGAAACGCTGGCGGGCCTCGTCGCGCACGTACTCGAAGTAGGCGAGCAGGCGGCGCACCGCATCGCTATCCGTGATGGGCCCATGGCCCGGCACGACCACCTCGGGCTTGAGTCCGATGATGGACCTGCAGGCCGCGATCCAGTTCTCGATGGGACCCGCCCACATGATGGGATGGCCTTCGTTGAACAGCAGGTCGCCCGTGAACACCGTCCGGTCCGCCGGCACCCACACGATGGTGTCGGAAGTGGTGTGCGCCGGCCCCAGATCCCGCAGTTCCACGTCCTTGTCACCCACGCGCAGCGACAGCCGCGCATCGAACGTACGGGCCGGCAGCGTGACCGCCTCCACCCCCGAGAAGTCGAACTTGCGCCCCATGGTCTCGAACAGGAACTCACCGGCGTCCCCCATCTGCCGATAGCCCGTTGCCAGGCCGCTCAGCAGCCTGGGGTCGAAGGCGGCCATCTCCTCCCGGGTGGCGCGGGTGGCGATGATCTCCGCGTCCGCAACCAGGGCATTGCCGAAGAAGTGATCCGGATTGGCGTGGGTATTGACGACCCGGTCGATCACCTTGCCGCCCTCGATGCGGCGCGCAAAGGCATCGAGCATCCGGCGCGTGAGCGGCAGGCTCATGAGGGTATCGATGAGGAGCGTCGCCCCCCGGGATACGATCAGTCCGGCATTCGACCATCCCCAGGTGCCATCCGGCTGCACGTAGCCGTAGAGGCCGTTGCCGAGATCATGGATCCCTTGCGTGAAGGGGCGGTTGGCCATCATCCTTCTCCCGCCGGTGGAGAGCATCGATGGCGAAAGCAAAGACCCGCAAGCGTTCCCAAGGCAGGCCGAGCGGCAACGCGGTGGGTCGCGCGGCCGTGCTGGAGGCGGCCCGGAAGCTGCTGCATGACCTGCCTCCCGCGCGGGTGACGATGTCCGCGGTCGCGCGCGAAGTGGGCATCGATCCCGCCCTGGTGCGCTACTACTTCGGCGACCGCGACAATCTGCTGCTCGCGGTGGTCGATCTCATGCTGGCCGGTGTTCAGCATCGCGCCCCTGCCGATGCCGATCCGCTCGCGGAAATGGAACGGCGGATCCGCGAGACCCTGGCGTTCACGCGCTCGGCCAAGCAGATGAACCGGCTGATGATCGATGAGCTCGCCCAGTCCCGCTCCCCGCAGGTGCGCCAGCGACAGCGCGCGATGAACATCGCCGCCGCCGAGGCCATCGGCAAGTTGCTGGACCGCGACCCTGGCGCGACCTTCAACAGGGTCGATCCGCTGTTCCTGCATCTCGCGCTGATCGGCATTTTCGACTTCTTCGTGCTGGCGCAACCGCTGATACTGAACCTCGTTCCGGAGGGCACGGACATGCAGCGGTTCGAGCGTCGGTTCGAGGATTTCGTGGTACGGCTCCTGATGGATGGATTGCGCAAACGCTGAAGCCCCGTCAGCTCTCGGCCACGCAGCGGTTGCGCTGCGTGCCCAGCCCGGTGATCGAGCCCTCCATCAGGTCGCCAGGCTTGAGAAACACGCCAAACGCCGCCCCGTTGCCATACGGTGAGCCCGTACAGATGAGATCCCCCGGCAGCAGTTCGACACGGTCGGAGAGGTATTCGATCTGGCGATCGATCCGGATCATCATGTCCGCGCTGGTCTCGTTCTGGTAGAGCCTGCCATTGACGGACAGGGACAAGGTAAGGTCGTAGGGATCGGCCACGAACCGGCGCGGCACGAGCAGCGGGCCAAAGGGGAGGAAGGTCGGAAAGCACTTGCCGGAGAGCCAGTCGGCGCCGAGCGCCGAGGCATCGCGACGGAAGATGTGCTCCCGGGCGGTCACATCGTTCACGACGGCATAGCCCGCCACGTACGCCATGGCATCGGCCGCCTTCACGTGACGCGCGCGCCGGCCGATGACGACACCCAGCTCCAGCTCCCAGTCCGGTTTCAGCACGTTACGGGGCAGGACCACCTCATCGCAGGGTCCCACCACGCAGGAGGGCAGCTTGATGAAGCAGTAGGGCAACTCCGCCCGGGCCCGCTCGTCCATCATCTTTTCCGCACGCGTCCGCCGCTCCTCCTCGGAGAGCTGCTCGTCCGCGGCACTGCGCATGGAGGGATCGCCCATGATGAGACCGATGACGTGCTTGCGGTAGTTGGCCCCGGTGCAGAAGACCTGCCGCGGAACGTAGGGCGCGGCCAGCGGCACTGAATCCAGCTGCGGCGCGCGCTTCCAGGCCGCGCCATCCGCGGCGAGGTCCTCCAGCAACGGTAGCACCGCATCCCACTCCTGCAGCAGCTGCACGAGGGTCCTGCGTTCGCCGACTTCGGACAGGGACAGTGCCTTGCCGTCGACCACCAGGAGCGTCGATCCCGAACCCACCCGGGCCGTTGCCAAAGCGAACGTCATGGCTCCTCCCCTTGCGGTTCAGTACGGGGCCTGCAGGCCCGCCATCGTCGCGGCCAGCAGGGCCGCCCCCTGGTTCGAAGTATCGCCCGCCATTTCGATCTCCCCGATGCGCACCGATTGGGTCACCACCTGTCGCACCCGCTCGAAGCGGCGGTCCATGAACGCGCGCAGCGCCGTCTCCACGTCGTCGTGGCGCTGCAGCTCCTGCGCGAGCACCAGGCCATCCTCGGCCGCCAACCCGGCGCCGGAGGCCAGGTGCGGTGTCGTGGCATGGGCCGCATCTCCGATGAGGACCACGCGTCCGCGGTACCAGGGGTCCGGCAGCAGTATCCACTCGAGGGGCCGGTAGTTGACCTGTGCGGGTTCGGTGATCGACCCGCGCACGGCCGGCACGGCGCCGCCATATCCGTCGAGCAGACCCCTGAGATGGCCGACCCGGACGTCATCGGCGAAGAACGGGTTCGTCGGCACGTGCTCCAGGACGAACAGGTACATCTGGGTTGCGGAAACCGGGTTGATTCCGAGCTTGACGGGACCCCCCAGATACATTTCAGTGCGGTCCACGGCCGCGGGCCGCGCGGCGACCACCCGCCAGCAGCCCTGTCCGGTCAGTGCCGGCGGCGGCGCCTCCGGGAAGACGACCGCGCGCAGCTGCGAATGGATGCCGTCGGCACCGACCACCAGCTCGTAGCGGCCGCTGCGGCCATCGCTGAACGTCACCTCGACACCGGTCGCGTCCTGCGACACTGCGGCGACCGTGATTCCCAGATGCACCGTGACGTCTGCGCGCCGCACCGCCGCGGACAGGATGCCACGCAGGACGGGTCGCAGGATGCCGCCGCCTTGCTGGACCGGCGCGGCATTCTCGATCAGCGGCGCCTCGAACAGGATGTCGCCGCCGACGGCGCGTCCCCGGAATCCGCTGCCGACGAATCCCTGCCGGCGCACCTCCTCGAGCACGCCCAGATCCGCGAATGCGCGCAGCGAGATGCCGGTGACGCTGATGCCTGCACCATAGACCCGCCACTGGGGATCGGCATCGATCAGCTCGACGGCGAGGCCGTTACGGCTGAGTGCGATGGCGGCGCTCATGCCGCCGACGCCCCCGCCGACGATCAGTACCTTTCCGATCACGCCGGGACCTTCCACAGCCCGGCGTCCGGGCGCATTTCGGCGTGCGGGGCATTGCCGGGAATGATGCGCCCCGTTCCCCACTGGTCGGTGACGGTGGGCGAGAACGGATGGATCGTGGGCTGCCAGGTCGCCTCGTCGACCACCTCCAGATCGGAGGTGTATTCGACGGCGTTGCCGTTGGGCGTCGTGTAGTAGCTGAAGGTATTGTTGCCGGCCGTGTGGCGGCCGGGTCCCCACTGCAGCGGCACGGCCTGTTCGGTCATGCGCGCAAGGCCACGCATCAGTTCATCGATCGAACTCACATCGAAGGCGATGTGATTCAGGGCAGGAGGGCCCGGCAGGATCGCCAGCCGATGGTGCACGGGATTGCAGCGCAGGAACACCATGAACTCGCCGATCCAGTCGGAGAGCCGGAAGCCCAGCGCCTGCCGATAGAAATTCTGCAGTTTCTGCACATCGGGGGAGTGCAGGACGATATGGCTGAGGCCGATGGGGATCGCTTCGCCCTTCCGCAGCGTCCGATGGGTGCGCCGCGCAACGTCGCTGATGACCTCGATGGCGCGGCCCTCGGGATCGAAGAACCGGAAGGCGTAGCCGCCCGCGGGGCCCCGGGCCGGGGTGGGCCCGGAGATGATCTTGCCCCCGGCCGCGCGCACCTGTTCGTGCAGGGCATCGACATCCGCGCGGGAGCCTGCGAGGAAGCTTAAGAGATCGGTCTTCTTCTCATCGTCCTCGCGCAGGCGGATGACGAATGGAGCCGGGGAGCCCTCTGCCGCGAAGTAGACCTTGCCGCCATCTTCGCCGACCTCGGTGAGGCCCCAGATCGAGCCGAAGAAACGCCGCTCCGCCGCCAGGTCCGGAACCGCAAGCGCGACATAGTTGAGTTCCGTGACGCTCGACGACATTGCGCTCTCCCGGGTGACCGGCCGTTGGCGACAGTCTAATTCCCATATATAGGAATTACAAACCTGGTTCGCCGCGCGCCCGCACGCCGTTCAGATCATCGGCAAGGATCGCCCCGCGGGTCCGCGCGGAAAGGCGGCATCGATTTTTGCCGCATCATGGGCAGTGAGTTCAAAGTCGTCCGCCTTCGCGTTCTCGACGACATGCTCGGTGGTCGAAGCCTTGGGTATTACGAACACGGATGAATCCCGGAGCAGGAACCGCAGCGCCACCTGGCGTGGCGTTGCGCCGTACCGTTCGGCAATTTCCTGCAGCACCTTGCCACCGACCGAGCGGGCAGCAGGAAAACCGGAGTCGCTGCCGAAGGGGCTGTAGGCGACTACGGCGATTCCGTGGGCCGCGCACCAGGGAATCACCGCATGCTCGATCGCACGCTCCTCGAGATGGTAAAGAACCTGGTTGCAGGCCGGCGGGCGCGAGTCGGCCAGGTTGTACACCTCTTCGAGATCATCGACATCGAAATTACTCACGCCCCACGAGAGGATCTTGCCGTCGCGTATCAGCTGATCGAACGCGGCCACGGTCTGCGCGAGCGGATGACTGCCGCGCCAATGCAGCAGGTAACAGTCCAGCCGGTCCGTGTTCAGCCGCTTCAGCGTGGCCTCACAGGCCTTGATGACTCCCGTCCTGGAGGCATTGGATGGCAGAACCTTGGAAACGAGGAACAGTTCGTTGCGGCGACCTGCCATCGCGGTGGCGATGATCTGCTCGGCCTGGCCGGACCCGTACATCTCCGCGGTGTCGATGTGGCTCATGCCCAGGTCGATGCCGCGACGCAAGGCCTTGACGGCCGAGTCTCCCCGGACGCGCTCGATGTTCCAGGTTCCTTGTCCGATCTCGGACACCGGGCGCGAAGTCGAACCGAACTGGCGGGTTCTCATCTGATGCATTCCATGGGGTTCTGGCCGACCGATTGAATGACGCGGCGCGCAAGCCTTAGGGTACCGCTTGCGGCGACCGGCTGCACGACGGGGGAACCCGATGCGCATTCATTACCTGCTTTGGATAGGTCTGCTCGGCCTCACCGTGGGCGGCGCCGCTGATGCCGCAGACAGCCGGACGGGTGTCGCGACACTCATACGGCAGCAATGTCGCGGTACTCGTCGGAAATGAGGGGGTAATCCCCATTGCCACGGCGATCATACCGGGGGCGATCTGGGACTGCAGCGCGCCGGAGCCACGATCGTGGCCCATGAGAATGTCCGCCGGAGGATGGAGGCAGGAAAGTGCGATCGGCACACGACGCTGCCGACAGTGGTGTTCAGCACCGAGATGAGCAGTCACACCGACGGGGATTCGCTCGTCTACTTCAGGAACGCCGCCGTGGCGGCGACGGGAGACGCATTCACATCGAACGGACTGCCGGCTTATTCGAAGTATGCGGGTGGCAACATGCTCGGGGACAACGACGAGCTGCATAAGTTCATCGAGATTCTGCCCGCTGACGTCAAGGTGATCCCGGGTCACGGGGCCCTCGCGTCCATGGCCGATGTTCGGGCGACGAGCCAGGCACTGGATGGCATCCGCGATGCCATCGCGGCACAGACGGCGAAGGGGAAGTCACTGACTTCGAGCGCCTGACAGGTGCTCCCGATCCCAAATTCCAGCTTTGATCTCACGCCGGCAGGCTGATCCTGAACACCGAACCGCGGGGCGGGTTGGAGCGCGCCGTGACCTGACCTCCATGACACAGCGCGATCCGGCGCGCGAGACTCAGTCCGACGCCCGAGCCCCCGGCCTTGGTGGTGAAGAAGGGCACGAACATCTGTTCGCGCGCGGCGTCCGTCAGGCCAGGGCCGTTGTCCGCGATGTCGATATAGCACAGGCCGGCCTCCTGTCCGCAGGTCACATCGATCCGTGCCGCAGGCTCGCCGCGGACCGCTTCGGCGGCGTTGCGCAGCAGGTTGATGAGCGCCTGTTCGAGCAGATCGGCGTCGGCGTTCGCGGTGAGGTCGGCCGGCACGACATGACTGGTATAAGCGACCCGCTCCTGCTCGAGCGTGGGCGCAAACAAGCGCTCCACGCCTTCCAGGATGCCCTTGAGCGGCAGGGGCTGGAGCAGCGGCTGCGGCAGCTCCGCCACTTCGCGATAGCGTTCGACGAAGCGCATCAGGCCGACGCTGCGTCGCCGGATCGTTTCAAGCGCTGCGGCAACTTCCGTCGTCGGACCGCCGGCGCGCAGCATGGCATCGAGACTCTCGGACAACGAAGCGATGGGGGTGAGCGAGTTCATCATCTCGTGGGCCAGTACCCGCGCCATGTCGTCCCAGGCCTTGTGTTCCACGGCATCCAGGTCTCCGGCGAGCCGCTGCAGACTGATCAGGCGCTGCGGGGAGTCCCCGGGAACCGCGAACTGCGAGGCGGACGCGAGCAGCTGGTGGCCGTCCGCGATCCGCACGATCTGCTGAGCGCCCGCGGGGAGCGTTGCCAGCCGTTGCGCGGCCGCCTGGCCCAGTGCGGACAGCTGCTCGAGCCGCGGCGCCGGCTCGCCGAGCAGTCGGTGGGCCGCGCGATTCACCATCCGCAGGTTGCCCTGCGCCGTCACGACGATGAGGGCGGCCGGCACGGTGTCCAGCAGCGTCTGCAGGTAGTCGCTGCCCTGGCGCTGGGCGCGCCGGTCCTGTTGCAGGTGCCGTCGGGCGCGATCGAATGCGGAGTCCGGGACCGGCGCCTCGAGTGCGCCGGCGGCGAGAGCCTCCAGGAAACGCTGCGTCGAACGATCCGCGTGCGCCACGACGCGCGCGAGATCGGCCAGTACCAGAATCGCGCACAGGAAGACGACCAGCGCCGTCGCATAGTATTGAGTGCTCGACAGCAGCCGGAACTCGATGACGATCAATACGGCAAGCAGGACCGATCGCGCCAGGACTGCGAACATGAAATGCCGGGGCAGGGCATTAGAGCCCATGCTTGGACATCCGTCGGTACAGGGCAGGGCGGCTCAGTCCGAGTGCCGCTGCGGCCAGTGAGATATTGCCCCCATGCTGCAGCAGCGCACGCTCGATGGCGCCGTGCTCGAGCCGGTCCAGGTTCAGTGTCTCGGCCGTGCGGCGGCGGCGTGTGGCCGTCGCGGCAGAGCCGACCGTGGCGATGAGCTTGTCGTTATGCCAGGGCTTGAGGACGAAATCGGTGGCGCCGCACTTCAAGGCTTCGACCGCGAGCGCAACACCGCCGTAGGCGGTCATCAGCACCACTGACAGCGTGGAGTCGAGGGCCTGCAGCTGCGCCAGCACGTCGAGCCCGGCGGCACCACTGCGCTCACCGGCCATGAAGTTCATGTCCAGCAACACCACATCGAAGTTCGCCGCCTCGAGGGTGCCTTCAAGCCCCGCCGGATTGGCCCGCACTTCAATGAGCCTGCAGGTTGCTGCCAGTGCGATGCGGGCGGCGCGCTGTACGTCCGCGTCGTCCTCGACAATGAGGACCGCCGCATCGTCGATCATCGCGGGCTTAGTGTTCAATTCCGGACACCGGTTGCCGTCCGCGGTCGCTTCGACAGACGTAAGCTGTTGACATGACGATATTTTTTATCACGGCCACGCCGCCCTACACTAGCCGACATGGTTGCCCTGATCCACTCTGCCATGGACCGCCCGCTGGTGCAGCCCTGGTGGCGCCTGAAGTTGTGGCAACGGCTGGTGGCGGGCACCGGGGTGTGCATTCTGCTGCTCGTTTCGGCTGTGCTGCTCCTGGGACCCGCGCAGCGCAGCGTCAGCATGCCGCTGGTCAGCGTGACCCTCGGCACCGTCGAACGCGCGGCGTATCACGATGTCATTCCGCTCACGGGCGAGGTCGTTCCGCACGATACGGTCGACCTGGACGCGCTTGAGGGCGGCCGCATCGAGCGCATCCTGGTGCAGGCGGGCGATACCCTCACGGCGGGCCAGCCCATGGTGATCCTGAGCAACACGGCCCTGGAGCTCGACGTGCTGGATCGCGAAGGGCGGCTGGTACAGTCCATTACCGAGGCACAGTCCTACCAGACCCAGCTCGAGCAGAACCGGGTGGCCAACCAGAAGGCACTGGCGCAGATCGACTACGACATCACGCGCCTGCGCCGCGCCCTCGACCGGCGCGAGGGACTGGTCGCCGAACACCTGGTCTCCGTCGAGTCCCGGGACCAGCTCAAGGACGAACTCGATCACGACCTGGTCCAGCGGCCCATGCAGGAGGAGAGCAACCGGCGCCAGGAGCAACTGCGCGAGGCGCAGCTGCCCCAGTTGCAGGCGCAGATCGCCAAGCTGCAACAGGACCTGGTGGTCACTCATGCGAAGCTCAACGATCTCACCGTGCGGGCACCGGTGAGCGGCTTGCTGACCAGCATGGATCTGACGATCGGGGAAAACCGCAACCAGGGTGACCGGCTGGCCGAAATCACCCCCCATACGGGATACAAGCTCTCGGCCACCGTGGATGAGTACTACCTGGGCCGCGTCCGGACCGGGCAGGCCGCAACCATCGAACTCGACGGCAAAGCGTGGCCGCTCAAGGTCACGCGGGTCTATCCGCAGGTGAAAAGCGGCAGCTTCGTGGTCGACCTCGCCTTCGAGGGCAGCACGCCCGAGGGGCTGCTGCGCGGACAGACCCTGCAGGGCAGGTTGTCGCTGGGTGCGGATGTGCGGACACTGGTGCTGCCCGCGGGGGCCTTCCTGGAACGCAGCGGCGGGGACTGGGCGTTCGTGCTGCGGGGCGATGGCCGCAGCGCCGAGCGTCGCCGCATCAAGGTCGGCCGCCGCAATGCGGAGCAGGTGGAGATCCTGTCTGGGCTCGCGGCCGGCGAGCGTGTCATCACGTCGGACTACAGCGGTCTTGAGCGTATCGATCGCATCGATCTCGAGTAGGGGGGAACATGTTGCGACTGCACGATGTCAGCAAGATCTACCGCACCACGGAAGTGGAGACGCGGGCCCTGTCGCAGGTCTCGCTCGAGGTCCGCGCCGGTGAATTCCTGGCCATCATGGGCCCCTCCGGCTGCGGCAAGTCCACGCTGCTCAACATCCTCGGACTGCTCGACAGTCCGGATAGCGGCAGCTATTCGTTCTTCGGCCAGGAGGTCGCGAAGCTGAGTGAAAAGGCGCTCACCCGCCTGCGCCGCGGCAGCGTGGGATTCGTCTTCCAGAGCTTCAACCTCATCGATGACCTCAACGTCAGCGAGAACGTCGAAGTCTCGCTGCTGTACTGCGGCGTCAATGGCGGCGAGCGCCGCCGGCGCGTGGCCGCGGCCCTGGAACGCGTCGGCCTCAGCCATCGCGCCCGTCACCTGCCCAGTCAGCTCTCTGGTGGCCAGCAGCAGCGCGTCGCCATCGCCCGGGCCCTGGTCGGGGAGCCGAAGCTCATCCTCGCCGATGAGCCCACGGGCAACCTCGATACCGAGAATGGCACGGCCGTGATGGACATGCTGGCGCAGATCAACCGCGCCGGAACGACCGTGATCATGGTGACGCACTCGCTGGTGCATGCGGCGCTGGCCGCCCGCACGGTCAAACTTCTGGATGGGCAGGTGGTCAGCGAGACGCTGCTCGCGGCATAACGACTTCACGGGCACGCAATGTTCCGCAATTGCCTCGCCGCCGCGCTGCGCCACCTGGCGCGCAACAAGCTCTACACCGTCATCAGCCTGCTTGGCTTGTCCATCGGCCTGGGCACGGCTTTGCTCGCGACCCTGCTGATTCAAAGCGAACTGAACAAAGACCACTTCATCCCGGGCTATGACCGTGTCTACGTGGTTACGAGCGCAATCACGCCGCCCGGACACTCGACCGTGTACTACGACAGCACCCTGTCCTTCGTCGGGGGAGAGCTGGCAAGCCGGTTCAGTGAAATACAGGCTGTCACGCGGCTGTACGCCGACCATGCGAGACTCCGGCGGGGGATGGTCGAGGCGCTCGAGCCCGTCTACTGGGCTGATCCGAACGCGTTTGACGTGCTGCCGCTACCGGTGGTCGCAGGCGACCTTAAATTGGCGCTTTCGCGGCCTGACAGGATCGTCCTGACGAGAAGCGTCGCCCGCAAATATTTCGGCGGCGACGCGCCACTGGGGGAAACACTGACGGTCCAGGTGCCGGGCAGTGCGCAGATCCATCAGCTGTCCGTGGCGGCTGTCATCGAGGACCTCCCCGCAAACGACACGCATCTGGTCGCAGGGATCTTCGTGTCGTCGCTGGCCCCCTGGACCGCGCTCAACCCCCTCGAGGCGGTCGACCCGAGCGTGGCCCGTACGCAACTCGGCGTGGGTACACATACCTATGTGAAATTGATGCCACACGCCACCGCACGCCGGATGTTGCCGGCTATGCCCACGATGGCTCAGGCCGTGTTCACCGGGCCGCCCAGAGGCTGGACGGTCGCCCTGGGTCTGGTGCGCATGGACCGTCTGGGCGTGGACTCAGGGCTCAACCCGGGATGGGCGGCCAGAATGCTGATGCTCACCATCGTGGGTTTCGGTGTCCCGCTCATCGCCGGCATCAACTTCATCAACCTGCTCACGGCGCGATCCGGTCAACGTGTGCCGGAAGTGAGCCTTCGAAAGCTGGCGGGTGCCCGAAGGCGTGACCTGGTGGTGCAGTTCCTTGCAGAATCGATCGCATACGTGAGCGTTGCGTCGCTGATGGCCGTGGCGCTCGTCGAGCTGGTGTTGCCCTACGCGAACGCGTTCGTGATGTCAGGCGCCGCGTTCAGCTTTCGGGGTAATCCCGCACTGATCGGCGCCATCGTGCTCGGTACTCTGGTGCTCGGAGCGCTGGCCGGAGCCTATCCGGCCCTGGTGCAATCGGACTTCATTCCGCTGCGCGTGCTGAGCGGCCGGATCCAGCACTCCCGACGTGCCGGCGTACTGCGCCAGGTGCTGGTGACACTGCAGTTCGCGATCCTGATCGGACTGACGATCGCAGCGGCGGTGGTGTACCAGCAGCGGCAGTTCGCCACCCGGGATGCACTGCGCGTCGATACCGACCAGATCCTCCTGATCCGCTCCCGCTGCGACCCGGCATTCCTTTCGCAGCTGCGGACTATGCCGGGGATTCGGGGGGCCGCCTGTTCGGCCTCCCCCCTGGTGGACCATGCCGGCGTGAATGTCCTGTTCGTCAAGGACAGGACGGGCGCACAGCAGCTGCTCTATCCGATCTATGTTCAGCCCTCGCTACTGGCGCTCTATGGCATCCGGCCCATCGCAGGCCGCGCCGGCGGACGCCCTGGTGGCGCCTACTACCTGCTGAATGAGACGGCGGCCCGGCAACTGGGATTCACCCGGTCCGCGGACGCCATCGGGTATCGGCTGCCCGCATACGGCCGCGACCTTGTGACGGTTGCCGGCGTCATCCGGGACTTCTCGCTGGACTCGGTGCAGCACAGGATCGAGGCGCAGGGATTCGTGGTTACCGAGTCGGATCCGCACCTGGACCTCATCAGCGTCAAGCTCTCCGGACACGACATCCCGGAGACGCTCGACGCCATCGAGCGGCTATGGAAGACCCGCGGGGCTGAGGGGCCCATGAATCGCTTCTTTCTGGAGGACCACATCCAGACCATGTACCTCGCCATGCTGCGCGAGGCACAGCTGTTCGGCATCTTCGCCCTGGTCGCCGTCCTGCTCGCCTGTCTGGGTCTGCTCGCGCTGGCGTCCTCCATTGCCGAACGGCGTACCCGGGAAATCGGCATTCGCAAGGCGCTGGGAGCGGATACCGGTGAAATCGTCAGTCTCCTGCTGCGGCAGTTCGCCCGGCCCGTGCTCTGGGCCAATCTCATCGCGTGGCCCTTGACCGCGTATGTGATGCACAGCTGGCTGCACGGATTCGCCTACCACGTGGAGCTGGCATTGTGGCCATTTCCCGCCGCAGCGGCGCTGGCACTCGTCATTGCGCTTCTTACCGTCGCGACCCACTCGATTCTGATTGCACGTGCGAAACCTATGCACGCACTGCGCTATCAATAGGAGGCACCAGCGTGTTCCGCAATTGCCTCGCCGCCGCGTTGCGCCATCTGGCGCGCAACAAGCTCTACACCGCCATCAGCGTCTTTGGCCTGTCGATCGGGCTGTGCACGGCACTACTCGCGGCACTCGTCGTCCATAACGAACTGAGCCACGATCACTTCATCCCCGGCTACGACAGGATCTACATGGTCGTGACCGCGATTACACCGCCGCGGCAGGCAACCATCTACAAGGGCAGCACGAATAGCTTCGTCGGTCCGCAGCTGGCCCGGAACTTCAGCGAAATCCAATCGATGACGCGCCTGATGGTGGGCTATGCCCATCTGAGCCACGGAAACGTCGACGCGCACGAGCTTTCCTACCTGGCCGATCCGAACGCCTTCCAGGTTCTGCCGCTGCCGGTAATCGCCGGTGATCTGAAATCGGCGCTCTTCCGGCCCAATACCGTCGTCCTGACCAGAACAATGGCACGCAAGTATTTCGGCAGGGACGCTCCCATCGGCGAGTCATTGCTGATGAAATTCGACGGTCATCCCGAAACCGCCGCACTCACCGTGACGGCGGTCATCGAGGACCTGCCGCCGCATGGAACCCACCTCGAATCCGGCATTTTCATATCCGCCGTGGCGCACTGGACGGAGCTGTATCGGCAGGATCACATTCTCGGCAACGAGGCAGGCAAGTCGGATGTCGGCATTGGCACCGCCACCTATCTGAAATTGGTGCCTCACGCCTCTCCACAGCGCCTGCTGCAGGCCGCTCCGGAGATGGCATCGATTCTATGGCGCCGTCCGCCCGAGGGCTGGACGCTGGCCCTGAAGCTGGTGCGCATGGATCGGTTCGATGCCACTCCCTACCTCACCCCGGGATTCGCCACCAGGCTTTCGATGATCACGATCGTGGGCTTCGGCATTCTGCTCGTTGCCTGCGTCAACTTCGTCAATCTGCTCACCGCGCGCTCTGCGCGCCGTGCGCAGGAGGTCAGTCTGCGCAAGCTGGCGGGCGCCCAGCGGCGCTCATTGGTGCTCCAGTTCCTGGCGGAATCGATCGCCTATGTGGCCGCCGCAGCCGTGGTGGCGGTGGCGATCACCGAACTACTGTTGCCGCGCGTCAACGCCTTCCTCACTACCGGCGCGACGTTCAGGTACTGGCATGACCCCGCGCTCTTGGGCGCCGTCGTCCTGGCGGCGCTCCTGCTCGGAACACTCGCGGGCGCCTATCCCGCCTTCGTGCTCTCGGGCTTTCGTCCGCTGCGCGTCCTCACGGGCGAGAACCTGCACTCGCGCGGCGCCGGGACGATGCGGCAGCTGCTGGTGACGGGACAGTTCTCGATCCTGATCGGGCTGATCGTCGCCGCCGCCGTCGTCTATCAGCAGCGGCAGTTCGCCACGCAGGAGGCGCTGCGCGTCGATACGGATCAGATGCTGCTGATCCGCTCGCCGTGCGGCGCGGGATTCACGTCGGCGCTGCGTGCACTTCAAGGCGTTCGCGGCGTGGCCTGTTCCTCGTCGAACCTGGTGAATCATGACGGGATCAACGTCTGGCTCCTCAAGGATAGGCTCGGTGTCCCGCAGCTCATGTACCGTATCGTCGTGCAGCCGTCGCTGTTCGATCTCTATGCGATAAAGCCAACGGCGGGGAGAACGTCCGGGAGTGCGGATGGCATCTACTATGTGCTCAACGAGACCGGGGCGCGACACCTGGGATTCGCGAGGGCCGCTGCTGCCGTCGGCTACGAAGCGCCGGAGTACAAGGCGGACTACGATTCGACGCCACGCCGGAATGAGTCCGTCATTGGAGTGGTCCCCGACTTTTCATTCGATTCGGTGGAACACAGGATCGAAGCACAGGAGTTCGTCGTCAGATCCGAGGACGCCGGCTTTGACCTGATCAACGTCAAGCTGACCGGTCGGCAGATCCCCGAGACATTGGGCGCCATCGATCGCCTCTGGGAGGCGACCGGCATGACGACTCCGATCAGTCGGTTCTTTCTGGACGAGCATATCCAGACCCTGTACATCGCCATGCTGCGCGAAGCGCAGCTGTTCGGCGTCTTCGCCATCGTGGCGGTGATGCTCGCATGCCTGGGCTTGCTCGGTCTGGCGGCATCGATCTCCGAGCGGCGTACCCGGGAAATCGGTATCCGCAAGGCGCTGGGTGCCAATACGGGCGACATCCTGCGGCTGTTGCTGCGCCAGTTCGCCAGGCCCGTATTGTGGGCCAATCTCATCGCCTGGCCCGCGACCGCCTATGCCATGCACCGCTGGCTGGAAGGGTTCGCCTACCATGTGGACCTGTCGCTGTGGCTGTTCCCGCTCGCCGCCACGCTGGCCCTCGTGATTGCCCTGTTGGCCGTGACGACGCAGTCAATCCTGGTCGCGCGCGCCAGGCCTGTCGATGCACTGCGTTACGAATAGGCGGCGTCGGGCGTGTTCCGCAACTGTCTCGCCGCCACCCTGCGGTATATCGACCGGAACCGGATCTACTGCGCGATCGGCATCGCCAGTCTCGCCGTGGGAATGTGCACGGCGCTGGTCTCGGTCCTGGTGATCCACAACCAGTACACCTACGATCACACCCTCCCGGACTACAAACGCACCTACATCCTGCAGCTTGCAGTGATGCCGCCGGGTCTCGCCCGGCAGTACGTCAAGTACACGGCGCCGCAGGCGGGGGCGCAGCTGAAACTCCGGCTCCCCGAAGTGGAGGCGACGACCAGGGTTCTGGAGACGGCCTCGCGCGTGCGGCACGGCTCGCAGCTATCGCGGGAGACGGTCTACTGGGCCGATTCCAATGTCCAGGATGTGTTGCACTTCACGGGCATCGCCGGCGACTTCGACGCGAGCCTGCATACGCCGGACAGTGTCGCTCTTTCGCGCAGCGCTGCACGGCGGTTCTTCGGTCGCGACGCGCCACTGAACGAGGTCCTGCTGGTCGACGGGCACCCCATGATCGTGCGGGCGATATTCCAGGATCAGCCTCATGTCACGCATCAGGAGCGGGACATCATTGCCTCGGGCATATCCAGCGACTCGCCGAACAGCACGGTGGGGCGCAATGCCATCGACCCCCTGGGCAGTTTGAACTTCGTCCAGGGGATGACCTACCTACGCCTGCGAGCGTCGTCGGATGTCGCGGTCGTGACGAAGACGCTGCAGGCGCTGCTGCAGCAGACGCGCGCTTCGAATGGCCCGTTCACGGTACTTCCTGAACTGATCCGCATCGACCATTTCAACACCCATCCCGGGTTGCACCCGGAGTTCCGGGGCCGGATGCTGCTGCTCGCCATTTTGGGGGGCGTGGTCCTTCTGGTCGCAGCGGCAAACTTTGTCAACCTGCAGACCTCCCGGTCGACCCAGCGCGCCCGCGAGGCGGCGATCCGCACCGTGGCCGGAGCACCCCGATCGCTGCTCGTGATGCAGTTTCTCGGCGAGTCGATTTTGCAGGCCGGCGCCGCGGCACTGCTGGCCCTCGCGCTTACCGAATGGCTGCTGCCCCGGGTGGACGCGTTTCTCGACGTGGGCGCCGTGACCGATCAGCTGCAACCCTGGCTGGCACCGGGAATGCTTGGCGCAACATTGCTGTTGGGGCTGCTCGCGGGTGCATGGCCTGCCTTCATACAGTCGGGATTTCAGCCCGTGACCGTCCTGAACGGTGCCGCAGGCATTCCCGGTGGAACCGTCGTCCGGCAGCTCCTGACGACACTGCAGTTCGCGCTGCTGATCGCGCTGGCAATCTGTGCCGGTGTCGTGGACCGGCAGCGCGGATTCGCCATGCATGAGGCGCTGCGGCTGGACACCGACCAGGTCTTGATGATTCATGTCCCGCATCCGTTGGCGCATCCCAACGCCTTCCTGGACCGCATACAGGCTCTCCCGGGAGTGAAGGCCGGGATCTGGGCAAGCGTGCCACTGCTCGGCAACACGGGATTCCGCGGTCTGCGCGCACGCCAGATTACACTCGCCCGTGGCCAGCCGGGAGGTCAGGCCTTCCTGGATGTCGTCGACGCGGACTTCAGGCTCTTCGATTTCTTCGGTATCCGGCCACTGGCGGGACATGTGCCCGGCCCGGAGGATCGCTCCACGCCGGTCACGGATCCCACGTCCGTCGTGCTGAACGAGACTGCGGCGCGCAAGCTGGGGCTGCGGCCGGCACAGGCCATCGGGCGGTCCGTGTCGCTGCCACCGCTGGGCAAGCCGGAGGCCGTCGGCGCGATGGTGGACTCCAGGATCCTGGCCGTGGTTCCCGATGTCTCGCTGAACACCGTGGCCGCAGCAGTGCCGGCCACGGTCTACATCCAGCCGCGTGATGGCACCGGTCTCGACTTCAAGAAGCTCGACCTGCTCGCCGTGCGGTTGCGGGGCAGGGATATTCCGGAAACCCTTGCCGCCATCGATGCGCTGTGGCGGCGCAGTGGCAGCGTGGATCCGATGGAGCGCTTCTTCCTGGATGAGCATATCCAACTTCTCTATCAGGGTGTCCTGCGCCAGTCGCAGGCGTTTGGCATCTGCGCGTTGCTGGCGATGGCGCTGTCCTGCATCGGGCTGTCGGCGCTGGCCGCCGCGATGGCGGAGCAACGCAGGAAGGAAATCGGCATACGCAAGGCGCTCGGCGCGCATACCGGCGATGTCCTGAAATTGCTGTTGTGGCAGTTCAGCCGACCGGTCGTCTGGGCGAACCTGCTCGCCTGGCCGTCCGCCGCGTTCGTCATGCACCGCTGGCTCTCCGGCTTTGCGTACCACGTCGAACTGCCGATCTGGATGTTCCCGGCGTCGGCCATCGCGGCCTTGCTGATCACGGTCGCGACGGTCGGCGTGCAGTCGATACTCGTGGCCCGCGAGAATCCGGTCGCACCGCTGCGACACGAGTAGACTACCGGCGCATGAGCGCCAGCAGGTTCTTCGCCGGGAAGTCGGTCCTGATCACGGGGGCCTCCTCCGGCATCGGTCGCTGCCTCGCCCTGCAGCTCGGCGGCGCAGGCGCGCGCCTCACGCTCGCCGCGCGCCGCGCTGACCTGCTCGCGGCACTCGCCGATGCGGTGGTCGCGGCCGGCGGACCGCGGCCGGTCGTTTCGGTCTGCGATGTCACGCGTGAGGGCGATCCCGAGCAGGCGGTGATGGCTGCCGTGAACGCCTTCGGCGGCCTCGATGTGGTATTCGCCAATGCGGGGTTCGGCGTCGTCGGCTTCCTCGAACAGCTCGCGGTGGCCGATTACCGCCGTCAGCTCGAGACCAACGTGTTCGGCGTGCTGCGCACCCTCAAGGCCAGCCAGGCCGAGATCATCCGCAGCCGCGGCAATGTCGTGATCATCGGCAGCGTCGCCGGCCACTGCGCGACGCCCGGAAATTCCCCCTACAGCATGAGCAAGTTCGCGATCCGCGCCCTTGCATATTCGATCACGGGAGAACTCGCGCGCCACGGCGTGGCGGTGACGCTGGTGAGTCCGGGATTCATCGCGAGCGACATCCGCAAGGTCGACAACCAGGGCAAGCTGCACCCGGGTGCGGCAGAGTCCATGCCGGCCTGGCTCGTCATGGACACGGACAAGGCCGCCCGTCAGATCCTCAGGGCGGTGGCTGCGAAGCGCGCCGAAGTCATCATCACGGCGCACGGCAAGCTGCTCGTCGCCATCCAGCGGTTCGCGCCCTGGATCATCCGCATGGTGGGCAGGCGCATGGCCGCCCGCGGCCGCGGGCATCGTTCCGAAGTCAGCTAGGGCGGGACACCGCCGTACCACGCACGACGACTGCGGACGTGCGTATCGTCTGACATCCGGCCACGCGCTCCAGCCGATGCTGACAGCTTCCGATTCGCGTACGTTCAGTGGGCCCGCTCCAGTCCATTGCGTGTTGAGGATCCGCCCATGTCGCAGACCGTCGGTGATTTCTTCTGGGAGCGGCTGCATGCCTGGGGCGTGCGCCTGGTCTTCGGGTATCCCGGCGATGGCATCAATGGCCTGCTGGGGGCCATGAACCGGGCGGAAGGAAAGATCAAGTTCGTGCAGGTTCGCCACGAAGAGATGGCGGCCTTCATGGCATCGGCCTATTCGAAATTCAGCGGCGAACTGGGCGTATGCATGGCAACCTCCGGTCCGGGCGCGACGCACCTCATCACCGGCATGTACGACGCACGGCTGGATCACATGCCGCTGCTGGCCATCGCGGGTCAACAGGCGCGGTCCGCCCTCGGCGGGCATTATCAGCAGGAAGTCGATCTGCCGAGCGCCTACAAGGATGTCGCAGGGGCGTTCGTGCAGCAGGCGAGTGTCGCCCCGCAGGTGCGTCACCTGGTGGACCGCGCCGTGCGCATCGCGCGCGGCGAGCGGCGCGTGACCGCCATCATCCTGCCCAACGATCTTCAGGAACAACCCTACGAGGAACCGCCGCGGGCCCACGGTGCGCTGCGTTCCGGCATCGGATTCAGTGCGCCGAAGGTCGTGCCCTACGAGGCGGACCTGCGCCGTGCGGCCGACGTGCTCAATGCCGGCAAGAAGGTGGCGATCCTGGTCGGCGCCGGCGCGCTGCACGCCGCCGATGAGGTGACCGCCGTCGCCGATGCCCTTGGCGCCGGCGTCGCCAAGGCGCTGCTCGGCAAGGGCGTGCTGCCGGATGACCTGCCGTGGGTGACGGGCTCGATCGGCCTGCTCGGCACCAAGCCCAGTTACGAACTGATGAGTGAATGCGACACGCTGCTCATGATCGGCTCCGGATTCCCGTACTCCGAGTTCCTGCCCAAGAACGGCGCGGCGCGCGGCGTGCAGATCGACATCGCCCCCGACATGCTCAGCCTGCGCTACCCGATGGAAGTGAATCTGGTGGGCGACAGCGCCGAGACGCTGCGGGCGCTGCAGCCGCTGCTGGTGCGCAAGTCCGATCGCGGCTGGCGCGAGCACATCGAGAAGGGCGTCGCCGAGTGGTGGAAGCTGCTCGAGGCCCGTGCGCACACCTCCGCGAAGCCCATCAACCCCCAGCGGGTGGCCTGGGAACTGTCGGCGCGCCTTCCGGACCGCGCCATCATCACCAGTGACTCGGGCTCCTGCGCCAACTGGTATGCGCGCGACGTGAAGATCAGGCGCGGCATGATGTGTTCACTGTCCGGGGGCCTCGCCTCGATGGGCGCCGCCGTGCCTTACGCCATCGCCGCCAAGTTCGCGCATCCGGACCGCCCCGTCATCGCCCTGGTCGGCGACGGGGCCATGCAGATGAACAACATGGCCGAACTCATCACCGTCGCCAAGTACTGGCGCGAGTGGGCCACTCCGCGGTGGGCGGTCTGCGTCTTCAACAACCAGGACCTGAACCAGGTCACCTGGGAACAGCGCGTGCAGGAGGGGGACCCGAAGTTCAATGCCTCGCAGGAGCTGCCCGATGTTCCGTATCACAAGTTCGCCGAGCTGATCGGGCTCAAGGGCCTGTACGTCGACAACGTGGATCACCTGGGGGCGGCCTGGCAGGAGGCGCTGACGTGCGATCGCCCGGTGGTCCTCGAGGTGCGCACCGATCCCAACGTGCCGCCGCTGCCGCCGCATATCACCCTGGCGCAGGCCAAGCACTTCACTTCGACCCTGCTGCACGGTGATCCCGACGAAGGCAACGTGATCGTGGGGACGGCGAAGGAACTCCTCAACTCCATCCTCCCGGGCCACAAGAAATAGTCGGCAGCGATGGTGGAATCCGCGGCCAAGGTCGGCACCGTCCGCGCAGCGGCTTACAGGATCCCCACGGACAGGCCGGAGGCGGACGGCACGTTCGAATGGGACGCCACGACGCTGGTGGTCGTGCATGTCGAGGCGGGCGGTGCCCGTGGACTGGGATATACCTACTCGGACGCCTCGATCGTCGGCCTGATCCAGGGCGTGCTGCACAAGGCGATCGCCGGGCGGGACGTGTGCGACGTGACGGCCTGCTGGCAGGCGATGCAGCGCTCGGTACGCAATCTCGGTCGCGAGGGCCTCGCCGCCACGGCGATCTCGGCCGTCGATGTGGCCCTGTGGGACCTGAAGGCGAGGCTCCTGGACCTGCCGCTGGCGAGCCTGCTCGGACGGTGCCGGGAAACGATCCCCATCTATGGCAGCGGCGGGTTCACGAGCTACACGGACGATGAGCTGCGCGAACAGCTCGGCGGCTGGGTGGAGCGCGACGGCTGCCAGTGGGTGAAGATGAAGGTGGGAACCCATCCGGCACGCGATCCGCACCGCGTGCGGGTCGCGCGTCAGGCGATCGGTGATGCCGGCCTGTTCGTGGACGCCAATGGCGCCTATGGTGTGCAGCAGGCGCTGGGCCTCGCCCGATCCTTCGCCGCAAGCGAGGTGCGCTGGTTCGAGGAGCCGGTATCCTCGGATGATCTCGCGGGCCTGCGTCAGGTGCGCGAGCGGGCCCCGCCGGCCATGGACATCGCCGCCGGCGAGTACGGGTACACCACGGACTACTTCCGCCGCATGCTCGAGGCGCAGGCCATCGATGTGCTGCAGGCCGATCTCACCCGCTGCGGAGGCGTGACCGGCTTCGTGCAGGCGGGCGCCCTGAGCGCGGCCCACCATATCGATCTGTCCGCGCACTGCGCGCCGGCCCTGCATCTGCATGCCGCCTGCGCCGTGCCGCGGTTCCGCCACCAGGAGTGGTTCCACGACCATGCGCGCATCGAGGCGCGGCTGTTCGAGGGAGCGCCGGTGCCCCGCGACGGACTCATCCGGCCCGACCTCTCGCGACCGGGCCATGGCCTGGAGTTCAAGGCCGCCGATGCACAGGAGTTCCTGCAGTGAACGAAGATACGCCCGTCACGGCGCTCGCCGGCATCGCACTCGTCGCCCTGGGTGTGGCGGCCGTAGCCGCGGCCGGCCGTCGCAGGCCGCCGCGAGCCGCGGCGCCCCGCGCCTCCCAGCGCCGCAGCGTCCCCGCCGCGAGGCGCCTGAACCGCGCCGCGGGAACGCTGGCGGCCTGCGTGCTCAGCGACAGCGCCGTCGAGCACTACCGCGGCGCCTTCCACAACAAGACGATGCTGGCGCCGCTGGCCAGCGCGACCTTGAGTCTTGCGGCGAGCGCGCACGGTCATGCCGATGCGCGGGCCCGGGCCCACCGCATGCGCGATGGCGTCTATGCGCTTGCCATCGCCACCGGGCTCGTCGGCACCGCCTTCCACGTCTACAACATCGGCAAGCGCCCCGGCCGGTTCTCCTGGCAGAACTTCTTCTATGCGGCGCCCGTGGGGGCGCCCGCCGCCTTGAGCCTGTCCGGGATTCTCGGCGTGGCCGCCGAGCGCGTGCGGGATACGGCCCCCGGTCGCGCGCCGAAACTGCTGGGCCTGCCGGCCGGCCGGGCGCTGGCGGCGCTCACCAGCCTCGGACTGATCGGCAGCGTCGGCGAGGCGGGACTCCTGCACCTGCGGGGGGCGTATCACAATCCCGTCATGTGGGCGCCGGTCAGTCTGCCGCCCGTCAGTGCCGCGCTGCTCGCGGCCACGGCCGTGTCGCCCTCGCCGCGGCTGCGACGCCTGACGAAGGGCTGGCTGCGGCTCACGGCGATCGTGGGCGGTATCGGTTCGGCGTTCCATGCCTACGGGGTGTCGCGCGGCATGGGCGGCTGGGCCAACTGGCGCCAGAACCTGCTCAACGGTCCGCCGATTCCGGCGCCACCCTCCTTTACGGGCCTGGCGATGGCGGGGTTGGCGGCACTCGAGCTCCAGGAACAGGCAGGCCATGAGCGCTGAGAATCGATATCCCGGTTACGACGTGCTCGCCAAGCGCGAAGGGCTGTCCTGGAACGATGCCACGCGCCGGACCATCGACGCGCGACTGTCCCTGCCGCGGGTGCCGCGGTTCTTCACGCCTGCGCAGTGGCTGACACTGCAGGCGCTGTGCGAGCGCATCGTGCCGCAACCCCAGGACCCCGATCCGGTGCCGCTGGCGGCGATGCTGGATGCACGGCTGCTGAGCGGCCGCACGGATGGCTTTCGCCGGGCCGTGTTGCCACAACAGGATGAAGCCTGGCGGCGCGGCCTCGCGGCGCTCGAGGCGGAGGCGCGGACCCGGTACGGCGGTGCCTTCCACGAATTGCGCGCCGCATCGCAGGATGAGCTGCTGCGGGACCTGCAGGCCGGCCGGCTGTCGCACGAGGCGTGGGGCGGCATGCCGGGCAATGCCTTCTTCGCGCATCGCGTCCTGCCCGACATCACCTCGGCCTTCTACGCCCATCCGCACGCCTGGAACGAAATGGGGTTCGGGGGTCCGGCCAGTGCGCGCGGCTACGTGCGCATGGATTTCGATCGGCGCGATCCCTGGGAGGCCGTCGAGGCCGCGCCCGGGCAGGAGCGGCAGGCGCTGCGGGACAATCATCGTGTCCGCTGAGCTGGCCGAGCATGTGGTCGATGAGGCGCTGCGCGCGCCGCGGGCCCTCAACGGCCGGGCGCCGGACGTGTTCCGGGTCGGCGGCTGGGTGCCGATGCGGGAATACGCCGCGGACGAGGCGGTGGATTTCGTGATCGTCGGCACGGGCGCCGGCGGCGGCACGCTGGCCTGCCGACTGGCCGAGCTCGGGTTCTCCGTCGTCGCCCTGGATGCGGGGCCGTTCTTCCGGCCGCTCGAGGATTTCGCATCGGACGAGACCGAGCAGACCAAGCTGTACTGGCTCGATCACCGCATCGTCGATGGCGAAAACCCCATCACCATGGGTGGCAAGAACAGTGGCAAGGCCGTGGGCGGCAGTACCGTGCACTTCGCCATGGTCTCGCTGCGGTTCCGTCCCGAGTGGTTCCGCTCGCGCTCGCTGCTGGGGTATGGCGCCGACTGGCCGCTCGACTGGCGCGAGATGTGGGACTACTACACGCAGGCGGAGCGCGCACTGAGCATTTCGGGTCCGCTCACGTATCCCTGGGGCCCGAAGCGGCCGCGCTATCCGTACCGGCCTCACGAACTCAATGCCGCGGCGCTGGTGCTCGCGCAGGGCGCCGAGGCGCAGGGTTACCGGTGGACCGCGACGCCGCTGGCCACGGTCTCCGCGCCCCGCAACCGCTCGCCGCCCTGCGTCTATCGGGGCTTCTGCCGGTTCGGCTGTGCCACCAACGCCAAGCAGAGCGCGCTCACGGTGTGGATCCCGCGCGCCATCAAGGCCGGCGCCGAGATCCGGGACCTGGCGATGGCGGGCCGCATCGAAACCGACGCTCGCGGCCGGGTGACCGGCGTGCATTACCATCGGGCGCAGCGCTGGCAGTTCCAGAAGGCCCGCAACGTCGTCGTCGCCGGCTACGCCATCGAGACCCCGCGGCTGCTGCTCGCCTCCGCGAGCGCGCGGTTCCCCGAGGGTCTCGCCAACCGTTCAGGACTTGTCGGACGCTATCTGATGACGCAGTCGAACCAGGCGGTCTTCGGCCGCCTGCAGCGCGAAGTGCGCTGGTACAAGGGGCCGCCGTCGCTGACCATCAGCGAGCACTGGAACTACGAGGACCGCAAGGACTTCTTCGGCGGCTATTGCTGGATGGCCCAGGGGCCGCTGCCGATCGAGTGGGCGACGATCCAGACCAGCTCGCGGGGCCTGTGGGGCGCGGACCTGCGGCGCGAGATGCTGGACTACAACCACCAGGTTGGGCTGAAGATGGTCGGCGAGATGCTGCCTGACGAACGCAACCGGGTCACGCTCGCCGATGAAAAGGACCAGTACGGCCTGTCCGTGGCGCGCATCACCTATTCCTGGGGAGAGAACGACAAGCACCTGATCCATCATGCCCTCGACCAGATGCAGGACAGCCTGGAGCGGGCCGGCGTCACCCATCTTTTCCGGCAGGAGGACGACACCAACCACCTGGCCGGGACGGCACGGATGGGTTTCGATGCGGCCACCAGCGTCGTCAATGCCGACTGCCGTTCCTGGGACATCCCCAACCTGTGGGTCTGCGACGGGTCGGTGTTTCCGACCACCGGCGGCGTCAATCCGTCGCTGACCATCCAGGCGATCGCGCTGCGCACGGCGGATCGCATCAAGGAACTCGCCGCCCGCGGAGAGCTGTCATGAGCGCGGTCATCCAGGACGTGGCGGCGCAGTGCGAGGTGCGGGTCGACTACGCGGCGCTGACGGGGGAGTCCCCGGTGTGGAGCGCGCTCGAACAGCGCCTGTACTGGATCGACATCCAGCAGCCGGCCCTGCATCGTTTCGACCCGGCCAGCGGACGGGACGAACACTGGCTGCTGCCCGCGCAGATCGGCTGCTACGCGCTGGACCCGGAAGGGACGCGCGTCATCCTCGGCCTGCGGCCCGGTATCTTCGAGTTTTCATTGCGCACCGGGGCCCTGCAGCCGCTCGCCGCGGCACCCTATGATCCGGCGCTGTTCCGCTTCAACGATGGCGGCTGTGACTCCATGGGGCGCTTCTGGCTCGGAACCATGTTCGATCCGGTGGACAAACGCCACGCCGGGGAGAAGGCCAGGGGGCAGTACCATTCGTATACCGAATCGACGGGATTGGTGGCGCACAGCGATGCGGCGGTGATCGCCAACGGCGTGGCGTGGGACAGCGATTACCGAAGGCTGTACATCGCCCATTCTGAAGAGGGCGTCATCTACGCCTTCGACTACGACATCACGAGCGGACAGCCCGGCGGGCGCCGCGTGTTCGCGACCGTGCCGCCGAAGCTGGGCGTACCCGACGGCGGCGCCGTCGATGCCGAGGGTGGCTACTGGAGCGCCATCAATGGCGGGGGACGGCTGCGACGGTTCCATGCCGACGGCCGGCATGACCGCGATCTCCTGCTGCCGGTGAGCAAGCCCACCATGTGCGCCTTCGGCGGACCGCATCTCGACACCCTGTACGTCACGTCGCAGTCCGACGGACTCACCGCTGAGCAGCGGGCGGCGCAGCCGCTGGCAGGCAAGTTGCTGAGCTTCACTCCGGGCGTCAGAGGCTTGCCCACGGCCGCTTTCGGCGCCGTGCACCGGATCTAGCGCGACCGGCGAGCAGCAGCAGGCCTGCGAGGAGTCCGACACCCGCCGCGGTCCACAGGGCGCTGCGGTGCCGGTCGGTGATGAGCTCCCAGCTCACGGGCCTGGCCTGCGCATCGAACCGGCCATGGGCGCCGTACGGACCGTCCACCGAGTCGAACAGGTTTCCGGGCTCATCCTCGGGCAGGGGTTCGTCCGTCAGCTGACCCGTATATCCCGCCTTGGCCAAGTAGCGATCCAGCAACCCCGGGGCAATGCGGTCGGCGAGGATGGCCTTCACCGTCGGCATTCCCACCCACACGTTCCGGCGCCGGTGAGTGGCCGCGAAATAGATCGCGCGGGCGCCCACCTCGGGCTGGAAGACCGGGGGTACGGGCATCGCCTTGCGGCCCGTCTTGTTGCGCGCCCAGTCGAACTGCGGTGTGTTCATGGCCGGGAGGTCGACCATGCAGAGGTGGACCTTGAGGCCATCGTGCAGGATCTCGGAGCGCAGCGAATCGGTGAAGCCGCGGATCGCGAATTTCGCGCCGCAGTACAGCGACTGCAGCGGCACCGCGCGGTAGGCGAGGGCGGACCCCACGTTGATGATGGTGCCGAGGTTGCGGGTGCGCATGCGCCTGAGCGCCGCCAGCGTGCCATGGACCTGCCCCAGGTAGGTGACCTCGGTCGCGCGCCGGATCTCCGCCGCCGTCAGCTTCAGCACCGGTGCGAAGACGGTGGCCATGGCGACATTCACCCAGATGTCGAACGGACCCAGTTCCTGCTCGGCGCGCGCGGCGGCGGCCTCGACCGCCGCGGCATCGGCCACGTCGGCGGGGAGGGCCAGGGCCCGGACGCCGAAGGCGCGGCATTCGCGCGCCGCGGCCTCCAGGCGCTGAGCGTTGCGCGCCAGCAGCGCTACATCGCAGCCCTGCTTCGCGAATTCCACTGCCGTGGCGCGCCCGACGCCCGCGCTCGCGCCTGTGACTACCGCGATCCTGTTCATTGCGCGTCCTTGGGCCGGTGCCCGCCCGCGCCGGGGCCGCGCCCGGAGCGTTCGTGGGCCGGACCCTGGCCGCCTAAGTTGTGGGCCGTATTGATGAGCGCCAGATGCGAAAAGGCCTGGGGGAAATTCCCGAGCTGCCGCCGTGATTCCGGATCGTATTCCTCGGCCAGCAGGCCCACGTCGTTGCGCAGCGAGAGGAGTCGTTCGAAGAGCGCCCGGGCCTCCCCGGTGCGCCCCTGCAGTATGTAGTTGTCCGCCAGCCAGAAACTGCAGGCGAGGAACGCGCCCTCGCCGGGCGGCAGCCCGTCGATGGCCTGGTCGCCCAGATAGCGCAGCACCAGCCCGTCCCGGCGCAGGCCGTGCTCGATCGCCGCCACGGTACCGCGGATCAGCGGGTCATCCGGCGGCAGGAACCCGACCAGGGCCACCCGCAGCAGGCTCGCATCGAGCGCGCTGCCACCATAGGACTGCACCAGGGTGTTGCGCCGGGTGTCCACTCCGTGCTGGCACACGTCCTCATGGATCGCATCGCGCAGCGCGCGCCAGTGCGCCACCGGGCCCTCCATCCCGAATTCCTCCACCGAGCGCACCGCGCGATCGAAGGCCACCCAGGCCATGATCTTCGAATAGGTGAACTGTTTGCGCGGCCCGCGCATCTCCCAGATGCTCTTGTCGGGGTGGCGCCAGATGCCTTCCAGATGCTCCAGCAGCGCGCATTCCAATGCCCAGCTCGCCGTTTCGGGCGCAAGCCCCGCTTTGCGGGCGACGTACAGGGCGTCGATGATCTCCCCGTAGACATCCAGCTGCAGCTGCCCGGCGGCGGCATTGCCGATGCGCACCGGTGCCGAACGCTCGTAGCCGGCAAGCCAGCCGGCCTCGGACTCCGGGATGCGGCGCTGGCCGCTCACGCTGTACATGGTCTGCAGCTGCTCCGGGCTGCCGCCGACGGCGCGGATCAGCCATTCGCGCCAGGCCTGCGCCTCGGCGAGGCAACCGGCATGGATGAAGGAATAGAGGGTGAAGGTGGCATCGCGCAACCAGCAGTAGCGGTAATCCCAGTTGCGCTGGCCGCCGATCCGCTCCGGCAGCGACGTCGTGCCGGCGGCCACGATGCCGCCGGTGTCGCGATGGGTCAGGGCCTTGAGGGTCAGCAGCGAGCGCGAAACGGCATCCGTCCATTCAGGGTTCCGGCGGCATCCCTGCAGCCACTTCTTCCAGTACGCCACCGTCGTGGAGTGAGCCTCGGCCGGCCGTACGCTCCCGGGCTTCGCACGCCAGGACGGTGTCCAGCAGAACGAGAAGCACACATCCTCGCCGGCCGCGACTGCGAAGTCGCTGACCGTGCTCATGCCTTCGCCGCGCAGGTCGACGCTGGTTTCCAGCAGCACGCGGTCCGGGCCCGCGACGAACTGCAGCCGCCGGTCGCCCTGGCGGGACACCCAGGGGATGACCGCGCCGTAGTCGAACCGCATGGTGAGTTCCATGCGCATGGGAACCCTGCCGCGCAGGCCGCGCACCACGCGCACCAGGTCCGTGACGCCGTCGCGCCGGGACATGAAGTCGCGCACGCAGACGGCGCCCTCGGCGGTGTCGAAGAGGGTATCCAGAACGAGGGTGCCATCCTGGTAGGAGCGCGTGACCTGGGTCGGTTCGATCGCCGGAGCGATGCGCCAGCGGCCGTTGTCCGGACCGCCGAGCAGCGCGGCGAAGCATGCCGCACTGTCGAAGCGCGGCAGGCACAGCCAGTCGATGGAGCCACTGCGCCCCACCAGGGCGATCGTCTCGCAGTTGCCGATGAGGGCATAGTCTTCGATCCGTTCCACGCCCCACTCTTCGCCGAAGCGTGGCCCGGAACTATAGGACTGCACCGCAACCTGCGCAGAGCCTTAGTCCGACGACGCCGGCCATACGGCGGAACCCGCTGCGTGAGATCATGCGGGGATGGGCAAGCTGAAAGTTGCGACATACAACGTCAATGGCGTGAATGCCCGGTTGCCGGTTCTGCTGCGGTGGTTGCAGGAGTCCCGTCCCGACGTGGTCTGCCTGCAGGAGCTGAAGGCGCCGCAGGAGAAGTTTCCGGAAGGCGCCATCCGCGATGCCGGCTACGGGGTGATCTGGCACGGACAGAAGAGCTACAACGGCGTCGCCATCCTCAGTCGCGGTGCGGATCCCGTGGACGTGCACCGCGGCCTGCCGGGAGATCCCGAGGACCTGCATAGCCGCTATCTGCAGGCCGCGGTGCAGGGCATGACCGTCGGCTGCCTGTACCTGCCCAACGGCAATCCCGCTCCGGGTCCCCGGTTCGATTACAAACTGCGCTGGTTCGAGCGGCTGATCCAGCATGCCGCGGGAATGGTCGACCGGAAAACGGCGGTCATCCTCGCCGGTGACTACAACGTCATTCCCACCGACCTGGATGTCTACAAGCCGGAGCGCTGGGTGGATGATGCGCTGTTCAGGCCCGAAACGCGGGCCGCCTACGGGCGGCTGCTGGCCCAGGGGTGGACGGATGCGCTACGGACACTGCATCCGGGTGAACACATCTATACCTTCTGGGACTATTTCCGAAACGCATACGCCCGCAACGCCGGACTGCGCATCGACCATCTGCTGCTGAATCCCGTCCTGGTGCCAGGGTTGCGCAGCGCCGGAGTCGATCATGGCGTGCGCGGCTGGGACAAGAGCAGCGACCACGCTCCCACGTGGGTGGAGCTGGATCTCTAAGCCGCATTCTTCCGCGCCGTGCCCTGCACGGCTTCGAGCCAGCTGCCGAAGGTCCCATCCTGCGCCGGGTCCGCGACTCCGTCGGCCACGCTCACCAGGTAGGCCGCCAGCAGATAGGCATCGCGCGCGCAGAAGGGTCCACGCGGCGGACAGTGCAGTTCCACACACGGTCCCGTCGCTTCCACTCCGAACTTGTTTGGTGCTTCTCCGGCTGGCATGGGCATCCCTCTTCGTGGCGGAAATCCGTGGAGGTTCCATCGTAACGACCCGCCGTCCCGGCACCTTAGGATGGCGGCCCATGCGGCTGTGAGGTTATGCCGACCCTCCTGTCGCGGGCCGAGGGGTGCTGGCGCCGGCCGGCGGGGGGTAACGTGCGCCCTATAGGACTGGGCCGCATGATGCGCGGGGATGCCGTCCGACGGCGCGAGCGGCGGCGCGGGGGGATACTTCCCGCCTCTGCCTGAAGGAAGGGCCGTGCCTCGCAGCTCTACCATGACCATTGGCTGCCCCGACTGCGGGACGCTTCAGGAGCTGCCGGGATTACCGGTCAGGACCGCGGCGGTATGCCCG
>DATJTJ010000146.1:0-27980 GCA_035503515.1 Steroidobacteraceae bacterium
AATTCGGACTTTCGGGCCGGCGACACGCTGCAGTTCCGTATCCTCCGAACGGGAGCGGCGGATGCCCATGGTGCCGGCACCATGAGACTGGTTCTGCCGATACCCGATGGGCCGGCGGAGGAGCGCGAGCCCACGCAGACGTCAGCCGTTACACAGTCAGCGGCCGTCGAGCGGGTGCTGCGGTGGGAGGACGGCAACGACCGTGGGATTGCCTATCTGGTGCGCTGGCACGACGTACCGGTGGCGGTCATGGACGAGTTGGCGGCGACGAGTTTTGCGCCCGGCGAGCGTATCGAGTTTTCCGTGGTGCAGGCGGACGATGCCAGCGGCAAGCATCTGGACTTCATGATGTTCGCCTTTCCGCGCACATCTCCTGGGTCTCGCCCCTGATCAGTCCGCTACTGACACTTCGGCACCTGC
Source organism: Steroidobacteraceae bacterium (assembly GCA_035503515.1). Taxonomy (GTDB): domain Bacteria; phylum Pseudomonadota; class Gammaproteobacteria; order Steroidobacterales; family Steroidobacteraceae; genus DAIDKA01. Next base: position 421 of record DATJTJ010000146.1, read on the forward strand.
GCGGCCGCCGCGTGCACCCGCGCGTTGACGACCTCGTCGGTCGCGAGCTGGGTCACGTCGCGCTGCGCCTTCGCCTCCACGTCGCGCGTGCAATCGGCGCCGCCATCACAGGGCGGTGCCGACGCACGCACCAGGGCCCGCACCAGGTCCTGGTCCTCAGTCGCGCAACCCTTCAACGCGGCACGCGCGATGGCGGCCGAAGGGGATTGGCGATCGTCGAGCTGCGGTAGCGCGGCCCGGACGCATTTCGCGAGCGCACTGCGCGAGTTCGCAAGTTCCGGGGCGCCTTCCTGCCGCACCTGCGCGGTATGTCGCGATGCGGGTGCGCTGGCGCATCCGCACATGGCAGCCGTCGCGGCCACCATCACCAGCCCGATCAGGTTCTTGCGGTTCATGGTCAGCTCCTGAAGCGCCATGATATCCGAAGCCGATCAGGGGGAGGCATCGCCTGATCCGGACCTGCGCCTGAAGGTCATCACGAACATGACGCTGTTGCCGGACTTCCAGAAGAAATTCGCGTCGAAGCCGATGGCCGCACCCAGATCAGTGAGCTTCAGCCGCTCGACCGCCTGCAACCAGGCCGGAGGATCGGCTGGATTCAGGGATGGGTTGGTTTCGAAGAACTGGACTTCGCAACCGGACTTGCGGCACGCAAGCGAGCGAATGTCCAGCTTTGCCCCCGCCGGGTCGGCATAGAGCGCCTCGCGCAGCTGCCGTTCGGTCGGTCGCGCCCAGTCGGGATCGTCCGCGGCGCCGATGATCTTCTGGTGCGCACTCGTCAGTGCCGCAAGCATCTTCGTATACGCCGGATCCGCCGCGTACTGCGCGAGTATCTGGTGATAGATGTCCCCCTGGCCCATCGCACCGTCTTCGGCGGGGGCGTGGGCTCGGCTCAGCCGCCCCGCGATCATCCCGACTACCGCCAGAATCATGATGCCGCCGGCTTTTTTCATTGCTGATCTGACAGCCATTGCGAGGGCGCCGACGCCCCGCTTGTCGTGGCTGCCGGTGTCACCTGCCATTATGCGGCAAAGTCGATCCCCGGGGGAGCCGGTGAAATCGCTTGCCGCGTTACCGATGGTGCTGCGGCGCGGCGGCGCTGGATTCGGATAAGATCCTTAGGCGCGCCTACTTGCCGAACAGTTTGTCGAGTTCGGACCGGGCCTTGTCGTTCGCCGTTGCCGCCGTCCCGTCCCAGGCCCCGGTCTTGGGTTTGAAGTGATCGCAGAAGTTGGCGCGGGTCTTGTCGCGGACCTCCTCGACCGTGGGTTCGCGGCATTGCTGGTAGGCCCGCGGATCGAACTGCAGGCACATGCGGCACACGTGCTGTTCGGCGCGGCACTTCGGGCATTCATCCAGCCGCCGCAGCGGCAGCGACAGGGCGGCGAGGGACGCACCGCACTTCCAGCACTGCAGGTCATGCGCCATCGGTTCGCTCCTTGAGGAACCCGGCCAGCACCCGGCCGGTGTGCGAGGCCGACTTGCGTCGCGAGACCTGCGCCGGGGTGCCCGCGGCGACGATCTGGCCGCCGCCTTCGCCCGCTTCGGGTCCCATGTCGATCAGCCAGTCGGCCTCGGCCATGACATCGAGATTGTGCTCGACGACCACGGCGGTGTTGCCGGCCTGGATCAGCCGGTGCAGGACGTGGATCAGTTTCTCGACATCCGCCATGTGCAGGCCCACGGTGGGTTCATCCAGCACGTACAGGGTGTGCCGCGGGATCTGCCGCGGACCGCCGCCCTCGCCGCGTACTTTCGCCAGTTCCGTGACCAGCTTGATGCGCTGGGCCTCCCCGCCGGAGAGCGTGGGGCTGTGCTGGCCGAGGGTCAGATACCCCAGTCCCACGTCCTGCAGCAGCTTCAGGGCGTGATGCACGCGCGGATGGGCCGCGAAAAAGTCCACGGCATCGTCGATGCTCATGTTGAGCACGTCGCCGATGCTGCGGCCGCGCCACAGCACGCTCAGGGTCTCCGAGTTGAACCGCTTGCCGTTGCAGACATCGCAGCTCACCTTCACATCCGGCAGGAAGCTCATCTCGATGGTGCGCAGGCCCTGGCCCTCGCAGCCCTCGCAACGGCCGCCACCGGAATTGAACGAGAAGCGGCTTGCCGTGTAACCGCGGATGCGCGCCTCGGTAGTGCCCGCAAAAATCGCCCGGATCTCGTCCCAGAACCCCACGTAGGTCGCCGGGCAGGACCGCGGTGTCTTGCCGATCGGCGTCTGGTCGACCTCGAGCACCCGCTGCACCTGTTTCGCGCCCACGATGGACTTGCAGCCCACCAGCGGTTCCGCAGCCCGTGCCGTCTTCGTCTTCGCCGCGTTCTTCGCGGCGCGGGCCCGCCCGCCGGGCAGTTCCTCGCCGACCAGCCGCTTCAGATTGGTGAACAGCACGTCGCGGGCCACGGTCGACTTGCCTGACCCGGACACCCCGGTGATCACCACCAGCCGGCCCAGCGGCACCTCGATGTCGATGCCCTTGACGTTGTGCAGCGTCACGTCCTTGAGGACGATCTTGGGGGAATCGGCGCCGACGGGCCGCTGCGGCTTCGCCGGATGCATCAGCGGTGCGCGCAGGAAGCGACCCGTGACCGAGGCCTCGTTGGCGATGAGGTCCTGCACGGTGCCGCGGCCCACGACCTCGCCGCCGCGCACGCCCGCGCCGGGCCCGAGGTCCAGGACGTAGTCGGCGCGGCGGATGGTGTCCTCGTCATGCTCCACGACCACGAGCGTGTTGCGGTGGGCGGCCAGTTCTGCGAGCGAGTCCAGCAGCACCGCGTTGTCGCGCGGGTGCAGCCCGATGGTGGGCTCATCGAGCACGTAGCACACGCCCTGCAGGTTCGAGCCGAGCTGCGCCGCGAGCCGGATGCGCTGGGCCTCGCCCCCGGAGAGGGTCGGTGCGGCGCGATCCAGCTGCAGGTACCCGAGGCCCACCCGCACCAGGAAGTTCAGGCGGGCCTTAATTTCCGCGAGCAGATCGCGGGCGATCTCCTGTTCACGCACCGAGAGCTTCAACCCGGTGAAGAAGCCGATGGTCGCCTCGATCGAGCCCGCGGCGAGCTCGGCGATCGACTGCTTGCGGAAGCGGACGTTGAGGGCGACCGGATTCAGGCGCTGCCCCTGGCACTCGCCGCAGGGGACCGCCTCGTTCTCGAACCATTCGTTCCACCAGATCTCCTCGCCCGTCTGGCCTTCGTCGAACTCCGGGATCGCAAGGCCGGTGCCGAAGCAGGCCGTGCACCAGCCATGCTTGGAATTGAACGAGAACATGCGCGGATCGGGCTCGGCGAAACTGCGCCCGCAGGAAGGACACGCCCGCCGGGTCGAGAACATCGTGCTGCGCGCGGCATCCCCCGCCGGCATGACGCTCACCAGCCCCTTGCCGTAGTCCAGGGCCTTGCCGAGCGCATGCCGGATCTCGAATTCGGTCCTGGCGCTGATGCCGAGCGTCGCCACCGGCAGCTCGATGGTGTGCTCCTTGAAGCGGTTCAGCCGCGGCCAGCGTGCGGTCGGCACATCGACGCCGTCGACCCGCAGCTCCTTGTAGCCCTTCTTGGCCGCCCACTTCGCAAGGTCGGTGTAGAAACCCTTGCGCGCCACCACCAGCGGCGCGAGCAGCGTCACGGTGCGCCCCTTGTACTGCTGCAGCAGCCGCGCCGCGATCGCCGCCGGGCTCTGCGGCTCGATCGCGACATCGCAGTCCGGGCAGTACTGGGTCCCGAGCTTCACGTACAGCAGCCGCAGGAAGTGATAGATCTCGGTCAGCGTCGCCACCGTGCTCTTGCGGCCGCCGCGGCTGGTGCGCTGTTCGATGGCGACCGTGGGCGGGATGCCGAAGATCGCATCCACGTCGGGGCGCGAGGCCGGCTGCACGAACTGCCGGGCGTAGGCATTCAGGGATTCGAGGTACCGGCGCTGGCCCTCGTTGAACAGGATGTCGAAGGCCAGGGTGGACTTGCCCGATCCGGAAACGCCCGTGATCACCGTGAACCGGTCGCGCGGAATGCGCACGTCCACGTTCTTCAGGTTGTGCTCGCGCGCGTTGTGGATCACGATCTGCTCGCTCGCGTCCAGCGTGGGCCGCATCCACGGGACCTGAGGTTCGGCAACCGCGGCGGGCAGTTCGAAGGCACTGGCGAGGGCCTTCTCGTACTCGACGATGGCCCGCGCCGTGTGCGATTCGGGATGCCCGCGCAGCGCCGTCGGCGTGCCCGCGAACACGACGCTGCCGCCGCCATCGCCGCCCTCGGGTCCCAGGTCGATGATCCAGTCGCTGGCGCGCATCACATCGAGGTTGTGCTCGATCACCAGCAGCGAATGACCGGCCGCGCGCAGCTTGGCGAAGGCCCGCAGCAGCTTCGCGACATCGTCGAAGTGCAGTCCCGTCGTCGGCTCGTCGAACAGGAACAGCTTGCCGTTGGCACTGGCGGTCACCGCAAGCGCCGCGGCATCGGCCAGGTGTCCGGCGAGCTTCAGCCGCTGTGCCTCGCCGCCGGAGAGCGTGGGCACGGGCTGCCCGAGCTTCACGTACTCGAGGCCCACGTCCGCGAGCGGCTTCAGCCGCGTGGCCAGCTCGCGCGACTCGGCAAAGAAGGCGAGGGCCTCGGTGACCGTCATGTCCAGCACTCCGGCGATGTTCGCCCGCCGGCCGTCGCTGCCCTCGCGGCGCACCTCCAGCACCTCGTCGCGGTAGCGGCTGCCGTTGCAGTCCGGACAGCGCAGGTACACGTCGGACAGGAACTGCATCTCCACGTGCTCGAAGCCGTTGCCGCTGCAGGTGGGGCAGCGGCCGTTGCCGGAATTGAAGCTGAAGGTCCCCGCGGTGTACTTGCGTTCCACCGCCGTCGGTTCCTGCGCGAAGAGCTCGCGGATCACATCGAACGCGCCCACGTAGCTTGCGGGGTTGGAGCGCGTCGTGCGCCCGATCGGGGTCTGGTCGACCATGACCACATCGTCGATGAGCTCGGCGCCACGCAGGGACTCGAACTCGCCCGGGGCCTCGCTCGGACGGCCCTTGTACTTGAGCAGCGCCGGGTACAGCACGTCCTCGACGACGGTCGACTTGCCCGAGCCGGAGACGCCGGTGATGCAGGCCAGACGCTTCAGCGGCACGCGGATGTCGATGCCCTTCAGGTTGTGGTGCCTTATGCCCCGGATCTCGAGCCAGCGGTTGGTGCGCGCCTCGGCGACCACCTCGCCGGGAATCGCGGGCGCGGTCCGGCGCGGCGCATCGCCCGACACCGGCAGGGTGCGCCGGCCGCTGAGATAGTCGGCGGTGAGCGAGGAGGGGCTGTGCCGCAGCTGCAGCGGCGTGCCGTTGAACACGATCTGCCCGCCGCGCTCGCCCGCGCCGGGTCCCATGTCGATGATGCGGTCGGCCTCGAGCATGATCTGCGGATCATGCTCGACCACCAGCAGCGAGTTGCCGGCATCGCGCAGCCGCTTCATGACGGCGATCACGCGCTGCATGTCCCGCGGATGCAGACCGATCGAGGGCTCGTCGAGCACGAACAGGGTGTTCACCAGCGAGGTGCCGAGCGCCGTGGTCAGGTTGATGCGCTGGACCTCGCCGCCCGAGAGCGTGCGCGACTGGCGGTCGAGGGTCAGATAGGCGAGCCCCACATCGGCCAGGAACCCGGTGCGGCTGCGCAGTTCGGTCAGCAGCAGGTCGGTCGCCTGGTCCAGCGGCGCCGGCAGTTCCAGGCCTTTGAAGAACTGCAGCACCCGTTCCACCGGCAGCAGCATCAGGTCGTGCAGGCACAGGCCCGGCATGGCATCGAGCGTCTCCTGGCTCCACGAGACGCCCTGCGGGCGGAACCGCGGCCGCCCGCCCAGCGCGGCCTGGGCGAGCGCATGGCTGCCGACGCGCCACAGGAGCCCGTACGTGCGCAGTCGCGCGCCGTTGCAGGCATCACAGGGGGTGTACGCCCGATACCGCGACAGCAGTACCCGCACGTGCATCTTGTAGGCCCGCGATTCGAGCCAGTCGAAGAAGCGCTTGATGCCGTACCAGTAGCCCTTCTCCCAGGGGCCCTCGCCCTCGATGACCCACTGCCGCTCCGCCTGCGTCAGCTCGCGCCACGGCCGGTCGAGGTTGATGCCGCGCTTCTTCGCGTGCTTCTCCAGATCCTCCTGGCACTCCTTGTACGACTCGGTCTGCCAAGGGCGCACGGCGCCGTCGCGCAGGGATTTGTTCTCATCGGGAATGACCAGCCCATAGTCGATGCCGATGCGCCGCCCGAAACCGCGACAGGTCTCGCAGGCGCCGATCGGTGAGTTGAACGAGAAGCGGCTGGGGGTGGGGGCGCTGTAGCTGCGGTCGCAGTCGGCGCAGTGCAGACCCGCGGAATAGCGCCACACCGCGCGGCTGAGCGGTGGATCCCCGTCATCGACGACGTGCACGAGAAGCCGGCCCTGGCCCACCCGCAGCGCCGCCTCGAGCGACTCGAGCACGCGACCGCGCTCGGCATTGCCCAGCCGGAAGCGGTCCTGGATGACCTGCAGCACCGCGACCGGGGCCTCCTCGGTGCCGTCCTTGGCCTGCTTCGCGTCTTTCCTGGGCCGCTTCACGGCGGCCGACTTCGAAGTCCGGGCGGCGCGCCGGGCGGAGGCGGGCACGGCAGCGGCGGGTGCGGCGGCGCCTTCGGGTCCGTAGATGCGCGTGTAGCCCTGCCGGGCCAGCAGCTCGCGCACTTCCGGCTCGCTGAAGTTGCGCAGCACCGGCACCGGGAAACACAGCAGCAGCCGCGGGTCGCCGGCCGCGGCCGCGCGCTGCTGCATGTCGGCCAGGATGCTTTCCGGGGTGTCGCTGCGCACGGGCTTGCCGCAACAGTCGCAGTACAGGCTTCCCGCGCGCGCGAACAGCAGCTTCAGGTGATCGTTGAGCTCGGTCATCGTGCCCACGGTCGAACGCGAGGTGCGCACCGGGTTGGTCTGGTCGATGGCGATGGCCGGCGGGATGCCGCTCACCGAATCGAGCTGGGGCTTGTCCATGCGGTCCAGGAACTGGCGCGCATAGGGGGAGAAGGTCTCGACGTAGCGTCGCTGACCTTCGGCATACAGCGTGTCGAACACCAGGGAGGACTTGCCGGAGCCCGACACGCCCGTCACGACGACGAGTTCGTTCAGGGGGATGTCCAGACCCAGACCCTTGAGATTGTTCTGGCGCGCGCCGCGAATACGAATGAAATGGCCCATTGAACCCCATATTAAAGAACGTTGGGCGCGCGCGCAGGCCTTGCGAGCGTACAGTATGCGCATCACCGTACTGCTGTATGGGGGCTTACCCGTGGCTTTACAAACTGTTTTTCCGGACGTCCTGTCACTGATCGGCAATACGCCGCTGGTCGCCGCCACCGGCCTGGATGCCGGGCCGTGCAGCCTGTTCCTGAAACTCGAGAGCCAGAACCCCAGCGGTTCCATCAAGGATCGCGTGGGGCTCTACATGATCGAGGCCGCCGAGCGCGAGGGACGCATCAAACCCGGCGCGACGCTGATCGAGGCCACGGCCGGCAATACCGGCCTGGGGCTGGCGCTGGTCGCCGCGCGCAAGGGCTACCGGCTGCTGCTGGTGATCCCGGACAAGATGAGCCAGGAGAAGATCTTTCATCTCAAGGCCATGGGCGCCGAGGTCGTCATGACCCGTTCGGACGTGATCAAGGGCCATCCGGAGTACTACCAGGACAAGGCCGCGGCGATCGCGCGCGAGACGCCGGGCTCGTTCTACATCAACCAGTTCACCAACGAGGCCAACCCCAAGGCCCACGAGGAGACCACCGCCCCCGAGATCTGGGAACAGATGCAGCACGAGGTGGATGCCATCGTCTGCGGCGTGGGGACCGGCGGCACGCTGACCGGACTGTCGCGGTTCTTTGCCCGGGTGGATCCGCGGGTGGAGATCGTGCTGGCCGACCCGCAGGGCTCGATGCTGGCGGAGTACGTGCACACCGGGAAGATCAGCGCGCCCCCGCGCAGCTGGCTGGTGGAAGGCATCGGCGAGGATTTCATACCGAAGGTCTGCGATCTGTCACGCATCAGGCGCGCCTACAGCATTCCCGATGCCGAGTCCTTCGCCGCCTGCCGGGCGCTGCTGCACAAGGAGGGCCTGCTGGCGGGCACCTCCAGCGGCACGCTGCTGGCGGCGGCGCTGCGCTACTGCCACGAACAGACCACCCCGAAGCGGGTCGTGAGCCTGGTGTGCGACAGCGGCAACAAGTACCTCTCCAAGGTCTACAACGACTACTGGATGCTGGACCAGGGCTTCCTGCAGCGGGAGAAGTTCGGCGACCTGCGCGACCTCATCGCCCGCCGCGCCTGGGAGAAGGCCGCGGTCACGGTCAATGCCGCCGAAACCGCCCTCGCGGCCCACGGCCGCATGAAGCTGTACGATGTGTCCCAGCTGCCGGTCATGCGCGATGGCAAGATCGTCGGCATCATCGATGAGGAGGATCTGCTGTTGAAGGTCTTCGGCCACCCGGAGGGCTTCAAACAGCCCGTGGCCGACATCATGGAGAGCCACCTGGTGACGGTGCCGCCGGATGCGCCACTGCCGCAGCTGATCGAGATCTTCAAGCGCGGGATGGTGGCCATCGTGGTGGATCGCGGCGAATTCCTGGGACTGATCACCCGCATCGACCTGGTGAACTGGCTGCGGCGGCGCCTGTAGGCGAAGCGGCATGGCAACATAGGGGCAGGTTTCCCGGAGTAATCGAAGTGAGTGAATCCGACAACGGGCGCAAGCTCGACTTTGGCACCCGCGTCATCCACGGCGGTCAGCGGCCGGATCCGCTCACCGGCGCGGTGATGACCCCGGTCTACCTCACGTCCACCTACGTGCAGGAAAGTCCCGGCGTCCACAAGGGCTACGACTATGCGCGCACCCGCAATCCGACCCGCGATGCGGTGCAGGCGGCCCTCGCGGACCTGGAGAACGGGACTGCGGCGTTCGCGTTCGCCTCAGGGATGGCCGCGTCCTCGACGCTGGTCGAACTGCTGGACGCGAACTCCCATCTCGTCGCCTCGCACGACCTCTACGGCGGCAGCTACCGCCTGTTTGAAAAGATCCGCAGGCGCAGCGCGGGGCTTGAGGTCAGCTTCATCGATCTCGCCGATCCGAAGGCCTTCGAGGCGGCGATCCGCCCGAACACCCGCATGGTATGGATGGAATCGCCCACCAACCCCATGCTGAACCTCATCGACATCGCGGCCATTGCGGATGTGGCGCGCAGGCGCGGCATTCTCAGCGTCTGCGACAACACCTTCGCCACGCCCTTCATCCAAAGGCCGCTGGAACTGGGCGTCGACATCGTGATGCACTCGGCCACCAAGTACCTGAACGGCCACTCGGACGTGCTGGCCGGCGCGGTGATCGTGCGCGATGCGGCGCTGGCCGAGCAGCTCAAGTTCCTGCAGAACGGCCTGGGCGCGATGTCCGGCGCCTTCGACAGCTTCATGCTGCTGCGGGGAATGAAGACCCTGGCGGTGCGCATGGAGCGGCACTGCGCCAATGCGCTGCGCATCGCACAGCACCTCGAGGAACATCCGGCGATCAGGTCCGTGCGCTACCCCGGGCTGGCCAGCCACCGGCAGCACGAGCTCGCGCGCCGCCAGATGCGGGGCGGATTCGGAGGCATCATCGCCGCCGAACTCAAGGGCGATCTCGCCACGGCGCGGCGCTTTCTCGAGCGCTGCCACCTGTTCGCGCTCGGCGAGAGCCTGGGCGGCGTCGAGAGCCTGATCGAGCATCCCGGCCTCATGACCCACTCGGGGTTGCCGGCGCAGATGCGCGCCGAGCTGGGCATCAGCGATGGCCTGGTGCGCCTGTCCGTCGGCATCGAGAGCGCGGCGGACCTGATCGCGGAACTGGATGCCGCCCTGGGGTAGAAGCGCGCACAGCTCGAGCCTGAAAGCCACGTAAAATCAGGCGCTTGGAAGGCAAGGCCGGCTTGTGGGTATCATGGAGGGCTATGCAGCCCGCCCGTGACATCAGCTCCTATCGCCGCTTCTGGGCGTCCCGCTTCGGCACCGCGCCGTTCCTGCCCATGTCGAAGGCGGAAATGGACCTGCTGGGATGGGACTCCTGCGACATCATCGTCGTCACCGGCGACGCCTACGTCGATCACCCCAGTTTCGGCATGGCCATCATCGGGCGGGTGCTCGAGGCGCAGGGCTTCCGGGTCGGGATCATCGCGCAGCCGGACTGGCACAGCACCGAGGCCTTCACGGCGCTCGGCCGACCCAACCTGTTCTTCGGCATCACCGCCGGGAACATGGACTCGATGGTCAACCGCTACACCTCCGACCGCCGCATCCGCAGCGACGATGCCTACACGCCCGGTGGCGAGGGCGGCCGGCGGCCCGACCGCTCGGTGATCGTGTATGCCCAGCGCGTGCGCGAGGCCTTCCGGGACGTGCCGGTGGTGATCGGCGGCATCGAGGCCTCGCTGCGCCGGATCGCGCACTTCGACTACTGGTCGGAGAAGGTCCGCCGCTCGGTGCTGCTGGATGCCAAGGCGGACCTGCTGGTCTACGGCAATGGCGAGCGCCAGATCTGCGAAATCGCCCACCGCCTCGCGGGGGGCGAGACGATCGGTGAGATCACCGACATCCGCGGCACGGCCTTCACCCGCAAGAGCCTGCCGCACGGCTGGGTCGAGGTGGACTCGACCCACCTGGATGCGCCCGGCCCGTTGAACCCGCCGGTCGACCCCTACGCCATGCAGGGCGCCACGGAGCAGCCCGCCCCGGGTACCGCCGCCGCGGCTCCCGCGCAGCCCGGCGCCCCGCGCGAGCAGGTCGTGCGCTTCGTGCGGCGCGTGAAGGGCGCCGATCGCGGCAACAGCGTCATCCGGCTGCCCGCCTTCGAGCAGGTCGCCGCGGACCCGGTGCTGTACGCGCATGCCTCGCGCATCCTGCATTCGGAGGCCAATCCGGGCAATGCCCGGGCACTGGTGCAGCGGCACGGCGATGTCGACGTGTGGCTCAATCCGCCGCCGATCCCGCTCACCACCCGGGAGATGGACTGGGTGTACGAGCGCGAGTACCGCCGCCAGCCGCATCCCGCCTACGGCGATGCGAACATCCCGGCGTACAAGATGATCCGCTTCTCGATCGCCATCCAGCGCGGCTGCTTCGGCGGCTGCACCTTCTGTTCGATCACCGAGCACGAGGGGCGCATCATCCAGAACCGCTCGGAGGATTCGATCATCCGCGAAGTCGAGGCCGTGCGGGACACGGTGCCGGGCTTCACGGGCGTGATCTCGGACCTGGGTGGTCCGACCGCGAACATGTACCGCCTGGCCTGCCGCTCGCGCGAAATCGAGAGCGCCTGCCGCCGCCCGTCCTGCGTCTTTCCGGGCATCTGCCCGAACCTCAACACCGATCACTCGCCGCTGATCAGGCTCTATCGCCGCGCGCGTGCCCTGCCGGGCATCAAGAAGGTGCTGATCGCCTCGGGGGTGCGCTACGACCTCGCGAGCGAGTCGCCCGAGTACGTGAAGGAACTGGCCCAGCACCACGTCGGCGGCTATCTCAAGATCGCGCCCGAGGCCATCAGCGACGGGCCGCTGTCGAAGATGATGAAGCCGGGCGTGGGCACCTACTACCGCTTCAAGGAACTGTTCGACCGCTACTCGAAGGAGGCGGGCAAGGAGCAGTACCTGATCCCGTACTTCATCGCGGCCCACCCGGGCACCACCGACGAGGACATGCTGGAACTGGCGCTGTGGCTGAAATCCAATGGCTTCCGCGCCGACCAGGTGCAGGCCTTCCTGCCCTCGCCGATGGCCACGGCCACCGCCATGTACCACAGCGGCAAGAATCCCCTGCACCGCATCCGTCGCGACAGCGAGGAAGTGCGCATCCCGAAGGGCCTCAAGGTGCGTCGGCTGCACAAGGCATTCCTGCGCTACCACGATGCCAACAACTGGCCGATGCTGCGCGAGGCGCTGCGCCGGATGGGCCGCGCCGACCTCATCGGCAGCGGCCGGCAGCACCTGGTGCCCGCCTGGCAGCCGGCCGGGACCCGCGCCGCGCCCGAGGGTGAGCGCAGCGGCAGTCGCCCGTTCAGGACCCAGCACACGGGCCTGCCACCGCTGCCGCAACACAAGGGCCGCGGCGGGCGTCCGGGCCGTCCGGCCCGTCCAGGTCGGACCGACCGATGAATTTCGAGGCGGTGGATCCGCGCGCGGCCCGCGCCTCGCGCGCCATCCTGGTGATCGGCGGCCTGGTGATGGCGCTCGCGACGATCTGCGGCGCGCTCGGCGCGCACGCCCTGCCGGGGCGGCTGGCGCCCGCGCAACTGCAGATCTACGACACGGCGGTGCGCTTCCAGTTCTTCCAGGCCCTGGGCCTGCTGGTGCTGGGGGCCGTGGCGCGCGGCGGCTATTCGGACGGGCTGCATGCCGCGGCGCTGCTGCTGATCGCCGGCATCGTCACGTTCTGCGGCAGCCTCTACCTCATCGCCTTCCAGATCACCCTGGGCATGCGGCTGGTCGTCGGGCTGGCGACTCCCCTGGGCGGCATCCTGCTCATCAGCGGCTGGCTGATGTTCGCCATCGCCTCCTGGCGCGCGCGGCGTGCCTAGGTGAGCCTGCCGATCGAGGCGGTGCTGCCCGAACTCACCGCCACTCTCGCAAGCGCCAACAAAGTCATCCTGCAGGCTCCGCCGGGCGCCGGCAAAAGCACCCTGGTGCCGCCGGCGCTGCTCCGGTGCGCGTGGCTGCGCGGCCGCATCATCATGCTCGAACCGCGGCGCCTGGCCGCGCGCGCCGTGGCCGCGCGCATGGCGCACGCCCTGGGCGAGGAGGTCGGTCGCACCGTCGGCCATCGCATGCGCCTGGACACGCGCGTTTCCCGCGACACGCGCATCGAGGTCGTGACCGAGGGCGTGCTCACCCGGATGCTGCAGCAGGATGCCGCGCTCGAAGGCGTCGGCGTGGTGATCTTCGATGAGTTCCACGAGCGCAGCCTGCAGGCCGACCTGGGACTGGCGCTGACGCTCGACGTGCAGGCGAATCTCGCACCGGAGCTGAGGCTGCTGGTGATGTCGGCCACGCTGGATGCGCAGTCCGTCGCGGACCGGCTCGGTCACGCGCCGGTAGTGCGTTGCGAAGGCCGGATCTGGACGGTGACGACCCGCTACGCGGGTGTCAGCGCGCCGCTGCTGCCGGGGGCGTCGGGGGAGCCGGTCGAGGCCCTGACCAGCCGCATCATCCGGCGGGCCCTGGGCGAGGAGCCGGGCGACGTGCTGGTGTTCCTGCCCGGCGCGCGGGAAATCCGCCGCGTGCAGTCGCAGCTGCAGGGCGGCGCGCTGCCCGAGAACACGCGGGTGTTGCCGCTGTATGGCGAGCTGCCCCCGCAGGAACAGGATGCGGCGCTGGCCCCCGCGGCGGCCGGCACGCGCAAAGTGGTGCTGGCCACGAACATCGCCGAGACCAGTCTCACCCTCGACGGTATCCGCGTCGTGGTCGACGCGGGCCTCGAGCGGCGCGCCGTGTTCGACCCCGTCACGGGCATGGGCCGGCTGGAGACCGCGCGCATCTCCCGCGCCTCGGCCGACCAGCGCCAGGGCCGCGCCGGCCGTCTCGGGCCGGGGGTGTGCTATCGCGCCTGGAGCGAGGGCGCGCAGCGTTCGCTCGCCGCCTTCACGGATGCGGAGATCCTGCAGACGGACCTGGCGGGCCTGGCGCTGGAACTGGCGGCCTGGGGCGTCACGGATGCCGCGACCCTCACCTGGCTGGACGCGCCTCCGGCGGCGACGCTCGCGGGCGCCCGCGAACTGCTGGGGCGGCTGGCGGCGCTCGATCCGCAGGGCCGGATCACGGCCCACGGGCGCGAGATGGCGCGCCTGCCGCTGCATCCGCGCCTGGCCCACATGCTCATCGCGGCCCGGGCCCTCGACGCCGTACCGCTCGCGGCGGAGCTCGCCGCGCTGCTGTCGGAGCGTGATCTGCTGCGCGCGGCCGGCGGCGCCGGTGATGCGGACGTGCGCTCGCGCCTGTCGGTGCTGCAGGGGGAAGAGGCACCCGCGGGCGTCGACCGCGGCGCCCTGGCGCGGCTACGGCGCAGCGCGCGTGACCTCGCGCGGCTCGCGGGCGGGGCGGGCGCCGAGAAGTCTTCGGGCCGGGCGCAGTCGGGGCTCGCGGGAGTGCTGCTGGCATTCGCCTATCCGGACCGCATCGGCCGCCGGCGCGCCGGCGCCGACAACCGGTTCGTGCTGGCCAACGGGCGGGGCGCGCAGTTCGCGCAGCCGCAGAGCCTGTCACAGCGCGAATTCATCGTGGCCATCGATGCGGACGACCGTGACCGCGACGCCCGCATCACGCTCGCCGCGCCGCTGTCGCGCGCGGACCTGGAAGAATATTTTTCATCCCAGCTCAGGCGCACCGAGGAGGTGCACTGGGATGAGCGCGAGCAGGGCGTCCTCGCCCGCGAGGTCACGCGCCTGTTCGAACTGACGATCGACGAGCGGCCGCTGCGCGACGTGTCCCCCGAGGCGACCGCCGCCGCGATGCTCGAGGGCGTGACGCGGCTCGGGCTCGCGGCACTGCCCTGGGACGAGGACAGTCGCGACCTGCAGGCCCGCATGGAGTTCGTGCGGGCGCAGGCGCCGGCCGCCCTCACGAGCGGCTGGCCCCCGGTCGATGACGAAAGCCTCAGCGCGACGCGGGAAGCGTGGCTGTTGCCCTGGCTTGGGGGCATGACCCGTGCGCAGCACCTGGCGCGGCTGTCCATGACACAGATCCTCATGGGCCGGCTCACGCACGAACAGCAGCTGCGCCTTGCGCAGCTTGCGCCGAGCCATTTCGTCGCGCCCACCGGCTCGCGCATCCGCATCGACTATCGCGATGAGCTGGCACCGGTGGTCGCCGTGCGCCTGCAGGAGCTGTTCGGCGTCCTGGCCTCGCCCAGGCTGGCCGCGGGACGGGTGCCCGTGACCTTCAAGCTGCTGTCGCCGGCGCAGCGTCCCGTGCAGATCACTCGCGATCTGGCGAGCTTCTGGCAGGGATCGTACGCCGATGTGCGCAAGGACCTGCGCGGCCGCTATCCGCGCCACTACTGGCCCGATGATCCGGCGATCGCCGAACCCACCCGCCGTGCCAAGCCCCGAGGCGGCAAGCCGGGTCCGTGACGATCCCGTGACGGCTCCCGCCTGCGGTTGCGGCATGCGATCATGAGCCGATGGATCCGCACGATGCGCAGCTACCGTTATCGACGCAGCGATTGCGCGAACTGACGCTGTGGCATGGCGAGGACGAGAACAACCTGCCGCCGCCCGCAACCCTGGCGCACCTGTCGCGCGACACGGTCGCGGCCTTGCAGGAACTGCAGCGGCTGCGCACCCACGTCACCGGACTGCGCCTCGCGCTGTCGCAGGTGTTCTGGAACTGCGAGTCCAGTGCGCTGCGCAGGGTGGTGCTCGCGGCGCTCGGCGCGCCGCCGGCCCCCGAGCTCCTGCCGCCATCGCGCACCGACATCGGCTGGAGCGCCGCACCGAACGGCCTGCCGCCGACGCGCGCCACCGAAGAACCCCGCCCGCAGCCGCTGCGCCACGCGGCGGTGTGACCCTCAGGCCATCCGCGCCCACCTGAGGAGCGTGCCGAAGGTCGGCGGCCGGCCGTGCATCAGCAGCGCGACCTTGAACACCTTGGCGGCGAACCATACGACCAGCATGGCGGTCACGAGGCTGATGAGCAGCGTCGTCCACACCTCCCAGGAGGGTGGCGGTGCTATCGAGGACAGCCGCGCGATCATCGCGAAGGTGTTGACCGGCGGTATGAAGCTCATGGCCACGCTGAACGCCGAGTTCGGGGCCTGGCCGATGACTCCGGAGAGGCTGTAGCCGCCCACCAGCAGGATGAAGACCGGCGGCAACAGCGCCTGCGCTTCGGCATTCTGGTTGACCGCCGCGCCGATGGTCAGCATCAGGGAGCCGAACACCAGGTAGGTCACCACGAAGAACGCGACCAGGTACACGATCAGCATCGGGTCCAGCAGCCCGGACAGCGAGAACTGCGCCAGCGCATACACCGAGATGGACACGTAGACCGCGGTCATGGTGAGGCCCAGCCCGAGGGTGCCCAGGAGCTTGCCGTACATCAGCTCCAGAGGCGAGACCGCCGCCAGCAGCACCTCGATCACGCGGCTGGACTTTTCCTCCACCGTCGAGGTCATCAGCAGCTGACCGCCGGTCATGACGCCGACGAACAGCAGCAGTCCGCAGGCGAAGGGCAGGAAGCGGGCCACGGTGCGCGATGCGGAGCGCTCGCCGGCCGCCCCCACGACCACCGCGTCGGGCTGGAAGACCTGCTGCACGCTGGCCATCGCTTCCGGGTCCAGGTTCTGGGCACGCAGTCTCGTGGCGATCAGTGCCGCGCGCATCGTGTTGCGCAGCGTGGCTTCGGTGAGCTCATCCAGTCGTGGGGAGGTGTACAGGGCGTAACTGCCGAAGGCGGCCGCGCCCGGCCGGCGCGCGACGGCATCGGGCTGGATGACCACGACGGCGAGGTGCCGGGTGGGTGCCGCCGGCGGCTGGACGAGCCAGCGCTTGTAGGTGTCCACGTCGGCGTTGGCGGGCGCCTCCACCAGCGTCAGCCGCGCGATCGGTTGTCCGGCGGCTGCCGCCGTGGCTCCGGGCTTCAGCGGGCCCTGATCGGATTCGACGCTCCGGCGGCGTGCGATCTCCTCGGGCAGCAGGGCTGCCTTCAGTTCGGGGACGACCTTGCCGGTGGTGTCGATGACGGCCACGTCGCCCACGATCTGCGGGCTGCGTGAATTGAGGATGCGCGGCACCAGCACCGCGAACATCACCAGTAGCACGGGCATCAGCAGCAGGCCGAACAGGAAGGCCCGCGAGGTGATCGCGGCCTTGTAGTCGCGGGCGGCGATCAGCCCGATGCGTTGCAGATTCAGGCTCATGCCGTGACTCCCGTATTGGAAAGACCCTGCAGGTGGGTGCGCAGCGCCTCGTGCGATTCGGCGGCCGCGCCGGATTCACTGACCAGGCCGATGAAGACATCCTCCAGGCGGATGCGGGCGAACTCGATGCGCGCCGGGGCCACGGCGGCCGCGACGGCGCGGATCGCATCCGCCGGATCGACACCCGCGCGCAGCCGCAGCTCGCAGCCGTGGTCATTGAGCCTGAGAGTTGCCACGCAGGACATGGCCTGCAGGGCGAGCAGGTTCGCGTCCGGGTCCAGGGGCTCGAGCAGCACCCGGCCGGTATCGTACCGGCGCCGCAGCCCGGTGATCGGTTCATCGAGCACCTTGCGGCCCTTGTGGATCATCACGATCTGCTCGCACAGCTCCTCGGCATGGGCCATGACGTGGGTCGAGAAGATGATGGTCGCGCCGCGATGGTGCTCCTCCGCGATCACTTCCTTCAGCAGCCGCACGCTCATGGGATCGAGGCCGCCGAAGGGCTCATCGAGGATCAGCAGGTCCGGTTCGTTGATGATGGAGGCGACGAACTGCACCCGCTGCAGCATGCCCTTGGACAGTTCCTCGCATTTCTTGGCCTGGACGCCGCCCAGGCCGAGCCGCCCGAGGAGCCGGTCGGCGCGCCCATAGGCCTGGGCGCGGGTACGTCCCTTGAGGCCGCCCATGTAGGTGAGGAAAGCCCCGACCGTCATCTTGCGGTAGGAGCCGCGCTCCTCGGGCAGGTAGCCGATGCGATCCTTGGCCTTGAGCGCGGAGCCCTGGCCGAAGACGCTGATGGTGCCGCGGTCCGGAAACAGGATCGACATGATCATGCGGATCGCGGTGGTCTTGCCGGCGCCGGAGGGGCCGATCAGGCCGTAGGTCGCGCCCTGCGGAATGTCGAGGTCCAGCGACTCGATGGCGACCGTTTCGCCGAAGACCTTGCGGATGCCTGCGATTTCAAGGGCTGCTGTCATGGCGCCTCACATGGGTTTGAAGCGGAACTGGAAAGCCTGGCTGACGGGAAGCTCTTCGGTGCGGCCCTTCACGGTGAGCTTCATGCGGCCGTCGGCGCCGGTCTCGATGCGGTGGATGGCCCCGGCGCGCACGATCACGCTGCGATGGATCTGCCAGAAGGTCTCCGGGTCGAGCGCCTCCAGCAGTTCGCGCAGCGGCGTGCGGATCTGCACTTCGTCCTCGGCGCTGACCACCCGCACGTACTTGTCCTGCGCCGCGAAGAACAGCACCTCGTTGATGCCGAGCACGCGGGTCACGTGCCCGGCGCTGCCGGTGATCCAGCGGATCCCGGCGTTGATGCCGAAGCTCCTGCTCAGCGTCGCCGGCGCTTCGGCCAGGCGCTGCTTGAGCCGGACGATGCTCTGCGCCAGTCGCTCGCGACGGATGGGCTTGAGCAGGTAGTCCACGGCGGCGTGGTCGAACGCATCGAGCGCATGGCTTTCGTAGGCCGTCGTGAACACCACCTGCGTGGACCCGGCGGCGCGCGCGACCTCGAGGCCGGTCAGGCCCGGCATGCGGATGTCGAGGAACGCCACGTCGGGATGCTGGCTGGTCAGCACTTCCAGCGCCGAGAGGCCATCGCCGCATTCGGCGATGATCGTCAGTTCCGGCCACAGCTCCGCGAGCAGCCCGCACAGCCGCCGGCGCTGCGGCAGTTCGTCTTCGGCGACCAGGGCGCGCGGGCCTTTCATGCGGCGGGCTCATAGGGGATGCGCAGCGTCGCGATGACGCCGCCGGCCGTCCGGTCCTGCAGCGCGAGCGAGCCGCGCGGACCGAACCGCGCCGCGAGCTGGTCGCGGATGTTCGCAAGCCCCGTGCCCTGCGCCGCGGTGGCCCGCAGTCCGGCGCCCGTGTCGACGACGTTCACCGTCAGTTGCGGCGCGCCACCCTGCGAGACGACCACCGCATCGACCATGATCTGCCCGACGCCCGCCGTGCGCTCGATGCCGTGCTTGATGGCGTTCTCCACCAGCGAGATCAGCAGCAGCGGCGGAAACGGATGCGCCGCGAGCCGCGGGTCGACGTCGATGATGAACGAGAACCGCGAGCCCATCCGCACCTTCATCACCGTCAGGTAGCTGCGGCACACCTCCAGCTGTTCGGCCAGCGTCGAATACGCCGTGCCCACGTCGGTGCGCAGTTTCGGCAGCGTGACCCGCAGATGATCGACCAGCGCCTCGAGGGTGGCTTCGGCGCGCGCGGGATCCTGCCTGATGAGGCTGTGCACGGAGGCCAGCGTGTTGAACAGGAAATGCGGTTCGACCTGGGCCTGCAGCACCATCAGCCGCAGATCGGATTCGGCGCGCTGCTGGCTCAGGACCGCGAGTTCGCGGGCGTGCCGGGCGGACAGCCACCAGCGCCGCTCGCGGTGGAACGCCAGCAGCGCGACCCCGCCGCCCACCAGGCTGAAGAGCACCAGCTGGTACAGCACGAGCGCATACAGGAACAACGTCGACGGATGCGCCAGTCTCGAGGGATCGAACCCCGGCAGGACCGCCATGTAGCGCGGGAAGATCTTCGACTGGTTGAACAGGTTCGCCAGATGCTGGCAGTAGAAGCTCAGGGCGATACCCAGCAGGATGGCCAGGGTCACCGTCAGTCTTGCCGGCGGCAGCCGGTGCCGGGCGAGGGTCGCCAGCGCGGGCCCTGCCGAACCGAACGTGATCCAGCAGGGAATGCTCACCGCCGCCGTCTCCCAGCCCAGCACCGCATCACCGAACGTGAAGCCGATGAGGGTTCCCTGCAGGACGCCGAGACCCCCGGTGAGCGGCATCACGATCAGGCAGCGGCGCAGCAGCCAGGGCGCACTGAACACCGGGAAGCGCCGGTAGCCCGCGAACGGACCGGCGGCATGGGCGATGACGTCGGCGGGCAGCGGGTCGTGCAGGGAGTACATGGTGCGGATGATAGGCCCGCGGGCCGGCCCGCCGCGCCGGATTGCGACGAAGGACGCCAAATCGCGGGCCAAGCCCCATAATGGCGGGATGGACAGAGTACTCGAACCGGAAATCATGGACGGGGAGGCGGAAGCCGCGGCCTATGCGCGCGCCGATTTCTCCGATTCGAATCAGGCCTTCGTACGGGACGTGGTGGAGCGCTTTCCCGGGCACCTGGGGCAGGTGGTGGACCTGGGCTGCGGGCCCGGCGACATCGCCATCCGCCTGGGCCGGGCCACCGACACGGCCCGGATCACGGGCGTCGATGGCAGTCCGGCGATGCTGGCGCTGGCGCGCGAGTCACTGCGCGGCGCGGGACTGTCGGACCGCGTGAAATTCATGGACGGCCGGCTGCCCGGGGTGGCGCTGGCCGATGGCCACTTCGACCTGGTGCTTTCCAAGGACATGCTGCACCACCTGCCCGATCCGCAGGTGCTCTGGAACGAAGTGAAGCGCCTGGGCAGGCCCGGCGCCGCGGTGTGCGTCATGGACCTGAGCCGCCCGGAGTCCCCGGCGGCGGCGCACGAAATCGTCGAGCGGGTCTCCGCCCACGAGCATCCGCTGCTGAAGACGGACTTCTACAACTCGCTGTGCGCGGCGTTCACGGCGGACGAGGTGCGCGCGCAGCTCGCGACCGCCGGCCTCAAGCTGCATGTGAGCCAGCTCACCGAGCGGCACCTGTGCGTCAGGGGGCGGCTACCCGGATGACGATCTTGCCGAAGGACTCGCCGTCGTCCATGGCCCTGAAGGCGGCGGCGGCGTCCGCGAATTCAAACACGTGGTCCACGACCGGCTTCACGTGGTGGGCATCGATGAACGCATCCAGCGCCTCGAAATCCGCGCGCGAGCCCACGTAGATCCCCGAAGCCGTGAGGTTCGAGTTCATCAGGGCCATGACCGGTACATCGCCGCCGAAGCCGCTGAGTCCGCCGATCAGCGCCACGCGGCCGCCGGGCGCCAGCGCGGCCAGTGCGTGGGCCAGCGTATCCTTGCCGCCCACTTCCAGCACTTCCTGCACTCCGGCGCCCTCGGCGAGGGCGCGCACCGGCTTTTCCCAGTCGGGCGTGGTGCGGTAGTTGACGCCGCCGATGGCGCCCAGCGCCCTGGCGCGCGCCAGCTTGTCATCGTGCGAACTGGTGATGATGGGTCTGGCCCCATCCGCCACCGCCAGCGACAGGCCGAGCAGCGAGACGCCGCCCGTGCCTTCGAGCAGCACGTAGTCGCCCGGCTGCATCCCGCCGCGGTTGAAAAGCCCGTTCCAGGCCGTCACGCCCGCGCAGGGCAGCGTGGCCGCCTCTTCGTAGGAGAGACTCGCCGGGATGCGCACCACGCCCGCCTCATCCAGCGCCACGAACTGCGACAGCATGCCGTCGATGAAGCCGCCGAGCGCCGATTGCGCGACATTCGCAGGCGGCCGCCCGCTGGCCCAGGTCTGGAAGAAGATCCCGGCGACGCGGTCTCCGACCCGGAACCGCGTCACCCCGGATCCGATGGCAACGACTTCACCGGCGCCATCGGACAGCGGCACCAGGCTGTGGCGCGTCCCGACCGGGTACTGGCCGTGCAGCACGAACACGTCGCGGCGATTCAGGGAGGTGGCGTGCACCCGGATGAGGACCTGGTGCGCGCCGGGGCGCGGCACGGGCGCCTCGACCTGCATGAGCGTGAAGGGCCCCTGGTCGCCGGCGCGGACCATCTGGTACTGCTGCTGCGTGGTGGGCAGCGCGGGCGGTAGCGCCGCGCAACCCGCCAGCGCCAAACACCCTATCGCCGCGTAGAATGGTCTCATGAATGGTTCCGGTACGAGTGTCGGTGTGTTCCCGCGCCTGGCCTGTGCGTTCGCGATCGGCTCGATGGTGGCGGGCTGCGGCCAGCATACCCCGGCACCCCCCTCCGCGTCAGCCGCGCGCGCCTCCTCCCCGGTGCCGGCCGCTGCCGGGCCGGGGATCGCCTGGTATGCCGGCAGCGTGGAATCGGCCTTCGCCGCGGCCCGCGCGCAGCACAAGCCCGTATTCCTGTACTGGGGCGCCAAATGGTGCCCGCCCTGCCATGAACTGAAGGCGACCGTGTTCTCCCGCCCGGACTTCATCCAGAAGTTGAAACTGTTCGTGCCGGTGTACCTGGACGGCGATGATCCCGGAGCCCAGAAATGGGGCGAGAAGTTCGGCGTCAGCGGCTATCCGACCGTCCTCGTGCTGAACGCCGACCAGGGCGAGCTGGCGCGCATTTCCGGGGGCATGGACCTGTCGCAGTACGCCGAAGTGCTCGACCTGGTACTCGGCGACGTGCGCCCCGTCGGTACCCTCCTCACGGAACTGCGGTCGCAGGAGGGCCGGGCGCTGTCGCAGGATGACTGCCGGCGCCTCGCCTATTACGGCTGGGATGTCGCGGATGAGGTGAACAGCCGCTCCGGGGACCTGGCGCAATTGCTTGCGCGCGCCGCGGCCCGCTGTCCGGCGGGCGCCACCCCGGAGAAGGCGCGGCTGATCGTCACCGCGGCGGGACTCGCCGCGGACGCCGAGGCGAAGTCCCTCGCCGCGGGCAAGCCGCCGGGCGCGTCGCTGACGGCGCTCATCGCCGAGGTCGACGCCATCCTCAAACAGCCGCGGCTGGCCGATGACATCGCCGACGCGGTTGCCGGGCTGGATGACTCGTTCTTCAAGGCCGTCGCAAGCGCGGCACCGGGGGACCGGCAGGGCTGGAACCAGCGGTTCGCCGCAGTGATGGATACGGCAGCGTCGGATCCGCGGTTCTCGACGGCGGACCATCTGTATTCCATCTACGCGAAGCTTCTGGCTGCCAAGACCCTCGATCCAGGGCACCAGATCGCGCCGGGGCTGGCTGCGGCGGCCAAGGCGCGCATCGATGCCGCGCTCGCCGAGAAGCTCGATGAACATACCCGCGCCAGCGTGGTGAATGCCGCGCTCAACATCCTCGATCTCTTGGGCGACGATGATCGCGCCTATGCCATTGCCCGCGTACAGATGGCGCAGTCGAAGTCACCCTACTACTACATGCTGGATCTGGCGTCGCTGGATGAGAAACGGGGGCACACCGACAGCGCCGTGGACTGGCTGGCCCGCGCCTATGCGCAGTCGCAGGGCGCCGCCACCCGGTTCCAGTGGGGAACCGACTACCTGTTCGGGTTGATCCGGATGAAACCTGAGGATGACGCGACCATCCGCAGCGCGGGACTCGCCGTGCTGGGTGAACTCGATGGACCGGACCGCATCTACCGGCGCACGCGCATGCGTCTGGAACGGCTGGACCACACGCTGGAGAGGTGGAACGCGAACGGCCGGCACGCGGCGACGATCGCGGCCCTGAAGAAGCGCATGGACGGCATCTGCAGTCAGATCCCGGGGAGCGATCCCGCCAATGCCACCTGCCGGGAATTCCTGGCGACGAAGACGGCCAGAAGCTGACGCCGACCGCCCGGCTGTCGCGAAGAATGCCGTACACCATCTCCCATGTCGCCGCCGTGGTGCCCATTGCGCGGCAGCTCGCCCGCTGGCGGATGCTGTCGGCGGCCGTCGTGGGCAGCATGGTGCCCGACTTCGGCTACCTGATTCCGGTGCCGATGGCCAGGTTCGAGACCCACAGCATCGTGGCCCTCGGAACCTTCTGCCTGCCGCTCGGCCTGCTGTCGTACTGGATTTTCCAGTACCTCATGAAGGCGCCGCTGCTGAGCCTGCTGCCCGACCAGGCCTATGTGCGCTGGCGGCCGCATGCGGCGCCGGCCCCGTGGCACAGCCCGCGACAGTGGCTGCTCGCCGCCTGCGGCATCCTCGCAGGGTCGATCGTGCATCTCGCGTGGGACGCGTTCACGCACGAGAATGGCCGCGGCGTGCGACTGATGCCGATGCTGTCCGATCCGATGCTGCAGGTGCACGAACACATGGTCACGGGGGCAACGCTGCTGCAGGGAATCAGCTCGCTGGCGGGCCTGGTCCTGGTTGCCGCCGCGATCGCCTACGCGCTGCGCGGCGGACACCAGCCGGTCGGGCGCCGCCTGCTCACGGCCCGGGAGCGGCGCGCCTGGGTGCTGCTGTTCGTGATCGTCACGCTCGGATTCTGCGCAGGGTTCCTGGCCCTGGATCTTTCGGGCAACCCGGTGCGCTGGCTGGGCATCGGCAGCCTCGCGGTGGCGATCCTGCGGGCACTGGTCGTCTCCTGCCTGCTGGTGAGCGCGCTGCTGCAGGGCTATCTGCGCGCGAAACCGGAGCGCCGCGACGCTCCCATACAGTAGTCCACCGCGACCGGTACTGGATTTACGCGCCGCATCCGCACTCCTATCATCCCGTCCATGACGCGGCGTTTCCTGGGCTCTGGATCACTCAAGGGGCGCGGTGCGCTGTCCAACCCGCCCGTGCGCTTCGAGTCGACTTCGGTCGAAAGGACCGACGACGGCTGGCAGACCGAAGAGGAGCCCACGACCTCGCTGCCGCAGATCGTGTTGCCCGATCGCGCCAGAAGCGTCATCACCACCAACGATTCACCGGATGTCGGCTTCGAGCAGTCGATCAATCCCTACCGGGGCTGCAGTCATGGCTGCGTGTACTGCTTCGCGAGACCCTCGCATGCCTACCTGGGCCTCTCGCCGGGCCTGGATTTCGAGACGCGGCTTTTCTACAAGGACAACGCCGTGGAGCTGCTGCGCGCGGAACTCGGCAGGCGCGGCTACCGTTGCAAACCCATCGCGCTCGGCATCAACACCGATGGCTGGCAGCCCCTCGAACGGGAGATGAAGGTGAGCCGCAGCGTGCTCGCCGTGCTGGCCGAGTGCCGCCACCCCGTCACGATCGTGACCAAGAGCACGCTGATCCTGCGGGATCTCGATCTGCTGCAGGACCTGGCGCGCGAGCAGCTGGTCTCGGTCATGGTGAGCGTCACCTCGCTCGATGCGGCCATGAAGCGCACGCTCGAGCCGCGGGCGGCGGCACCGCTCGCGCGCCTGAAGGTGGTCGAACAGCTGGCGGCGGCCGGGGTACCGGTCGGCGTGCTGATCGCGCCGGTGATCCCGGCGCTGACGGACCACGAACTCGAGCACATCATGGAAGCGGCGAAAGCCGCCGGCGCGAGCAGCGCCGGCTATGTGCTACTGCGGCTGCCCCATGAGGTCAAGGACCTGTTCCGCGAGTGGCTGGCGGAGCACTATCCGGACCGCGCCAGCCACGTCATGTCCGTGATCAACCAGTCACGTGGCGGCAGGGACTACCGTGCGGAGTTCCACACCCGCATGGTAGGCACCGGTGTGTTCGCCCAGCTGCTGCGCGCGCGCTTCGACGTCGCGGCGCGCAAATTCGCGCTCAAGGATGCCCATGGCCGCCACGAGCTGCGCACGGACCTCTTCAGGCCGCCCGCGGCCCCCGGCGATGCGCAACTGTCCCTAGGGCTGTAGATCGCTCTCGGGTGCCGGCTCCTTCGCGAGCCTGGAAGCGCTGATGCTTGCCGCCAGCAGCGAAATCGCCGCGGCCACCACCAGGACCGCATGCGATCCGCGCACGGGATACGCGCGAAACAGGACCGCCACGGCGGCGGCGCCCAGCGTCTGTCCCAGCAGGCGCGCCGTCGCCAGCATGCCTCCCGCGGCACCCATGCGCGCGTAAGGGGCCGCATTGAGCAGCGTGCGGTTGTTGGGCGTCTGGAAGAACCCGAAACCCAGTCCGCACAAGGCCATGCGCCACAGCAGACCGAACGATGAGCCGTCGTGGGGGAAGAACGCCAGCAGCAGCACGCCTGCGCACATGGCCAGCAGTCCGATGCTCGCCAGGATCCCGGCGGGATGCCGGTCTGCGAGGTAGCCGGCGAGCGGCGCGGCGATGGCCACCGCAGCCGGCCAGGGCGTCATCAGCAGTCCGGTTTCCGCGGCGCTGTGTCCGAGATGCTGGATTTCGAATGGCACCGCAATGAGGGCCGCGGTCGCCGCCATGAACGAACCGATGGAGGTGCCGACCGAGAGGGTGAACACCCGGATCCGCAGCAGGTCGAACGGGATCAGCGGCGTCGCGCGATCGATCTCGTGGCGCACCAGCAGCACGGCCAGCAGGCAGCCGCCGCCGAGTTCCGCGAATCTCAGCGCAGGCATGGTCTCGTGCGCGAAGGATTGCAGTCCGACCATCAGCAGGCCGAACGTTCCCGCCTGCAGCGCCACGCCCACATGATTCAGCCGGCGGGGCGTGCGCTCGGAATCGGGCAGCGCAAACAGCGCTATGGCGAAGGTGACGATGCCGATGGGCACGTTCACCGCGAACAGCCAGCGCCACTGCGCGACGGCCAGGATCGCCGAGGCAATCGTGGGGCCAATGGCCGAGGCGACCGCCACCGAGAAGGCATTGATGCCGATCGCGCGGCCCAGCATCCGGTGGGGGTACGTGAAGCGGACGAGGGCGGAATTCACGCTCATGATGCCGGCGGCGCCGAGTCCCTGCACCACCCGGGCGATGCTGAGCGTGGTGAGGTTCGGCGCCAGGGCGCAGCCCAGCGAGGCCAGTGTGAACACGGCCAGCCCGCACTGCGAAATGCGGCGATAACCCACGATCTCACCCAGCGAGGCCAGGGGCAGCAGGGCCACGAGGATCGCGATCTGGTACGCATTGACGACCCAGACGGAGGCGGCATCCGTCGTATGGAAGTCATGCGCGAGCGAGGGCAGGGCGACATTCACGATGGTGCTGTCGAGCACCGACATCGTGAGCGCCAGGATGATCGTGGCGATGGCCCAATAGCGGCGGGGAACGGGCAGACCGTCGGCACGCGGCTGCGTCGCCGCGTGGGCGGTGGCGGAACTTGACGTCATTCAGCGTACATGATGCCCGATTTCCGGCTCGGCGAATGCCAGGACTTCGGAAGTGTAGGATTCGGTCACCGTACTGATGGGCGTGCCATCCGGCAGATCCAGGACCGCCGTGTGCTGCAGGACGAAGTGCGGCACCCGCAGGGTGCCTGAGTAGGCGCCGGTCGCGCCTGCCTTCATGTCCCAGTCCGTCGGCAGCGGCAGCCACAGCAGCGTGGCGCTGAGGGTGTGCCGCTGGAAGTGCAACGCCTGAACCGCCCGACCGAAGGCGATATCGCTGTGATCCAGGGACTGGTTCATCCCGGCCGTCAGTCGCGCGGGTACGTACCAGTTGTCCGCTTCCGAAAGTACGTGCGAACCACAGTGCAACCGGACCCGCCGGTAGCCGATCGGTTCGGTCGCACTGACGTGCAGCAGCTCACGCTGGGCCGCGGTGGGTGGCTTGTCGACATCGTGGACCCGCTCCGCGGTGACGGTCGGAGGCTCGGCCAGGTGGTGCGCGGCGCACCATCGGTCGAGAGTCAGCGTCGCGCTGTCATGCGACAGCAGGTCCGCATTGAGGGTCTGCAGCAGCGCCAGCGCCTCCAGGCGCGTCGTCGCTGAATCCTGCCACGTTGCCGCAGGAACCGCCGCCGGGATACCCGGGACCGGTGCGACACACAGGAGGGCGGCCAGCGGCAGTGTCAGCGTCCGCATGGGGCGGCCCGGGAAACACGTCATTTCGTCTCCTCTTCCCAAGGCGGCTTGGGAACCGCCGGCGGTGATGATATTGTCAGCCCCCTTTCCGGCGGGCCTGTAGCACAGCGGTTAGTGCAGGGGACTCATAATCCCTTGGTCCTTGGTTCGAATCCAAGCAGGCCCAGTCGCTCTGCCCCTCGGACTCTACGGCGGGGAA
>DATJTJ010000147.1:0-3643 GCA_035503515.1 Steroidobacteraceae bacterium
CGACCCCCTTCGCCATTACCGCAGGCGTCAGCTGCTGCCATTCGCAGATGAAGGCGAACTCCTCCTCGTTCAGCGGCACCCGGGTCAGCAGTTCCAGGACGAATTCGAAGATCGCCCCCTCGATGTCCGGGCGCGCAAAGCGGGCATTGCGGACCGCCTCCGCAATCACGCTTCTGTCGGCATCGCTGACCTCGGTGGCCGTCCTGTAGGTCCGGTAGACCCCCAGTGCGGCGGTGGTCTGCGCCAGCGCGCCCCGGATCTGCCGCGGGCTCAGATCGCTGGTCAGGCGCGAGCGGCGCGCGATGCGGATGGCGGCATCGGAAAGCCGCTGCAGGTCATGGGCGAAGGCATAGCGGACGATGTAGTCCTTCTTTTCGCGGATCAGTGCGCCCAGGTTCACCGAATGCCCCGTGAAATCCGCGTAAATGGACGTGAGGGAGTCCGTGTGCTGATCGCTCATCCACAGCCGGTTCACCTTCGAGAGGAAATCGTAACCGACCGTGCCGTCGATGGCCCAGCCGGCCGGCAGACGCTCCTCGGTATCGAGGATCTTCTCGACGTAGATCCGCCCTGCGGGCAGCAGCTGTCGCAGCCGCCTGAAATACTCGTATGGATCCCGCAGGCCGTCCGGATGATCCACCCGCAGCCCGGCGATTTCACCCCCGCGGATCATCCGCTCGAACCTGCCATGCGCCGCCGCAAACACCTCGGGGTGCTCCGTCGAGAGGCCCACCAGGGTCGAGATATCGAAGAAGCGCCGGTAGTTGACCAGTTCGCCGGCCAGCTTCCAGCCATGTACGGCATAGAACTGCTGCTGGATCAGCCGATCGAGGCGCTCGGCATCCGAGTTGATCGCCGCGACCTGCTCCTGCAGCCCGTCCGCAGCCGCGTCCCGCAGCAAGCCCTGGGCGAGCCGCGCGTTGTGCCGGTAACGGCCGATCTCCTCCTCGCCCGGGGATTGAACCTGTGTGAGTTGCTGCAGTTCCGTGAAGCACGGATGCGGCTGTGGCAGCAGCGCAGCCCAGGACGCCGGCGTCAGGGGCCAGCTGTTGTCGTAATGATGCAGCCGCAGGCTCCCGTCCCTGTAATCGATCTTGAGTTCACCGCTGCCCAGCGCCTCGCCGTAGGGGCGCGCCAGACTGCAGATATGGACGCGAAACGGACTCGGCACGGCCAGGCGGATATCGAAAAAGCGGCAATGGGCGCTGTAAGGGCCATGCGCGAGCACATCATCCCACCAGGGGTTCTGATCGGTCGCCGCCATATGGTTGGGCACGATGTCGAGCAGGATGCCGAGCGACTGCGCGCGGGCACTGGCCACGAATCGGTTCCAGGCGTCCTCCCCGCCCAGATCCTCACTGATACGCGATGGATCGGTGACATCGTAGCCGTGCTGGCTGCCGCGCGTGGCCTGCAGGCAGGGCGAGAGATAGACGTGGCTGATGCCAAGCCGCGCCAGATACGGCAGGATTTTTTCGGCGTCCGCCAGCGTGAAATCCCGGTTCAGTTGCAGCCTGTAGGTGGCGATCCACGACCTGGGTGCGCTGACGGCGGCCATGTCAGTTCGCACGGATGAACAGGAACAGCGAGCGACCGGTGATCCCGAACACATCGCCGGTCTTGCCCTTGTAGGGCTCGGCCCGGTCCGGAACATCGGTATCCAGGATCAGCTCCCAGGTTGCGCCATCCGGATACTCCGGCAGCGTGAAATTGACCAGGTCGTGATGCGAGTTCATCACGATCAGCATCGCCGCCTCCGTCCCGCGCTGGCGCAGGCCGGTCGGGCGGCTGCGGCCATCGATGAGCATGCCGAAGCATTTCATCAGGTCATCAGCCCACTGTTCCTGCGTCATCTCGTTGCCCGAGGCATTGATCCACGTCAGGTCCTTGATTCCAAGCTCCTCGTCGAGGGTGCCGGTGAGGAAGCGGTTACGGCGCAGAATGGGATATTTGGTACGCAGGGCGCACAGTTTCTGCACGAACCTCGTCAGGGGCTCGTTTTCCCGTGCCAGATCCCAGTTCACCCAGCTGATGGCATTGTCCTGACAGTAGGCATTGTTGTTGCCCTGCTGCGTTCTGGCGAACTCATCGCCGGCCACGAACATCGGAGTTCCCTGCGAGAGCAGCAGCGTCGCCACCATGTTGCGGATCTGGCGCTGGCGCAGCGCATTGATTTCAGGATCGTCCGTGGGGCCCTCGGCTCCGCAGTTCCAGGACCGGTTGTCGCTGGTGCCGTCCTTGTTGTCCTCGTGGTTCGCCTCGTTGTGCTTGTCGTTGTAGCTCACCAGATCGTTCTGCGTGAACCCGTCGTGGGCGGTGACGAAATTGATGCAGGCCGAAGGTCGCCTGCCGAGGCGGTTGAATATTTCTCCGGACGCGCACAGGCGCTGTGCCATGGCGCTCGCGGATGCCGCGCCCTTCCAGTAGTCACGAGTGGTGTCCCGATAGCGGTCGTTCCACTCGGCCCAGCCGGGCGGGAACTCACCGACCTGATAGCCTCCGGGGCCGCAATCCCACGGCTCTGCAATGAGCTTCACCGTCCGCAGCACCGGATCCTGCAGACAGGTCTTCAGGAAGCCGCTCTTGTTGTCGAAGCCGTTGGGTTCCCTGGCGAGGATGGTTCCCAGATCGAACCTGAAGCCGTCGATGTGAAATTCGTTGACCCAGTACCGCAGACTGTCGCAGACCATTTCCAGGACGTTCGGATGCGACAGGTTCACGGTGTTGCCGGTGCCGGTGTCATTGATGTAGTAGCGCTTGTCCGGGAGCAGGCGGTAGTACGAGGCGTTGTCGATGCCTTTGAACGACAGCGTCGGCCCGCGTTCATTGCCTTCCGCGGTATGGTTGTAGACCACGTCGAGGATGACCTCCAGGCCGGCCTCATGGAAGCTCGCCACCATTTCCTTGAACTCGCGCAGGCTCTGCTCGGGCGCCGCGGCGTAGCGCGGATCGGGCGCGAAGAATCCGATGCTGTTGTAACCCCAGTAGTTGGTCAGACCGCGCTCGAGCAGGATGCCGTCGTTGATGAACGTATGGACCGGCAGCAGCTCCACGGTCGTGACGCCGAGGGCCCTGATGTAGTCCAACACGACCTTGGAGCCGAGTCCCGGATAGGTGCCGCGGTGATGCTCCGGCACGCCGGGGTGCAGGTTGGTGAATCCCCTGACGTGAGTTTCGTAGATGATCGTACGGTCCCAGGGCACACTGCGTTTGCGCGGCTGGCCCTTCCAGTCGAAATTCGGATCCACGACGCAGCACTTCGGCACGAATGGCGCGCTGTCGCGTTCATCGAAGCTGAGGTCCTCGTCCTTGTGGCCCAGCGTGTAGCCGAACACCTCGGGAACCCATTTGAGTTCCCCGAGGTGAGCCCGCGCATAAGGATCGAGCAGCAGCTTGTTGGGATTGAACCGGTGTCCCGCAGCCGGATCATATGGGCCATGCACCCGCATGCCGTAGACTGCGCCGGGATGGACGTCCGGAATGTAGCCGTGCCAGATCTGGTCGGTGTACTCGGGAAGCGCGATGCGCTCCTGCTCGGTGCCGCCTACGGAGTCGAACAGGCACACCTCGACCTTGGTGGCATGGGCCGAGAACAGGGTGAAGTTGGTGCCTTTGCCATCCCAGATGGCCCCGTGCGCCTGGG
>DATJTJ010000148.1:0-5432 GCA_035503515.1 Steroidobacteraceae bacterium
AGGTGCGGACCGCGATGAACACCATCAGCCCTGCGATCGCGATGCCCAGCAGCAGGGCCGTGACCAGGAGCGAGCCGCCGGGCAATGCCGGCCAGTGATAGAACGGCGCCAGCAGCACGGCCAGCAGATAGCCTCCGATCAGGAGCCGCAGCGAGATCCGAACGGTGCCCGGCATGATCAGCGACCGGTCCAACCGATCTCCCGCGCGGTCCGGGGCCCGACGCGCTCATCCTCGAGGCCGTCCGGGAGACGGGCCTCGGTGGAACTCAGCGGCACCTTGGCGGCCATGATCTCGGCCAGACGTTGCGGATAGCGCGGTACCTGCTGCGGTTCGGCGAACCCCTGCGGGTACTGCGGAAGACCCGTCGCCAGGTCGTACTTGTCGGTCGCCCCGAAGGTATGCAGCAGTTCATGGGCGATCACGATGCGGTTCTGGGCCTCCTGCCCGCGACTGGCGAACAGGTGCACCACGCCGGTCAGCCCCCGCTGCAGGCCCGCCGAGTGCGGCAGGCTCAGGGTCAGCGCCGGATCGTGAAACACCAGGAACAGCGCGATCTGCGGTCGTGGAGAGGCGCCCGCCACCGCCCGGGATCGGTAGTAACGCAGCTTCAGGCTCCAGAGCAGCCGCGTGATCACATTCGCATCCGGGTCCAGCGCGGGCGGGGGTGCCGCAAGGGTCGGGTACAGCGTCAGTCCGATCGGCTCGCTGATACCGATGCCATAGCGGCGCGCCTCGGCTTCCAGGAAGGCCCCGACGCCCTCGATCCTGCCCGAATCGAGCTGCGCGATGTAGCGCGCCGTGACCGGACTGGCATCGCCACTGACCGGGAAGGCGCCGACGAATATCGTGCGCTGCCAGCCGGTGGTGCTGAAGCGGTCGATGAGCGCCTGGCCGGCGACGACCAGCAGTACCAGCAGCAGCAGGGTGATACGCAGGGCTCGCCACATGTCCGGCAGGCCTCCCTCAGGCGACAGGACGGATGTTCGCGTTCAGCCTGAAGACGTTATCCGGATCGTATTGCTGCTTGATCTTCTCCAGGCGGGTGATGTTCATGCCATAGTTCTCCTTCACGGCTCCCGCATCGGCGACGGTCAGGTTTGCATAAAAGCCCGTCGTGAAACGCTTCAGCCGGTCCCAGGCCGCGTGGATCTCGGCGCGCCTGGCCTCACCTTGGCTCGGATCCTTCCAGCTGCTGCTGACCTCCATCTGGAAAAGCTCGCGCCGATGCGCAACGGCGCTGGCAGTCACGTCGACATCCGCGATCGCGCCCCCGTTCAGGCTCAGCGCAATGTTGACGCTGCCCTCATCGAGCAAGGCCGCCACCAGTTCGGGTGTCACCGCCGGCACATGACCGGTCTTGGTGTATTCGGCCTCGTCCGAGACCTCCGGAGCGCTGTTGCCGTCCTGCAGCTGCATGTAGTCCGAGACACGCCTTTCGCGGACCGGCCGGGTCGCCGCCCGGATGGACGCGAGCAGGGCTTCCCCCGCCTGCGGTCTGCCGCAATGGAAATACAGCAGCAGCGGGATGCGCTGCCCCTGTGGGCCAGTCTGCATGGCGAGGTCGAGCTGCAGTTCGCGCGGCGCGCGTGCGCAGAACTCCTGGAACTGCTCCAGGACCGCCCGCAGCTGATCCGGCCTGTAGGTCAGGAAGCTTCCGACGACCTGCGGCCCCACATCGTGCAACCGGTACTCGAATGAGCTGACGATGCCGAAGTTCCCGCCGCCGCCCCGGATCGCCCAGAAGAGGTCCGGCGTTTCGGTCACGTCCACGCGCAGCAGCCTGCCATCCGCGCCGATCAGGTCTGCACTTAGCACATTGTCACAGGCGAGGCCGTAAAGTCGGGACAGGCGCCCATAGCCGCCCCCGAGCGTGAGCCCGCCGACACCGGTGTTGCCCACCCGGCCCATGGGCGTGGCCAGCCCATACTGCTGCGCTTCCCAATCCAGATCGCGGTTCCAGGCACCTCCGGCGACCCTCGCGGTCTTCGCGACGGGATCCACGCGCACGCCGCGCATGGGCGACAGGTCGATGACCAGCCCGCCATCGCAGGAGGAGTATCCGGCATAGCTGTGGCCGCCTCCGCGCACTGCAAGCAGCAGGCCCCGCTCGCGGGCAAAGGCGAGCGATCGCGTGATGTCGGCGGCGCCCCAGCAGCGCGCGATGAGGGCAGGGTGCCGGTCGAAGCTTCTGTTCCAGAGGCGGCGGGCGCGCTCATACTCCGGATCCCGTGCGGTAATGAGCGAGCCGCGAAGGCGGCCGGCCAGGTCCTTGATGGCCGAGCCTGGAATGCGGGTGGGTTCGCCGGAGAGCCCGATG
The DNA here is from genome assembly GCA_035503515.1 of Steroidobacteraceae bacterium. GTDB lineage: Bacteria > Pseudomonadota > Gammaproteobacteria > Steroidobacterales > Steroidobacteraceae > DAIDKA01. Next base: position 2,319 of record DATJTJ010000148.1, read on the forward strand.
GCGGGAGTATCCGTGTAGTCCGGCGCGGAGGATCCGGCGGCGATCCCGCGTACGGCGATGGGTGCGGTGGCGACCGCGCCGCTGGCCAGCGTTGCCTTGCAGAAGTCGCGTCGATTTACCCCGGGCCCCGCTTTCACCGGCCTATCCTGGTCCGAGCGGGTCGCAGGCGGCAAGTTCCTCGTGCGGCAGCGCATCACGGGCATGACTTGAAACTTCTCCGGGGCCTGGGTGTTCTACTTTAGAGCCTCGCAGGTTTCCAAACAGTACTTGAAATACCTTCCCCTCATCTGGTCCGGTATCTGGCGAAAGCCCGGGCGCACCGCGCTCGTCATCCTGCAGGTGGCCGTTGCCTTTGCCCTGTTCGGCGTCCTGCAGGGCATGAAATCCGGGATGGACCGGGTCATCGCCAACACGCGCGCGGACGTCCTGTTCGTCGGGCCCAGCAACCAGGGCGGTGCGCCCCTGCCGATGAGCTATTTCGAGCGTCTGGAGGCCATTCAGGGCATGAAGGATGTGACCTATGCCGATGGTCTGTTGGGCACCTACCAGAAGCCGAACCAAGTCGTGTACGCACTGGCGATCCCACCGACCGCGATATGGGTGACGCTGGTGCCGGAAATATTCCAGGTGTCCCCGGAAGCTCTCGAGGCGCTCAGGAAGACCCGGGACGGAGCGCTGATCACCACCGACATCGGCAAGAAATACGGCTGGCACATCGGGGACCGCATACCGTTCACCTCCAACACCCTGCAGAGCAATGGCAGCGGCACCTGGACCTTCCAGATCGTCGGCACCATGATCGATCGCGAACCCGGCGAGGCGGGGCTGATCGTGTTCAACTACGAGTACCTGAATGAAGCCCGGGCCCTCAACAAGGGCACGGTACGCAACTTCTACGCCGTGATCTCGGACCCCAGGCGCGCGGCAGCGATGTCCGAGCTCATCGACCACGCATTCAGCAACTCCTCCAACGAGACCACCACCGGTTCCTTCCGGGAAAACGCGCAGCAGCAGATGCGCTCCATCGGCGACCTGAACTTCCTGATCCGCTCCGTGATCGGCGCCGTGCTGGTGGCGCTGCTGTTCTCCATCACCACGATCATGATGCAGACCATCCGCGAGCGAACCCCGGAACTCGCCGTGCTCAAGACGCTGGGATTCGGCGACCGGGCCATCTTCCTGGTCGTCGTCGGTGAAAGCCTGCTCGTGTGCGCCGTCGCCGCCGTGATCGGACTTTCGCTGGCGGCGGGTGTTTTCCCGTACACCGCAAAATTCGTACCGGGACTGTCCATGCCGTTGAGCGTCGTTGGATTCGGCATGCTCGGGGCCGTGCTCGTGGCGTTGATCACCGCCGCACCCCCGGCGACGCGGGCTGCGCGGCTGCAGGTCGTAGACGCTCTCGCGGGCCGCTGAATCCACCATGCAGATCGCAAAACAGTTCCGGGCCCTCCTGTATCTGAATCTCGCGAGCATCCCGGCGCGGCTCGGGCTCGCGTGCACCATCGTGATCGGTGTGGCCTGTGCCGTGGGGGTGCTGGTGTCGATGCTCGCGATGGGGGTGGGCGCGCGGCAGGAAGCGATGGGCAACGTCAGCCCGAACCGGGCGACGCTGACGAGCGTGGATGCGCCTTCGCCCGTCCAGAGCAACATCGCCCAGGATGACGCGACGCTGATCCGCAATCTTCCCGGCATCCGGCGCAACGCCGCGGGCAAGCCGATCGTCGTCTTCCAGGTGACCATCTTCATCCAGGCCCGCAGCAGGACCGACCATACCCAGACGGGTTTTCCGCTGATCGGCATGACGCCCGGGCTGCGCGACTACCAGCCGGAGCTGCACATCACGGCGGGACGGATGTTCAGCCCGGGCCTGCATGAGCTCATCGCGAGCAACAAGTGCGTGCAGCAGTACACGGATTTCGGTGTCGGTTCGCGGCGGCACATGCAAGGCGGCGAGTGGCGGGTGGTCGGCAACTTCGATCTCGCGAGTACCGTTTGCCTGTTATTCGGCGATGGCGACACGATTCTCTCGGCCTTCGGCCGCAACACCTATAACCAGGCTAATGTCATGCTCGAGACGCCCGCGGCCTTTGCGACCCTCGCCGGCGCGCTCAAGGCCAACCCGGCACTGCACCTGAAGGTCCAGCACGAAGCCGAGATCTTCCAGCAGAACATGGCGCAGCTCAACGGCATCCTGGACTTCGTGGCCTATTTCGTGGGAGCGATCATGGCCCTGGCCGCAACCATCGGTGCGGCCAACTCGCTGTACGCCATGATCGATGGGCGTCGCCGCGAGCTCGCGATCCTGCGCGCCGTCGGCTTCAACGCCACGCCGATCATTGCATCGGTGGTCTCAGAATCGGTGCTGCTGGCATTGCCCGGCGCCCTGCTCGGAGCCTTCCTGGCGTGGCTGCTCTTCAACGGGTTGCTCACCGGCCCGTTCGGCAACAGCTTCCACATGGCGGTGACGCCCTCGTTGGCCCTGCTGGGTCTCGGCTGGGCGCTGGGGATTGGGACCATGGCAGGACTGCTGCCCGCACTGCGGGCCGCCCGGGTACCGGTGACGGTGGCGATGCGCGCGGCCTGACGATACCCGCAGGTCCCTGTGGAAGCGGGGCCACGCAGCGCCGCGCGCCGGTGGCCTAACCGGGCTGCACCTCGGAATATCGTGACTGCATTTCCTCCGGCGAGACATCCTCCAGATGCCCGCCCAGCAGCCATTCGTGGCCGAAGGGATCGCGGACGACGGCCATGCGCTCGCCCCAGAACTGGTTCCTGGGCGGCATGACCACCTCGGCGCCGGCACGCGTCGCCTGTTCGAAAGCCCGGTCCACGTCGGAGACGTGCAGGTGGATGCCAACGCTGGTGCCACCCAGAGCCAGGGGTCCGCGCACGCCGCGTTCGGGATACTCCTCCCCCAGCATGATGGTGCTGGTGCCGAACTTCAGCTGCACGTGGCCGATCCGGCCATCCGGAGCGGTCAGCCGGAACAGTTCCTGCGCGCCGAAGGCACGGCCGTAGAATTCGATGGCCGCGGCGGCGCCGCGCACACGCAGGTACGGATACATCTCCTGGACGTCGCTCATGGTGACCCCTTATTCGGATGATCTGCGGCGG
>DATJTJ010000149.1:0-5302 GCA_035503515.1 Steroidobacteraceae bacterium
TGGTGCAGTCGCTCGTCCAGGTGACGGAAGGCCGCCCACGCCGCGTGCTGCGCCTCGGGCGGAAAATGGATGTTGTGGAACTGGCGCTGCCAGGCGCTTGCGCGCCGATCCAGGCTCTGCCCCTGCGCCTCGGCCAGCGCCGCGAGCGGATTGCGCTTCGCCGAATGCATCCAGCCGCACCCCAGGTCCAGATCCAGGCCATTGAAGGAGCCCGTGCGGGCCCGACCTCCGGCACGCGGCAATGCCTCGATCAGCAATGCCGAGCGCCTGAGCTCGCTCAGGCGCCGTCCGGCGGCAATCCCCGCCGCTCCGGCGCCCACGATGGCCACGTCCACCCGGTCACTCATGCCCGTATCATACGAAAAAGGGGAATGGCCAAATGCATGACGGACCGCTGAATCTCGACCAGGTGGTCAATGGCACGCTCGAGCACTACCAGGAGCGTGCGGCGGACTTTCGTGCCGGCACGCGCGACCACGATGTCAGCCAGAACATCCAGGCGCTGCTGCGGCACATACGGGCAAGCGCGCCCTACACGATCCTCGACTTCGGTTGCGGCCCCGGCCGGGATCTCAAGACCTTCACCGGCATGGGCCATATCGCCGTCGGCCTGGAGGGCACTCCGGCATTCGTCGCCATGGCGCGGGAGGATTGCGGATGCGAGGTGTGGCAGCAGGACTTCCTGAAGCTGGCCCTGCCGCCGGAACACTTCGACGGTATCTTCGCCAATGCCTCGCTGTTTCACGTGCCCAGCCAGGAGCTGCCGCGCGTCCTTCGGGAGTTGTACGCGACGCTCAAGCCGCACGGTGTGCTGTTCAGTTCCAATCCCCGCGGCAACAACGAAGAAGGCTGGAACCGGGGTCGCTATGGCGCCTACCACGATTACGAAGCCTGGCAGCGGTATGTGACGGGCGCGGGCTTCGAGGCGATCGAGCACTACTACCGGCCGGCCGGACTGCCGCGCGAGCAGCAACCCTGGCTGGCCAGTGTGTGGCGGCGAGGTCCTACGGTGCCTTGAGGGCGCCCGGAATGGGAGCTGTCCGTGCCGGTCTCTAGTCTTCCCGGATGACGAGGATTCCACCGAGCGTCCTGACCATATTCGGTGTCACGGGGGATCTGAGCCAGCGGCTGCTGTTCCCGTCACTCTACAACCTCGTCTCCACGGGCACCCTGCCGGAAGGCTTCCGGGTCGTGGGCGTGGGCCGGCGCGACTGGACCGACCGCACGTTGCGCAACTTCCTCGATGATGCCCTGAAACAGTTCCTCGGCGGCAAGCCCGAGAGCCGGGTCACGCGCTGGCTGGCGCAGCGCACCTTCTATCACAAGGCCACGTTCGATGATCAGGCCGGATTCGCCAGTCTCGCCGAGAAGATCAGGCACCTCGGGGCCCGCAGCAAAGCTGCGGCCCACAGGCTCTACTACCTGGCCGTGCCTCCGGAGTTCATCGAGCAGATCGTGCACAAGCTCGAGCAGACGGGACAGGCCAGTGAGAATACTGCGGGCTGGACGCGGGTGATCGTGGAGAAGCCCTTCGGACACGATGCGGCTTCCGCCACCGCGCTCAACCGGCAGCTGCTGAAGTCGCTCCGGGAAGACCAGATTTACCGCATCGACCATTTCGCCGGCAAGGATGCGGTACAGGATCTGGCCGTGTTCCGTTTTTCCAACGCCCTGTTCGAGCCTCTCTGGCACCGCTCGCTGATCGACAGCGTGCAGATCACGGCCGCCGAAACTGTGGGCGTGGAGGGCAGGGCCGAGTTCTATGAACATTCGGGCGCCCTGCGGGACATGGTGCCGAATCACCTCATGGAACTGCTGGCGAACATCGCGATGGAGCCCCCGGTGTCGTTCTCGGTGGAGCACATGCGCGAGAAGCAGCTCGAGCTGCTCGATTCGGTGCGTCCGATCCGGCCGCGGGAGGTCAGCCGGCACGCCGTGCGGGGCCAATATGTCGCGGGCCGGATCGGCCGTAAGTCCATACCCGGGTATCGACGCGAGGAGGGCGTCAACCCGCGCTCCCAGGTCGAGACCTATGTCGCACTGCAACTCGAGATCGACAACTGGCGCTGGTCCGGAGTGCCGTTCTTCCTGCGCACGGGCAAGAGCCTGGCGAGGTCGGTGACTGAAATCGCCGTGCAATTCCGCCCGGCGCCCGCGCGACTGTTCCCGGAAGTGGCCGCGGACACCGCGCCGGTCAACCAGATCGTCTTTGAAATGAAACCGAAACAGGGCATCCACCTGACCTTCGGCGGCCGCGCGCCGGGGCTCGATAACCAGGTGATCCCGGGCGATATGGCCTACGAGTTTCCGCCCGGACCGTTCGCGGGCAATGCCAAAGGCTACGAGCGGCCGCTGCGGGATGCGATGCTGGGAAATCCGCTGCTCTTTCCGAGTGCCGGTTTCATCGAACGAGGCTGGCGGCTGATCCAACCGCTGCTCGATGCCTGGGCGCCTGCAAGAGGCCGCGATATTCCGCAGTATCCGGCCGGCAGCCAGGGGCCCGCGCAGGCCGATGCGTTGCTGGCACGCACCGGCCACGGCTGGCGCCCGCTGAAATAAGCGCTGCCGTAGGAGCCTTCTTATGGTGACTGCCGCGATCAAGCGACAGTCGCTGGGCATCCTCGTGCGGATACTGCCAACCAGTCATCATCACGGTCCTGCACGAGGCAACAGGAATGAAAACGCTAGCGCTCATTGCATCCTTGGGAGTGGCCGGTCTTTTGGCCGGTTGCATCAGCAGCAGCAATCCCGAACCGCCCGCGAAGACGACCGTCGTCGTACCGCCCTCGGATCACACGACGGTGGTATGCCAGGACGGATCCCGGCCGCCCTGCAATTGATATCGGATCAGGGTGGCAATGCGTGCGGCTGCGCTTTGCCACCGGCACTTCCCTGCTGATGCGCCGCGAGTCTGCGCACCTGATGCCAGACCTGCCCCGCGAACTCGACGCCGCGCGAGTGCACCGCCAGACCGGCTGCGGCCAGTCCTTCAGCCGTCCAGGTATTGCAGGTATGCAGGCCTGAATAGCCTTCAGTCGCGGCATAGTAGGCACTGCCCGCATAGGGCCCAGGTCCCAGGCTCTGCGGGCTCCCAGCCGAACTTTCAACGCTTTTCCAGATGAACGCCTGCAGTCGTTCCTGCTGCTCGGGGGGCACCATCAGCCGGATGACATGCTGATCGCCGAAGGCCGCTTCCGGACTCGCCTCGAGCGTCGTGACCAGCACGACGGCGCGTCCCGGCCAGATGGCGCCGAACAGCGCCGCGAACTTCCGACCGTGGGTCAGCAGGTAGTGGCGATCGCCAAAGCCGAACAACACGTAGCGTGCGGCGGGGAAGGCCGAGCGGGTCGCGGCAAGCGGTGCAGAGATGTCCGGGACCGCGAAGCCGATGTCCGTATGCCATCCGCGTTTGACGACGAACACCGCGGTGAGCGGACCCGTGACGGGGTGCGGATCGGTCGGCGCCGGAAGTTGCGGCACGGTGGCGCAGGCACTGAGTGCGAGCGCCGCCAGCAGCACCGCTACTTTTGCACGCAAACCGCTCATTCCACGGGGGGTACCCTCAGAGTCGGGATGCCGAGGACCGGCCAGCGACGAACGCCGAGATGATCAGGATCACTCCGAGCACGAGGAGGGCATGGATCGCAACGAAAGTCAGCTTCAGTGCCAGCCACAGGATCAGCCAGACAATGATCAGCAGCGCGCCGAGTACATGCAGGATTTTCATGACGGGGGCTCAGTGGTAGTGAGCCTGAAGACTACCGCGCCCGGGTAGGGGTAGGGCGTCCTTGCGTCGTCGTTGCTCCGTGTAGGTGATCGTGAGCCACAGATGGTGATGTCCGACTACTGGGTCTCTACAATAACGCATCACCTAGCTTGAATGGGGGACACCATGGCACTGGGCGCACTGTCGGCCGATGAGCTGCAGGATACCGTCGCAGTCACGCAGCTCGTTCTTTCTGAGCGGGAAAGCCGCGATATGGGGTGGTGGTGCGCCTGAGTTGGATCGATGACAGTGGTGAGGCCTTCGTACGTGGCTCGGTTGACATGGCCGCCCGTGGAATGAAGGCACAGCATCGGGTCGGGCCGCCGGTGGTCCGGCTCAACCGCGATCGGGCCGTCGCGAGTCTACCGGCGATCATCGACATACCCACCGTGATCAGGGGCGTGGAGGCACAGCTCTCCAGCCACGCGCGGCTTCTGTATCGTCTGGAGCGCAGGAATGGCGCCTGGCGCATTTGCTTTTTGGATGCGACGTACGCGCGCGATGAACTCACCGCCTCCATGCCCGGACAATCCTTGACGGTGCTGGCGCAAGATGTCGCGCAGTATCGGAAGTCCTACCGGTTACTGTGCTACGTGCTGGGCCTGACGAGCTACGTCCCCAGTCAGGATCTGGCGGGCGAGGATCTGCCAGAGACCGTCGCGGCGCTGATGGCGGAGGTGTATGGCTGGGCCGGGCTCACCGCCGACGGTCGCTAGAGCCGGATCGGCTCCAGGCCATATGCTGCTTGCCCTGGTGGCCTCGTTCCTCCTGGGCGTAGGTATGGCCTGGGGGGCGACCGCAGAATCGCTCGAAGGCCGCTTCCCCGATGGGGCCTTGTGGCGCGCGCAAGTGCCGGACCACTGGAACGGCACACTGCTGCTCTATAGCCACGGCTACAGCCCCGAGGTCAAACCTCCGCAACTCGCGCCTGCAGGCCTGCAGGAGTGGCTTCTGGCGAAGGGCTACGCGCTGGCCGCTTCGTCCTACGCCCGCGGCGGTTGGGCCATCGCCGAGGCGGTGCCCGACCAGCGCCAGGTCCTGACGGAATTCACGGCCCGGGTTCGGAAACCGGATCTGACCCTCGCCTGGGGGGACTCCATGGGGGGCCTGGTGACCACGGCGTTGGTTGAAACCGCGGGAGTCCCCGTCGACGGGGGGCTCTCGGCCTGCGGTTCCATCGCCGGCACCCTTGCCATGATGAATACCGCCCTGGATGGGGCGTTCGCCTTCGTCACGCTGCAGGCACCCGATGCGGGCATACGGTTGGTCGGGATCGACGACGACCGGGCGAATGCCGCGCGTGTGACGCGCGCCCTGGGTCTCGCCATGGGAAGTGCGCAGGGGAGGGCCCGGGTGGCGCTCGCCGGCGTACTCGGCGGTCTTCCGGCGTGGAGCGAGCCGGGGACTGCACAGCCGTCACCGCAGGATTTTGCGGGTCAGCTCGAACAGATGGCACGGGCGATCGCCGCAGGACTCTTTCCGCCGCGCACCGACCAGGAGCAGAGGGCGGCCGGCGTATCGTCCTGGAACACAGGC
>DATJTJ010000150.1:0-22117 GCA_035503515.1 Steroidobacteraceae bacterium
CCAGCGGGGCGCTGGTCTCGGTGGTGCGCGCCAGCAGTGCCACCGCGTAGCCTTCCTTCGCGAAGCGCCGTGCCAGCGCCGCGCCGTTGCCGGGTCCCACGCCTACCACGACGCACACCTTCTTCGCCATGTTTCGCTCCCGTTACGGAACGGCAATTATAGGTAAATCGCCGTGCATTGCGGCAGCCCTGTGAGCTACCTCAATGATGCGCAGGCCAAGTTCTGGCAGCGTGGGCGGATGGGGTCAAGCGGTGAGAACACGATGCGCATCGCTCCGGGATTACTGGAGCGGCAGGCGGTCCTGGCTGAGAAGCCAATCGAGCGGGGACGGACGGACACGGTAGACGAACTATTATGTCTCACGCCGCCCCCGGATATCCTCATTGTCGCGAACGACGCCGCGGCCCGTGCGCAGTTGTGTGCGCTGCTGGCCGCGGAGGGCATGCCGGCGCAGGCGCCGGATGGCCCCGGTGCCGTGCTCGAGCACCTGCGCAGCGAACCTTCGGCCATCGTCGTGACCGACGATCACGAGATGACGCGCGGCCTGCGGGCGCTGAGCCCGGAGAGCTATCTGGTCATCCTGACCGGCAGCACCGATGCCGACTTCGCGGCGGGCATCGCCGCGGGCGCGGATGACTGCATTCCCCGGGCGGGCGAGCCGGCCATGGTGCTGGCGCGACTGAAGATCGCCAGGCGCACGGCCCACATGGAAGTGTCGCTGCGCCGGGTCATCCACGAGCACCGCAAGCTCTCGACCACCGACCCGCTGACGAAAGTGGCCAGCCGCCATTTCTTCGCGCGCCATTTCCCGCTCGAGGTGGGGCATGCCGCGCGCTATGGCCATCCGTTGTCGCTGAGCATGTGCGACATCGACCACTTCAAGACCGTCAACGATACCTATGGCCACGCCGCGGGCGATGCCGTCCTGGTCGAGTTCGGCGCGCGCGTGCAGAAGTGCGTCCGCAGCGGTGTCGACTGGATCGCGCGGGTCGGCGGCGAAGAGTTCGCCATCGTGCTGCCGGAAACGCATCCGGAGGAGGCCATCCGCGTGGCCAACGAAATCCGGGAGCAGATCCGTTCCACGCCGTTCAGCATCAGCCGCGGCGGCATCGTGGTGACGGCGAGTTTTGGCGTCGCGGGCGTCCCGGCGGTGGCGGAGGATGCCCTGGACCTGGCCACGCGCCTGCAGAACCAGGCGGACGCCGCGCTCTATCGCAGCAAGCGCGAAGGGCGCGACCGGGTCACCGGCGCCTGATCAGGTCCGGCAGGCCATCGATTCGGCGGTCGGTCCGGCATCGGTTTCGGCCGAGGCGGCGCGCTGCGCAGGGCGCCTGGCCGGCTGGGTCAGCTGCAGCTCATCGCAGGCGGCCTGCAGCGTTTCGTTCAGCCGACCGTGGCGCGTCGCGATCGCGACATGCTCCCCCAGCTGGCGCAGGAACTCGCGCTCCATGCTGCTGAAACTCTCGGCAGCGCGCCGGGCGACGAGCAGCACGCCCTGATCCTCATTCTGCGCCCGCAGCGGCACCGTGACGACTGCACGCAGCCCGAGTCCCGCCAGTTCCGGCGGCAGCGGCTCGGACTGCGGCGCTGGGGACAGCGCGGCAGCAGGCCCGATCCAGCAGGCATCGGCCGGCAGGGCCTCCTCGATGGCGCGGACTGCGAACCGGAACATGCCGTCCAGGTCGCGACATTCGGCCATGCCACGCGTGAGGCGGGCCAGCAGCTCCAGGCGGCGCACCTGCGCCTCGAGTTCGGCCGTGCGCCCGCTGACCTGCTGCTCCAGCTGGTTCTCCCAGGCCCGTCGCTGCCAGGCGAGCTCGACGTGCGTGCGCACCCGCGCCAGCAGTTCGCGTGCGGCGAAGGGCTTCACCAGATAGTCGTCGGCCCCGGCATCCAGACCCGTGATGGTCGCATTATCACCGGCGCGGGCCGAGAGCAGAATGATCGGCAGGCGGCGGGTGCGGCTGTCCGCGCGCAGGGCCCGCAGCAGCCCGTAACCGTCCAGCCGCGGCATCATGACATCCGAGAGCACCAGGTCCGGCGGCGCGGCCAGCGCCAACTCCAGCGCCTCCTGACCGTCGCCCGCTTCGGTCACCTCGAACGATCGCCTCAGGAGCCGCGCGACGTAGGCGCGCATGTCCGGATTGTCGTCCACGCACAGGATGCGGGCGCGCGGCGGCCGCCACGCCGGGACGGCAGGGCCCGCGTCCGGTTCGACGGCCGCGCCGACCCCCGCTGGCGCGGTCCAGTTCAGCGCCTCCTCGACGTACGGTGCGGAGCAGCGTCCGGGGGCGAACGTTTCAGGATTGGTGCCGACGTGCTCGGCCGGCAGGTGGGCCACGCCGGACTTCAGTGTGACCGTGAAGCGGCTGCCGCGGCCGGGCGCGCTGTCGACGGCAATGTCTCCGGCATGCAGCTTCACCAGCTCCTGCACCAGCGGCAGGCCGAGGCCGGTGCCTTCGTGCGAGCGGGCCGCGGCCGGCTGCAGGCGGCGGAAGCGGTCGAACAGCTGCGGCAGGTCCGCCGCGGCGATGCCCGCCCCGGTGTCCTCGACGTCAAGTTGCACGCGATCACCGCGGGCACGCAGCGAGACGGTGATGCTGCCCGCGGTCGTGTGCTTGAATGCATTGGAGAGCAGGTTGAGGACGATCTTCTCCCACATGGCGCGGTCCACGTGGACCGCTTCGGGCAGCGGTGGGCAATCGACGTTGAGCGTGACACCGCCGCGGTGGACGACGGACTGGAAGTTGCCCGCGAGCTCCGCGGTGAGCCGCGCGAGATCGGTCGGCTGATAGTGCGCCTGCATCCGGCCGGCCTCGATGCGCGAGAAGTCGAGCAGCGTGTTGACGAGCTTCAGCAGCCGCAGGCTGTTGCGATGCGCGACCCGCAGCTGGATCCGGCTCTGGGCGGGCAGCGCCTTGTTCGTGACCGCGAGTTCCTCCTCCAGGGTTCCCAGGATGAGCGCCAGCGGCGTGCGGAATTCCTGGCTGATGCTGTCGAAGAAGACGGTCTTGGCAGAATCGAGCTGCGAGAGCCTGAGGTTGGATTCGCGCAGCGAACCGAGCGCAACCTCCAGCTCCTGGCTGCGGCGGATGACCTCGCGCTCCATGGCCTGCGTACGGCCTCGCAGGGCCTCCCCCAGTTCGCTGGCGCGGACCAGGTCCGTGACATCCTCGACGCGGTGCAGGATGTAGAGCACCTCGCCGGCGGGCGACAGCACCGGGATGTTCTTCGGGCTCCAGTAGCGGCTTTCGAATTCACCGCTGGTACCGCGGATGTCGTACCGCTGCACCGGCATGGTGTCGGGTTGACGGGTCTTGAGGACCCGCTCGAGCGATGCGCGGAGGTTGCCCGTGCCGTTCGCATCCGGGTCGCCCGGATTGTCGGGAAAGACGTCGAAGAGGCCCTGGCCGAGGGTCGCGCGGGTGGTATGGGTCGCCTCGAGGCGGGCATCGGTCGCCGCGATCATCGTGAACCGGGCATCCGGCGCGAGCACCAGCAGCACGTCCGGGCAGGCCTGAAACAGCAGGGAAAAATCGATGTTGAAGAGTCCAGTAACGTCCATGTCGCGTGCGCTCAATACGTCGCGTTTCCCCCCGTTCGGTGTGCCATGAAACTACTCCTTTATCGCAGCCGCCGATGTGCGCGCGGACTCACTCTGGTCCACGACGACTGGACATAATGATCGACGCGGCCCCATCCTGAGCGTAGCCGTACAATGGGGTGACCGCGGGACGGGAGGGGCGATCATGTACGTGCCACAAACCTATGGCGCCGCCTTGTGTCTGATGATGGCCGCGATGCTGTGCTGGGGATCGTGGGCCAACACCATGAAGGTCGTGCCGGCCTGGCCATTCCAGCTTTTCTATTGGGACTATGTGATCGGCCTGCTTGTCATCACCGTCGTGGTGGGCCTGACGCTGGGATCCACGGACAGCGGCCTTAATTCGTTCACGCACAACCTCCACACCGCCTCCGCCGACAGTGTCGGCTATGCCCTGGCGGCAGGGGCGGTCTTCAACGTGGCGAACCTGCTGCTCGTGGCGGCCATCTCGATTGCCGGACTCGCGGTGGCATTTCCCGTCGGCATCGGCCTTGCGCTGATCGTCGGCGTGATCCTCAACTACGTGCTCGCCCCGGCCGGAAATCCGCTGCTGCTGTTCGGCGGGGTGGCGGTGGTGAGTGCCGCCATCGTCGTCGACGCCATCGCGTTCAGGCGGCGCGACCCCACGGCCGGACGCAAGGCGCGCGGCCTGGGCCTCGCCGTCGTGTGCGGCCTGCTGATGGGCAGCTTCTTTCCGCTGGTCACCCGCGCTTCCTCGGGGCCCACGGGCCTCGGCCCCTATACCGTCGCCTTCGTGTTCGCGCTCGGCGTGCTGGCCTGCGCGGTTCCCGTGAACTTCTACCTGATGCGACGCCCGATCACCGGCGATGCGCCCACGTCCCTGTCGCAATACTTCGCGGCAGGCGCCCGGGAACATCTCGCGGGCATCGCCGGCGGCGCCATCTGGGGACTCGGCGCCCTGAGTTCGTTCGTGGCGGCGCACGCCGCCATCGTCGGACCGGCGGCCTCGTACGCCATGGGGCAGGGGGCCACCATGATCTCGGCCGCCTGGGGAGTGTTCGTCTGGCGTGAATTCGCGCACGCGCCGCCCGATTCCAGGCGCCTGCTGGCGCCGATGTTCGTCCTGTTCATCGCGGGCCTGACCGCAGTGGCCGTGGCGCCCCTGTTCGGGAAGAACTGACGTGCGGCGTCCCTCGATCCTCGTCGTGGGCAGCGCCAACGTCGACCTGGTGGTCGCCGCGGAGCAGCTGCCCCGTCCGGGGGAGACGATCCTGGGCCATGATTTCCAGACGTTCTGCGGCGGCAAGGGTGCCAACCAGGCCGTCGCCGCGGCGCGGGCGGGTGGCACGGTGGCCATGCTCGGCCGCGTCGGGACCGATGCCTTCGGCGCGCGGCTGGTGGGGGAACTCGCCGCCGCCGGCGTCGACACGGCCACCATCGGCCAGGTCGACGGACCCTCGGGTGTCGCCCTGATCGTGACGGCGGCGAACGGCGAGAACCACATCGTGGTGGCGCCGGGCGCAAACAGTCGCCTGGATGGTGCCGCCATCGATGCCGTGATGGCGCAGCTGACGCATCCCGGATACGTGCTGGCCCAGCTGGAAACGCCGCTCGAGGGCGTCCTCCGCGCCGCCGCGCAGGCCCGGGCCATGGGCGCCGTCTTCGTGCTCGATCCGGCGCCGGCCCAGCCGCTGCCGCGCGAGCTGCTCGGATTGACGGACTGGATCACGCCCAATGAGCGCGAGGCCTGCACGCTGCTGGGCAGCGACGCGCCCGATCCGATCGCCGCGCTGCAGGCGCTGCGCGCCATGGGTCCACGCAACGTGATCCTGAAGATGTCTTCCCGCGGGGCCTACGTGCTGGCCCACGACGGCGAGCCCGTCCACATCCCGGTCGTGCCGGTGACGGCGGTGGATACCACCGGGGCCGGCGACGCCTTCAATGGCGCTTTCGCCGTCGGCCTGTCCGAAGGCCGCGGCGCGATCGAGGCGGCCCGCTTCGCGGCCGCCGCCGCGGCGCTGTCGGTCACGCGGCCGGGCGCCCAGCCCTCGATGCCGATGCGCGCCGCAATCGACGCGCTTTTCAGGAACGGCGGTCCTGGGTGATGACGCAGACCGGCAAGGCGATGCCGTGGCTGGGCGCAGTGGCCGTGCTCGGATCCCTGTCCGCCATGGGCCAATCCTCCGGCCCCGCGATTCCCTCGCAGCAGCTCACGCAAAGCATGATCAGCGGCCCGCAGTGCCTGCAGTTCCCGGGAGTGGCCGTCGCGTGGAAGGAGTGCGAGGCCGACAGTCATGCCCGATGGCTCGCCGAGCTCAGCGCCTGGCGCCGCGAACGCCGGATCAAGGTGGGACTGGACGACGAGCGCTACCGTGACGCGCGCCTCAGATGGACCCAGAGCGCATTCATCCAGCCGCAGGTGATGGTGGAGGACCGTTATCTCTACGACCCCCGGGCGGGGCACTACACGGTCGACCGTCTGCTCGCGGACCTCACGAAGCGCTATGGCGGCGTCGATGCGGTGCTGGTCTGGCCGACGTACCCCAACATGGGCATCGACGACCGCAACCAGGTCCAGATGCTGCTCAGCATGCCGGGCGGACGCGATGGCGTCAGGGGTATGGTCGAGGACTTCCATCGGCGCGGGGTGCGGGTGCTGTTTCCCATCATGCCGTGGGACTCCGGCACCCAGGACCCCGGAGCACCGTGGTCCGAATTGCTGGGCCGACTGATGACGGACATCGGTGCCGATGGCATGAATGGTGACACCGAAGATGGCGTGCCACTGAGCTTCGTGACCGCGGCGGAACGGACCGGCCATCCGCTCGCCTTCCAGCCGGAACTGCCGATGCCGGACGAGGCCCTGTCGTGGAACGTGATGTCGTGGGGCTATTACAGTTTCGAGTCCGTTCCCAAGGTGGACCGGTACCGCTGGCTCGAACCGCGGCACATGGTCAACGTGTCGGACCGCTGGAGCCGTTCCAAGACCGATGATCTGCAGTACGCATTCTTCAACGGCGAGGGCTGGGAGAGCTGGGAGAACGTGTGGGGAATCTGGAACGGCATCACGCCCCGCGATGCGGAGGCCGCGCGCCGCGTCGCGACGCTCGAGCGCGGCGTCGCTGATTTCCTGACGAGTGCCGAGTGGGAACCCTTCTATCCCACGGCCAGCCGTGGCGTATTCGCAAGCCGCTGGCCGCATGCGGACCAGGTGGTGTGGACGCTGGTGAACCGCACTGAGTACGACATCGACGGCGAGCAACTGAGAGTGCCTGCGCGGGCCGGCGTACGCTGGTTCGATCTCTACCACGGACGCGAGCTGCACCCGGACATCCGGGCGGACGAGGCGATACTGTCATTCCCGATCGAAGCCCACGGCTACGGGGCGGTGCTGGCGGTCCACGGGCAACCCGGTTCGTCGCTCCAGGCCCTGATGACGGCGATGCAGTCGATGAGCGCGGCGCCCCTGGCGAGTCTGGATGGCAGCTGGAAGCCCCTCTCCCAGACGATGGTGCCGATCGCGGCCACGCGAACGTACGCCCAGGCGCCGCCGGGCATGATCCGAATCCCCGGAGGGGAGTTCCGGTTCAGGGTCATGGGAGTGGAAGTCGAAGGGGGCGACCGGGCGGGCGTCGATGTGCAGTACGAGTGGGAACCGACGCCGCGCCGCTTCCATGATCATGTGATGCGGATCCAGCCGTTCTTCATCGATCGCACGCCCGTCACCAACCGGCAGTTCAAGAAGTTCGTCGATGCCACCGGCTATCACCCCAAGGATGATGCGAATTTCCTCAAGCACTGGATCCACGGCAATTTCCCCGACGGTTGGGCCGAGCGACCGGTCACGTGGGTTTCACTCGAAGACGCCCGCGCCTACGCGCGTTGGGCCGGGAAACGGCTGCCGAACGAATGGGAGTGGCAGTATGCGGCTCAGGGCACCGACGCACGGCCGTACCCGTGGGGCAATGCCTGGCAAGCCGATGCCGTCCCGGCGATCACCACGGGCCGCACGGCAGCGCCGCCCGCCCTGGTGGCGGCCCATCCGTCGGGCGCCAGTCCCTTCGGTGTCATGGACATGGTCGGGACCGTCTGGCAGTGGACCAACGAATTCGAGGACGAGCACACCCGCGCCGCCATCCTGCGCGGCGGCAGCGCCTATCTGCCGCAGGGAGCGCCCTGGTACTTCCCGCAGGCCTACCGCAACGACCAGCATGGCAAACTGCTGCTGATGGCCCCGGCCCGCGATCGCTCGGGCGAAATCGGGTTTCGCTGCGCGGCCGACGCTCGACTACGGCGCGCCGGCGAGCAGCGCGACCGGCAGTAGCGTGCCGACGATGAGCAGGCTCCAGGCCAATCGCCGGGCACGGATCTGGGTCAGTCCCATCCAGATGCCGAAGGCCGTGGAGACGATCAGGCACCCTGCCACGAGGGTGAAGAACCATTTGAGCAGGTAGGTCGCCACCGAAGTCCTGTCGTCATGTTCGTCATGATCGTGCGCAGGACCCTGGAGTGGGCGCGCCCCCGGCTTGTCCGCGTCGGGAGGTGGTTCGTGGTGATCACCGAAGGCGAACACCTGGTCCTTGTGAACCGAGGAAAGCTTCTCCACGATCGATGCGGGATGATAGTCACCATGGGCTTCGTGCAGGTTGAAGATCTGCACGATACCGGTGAGTGACCATCCTCGTGTGCCCGGCGAAGCAAGGGCCGGTGAACAGGGATTCTAAGCAGCCGGCCGTCGGTCCGCACCCGCCCAACGGGTCTGGCAGACCGCGGCCGGTATCCCGTGCCGCGCGAAGAACCGGAACCAGCGGCGCTGGTTGTCCTGCAGGCGATCCCCCGGACCCTTGACCTCGATGAGTCGATAGCGCCTTTGGGTCGGCCAGAATTGAACCAGGTCCGGCAGTCCGGCGGCGTTTTCCCTGAGGTCCTCCAGCAGTCGCTCGAAACACACTTTCAGGTGCGCGGCGGGTATGCAGCCCAGTGCCAGCCGCAGCAGCGGCGGCCGGAGTTTGTTCCAGTGCACGAAGTGCGTCCGGATCCCGGCCTTCGCCCGGTACCGTTGCCAGATCAGCGGCTCGTGGGGCCCGGCGCCGAGCAGATCGAGCAATCGGCTGAACTGCGGCTCACGGCGGGCCCGGAACTCCGGCGTGTGCAGGTCCGCCGGACCGGACTGGAAGGGGTGGAAGAAGGCCCCCGGGACGGGAGCGAACAGCGCCTCCCAGCACCACAGGCCGAACAGCGATGTCAGGAGCGAGTTCTCCACATAGAACACCGGAGCACCCGGCTGCGTGAGTCGCTCGGCGGCCGCGATCTCGATGCGCTGCCGCGGCCTGCCTTGCGGGACCTCGAGCCCGATCACCTCCAGACCCTCCGGAGGAGGGCGCCGCTTCCTGCGCGACAGGGCCCGCTCGATCGCTTCCCGTTGGGCTTCGCTGCAGGCGTGCTGCCGCACGGCGAGCGCGTCGCGCTGCGCCTGCGCGTGCCGGCCCAGGCGCGTCTGCAACCGCACTGCCCGCACCATGCCTTCGAGGCCACCCCCCTCGCGGTAGCTGCGCAGCGCCTCATCCGGCTTGCCTTCGGCCTCGAGCCGTTCGCCAATGCGGACATGCAGCTGCATGAACCGGCAACCCAGCCAGCCGCTCATGGAGTGCAGCGCCGCTGCGTGTTCTCGCACCGCGCCGGCCGGTTCGCCGGCGTCGAGACGGGCCCGGCAGTCCTGCAACCGATAGTAGTGCTCGATCTCGTCGCGGCTGTGGAATGCCCTGGCGCCGTCGTCGAGAGCGACAGGCTCATAGCGGTTCACCCCGAGGTCCACCAGCACGAACTGCTCCCAGGACTGGTGATCGTTGCCGAAGAACAGCAGCTGCAGGCGCCTGATGAGCGGATCCACACACAGGTGCACCACGGCGCCTGCCAGCTGCGCATTCCAGTCGGATAGCGAGCGGTGAACCACCGGCTGCTCGTCGAGGGGCAGCGCAAGTTGGGGATGGCGCACAGTCGGCAAGGCAGGGCTCGGCGCCCGCGGGCGATGGAAGCCCACGGCCAGGCGCAGCTCTTCACCGTTGAGCACCTGCATCAGGTCCTGCGCGGAGAGCCGCGGATCGGAATCCAGCCAACCCAGCGCAACGAGGCCCTGCAGCGCTGCCTCCAGGTCCGGGATTTCCGCGTACCGCAGCGTCGCACGGCGAAAGTGCGGGCCCTTGCGCATCGCAAGGCGGGCCACGAGGCATTGCGTGGGCTCGGGCAGCCGACCGAAGTGCTCGATGAAGCCGCTTTCCTCGAGGCTGAGCAGCCCGGCATAACGCTCGGCGAGGGTTGCCAGCGCCACTCGGAAATTTCTCAGGTAATAGAGCGGCGGCAATGAGGGAGGAGAAGTCACGGGGAGGAAACGTACACCACAGGCCGGGTCATACAGCAAATGCTCGCGAACGGTACTGTATGGGGATTCGACGGACCTTCAGTCGAACGGCGCGCGCGAGCCGCGCAACTTAACTTAATGGACGCGCCTCGATGTCTCCGCGCTTCATCCCGCAACCGCAAGCTCGGCAGATCCGTCTTCGCGGGGTCGCGCGCCATTCATCGACTGCTGTTGCCGTTGCAACAGCAGCGCGCTGGCCTCGAGCGGCGCGACGCGCTCGTCAAGGATGATTTCTTGAAGTCGGTCACCGGACACTACAGAAGTGTTGCCACTGCGTTACGATTGCGCGCAGTTTTCGTTACCTGCCGCAGTTGCGTTTGCGTCGCCACATCGCGCAGAATTTTTCCGCAGGAACCTTCGATTCGTCGATACACTCCAACTGCAAAAAGGGAATACAGGTGACGCAGATGGATCAGCAACAGTTTTCCGCACCGGCGGATAATGCGAACCTGCCGAGCTGGATACAGTGGCAACGCGCGGTGCTGGCGCTGTTGCGTGCGGACGTAAGCGGCGTCCTACGGTCCATTCAGATCGACGAGGTCGACTGGGACGCGTGGCACAGCTTCTACGTCGAAGGCCGCTCGCCGCGCGCGGCGATCGATCGGGCGCTGGCCCGCGATTTTTGAACCTTCGGGACTGGATCCTTCGCGGACGGGATCTCGGGGCGAGCGACCTGCACGCCGAAGCCGGCAGCGCGCTCGCCTACCGCATCCGCGGTGCGCTGCAGCCGACATCAGAGCTGGCGAGCGCGGCGGAGATCTCGCGGGCCGCGCGCGAACTTCTCGGGGAGGAGGGCTGGGCCGGCTTCCAGTCGCGCGGCTCGGGCGATGTCTCCCTGGACATGGGCGGTACGCGGTGCCGGATCAACGTCTACCGCACGATCCGGGGCGTGGCCTTGGCCGTACGGCTGCTGACGCCCTCCATCAAGGACCTGAAGTCCTGCAACCTGCACCCCGACCTGCATCGCCTGACCGAGGCCACGACCGGCCTCGTGGTCATATCCGGACCCACCGGATGCGGCAAGTCGACGACGCTGGCCGCGCTGATCGAGGAAATCAACGGCGCGCGGGCCGCGAACATCATCAGTCTCGAAAGCCCCCTGGAATACCTTTTCGCCAATCGCCGCTCGTTCATCCGCCAGCGCGAGATTCCGACCCACTCCCCGAGTTTCGAGCAGGCGATCATCGATGCCCTGCGCGAGAATCCGGACGTGCTGGTCATCGGCGAGATGCGCACGCCCGAGGTGATGCGGCTGACCCTGAATGCGGCGGAGACCGGCCACCTGGTCCTGGCCACCATGCACTCGGCCAGCTGCGCCGAGGCGCTCAGCCGCATCTGCATGTCCTTCGCCCCGGACATCCAGGGCAACATCCGGGCCCAGCTCGCCGACTGCCTGGTGGGGGTGCTGTGCCAGCGGCTGGAGTTCCTGAGCGCGCAGCAGCTGCGGGTCCCCCGCTGTGAACTGCTGCTGAGCAGCTCGGCCGCCAAGGGCACCCTCCGCGCCGGCCAGTTCGGTCACCTGGCCAACGTCATCCAGTCGGGGGGCGAGGAGGGCATGTGGTCCTTCGATCGCTACCAGCGCTGGATGGAAGGCCATCGGGACTGGGTCCTGCCGCCGAAGGCACCTGCGCCGGCCGCGACGCCGACGCCGTCTCCCACTCCAAGGCCGATGACATCCCCGGCGCCTCCCGGCGTTGCCCACGGCCCGCGCCCTGCGGCCCCGCCGGTCGACGAAACCGAGATCGGTGCCGAGGACCTGCAGGACATCGCGGAGCTCGCCCGGCAGCTGGAACGGCGCATTCCCTAGAAGGGACCCTGGAGCGTGTTGTTGCTGCGGTCCTCGTCGGGAAGGACCTGGTCGGGATCGACGGTGACCTCGGTGATGGGTCCGCCGCCGCCCAGGGCAATCTGTGCTTCGCGCTGCGTCAGCCAGGTTTCCACCGGCACCGGGATGCGGCGGCGGGTGCCATCGGCGTAGACGACCTGCAGGGTCGCCGGCATCACCAGCCGATCGCGGTTGGCGAGGCTCACGGTCGCCCCCCGGGCCGGATCGCCGTCGGTGTAGGTGACGTGGGTGACCGCGAGATCCAGGTCCCAGTTGTTGAAGTACCAGCCGCGCCAGAACCAGGACAGGTCCTCCCCGCCCGCGCTGTCCATGGTGCGGAAGAAGTCCGACGGCGAGGGGTGCCGGTAGGCCCAGTCCCGGATGAACTTGCGGAATGCGTAATCGAACCGGGCCGGTCCCAGTATCTGCTCGCGCAGCAGCGTCAGGCCGAGGGCCGACTTGAAGTAGCTCACCGTGTGCGAGTACTTCTGGCCGATGGCATCGCCGTTGGTCAGCAGCACCGGCGCCGCGGGGTCCTTGAGAACGCCCTGGATTTCCTCGACCGGGTTGCCGCCGCCTGCCGCGTATTCGTTGTCGCGCTTCGGGCCGAACTCGCCGTGATTGAAATCGTCGGACTCGAAGATGTCGATGAAGGTATTGAAGCCCTCATCCATCCAGGTGTCGCGGCGTTCGTTCGTGCCGACGATCATCGGGAACCAGCTGTGGCCGATTTCGTGGGCGCTGTAGATGAACAGCGTCTTGCCCGCATCGTGCAGTTCGTCGAAGGCCATGCCCGGATATTCCATGGCCGACACCGGACCTGCGACATTGACGGCGACCGGCCAGGGATAGGGGTACCAGCGCTGCGAGAAGTGCTCGACCGCGTCCTTGAAGTACTGCGTGGAGCGGCCCCAGGCCGACTCGCCGGCGCTTTCGACCGGGTACACCGACATGGCGAGGGCCGTTTTGTGATCCGGCAGGTTGATGCGGGCGGCGTCCCAGATGAAGGCCCGCGAGGCCGCGAACGCCACGTCGCGTGTCTGGTGCATCCTGAAATGCCAGGTCAGCTCCGCGCTGCGCCGCGGACGGGCGGCGGCATCGGCCACGTCCGCGGGCCCGCGGATCATGACCGTCGCGTCCGAGTGCCGCGCGCGCTCGAGCCGCGCGCGTTCCGCCCCGGTGAGCACATCCTGCGGGTTCACCAGTTCGCCGGACCCGACCACCAGCATGTCCGAAGGCACGGTGAGGTAGTAATCGAAATCACCGTACTCGAGATAGAACTCGGCGCCGATGTACGGCAGCGTGTCCCAGCCGCGCAGGTCGTCGAAGACCGCCATGCGCGGATACCACTGGGCAATGGCGTAAATGTCGCCATTCCTGGAGGCCACCCAGCCCGTGCGGCCGCCGCCGACGCCCGGCACGGTGTAGTGGTAGCGGATGTGCAGGCGCACCGTGCCGTGGGGCGGCAGCGGCTGAGCCAGCCTGATCTGCAATCGCGTGTCGCTCACCAGGGTGTCCGCCGGCGAACGCTTGCCGCCCCTCTCGACCTCGACGGCATCGAGGCCAAAGCCCTGGGTGACCGCGTCGGCAAGGGGCAGGTGCAGCCGGGCCGCCAGCAGCGCGCGGCTCCCCGCGGCGCGGGCGTCGGCGCGGTACATGTTCTGATCGAGCTGCAGCCACAGACTCCCGAGCCGCTGCGGGCTGTTGTTCGTATACGTGATGAGCTCATCGCCGGAAAGTTCCCGGGTCGCGGGCAGCAGCCGCGCGCGGATGGAGTAGTCGGCGCGGTTCTGCCAGTAGGCCGGCCCCGGGGCCCCATCGGGTCCGCGCTCACCGTTCACCGACTCCGGCAGCGTCAGCCGTGCGAAGGTCTCCGCCGGGTCGAAGTGTTCGGCCGCGGTCGCGGCGGTCGCCATGACCGTACCCAGGAGCAGCGCACCGCAGGCAAATCGTTTCATTTGACGTGACACTCCGTAGGTCTACGATCGGGCCGATGCAAACCAACATAGACGCAGGCAGGGCTGAGCCGCAATCCCGGTGGGCGCTGGCCATCCACGGCGGCGCGGGCACGCCGAGGGACCTGCCGCAGAGCGA
Organism: Steroidobacteraceae bacterium; assembly: GCA_035503515.1. Lineage (GTDB taxonomy): Bacteria > Pseudomonadota > Gammaproteobacteria > Steroidobacterales > Steroidobacteraceae > DAIDKA01. The sequence continues at coordinate 13,903 of DATJTJ010000150.1, forward strand.
ACGGGCCCGGCGCCACGAGGCCATGAGTGGTGCGCTGGCGGCGGGCGCCGCCATCCTCGAGGCGCAGGGTGGTAGCCTCGATGCGGTCCAGGCCGCCGTGCGCGTGCTCGAGGACAGCGGCGTTCTCAACGCCGGTCGCGGCGCGGTCCTGAACCACGAGGGCTTCGCGGAACTGGACGCCAGCCTCATGGATGGCAACGGCCGGCGGGTCGGCGCCGTCGCAGGCCTGCGGCACATCGCGAATCCCATCGACCTCGCGCGGCGGGTGATGGATGACGGCAGGCACGTGCTGCTGGGCGCGGCGGGCGCCGAGCAGTTCGCGCTGGAGGAGGGAGTGGCCCTGGTGCCGCCGTCCTACTTCATCACCGGACGGCGCCGCCGGGATCTCGAGGCGGCGCGGGCGCCGGCCGGCACGGTGGGCGCGGTGGCACTGGATGTCCACGGCCATCTCGCCGCCGGCACTTCCACCGGCGGCCTCACCAACAAGCACTTCGGACGCATCGGCGACTCCCCCATCATCGGCGCCGGCACTTTCGCGGAAAGCGGCCTGTGCGCCGTGTCCGCGACCGGCGACGGGGAGTTCTTCATCCGGTTCACGGTGGCGAGCGAGGTGAGCGCGCGCCTCCGCTACCGCGGCAGCCCGCTCGAGGTCGCGGCCCGCGAGGTCATCGCACACCTGAAGACCGTCGGCGGCAGCGGCGGCCTGATCGCGGTGGATGCGGCCGGCCGGATCGCCATGCCGTACTCCTCGGCCGTCATGCCCCGCGGACAGGTGAGCGCCGGGCAGCGGCCGGAGCTCTCGGACATATAGAGCAGGACCCGCGTGATCCGCATCGGCCTGATCGGCGACTTCGATGCGCGCATTCCGGCGCATCAGGCCATTCCGGGCGCCCTCCAGCGGGCGGCCGGCGAGCGCGGCACGGAAGTCAGCTTCGAGTGGCTCCGGACCGATGACCTTGCAACGTCCGCGCGGCTTGCCCCGTTCGAGGGGCTGTGGTGCGTGCCGGGCAGCCCGTACCGCAGCCTCGAGGGCGCGCTGCTCGCGATCCGATTCGCCCGCGAACACCGGCGGCCGTTCCTGGCAACCTGTGGCGGACTGCAGCACGCGGTGCTCGAGTACGCCGGACGCGGCCCGGCCGGTGATCTCGCTGCTGGAATGCACCCTCGTCGAAGCCACCGAATCCATCAGGCTGCTGCCCGGCACTCGGATCCGCGCCGCCTATGGACGCGAGGACATCATCGAGGGCTACCGCTGCCGGTACGGCCTCAACCCCGCCTTCACCGCCGAGCTGACGGCCGGGGACCTGCAGGTCGCGGCGCGCTCGCCTCAGGGGGAGATCCGGGCGCTCGAGCTGCGCGGACATCCGTTCTTCGTGACCACGCTGTCCCAGCCCGAGCGGGCGGCCCTCAGGGGCGAGCTGCCGCCGCTGGTGCGCGCGTTCCTGGCTGCCGCTGCCGCTGGCGGTGGGCCCTGATGAGCCCTGCGACGTGCGCGATATAGGCGCGGCTTTCATCCGGGTTCGGGGTCTGGGGCAGGTTCGGCAGGTAGTTGAGGTCATCGGCGGGATCGATGGCGGCATGCAGGTCCGGCGCGGGCAGGCTCCCGGCGGCCTGGTAGGTGAGCAGGGCGTGATGGATCTGGGCGGCGATGCGCACGAACCCATCCAGCGACGGGGGCGGCGGGGCGGGGACGGTCGCCCCCGGCGTCGCGACGGCCGGCGCTGCCGGAACCGGCAAAGGCTGCGGGGCGCCCTGCACGGCATCGCCGAGCAGCGGCTCGAGCGACGTCGCGTTGCCATCCCGATCGGTCAACTGGCCCGGCAGCCCGAAGACATCGAACACCGTGCGGATCACCGAACTGTGATCGTAGACCTCGTGGGACACCCCCGGTTTGAGCGCCGGGGAAACCAGCACCGCGGGCACCCGGATGCCGTAGCGGTCGAAGGCAAACGGCAGGCCGGGATCCTTGGCCTTGTCGGCGTTCAGCGGTTCGTCACCGGGCGGCACGCACCCTTCCGGTGGCGGGAACTGGTCGTAGAAACCCCCGTGCTCGTCGTAGACGACGATGAGCAGCGAATTCTGCCACAGGGGTGAACCCATGACGGCGCTGGCGACGCTCGCCAGCAGGGCTTCGCCTGCGGCCAGCGAACCGCAGGGATGCTGACTGTTGCCCTCGCGGAAGTCCGAAAGAATGCCGTAATCCGGTTCGATGAAGGTGAAGTCTGCGGCATCGCCGCGCCCGACATCGTCCGCGAAGGCATCGAGCGGGCGGAACGTGCCGGGCTCGGCAACGAAGACCGAAGGCATGGAGTCGATGGCGCAGACCTGCGGAAAATCATCCCCGTGATAGATGCGCCAGCGGCGTCCGGCACGGGTGAGGGCCTGGTAGAGCGTGCCGTGCTCGAACGAGAAGCTCACCTTCGACCAGACCATCGCCCCGAGGCTGTCGAGGTCCGAGGGGCTGTTGGTGAGACCCCCCGAAGATCCGGCATGCACGAAGAAGCGGTTCGGCCAGGTCGGACCGGGCATGGACGAAAACCAGCGATCACACACCACGAAGTTCCTGGCCAGATGCGTCAGCACCGGCACGCGGGCGGGGCTCGCGCATTGCATCGCCTGGGGAAAGCCCCGGTTGGCGAAGCCATTGAGTCGGATGGGCCGCAGCCCGGTTCCGGCTGGCGCCCCGTACAGCTGCCAGTCCACATCCGCGAACTCATGACGCGGATCGACCTCACTGCGATCGGGCGCGACCGGGCTCATGGGCACCGGGACGCCATCGGCCCCCGGGTTCGTGAGGCTGGTATCGACGCCGCCGAGCCCGGCGATGCCCGAGTAGGCGAGCAGGTGATCGAAGGACCGGTTCTCGAGCATCAGGACGAAGATGTGCCCGATGGCCATGTCAGACGGGCAGGGCGGTCGAGTACTTCAGCTGCGAGAGCGCGAAATTCGAGGCCACCGTCGCCACGCTCGCATGGTTGAGCACGTGCTTCATCAGGAAGCGTTCGTACTCGTCGATGTCGGCGACCACGATGCGCAGCAGGTAGTCCCACTCCCCGGACATGGCGTAGCACTCCATGATTTCCTCATGACTCTGCAGCAGCTGTTCGAAGCCGCCCCGGCTGTCGGGCGCGTGGGACTTCAGACGCACCTGGCACATCACGTTCACCCCACGGTGCACCTTGCGCGCATCGACCAGCCGGACCGTGCGGCCCAGGATGCCTGCCGTCTCGAGCGAGCGCACGCGCCGCCAGCAGGAGGCCGTCGAAGTCCCGACCTGGGCCGCGAGCGCCGCCACACTCAGCGAGCCGTCGGACTGCAGCGTCCGGAGGATCTGGCGGTCGATATTGTCCATGAATTGAAAATTTCAGATATCAGAGAAAATCGAGATAAACGCATCACAGAGCGGTCTATAGCGCATCAAATAGGATACTCCTTTTCAGGATTTACGCGTAACTTGCATCCATGGACATGGTCCCGAACAACGCGCACATCCGGCCCCCGGGGCCCCCGGTCGGGGCAGCCGCCGACTGGACCATTCCGCAACGCTGGGCGCAGTACACCCCGGCCGAACACGCCATCTGGAACCGGCTGTTCACCCGGCAGCTGGCTCAGCTGCAGGACCGGGCCGTGCCGGCGTTCCTCGCCGGAGTGCAGGCGCTGGGCATGAAGCCCACCGGCATCCCCCGATTCGAGGATCTCAATGAGGCGCTCGACCGGCTGACCGGCTGGACCGTGGTCGCCGTGCCGGGACTGGTACCCGAGGAAGTCTTCTTCCATCACCTCGCCCACCGGCAGTTCGTCGCCGGCCGGTTCATCCGCAGCGCCGCGCAGCTCGATTATCTCGAGGAGCCGGATGTCTTCCATGACGTGTTCGGGCACGTCCCCCTGCTGGCGGACCCGGTCTACGCGAGCTACATGCAGGCCTATGGCGAAGCCGGTTCGCGGCTGCACGCCGGCAGCGCCCTCACCGAGCTTGCGCGGCTGTACTGGTACACGGTCGAGTTCGGCCTGATCCGCGATGGCGATCGGCTGCGGATCTTCGGCGCGGGCATCGTCTCCTCCAACGGCGAAAGCGAGTACGCGCTCGACAGTCCCGAACCGCTGCGCATCGGTTTCGACCTCAAGCGCACCATGCTCACGGACTACCGCATCGACTCGTTCCAGAAGAACTACTTCGTGATCGACAGTTTCGAGGATCTGGTGAGGCGCACCAGCGTCGACTTCCGCGACATCTATAAGGAGCTGGAAGGCATTGCGCCGATCCCGGTCGCCACCCGGCTTCCCACCGACATCCTGTTCGCGCCGAATCCCGGACGATAGGTCCGGTCGTGCAGGGCCGGCGCCGTCAGTCGCGATCCGGCGCACCGAGCGGAAAGAGCCCCCGGTAAGGCCGCGCCTCCTCGACCGCCCGCGCGTAGGACGGTCGGGCGAGCAACCGGGCGCGGTAGGCCCGCAGCAACGGAAAGGCGTCCCCGATCCGATGGACCCAGTCTCCATAGAACAGGGCAGGGGCCGCGGCGCAGTCGGCCAGCGAGAAATCCCCGCCGGATGCCCAGGTCTTGCCCGCGAGTTCCCCCTCGAGCCAGGCATAGGCCCGTTCCAGCTTCGTGACCGCCAGGGCCAGCCCCGCGGCGCGTTGTGCCGCATCGCCCGTCAGCGCGCCTTCGACGGCGCGCTGCACCGCGTACATCACGTGCAGATCGAAGAAGCGGTCCAGGAAGCGGACATCCAGCGCGGCTCGCGGCTGATCCGGCAGCAACCGGACCGGGCCGGGATGCGAGAGCTGCAGGTACTCGATGATGATGCTGGTCTCCACGACATTGCGCTGGCCATCCACCAGCAGCGGGAACTTGCCGAGCGGCCAGCGCTGCTGCCACTCGACGTTATGGTGTGGCATTTGCGGCCCCAGGCACCGGAACTCGAAGCGGGTCTCATTCTCGTAGAGGGCGATGAGAACCTTCTGGGTGTACGAGGAAAACGGATGACCGTAAAGCGCCAGTGACATCGTCTGTTTACCAAAAAACCTGTGCAGGAGCGGTCATTCTGCCATGACCCACCCGCCATTGACGCCCCGGCCCCCCGAGCGCAGATTCCCGCCACTAACACCGGATCAACGGCCATGTCGATACGATCGCTAGCGGTCATGCCAGGATGAAGTGCCCCGGTTGTCAGGGACACATCAATCCCGTGCGCGCGGTCTCGGGCGAGGTGCACTGTGTCCACTGCGGTGGCACCTACACCGTCATCGTCCGCCACAAGCTCGTCCTGGTCGGACTGCTTGCCATCTTCATCACGGCCACCGTGCTGGCATCCCTGGCGTCGTTCCGCGCCGCGTTCTGGTTCGGGCTGGTCAGTGGATCAGTCCTCGCCGGCGCCGGCTTCTACGCCCTCATCAATGCGGAACTCGAGACTGCCGACTGACTCCCCCGGCACTCAAGCGCTATCTCCACGCGCGCCCGCCCAGTCATCCGCGGGGCTGGCGACCGCGTTGGCGCCCTTGCCCAGGACATGGGTGTAGATCTGCGTGCTGTTCAGATCCGTATGTCCGAGAAGCTCCTGGATCGTGCGGATGTCGTAACCGCGCTCGAGCAGGTGCGTTGCGAAGCAGTGCCGAAGGGTGTGACAGGTCGCCGGCTTGCGAATACCGGAACGCCGCACGGCCGCCCGCATCTGGCGCTGGACGGCGTCCTCCATGATGTGATGGCGCCGCCACAGGCCGGTGCGGGGATCTTCGCTCGGCTTCAATGCGGGAAACACGTATTGCCAGCACCATTCCATCGCTGCCGACGGATACTTGTGGGCGACTGCCCGCGGCAGCTCGACTCCCGCATACCCCTCCTTCAGGGCCGTCCGATGGCGTTCCAGGACCGCCTTCAGATGAGCGCGAAGCGAACCTGCAACGACCGCTGCCAGAACCGTGACCCGGTCCTTCCCGCCCTTACCGCTGCGCACCAGCACACGGGATTGCTCAAAGTCGATGTCCTGGATCCGAAGCCGCAGACATTCCATGAGTCGCAATCCGCTGCCATAGAGAAGGTTGCCGATGATCCAGTACACCCCCGGCAGTTGGGCCAACACCGCCTGCGTCTCCTTGCGCGTGAGAACCAACGGCAGCCGCCGCGGTCTCCGCGCGCGAACGAGTTCCTTAAGCCATGGCAGCTCCTGCTTCAGAACATGGCGGTACAGAAAGAGCAGCGCCGCCAGCGCCTGGTTTTGGGTCGCGGCGGCCACGCCGCCGTGAACCGCGAGACTGGTGAGATAGGCCTCGACCTCCCTGGCGCCCATCTCCCGCGGGTGCCGCTTACCGTGGAACAGAATGAATCGCCGGATCCACCCGACATATTGTTGCTCGGTCCGGTAACTGTAGTGCCGCACCCGCACGCACTCGCGAACCCGGTCGAGAAGTCGGATGTTGGGACCTTCCACGGCGCGGTATTTGCAGGTCAGTTATTGACGGTAATCTATTCCAGTGCTCTAGTTGATACAGGGGGATACGCCCAGACAATGTGCATATCTAGTGGAAATGCAGCATTTCTTTACCGCAGTGACTCGGTCGAATAAAAGTTAGGTCCTCACCGGAGCGCTTAGGCTTACACTTTTGCCATAAGTCCGACGATATTCCGCGATGGGAGCTTTCGGTTTTACTTCTTCTCTCGAGAAGAACCCAGAATGCACGTCCACGTGCAATGCCCTGATGGCGAAGCCAAATTCTGGCTTGAGCCGGTTATCTCGCAGGCGCAGAATTATGGCCTAACTGAACAGCAGCTTCGGGCTGCCCGTTCCTTAATTGAAGGACATTCCGATGAAATCCGCGCCGCTTGGAAAAGGCACTTTGGTTGAAGTCCTCAATGTGTCGCGTCACGGATTTTGGCTGCTGGTTCAAACCGAGGAACTCTTTGTCCCATTTGAACAGTTCCCGTGGTTTCGAGACGCCTCAATTGCTGAAATTACAAATGTCAGCCTCCCTTCTTCCCACCACCTTTATTGGTCGGATCTCGACGTGGATCTCGCGGTTGAGTCCCTTCGACATCCAGAGAAGTTTCCGCTGTTATCAAAGTCAGGTACCTAACATGCGTTCGAGCGGACGCGTCGTGAATAAAGTGCCTGTCGGTATGTGGCGGCGCGCCGCTCAACTTAGGCGTTAGACCCTATGGAAGAAGCGCTCTCAGCGTGGGACTTCGGCGCAACGGTGACTGCACCGTGCGCGGACATTTTCAGCACGGTCCTCCCGGAGCGGCGGCTTTCGGTCTTGATGAAATTCTCGCTTGTAGTTGGTGGTATTCCCCGAGATCTTGAGCTCATCTTTGAGCGTGCCATAGCGGTGTCCCATCAGGACGAAGTAGTCCATTCCGTGTCGTCAAAATGGCCAAAACCTATTCCGAAAATCGGTGGCGGAGAATGGGAGCGTTGGACCTACCCTTTCCTCAAGATCGATGGCTCGCGATGGCTCGCCGGATTCAGTTATCTTCCTTTGGCTAGAGGGCTGATACATGTCGCCCTTGTCTCTATGAATGACATTGTTGAGGTGATTGGAAGTCCTACACCGAAGTTTCAGTGGATACCCAGCAATCAGGTCTAACATGCGTTCGAGCGGACGCGACATGAATAAAGTGCCAGTACCTCCATCGTCTTCAGCAATCGCAATCTTGCCGCGGCGCGCCGCTCAACTTAGGCGTTAGGCTAATAGTCGGAGGTATCCCCCGGTGCTTTTACTTCGTGCAATCGTCGCGACTCTCTTGGCAGTCCTGGTCTCCTGCGCTGCGCTCCCTCTCAGTCCAGTCATTTCAGAGGCGAGAGCAGTCCACGCGGCTCACGACGATGCGAAGACAGTGACCGTTCGAGAGGGCATGGTCTTTTACGACGGACAGGCTAAGACCAGAGGGATCCGGTTCCCGCCCGGCATTTACAGCCTCGAGGCGGAGGATGACGCTTATTGGTATTTCCGGTCCACGATGCCGCTGGAGTTGAGGGTGTTCCGCGATGGCAAGGTTGTCGACTCCCACGCCGGAGAAGGCGGACTAATGCTGAGAAAGGCGCCGATTGCGGCCACTGCCGGCGGCGCGTACCTTGACAACGACGGGACCAGTAAATTGATGGTGTGGAAGCTAGGAGGCGAATTCCTTCAACAGCAGGGCCGTTACTGGTCTAGATCATTTTGACGCAGTCAGGCCTAACATGCGTTTGAGCGGACGCGCCGTGAATAAAGTAGCTGTCG
>DATJTJ010000151.1:0-4179 GCA_035503515.1 Steroidobacteraceae bacterium
GCCGGCAATGGCTCGGGCAGCGGCCAGGCCGGCCCTGCCAGCCGCGTGGGTGCCTGGGCCGCCAGCGCTGCGCTCAGCGCTGAATCGCGCGCCAGGGCATCCAGAACGAACTCGCTGCAGCCGAGCACCAGGGCGGCTGAATCGCGCAGCAGCGGGTGCGCAGCCGCCAGCGCGCTCGCCGCAGCCGGTGAACGCTCGGCGAGACGGGCGAGCGCATGTGCCGATGGCGTTGCCTGCGGTGAATTCATGCGCAGGAAGTTACGTGAAGCGCACCCTGCGGCATAGTCCGCAAAGGCGGCTCGGTGAGCCTCGCCTCCCAAAAAAAGCCCCGCCTGGGGGCGGGGCCTGAAGGAGTCGCAGAGAGGGGGGGCCACTTCTGCGACATCGGAGACGGTGCATCAGCCGCTGTCGCAAGGGTGTGCGCTCAGGTGGTAAAGCCCGTCCAGCGTCCGAAAAAGATGACCACGATCCAGAACAGCAGCGACAGCCCGCCGGCCAGGCGCGCCGGCAACGGCGGTGGCAGCTGATCATTCCACCGATTTACGCTCCGAAAGGCCCCGCAGTGAAAGACCAGCATGTTCAGGCCGGCCAGGGCCATGAACAGGAATTTCAGCTCGAACTGCAGGTTGTGAAAGTAGGTGACGGCCTTGGAGATGAACATCAGCGAGCCTGCGAACGCGGCGACTGCGAACGCCGTCCAGGTGATGGGCAGATATTCCGCCGCGATCTGCGCCGCGGAACTGCGCCGCCCCACCATTCCCAGCAGCCTCAAATCCACCATCGCGATGGAGCCGAACACGGTGGCGATCGCTATGACATGGATGGTTTCTATATTGGGAAACAACCAGCCCAACCAGGCCTGGGGCAATTCGCCGCGTATTGCCGCCGCCAGGGTGGTGCTCTGCAGATGAGTCAACGCATGATCCAGCATCAGTGACTCCCGGAGCTCAGACGTGCAGCGTCCAGGTGTAAGCGATGAATCGGCCGCAATAGATGATTGCTATCCATAGACCCAGTGAGGCGACAGCCACGAGCCGCGCACGGCGGGGGCGCCGCTCGATTGAGTTCCAGCGCTCCGGGTCGGCCGCGACCGAGCGTGACAACCACATCGTGAGCGCCAGGACGCATACGATCATTGCCATCTTCGACCAGAACGCGGGGGACACGAATTGCCGCGTGGGCTCGGTGATCGTCTGAAATGAGCCGGTGATGAACAGAACCACCAGTCCGCCGTAGATCCAGGGCACCAGCGTGCGCGTCAGGTCCGCAACGGACCTGAATGAACGACCCAGACCCAGCAGACGCAGATCGATCGCGAGGGCGCTGCCGAACACCATTGACAGGCTCACGATGTGTATCGATTGAGAGGTGGGTACGAACCAGGCCGCATTCTGCAGCCACTGGCTCAGCGACGTCGCCGAGATCCAGTCCGCCCAATGACGCACGGTGTAATACGTATGGATGTGGTGCATGTGGATCGGACCTTAGGCATGAGCAAATAAGGCGTCAAGGGTACAGCCGCATCGGATTACGTAGCAGAGTATCAATACTGCGGCGCGCCTCTCGCGAAGTGTCGCGGCCACTGCTCTGCGCTGTCTTTCGTTCAGCGTTGCTGCGCGCCGATACTTTTCGACATCGTTTGATTCAACTCTTCACGTGTCTATAACTACCATGCGAGGAACCGTGCCGATAATCGCGCCGTGACCGGCCACGCTGACCGGTCGTACTTCAATCCGGAGGAGACCATGAGAATGCAGCTATCACCCGCGCTGCGGCGCGCTGCGGTGACGCTGGTGGCCGGCGTTGGACTGGTGCTCGGCTTCGGCGCTCCGGCCCTCGCTCATCATTCCTTCACCATGTTCGATCCAGCGCATCCGCTGACGCTCGATGGCGTCGTCAAGTCGTGGGAATTTGCCAATCCGCACAGTTGGCTCGTGATGCTCGTCAGGAAGGGTGACGGCTGGGTGGAGTACAGCATCGAAGGCTCCAGCGTGAATACCTTGATCCGGCAGGGCTTCGGACCGCACAGCTTCCAGCCCGGCGATCGCATCACGATGGTCATCAGCCCACTCAAGGACGGGGCTGCCGGCGGTGCCTTCGTCAAGGCCACCAAGGCGGACGGCACCGTGCTGACACAGTCTCCCACCCCGAACTGAGCGGCCTCGATGCAGCAGTGCGCACCTACGGAGTTCCCATGATCACTTATCCGAAGCGGACGTTCTCGAGGCGTCCTGCCGTCCTCAGCATCGTCATTGGCTGCGTGCTGCTGAGCGGTGGAGGTGCGCTTGCGCAGGAGGCCAATTATCCCGCCGGCGGCCCACAGCTTCCGGCATGGTCGCAGCTGCCCGATTGGGACGGTCTTTGGGAACGCGGCGGCGACGTCGGCGTTTGGGACGACAGTCTGCCCCCGGGCGCACCGCAGGACCCGCCATACAACGGCGAATACCTGCGCAGATACCAGTTCATGCATGCGGCATTTCTACGCGCGCGCGCCCAGCAGGGCGGTGGTGCTCCCGCAGCCGCCGCCGGCGGCGGCTTTGGCGTTGCCGGCGGCGCACGTGGGGGTCCCGGTGCCGGTGCTCAAGCGGGTGGTGGCCGCTTCGGACCCGGTGCTGCACCGGCCGGCGGCGGCGCCCCACGCTTCGGCATTGGCATGCCGGGATTCATGGTCCCTCTCTGGCCGCTGAACATCGAGGTCAACCCCCACGAGGTCGACATTTTCTCCGCGCAGTTCGGCATGCGTGAGATCTACACCGACGGCCGATTGCATCCGAAGGATCCGCTGCCCAGCGCCATGGGACACTCCATCGGCCATTGGGATCATGGCGTGCTGCTCGTGGATACCTGCTGTCTGCTACCGGACGGTCTTCTGCCGGGAGCCGGCCCTCACAGCGACGCCATGCACATCCGCGAGCGGATCTGGGCGCCGGTCAAGGGCACCTTGAAGGATGCCATCACGGTCGAGGATCCCAAGGCGTTCATCCACCCCTGGAAAACGATGAAGACCTATTACTGGCGGCCGACCTGGGAGCCGGTCACGGACACGGCGCAGACCACGCGCGATTTCCCCAAGCCGGGACAGTCCACCGCTGTCTCGGATGCGGAGGTGCAGCAGCTGCTCGCGGCCGCTGCGAAGGATCCGGACAATCGGCCGGCTCACCACGCACTTGGCCGCCGCCTGAATGCGCAGGACACGCAGGCGTTGCAGCAGGCGAGCGCCCAGGGAATCGGCAACACGGCCTGGGAAACCGTGGTCATCCGTGACGTGCAGATCACCGACCACGGCATCCACTGGACGGCACATCTGCGCTCCGCGGACTGGCACTGCCAGGCGCAACCGGATGGCTATGACCCCAACTGCGTCAAATGAGTGTCGCCACGGATGCAATGGGCGGGTCGATCGGACTGCACGATCGGCAGGCCATCGAGGATCTGCTCAGCAGGTTTGCCTGGCACGCCGACCGCGGCGAAGGCGCAGCGCTCGGCGCGCTGTTCCTCGAGGATGGCGTGCTGGAAGTCGGCGGCAGCCGTCTGCAGGGTCCTGCACAGATCGGTGCCGATTGTCAGCGACGCTTCACAGACCCGCACCGCAAGACGCGTCACCTCTGGACCAATCTACGCATCGAGCGTGCCGACCCGCACCACATCGTGACGGGGGCTCTGCAGTTGACCTTCGAGCAGAGCACCCCGGGCCTGCCAGCGCAGCTGCGTGTCAATGATCTGTTCGACGAGTTTCAGCGGGACGCGGCCGGCCACTGGCGCTTCGCGCAGCGTCGCATCGTGCGCGCCCTGGGCATGACGCTGGCCGTGGCCCCACTCGGGCCGGCTCGAGCCAGTTCCTAGCTCTCCTAACCTGGATCGGCGATCAGACCGACGGCCTCGACGCCGCGCACTGCACAGGCTTCATCATTGTCCGGCATATCGCCACTGACTCCGACGGCGCCGAGCAGCTGACCGTCGACCGAGCGGATCAGCACCCCGCCGGTGCCGGGGATCAATTGACCGTCCGAAGCGGGCCCCAGCGCCGCATAGAAAGTCGGCGCGTGCTGCGCGCGCTGGGCCAGCGCCCGGCCACCCACGCCCATGCCGAGCGCACCCCAGGCCTTACCGTGCGCGATCTGCGGTCGCAGGATTCCCGAGCCGTCTTGGCGCTTGAATGCCACCAGGTGCCCGCCGCTA
>DATJTJ010000152.1:0-2519 GCA_035503515.1 Steroidobacteraceae bacterium
GTCTCCCGAGGCGATGGCGGCGGCCTGCTGGCGCCATAGGCCGGCCACACCGTCCACGAACACCGTGCGCTTGGCGCTCTGCTGCAGGGAGTAGGCGAGATAGGCGGCCACGGGAAAGGCACGGCGGACACCGACGACGTAAACCGTGTTCGCCTCCTCCAGCAATCGGAACGCTGAAGCAAGCTCGACGGTGCTGACGGTATGCGTCAGTTGCCGCACCGCGAGATCCGTGCCTTCGGCAAATTCGTGCAACAGGCTCGCCGGATCACAGGGCGCGTTTTCCAGCCGATCCATGGTCTGGCGCACGCGCTCGCCGTAGGCGGCGGCCGGGTTGGACGCGACCAGGTCGGCGCGAAATACCCGCTGCATCGGGCTCGCGCCATCGAAACCGAACTGCTTGGCAAAGCGCACGATGGCGGAGGGCTGGACGCCGCTGCGCTCCGCTATGACGGCCAGCGTTTCCAGCGCGACCTCGTTCGGCGCATCGAGAACGTAGTGGGCGAACTGGCGCAGCCGCCCGCTCAACGAGTCATAACGCGCGAGGATCGCCTCGCGCAGCTGCTCGGCCGTTGTTGGCGCCGTGACCTGATGCGAAGCGCGGCTCATTGGCTGCCGCATCCGCCGCCCGTGCGCGGCCCAGCCGGGAGCAGGAGTTGCTTCATATTTTTCACATTGACAGAAATTAAAATAATCATACCATCGGTCGCCGGGGGGTAACAGCCATGCCTCGCGGTGACCTCGAGTTGCAACGCAGCTCGCCGACGATCCCGACAGCGATCAGCCGTCAGCTGCGACGGCGGCTGCTGCTCATCAGCCTGATCGCGTCCATCGGCGGCCTGCTCTTCGGCTACGACACCGGCGTCGTGAACGGCGCGCTCCTTTATATGAGCCGCGACCTCCGGCTGACGCCCGCCGACGAGGGCATGGTCACCGCGGCGCTGCTGTTGGGGGCGGCGCTCGGCGCGCTCCTCGCCGGACGGCTCGCCGACCGGGTCGGCCGCCGGCAGACGCTGTGGCTGCTGGCCGGCACATTCGTCGCGGGCGCGATCGCCTGCGCCCTGGCCCCCGACCGCGCGGCACTCGCGGCATTCCGCTTCCTGCTCGGGCTCGCCGTCGGCGGCGCGTCGGTGGTAGTACCGACCTATCTCGCGGAGCTCGCCCCGCCCGCGATCCGCGGCCGGCTGGTGACCCAGAACGAGCTGATGATCGTCTCGGGGCAGCTCCTCGCCTTCGCCGTCAACGCCGTGATCGCTCAGGTGTGGGGCGAGTCGCATGTCGTCTGGCGCTGGATGTTGGGTGTCGCGGCGGTGCCGGGAATCGCGCTCGGCATCGGCTCCGTGTTCCTGCCGGAGAGCCCCCGCTGGCTGATCGCGCGTGCGCGCGGCGCGGAGGCGGAGGTGGTGCTCGGGCGCCTGCGCCCGCCCGAAACGGCGGCCCTGGAAGCGCGCGCCATCGCCGCTCTGGCCGCGGCGGAAGCCTCGTCGGATATCCGCGGCTGGTCGGCGCTGCGCATCCCCTGGGTTAGGGCTGTACTGCTGGTCGGCATCGGTATCGGCATCGTTCAACAGGTGACCGGCGTCAATTCCATTATGTACTACGGCACGCAGATCCTGTCGCGGTCGGGGCTCGGCATCCAGGGCGCCCTGGTCGCGAACGTGCTGAACGGGGTCGTATCGGTGCTCGCGACGTTCATCGGCATCGCCCTCGTCAGCCGCACCGCCAGGCGGCGGATGCTCGTGATCGGGCTCATCGGCACGACCTCCTCGCTCCTGCTGCTCGGGGTCGTCTCCCTCCTGTTCCAGCCATCGCCCTCTCTGGCCTATCTCGTCCTCGGCGCCATGTCGCTCTTCCTCTGCTTCCAGCAGGGCTTCGTGTCGCCGGTCACCTGGCTGCTGCTCTCGGAGATCTTCCCGCTCAAGGTGCGCGGCCTCGGGATGGGCGCCGCCACGCTGGTGCTCTGGGGCGCGAACTTCGTGGTCGCGTTCTCCTTCCCGCAGCTCGTGGCGGGGTTCGGGGTATCCGCGACGTTCTTCGGCTTCGTGGCGGTGGGCATCCTGGCGGTCGCCTTCTCGGCCCGCTGCGTCCCGGAGACCGGCGGGCGGACCCTGGAGGCCATCGAGGAGTTCCTGCAGGGGCGCTATTCGCGCCACCCGAAGCCATGACACGGCACGAGCGGCGGCAGGCACAGGGACTGTGCCCCGCCGCCGCAGGTGGCGGAGCCTCGAGCAAAAACCACGCTTAGCCGCTTCGGCGTTGCTCGAGGCGCGCTGGGCCGGGCAGGGTGCGACGCATGCGTCGCACGGGTGGCCATGGATGGACACTCCGGGCTTGCGCGGAGCAGGGACTGCGCAGCGCAATGCCCGGATCCAGCGCTTCAACTAGACATCATGTCCTGACCCGCGGTTTGGGGTCAGGCTGACTTGCAAGTTGAGGAGAGAGGTCTGTCTCCCATATCGTGGGTTGCGTTGTTGCGAACGCCGAGCCACATGCACAGACCCCGAGGGGTTCAAAGTGCCTAA
>DATJTJ010000153.1:0-2879 GCA_035503515.1 Steroidobacteraceae bacterium
TTGCCGTGGCGCGCCGGACTTCGGCCGGGTCGATGGCGCCGCTGGCGATGACGACGGCCGCGTCCGGCCGGATGGCGAGCACCGCCTGGGCCAGCTCGAGGCCGCTCATCCCTCCAGGCATGGTGAAGTCCGTCAGGACGAGGGTGAAGGCCTGCGGATCGCTTTTGAACGCCGTCAGTGCTTCGTCCGCACTGGAGAACCCCTGGGCGGCGATGCCGAGCTTCTCCAGTGCGCGCGTGAGCAGAAAAACGAGGGTCGGCTCGTCGTCCAGATAGAGGACGCGCTGCGCCGCCTCCGTTACCACTTGTTCCTCAGCTCCCGCAGCCGCAGGAACACGGTGCGCGCATCGGGCTGGTCGCCGATGTCGGGATAAGCCTCTCGCAACCGCGCGATGACCGTCGGGCTCTGCAGGCGGAAGAAGGTGTTGATTCGCTTCTCCTCACCCAAAGTCGTGATCTTCATCGACTCCGGCGCCCGCTCGCGCGCGGTGTCGAGAAGACTCCGCGCCGCCACGTTGTCGGGCTCGCGGTCGAGCGTGAACTCGAGATTGCGCGCCAGGTACTCGTGCCCCGCAAACACCCGTGTGTCCTCCGGGAGGCGCGCCAGCTGGGTCACGAAGGTCTCGAAGAGCTGCTGCGGATGGCCGCCGTTGTGGCAGTTGCCGGCCCCCGCGTTGAAAAGAGTATCGCCGCAGAAGAGCGCCCCTTGCTCGCCTCTGGCGAATAGACAGATGTGCGCCATCGTGTGACCCGGAGTGTCCAGACATTCGAGCTCCACAGTGCGTCCGACGCGTACGACGTCACCCTTGCCGAGACCGCGGTCAACGTCGCCGATACGACTCGCCGCGGCCGCGTGTGCCAGCACCTTCGCCCCGGTGGCCTCGACCAGACCCGCATTGCCGCCCGTATGGTCCAGGTGCTCGTGCGTGTTCAGGATCTGGGTGATCTGCCACCCCTTGGCGCGGGCCGCATGGAGGCACAGCCGCCACTCCAGGGGATCGATCGCGAGCGCTTCGCCGGTTTCGGGGCAGGCGAGGAGGTAGTGGAAATTGCGGTACCGGTTGGCGGACCAGATACGCTCGATGAGCATCAGGCGAGCATACCAGACTGTGGCTCGGCAACCCGCAGGGTGCACAGCCCGCCTATCAGCATGCTGGCGCCGCCCAGCACCAGGCCAAAAGCGGGCCGGTCGCCGAACAGCGCGTGGACCAGCCCGCCGAGCACGCTGGCCGCCAGCATCTGCGGGATCACGATGAAGAAATTGAAGATGCCCATGTAGACGCCCATCTTTTCCGCTGGCAGGTTGTCGGAGAGGAGCGTGTACGGCAGCGATTGGATCGATGCCGAGGCGAAGCCGACGCCCACCATGGAGAGCAGGAGCCAATCGGGGCTGCGGATCCAGGCGAACGAGGCGAGCCCCAGGCCGCCGGCCACCAGGTTCACCAGGTGGCTCCAACGCAGGCCGAGCAGCCGCACCATGAAGGGAATGACCACCGCGCCCGCGACCAGGAAGCAGTTGCCGGCGGCGAACAGCACCCCGACCCAGTTGGCGCCCGTGTTGTAGGCGAGCGACCGGGGGTCGGCGTTGCCGAACTGCACCGCGGTCACGGTCGGCGTGGTGTAGATCCACATGGCGAAGAGCGCGAACCAGGAGAAGAACTGCACCCAGGCCAGGCGGCGCATCGGACCCGGCATGCCATGGAGATCCCCCATCACCTGCCGCGCCATGCCGCGGCTGTCGGTCGCGCTGAGCCAGGCGAACAGCGCTCCGAATACCATTACGCCACCGGCGAGAAGGTAGAGCTCTTCCGCCAGCGAGAACCGCCGGATCGCGGCGACGCCGAGCCCACCCGCCACCAACATGCCGACGCCGAGGCGCCATGCCCTGGAGACGTCGGTGAGTGTTGGCGATGGATTTTTACGCGCGAAGCTCAGCAGGCGCTCGGGCGCGTATTCACGGGTAGTCATCACGGTCCACAACACCGCGCAGAACAACACGGCGGCACCGACGTAAAAGGCGATGCGCACCGTGGCCGGGATCTGACCATCCGGTGCAACGTTCGCGACACCGAGTTTGGCCAGCGCCCACGGCAGTATCGAAGCCAGCACCGCGCCGACGCCGATGAAGAAGCTCTGCAGCGCAAATCCCAGCGGCCGCTGCGACTCCGGCAGCTGGTCGCCGACGAACGCACGGAAAGGCTCCATGGAGACGTTGATGGAGGCGTCCATCAGCCACAACATGACGGCTGCGATCCATAGCGTCGCCGAGTTGGGCATCCACGCAAGCGCAAGTGTCGTCAGCAGCGCGCCCCCGAGGAAATAGGGCCGCCGCCGCCCGAGTCGCGTCCACGTATGATCCGAGGCGTAGCCGATGATGGGCTGCACGATGAGCCCGGACAGCGGCGCCGCCACCCACAGGAACGGAATCTCCCGCAGGTCGGCGCCCAGCGTCTGGAAGATCCGGCTGACATCCGCGTTCTGCAGCGCGAATGCGAACTGGATGCCGAGAAAGCCGACACACATGTTCCAGACCTGCCGGAACGACAGCTCCGGTTTCGAGGTCATGGCGTGCTGCCCGCGGCCGGCAGCGGTGCGATTCGCAGCGCGCCGACGCGCGCACGATTGAGCGGGCCGCCGGCGCCGCCATTGGTCACGCGGGCGGCCGCGGAGCCGGTGTAGTGCGCGAACTGCGCCAGATCGCTCATGTTGAACCCCTGCAGCAGGGAAAATGCGCAGGATGCGCCGCCATGGGCCTCGAAGCGAGCCGAAGTGGAGGCTTGCCAGCCCTGGCTGTGGGGCATGACCACGGGCAGCACCTGCGGCGGGCTGCCGGCGCAGCGGACCTCGAGCCGCCTGACCGCGGCGGTTATGCCGGTGTTG
>DATJTJ010000154.1:0-21811 GCA_035503515.1 Steroidobacteraceae bacterium
TTTACCAAAATTTCCCTCCATGAAATATCAGCGGTGACGCTGCCCTGTAACCAAGACGCGTCTATCGTTTCAATCAAGAGTGCCGACCGTGGGTCGCGCGCGGCGGATGAGCGATTGCGGGATGTGCTGAAGCGCTTTGCCCGCAAGCACGGTCTGCCGGCCAATGCACAGCACATGTTTGGCGTTGTCGGCGGCGGTATGGAAGGCCTGATTAAGACCGATCTTGATCTCGCGAGGCGAATCGAACGGCTGGAGCGTATCGAAGCGAGAGGCAAGCGGGTGAAGGATGTGGAATACAGCCAGTCCCCATCCGGCACCTTCATCTTCAGGAAAACAATCTTCGAGGACGGCACGAGCGACGTGCGCGTGTTGACGCGATGAGATCACTAGAAACCGTTCGCAACGTGCTATCCGCTCAGATCAGCGGAGTCCCCGAGCATCTGGACATCACCCGTTGCGAAGATGGGACAACTGCGATGTTCATATTGGATGCTCGCTGCGGCCGCGTCGCGATCTACGTGGTGGACGATGCGCCGCTGCACTTCTTCAGTAGCGACACGCGCGCTCTGTTGCTGGCAGCGATCACTGCCGACAAGATCGAGAGCCTAGGAGTATCGATATGAAGTACGAGACAAGAGCCATGACCGCCGCGCCCGACTTCAATCGCGAGGACGCGGTGGCCTTCGCGCTCCGTGCTCTCAAACAAGCGTGCGTGACGCCCAACCATGTGGAACGACAGCTGCGGGAGCGTTTTCAGTGCAGCGCCTTGCAATCGCGCGCGCTACTTCAGGCCGCGCAAGTTCGCTTGCGCAAATGGCAGAGGCATTATGCGGAAGCCCGTAGATAGAACATCGCTAGACTGGCAGTGCTGCTTCTTCGCAAGCGAATTCCTAATCCTCTGGGGCTTCAGCGAAGCGCGGGCTCTGAGGCAGTTGCAGCGTTCAGGGTACGATGCACGGCTACGGCGCGATGCGTTCGCCGCCGCAGCTGCGAAGCAACCCCGTCAGGCAGTCACTCCGGCTTGAACGGGGGCGCAGGGCCCGGCGACGTTTCACGCTCCTAGGCGTCGCCGGGCCAATGCGTTGCGGGATCTCCCGGGAGATCCAGCGGCTCGTACCTCATGAGCAGAAGCTCGCGAGGGAACGCCAAGAAGTTGGTACTAACCAGCACTCTCGAGGGTTAGCGCCCCGGGGCGCTAAGGCTAATGACAAGGGTAAAGCAACTGCAAAGGTTGCCCGTGCCGTAGGCATGAGCGCTCGTCAGATCGAGCGCGGGCCAGTGCGTTGACGATTTGGGTGCGGCGGCGGCCTACCCTTGGGCCCTGATCGGGCCGTTTCACGGCCGCCGCCGCAGGGCCGCAGGGCAGGCCCCGAAACGCTCCGTCAGCGTCCGTACGGGGCCGTTTGGGCAGGGTTCAGCGCCTTGGCGGCCACTTGGCCACGGGCAGTAGGTGCAGGGGCGGCAGGTTGGCCGCGTCGAGGTGGCAGCGGGCGACCCTGAAGCATGCCGCCGCCTCGCGGGCCGGGTCAGGTGGCTGCGGGGTGCCGAGCCAGTCAAGCAACGCGGCCGTGCTCAGCCCTGCCCGCCTCAGGTCGCGAATGCGGTCAAGCAGCGGCAGCGGGGGCACGTCGGCATCGGTTTCGGTGAGTAGCACACTGCCTGCCTTCGGGTCGCACTCGCACAGCTCCGTACCCTTGGCGTCCTGACAGTGCCATATGCCGCCGACCCGGTGCGAACGCTTCGCGTCGCACACCATGCCCGTCGCCTCATGTACCAGCTTCGCTACGTGCAAAAACTCAGCGCGCATCATTGCGCCTGTGAGGATAGACTCATTGTTAGCCATGATAGAACCTCGTTCGTTCGATTGTGGTTAGAGCCGTGCCGTTGTTCTAAGCAGCGGCGCGGCTCGCTTTATTTCAACCCCGTTTAAGTTTGCGCTCCCTCCCTCTTGCGTACAATTACATCCAAATTGCCCGGTGCGGTATCAGGGCAAAACCTGCCCCCGCTACCAAAAGGTCATTTCCTGTTTAAACAATGACTTGCGTTAGCTCCCGCAAGTTCTATCGAGCTTAGCGCCAGGGCGCTGCCCGGCTCCATACCGATGCCATCGCCGCCGAGTCCCAGGCCATTGCGGTCGGGATGGTTTAAGGTGGACGAATGATACGGCTGCTGGAGTCGAAGGATCTCTCTCAGCTATCCGGGCTGTACGCGGAGCGGGACGCCTACGCCAACACCCTGCAATTGCCGTACGTGGCCGGAGAGCAATGGCATGGCCTGCTGAACCGCCCCGGACACACAAGCCTGGTCGCCATTGACGCAGATGAAGTACTCGGCCACACCGGGATCGATATGTCGATGCGCCCGCGGCGGCGGCATGTCGCGACATTCGGGATCGTGGTCAGGGCAGCCAGTCGCCGCAAGGGAATCGGGTCGGCCCTGGTCGAGGCTGCCATCAATGCGTGCGAGACCTGGTCGAATATCACGCGGATCGAGCTGCAGGTGTACACCGATAACGTGGCCGCCATCGCGCTGTACCGCAAATTCGGGTTTGCCATCGAGGGGACGGGCCCGCGGTATGCCATCCGGGACGGTAAATACGTGGATGCGCACTTCATGTCCCGGATCAGGCAATCCGCGCCGGGCAGCGATCATCCGTATCAGATCCAAGTCTGAACGGTGCGTTGTGGATGAAAGAACCTGGAAGCTTGCGCCGAAGGCTGCCCGTTTTCACTGCAGACGGCGTACGAATGCCTCGCATCCGATCTGGTCGCAACGCTCCCAGACGGCAGTGTGACGGGCGAGGCGGCGTTACGGCGTCGTACCCACCCCAATAGCTTCAGGACATCGACCGGGTGGAGCCCTGCCCCGTCCCGCCGGAACCGCGGCGCACCTCGTTACGGTCCTCGTCCGGCAGAGTCTCCAGTGGCGGGAAAATCCCGCGCCGTCGGTAGTCGCGCGGCGCCAGGACGCTGGCAAGATCGGAATCTCCGGTCCTGTCCAGAACCTTGATGCCCAGAATGCGGCCCTCGAGGTCCCGCAGAACGCATATTCCGGTGTAGAGGCTCGACATGGCGATGTGTCCGAATGCCCTTCTTGCATGAGCAAGTTAGCACCCGTTGCAATGCACTCGGATCCGCTTTTGTCTTACTGCCGGTGTAGGCGAATGCGACGAAGAGGCCCTGCCCGCCACGCGGCACGCCGTGCGGCGCTACTCTTTGCGCGCGATGTAATGAAGCCAGCGAACCTGACTCAGATCGTCGCTGTCGGAAACCACTCGCCCCTGCTCGCTGTCGAACACGGCTTCAGTCCTGAAACCTGTGAGAGCGAGTTGGCGCTTCTGCTCCGGGAGGGTGGTGTACAGAATCAGGAGCCCGAAATTGTGCGCGGCGGCATTCGAGACGACGTGCCCCTCGCGCTGCTGCCGAAGACGGTTGTAGCGCACCCGGTTGCGGATGCTGACGGGCAGCGAAGCGATCACGCGGGCAGTCCGCAAGCCCAGCTTGAAAGGATTGCGGGTGAAGCCCGGCAGCAGCGCACGGAAACGCTCACGTACCCCGGGACCGGTCGCGTTATGCCCGGAAAACAGATACACGCCTCCAGGTCGCAGGATCCGGTGGACCTCGCGCAGGATGCGCAGCCGATCCTCGTAGTCCACGGCGTCGATGGCATTGAAGCTGAAATTGACGAAGTGGAATGAGGCGTCCGCGAAGCCCTGCATGTCCCGGGCATCCATGTATCGGTATCGGACGTGCGGATTTTTCTGCATCGCGACGCCGAGCAGCTCGCGCGTGTAGTCGACTCCGACGTAGTCCGAGCTGATGGGCCACAGCAGAGATGTCGTCCGCCCGCACCCGACTCCAATATCGAGAATGGGTTTGTCGCGGCATTCTGCCGCCAGATACTCGGTCGCCGCGCGCTCCCCGGGATCCACGTAGCCCGCGAGATTCCGGTATTGCCGCAGGACGTTGCGACTCTTCCAGGTACGGCGATTAATGGAATCGAGGTCCGCCACCGTTGTGCTCATCCGAGCCAATGCAGGATCGTGAAGCATGACCGGACAAGGTTCAACCCATATCGCGACCTGCGCCGTTCGCGAGGACCTGCGAGCCGCCCCCGCGCTGATGACACCGCGCGGCCGCTGACGCTGCTCTTGAGTCTCAGGGGAATCCCGTTGCCAGGGAAACGTGTGCTGAGACGATGCGCCAGCCCTCGCCCATGCGCACCCATACCTGGCTCTGCCGACCCAGCTGCGAAGAGTTTGCACGCCGGAACTGCGTATTGGCGGTTCCAAGATCGGTGCCGAAGGTGGTTATGATCGTGTTCTCCAGCGCGCGCGACGGTGAGCCGCCGATACGTTTGCGGCGGAATTCCCGAATCGCGGCGATACCATGCAGGGTCTCGCCGACCCCATACCGAAGTGCCTGCGGAGAATTCCAGAACAGCTCATCGAGCGTCGTCAGGTCATTGCTCATCAAAGCGTGCTCGTAGCGCTCAAACGCCGCCGTCACCTCAGCGAGTGTTGTCGGATCATTGATGATCATGCTGCTACGCCGATGACAGGATCCGCTCCCGTTCGAGATGGGCGGCAACGCGCAGCGCCGTGGCCTCCCGCCAAGGTGGCGCGATGATCTGCACGCCGATCGGGAGCTTGCGCTCCGTGGACAGCGGCACCACCACCACCGGCAGTCCGATAAAGCTGATTGGCTGTGTATACAGTCCGATGTTGGGCCGCGCGGGAACCTGTTCCTCACCCAGCTGCAAGGTCTCCTGACCGAGCAGCGTGGCAACCACCGGCGTCGCGGGCGCGAGCAGCACGTCAACCCGCTGGAAGAGTTGGGCGGCTGCCGCCGCGAACCAGCGGCGTAGGCGCTGAGCCTGAGCGAGCACCATCGCAGGCAGCAATGCACCGGCGAATAGCCGGTCGCGGACCGCGGGACCGAAATCGTGCGGTCGGGATTTCAGGTGCTGCAGGTGCAACGCAGCCGCCGATGCACCGGTCAGACAGAAGGCGGCGGCTCGCGCGCGACGGGCTTCCGGAAGGCGCACGGTCTGCGCCGATCCACAGGCCGCTGCGACCCGTGCCAAGGCGCTCTGAGCCTCAGCACTCGCCCCATATTCAAACCAGTCGTCCAGGACCCCCACACGCAGTGCGTCAATGCCTCGCTCGAGATCGGGGAGCGCAGGTTCCACAGCGCGGTTCGCACTCGCAGCGTCGCGGGCATCGAAGCCCTGCAGAACATCGTAGGCCAGCGCCAAGTCCCGCACGCACCGCGCAAACGGACCCAGGTGGTCCAAATCATGGACGAAGGGAAAGCTGCCTGTGCGCGGCAATCGCCCGAAGGTCGGCTTCAGACCGAAGATCCCGCAGAATGAGGACGGCACGCGGATGGATCCATTGGTATCAGACCCCAGACTTATGGCCACCATGCCGGCCGCCACCGCGGCCGCAGAACCTCCCGAGGAGCCGCCCGCGCTGCGGGCGGTATCGTGGGGGTTGCGCGTCGGACCGTAGTGTGGATTCTCGGTGGTGAAGCCATAGGCGAATTCGTCCATATTCTGGCAACCGAGCAGTACTGCCCCGGCCGCCTTCAGTCGGCTCACCAACACCGCATCGCAGGCGGCAGGCGGCCGCTGCGCCAGGATTTTCGAACCCGCGAGGGTCACCACCCCTGCTACGTCGTAGAGATCCTTGACGCCGACCGGGACCCCTGCCAGGGCACCCGGATCCTCCCCTTGCCGGATGCGCGTATCGATGGCGCGCGCGTCCCGTATCGCCCGATCAGCCAAGACGGTCGTGAAGCAGTTCAGCTCCCCGTCGCGTGCGGCGATGGTGGACAGCGCCCGGCCGGTGATTTCCTCTGCAGAGGCCCGTCCGGACCTGACGTTCGAGGCGATCTGGTGCGCAGCCAGCAAGGCGCCGGTCATGGCAGGAATACGGGTGCCGGTTCGGTTGATTCAGCGAGCCTCAGGTCCAGCACAAGTTGCGCCTGTTCCTGCAACGCGACCAGTTGCCGGGCCACGCTCTGCCGATACTGGGCGGGAATATCGAGGCCGATCAGTGCCGCCACAGCGGCCACTTGCGTCGCCTGGTCATTCATGGTTGCGGTCCTTAGCCCGTGGAACCCGCGGTAGCCATATCTTCCTCGCCCGACATGGCATGTGGATGGTGGACCTGTGCGGGTTTGCGCTCCAGTGAGGCGTACTTTGCCAGGACCAGCAGTACGATGGCGATGAAGAGGTAGCCCGCCGCCACTTTGGGCGTCATGGCGAAACCGATTGCGTCGCTGTGCATGAGACCGAAAAACGTGAGGACGGCGCCCGCGGCGGCGGAGGCGGCTGCCTTGGCAAGCTTCTGATCGATGATGAACACGGTGATGGATCCTAGAATGATTCCCACCAGCGTGGCTCCCCCGCCCAAGGTACTCATGCCGTCATACAACACGCTGTTCTGCGCGAGGGTTTCGAGGCCCAATTTGGACGCCGAGGTGCCGGCTGCCCCCAGCGCGTTGTCGATCTGCGATTTCGCCCAGGAAGCGATCTGGGGAACCAATGCCAGAATGATTGCCGGCGCGTGCGCGGCCGGTGTCTCCTGGAAGGCCTGCGAACCGATCAGCATGCCGATGTACAGCAGGATCGGAAGAATGGAGATAACAGGTACCAGTGCTGTTATCGTGGCCAGAATGCCCAGCGAGCACAACACCAGCATGGTAATGCCCGTGGCTGCCGAGTACCCCAGTCGGCCACCCATTGCCTTCCAGCCGGGCTGGCCGATGTAGATGGCATTGATGAAGGGATTGCCCATCAGGCAACCGAACAGGCTGATGACACCGTCGGCCGTGAGCACGCGTGTGGTGGGAAAGGAGTCTCCGGCCGCACTGGCGCTCTCAACGTTGTCCATCGCCTCCACCAGGTCATAGATGCCGAACGGTATGGCGGTCACGAGGATCACGCCGAGAAACCTGAAGCCGGCAAACACATGCCCCACCTCGGGTATCGGAAATGAGAATCCAAAGTTCGTGAACGACTGAACCACGGCGGCTTGCGTCAGGCTGCCGTAGTTCAAGCCGAAGACATTTGACGTCCAGGCGATGATCGTGCCGACGATGAGCGCGACCAGGCCTGCGGGCACACCTCTAGGATAGCGGACGCCGCCGAGCCAGCTGGCCAGAATGATCGCGAAGCACGTCAGGCCGATCACCGGCGTCTGGAAGATCTGCATGGCCGGGGACAGCGATATATAGGTTATGGAGATGCCCGCCAAGGACCCCAGCAGCGCGGCCCGCGGAGTGATTCGGCGCACGATCGGAGCCAGAAAGCCGCCGGCCATGAGCACGAAGCTCTGCACGCACACCCAGGTGAGTCCGGCCTCCCAGGCCTGTACCGGGTCATGGGTTCTGCCGAGGATCGGCGCCATGATGACAAACGTCACCACAAACATGTGCGGTACGCTGATGCCCGAGGGCAGTGCGCAAACGTCACTGCGCCCGGTCTTCTTGGCCAGACGGTATGCCAGCCAGGCATAGTACATCGTGCTGATGAAGAGCATCGCGCCCGTGGCGGGGAGAATGCGGCCGAAGACCATGGCGGGCGGCAGCTGCAGTGCGCCGCGCAGCAACCCGGTCAGAACGAGCAGATTCACGAGAATGTTCGTGCCGAAGCCGAAGAAGGCATTCAGATCGCCAGCCACCCATAGTTTCGGCCTGAAGCCTGCCGTGGTCGCGCTCATGGCATCCTCCCTGCGCTCGTCATCGGGTTTCTGAGTTCCCGGACCAGGCAGGCGCTCGAGCCGACCCAGCCGAAAATGCCGCCTTGGGAAACGATCATTTCCAGGGCGGTCTGATGGAAAACGGGGAAGTAGGAAGCGGTGCAATCCTCGAGTACGAGGCAGTCGTATCCGCGATCGTTGGCTTCGCGTACCGTGGTGCTCACGCACACCTCGGTGGTGACCCCACAGACGAGCAATTGCGACATACCGGCATTTGCGAGGATGGCCTGCAGATCAGTTGCGTGGAAGGCGCCCTTGCCGGGCTTGTCGATCACGGGCTCCCCGGGTAGCGGATAAAGCTCCGGGATAATGTCGTGTCCGGGTTCACCCCGGATCAGGATGCGTCCCATGGGACCGGAATCACCGATGCCGACCTTGAAGTGTCCGCGGGCCTTCTTGGCGCGTGGCAGATCCGTAAGATCCGGGCGATGGCCCTCACGGGTGTGCACCACCAGCATGCCAGCGACCCTCGCGGCCTGCAGCAACGCTACGGTCGGCCCGATGGCCCGGCGCAGCTGGCTGACATCATTGCCCAAAGTGGCGCCAAAGCCGCCCGGCTCCAGGAAGTCGCGCTGCATATCGATGATAAGCATCGCGCATCTTGCCGGTGTGAATTCGAATGGATAGGGTCGTGCGTCTACGGCCACGGTCTTCGCGCTCATTTAGCAGCATGCAAACGTCCCAGGCGATATGACACCAAGGGCGCCTGCATTCCTATACTCAAAATGACTTAGTCGCAGTTGGTGCATGCCGCGGCGGGCAGGCAAACCCCAGAGCCTGCTCAGCGCAGATGAGCCTTCACCTAACAGCCCCATGCCGACTCCACTCCGGGGCAGTGGAAATCGATTGGCAGCCGCTTTGCTCGAATAGACCCCGTCTTGCGCGGGCCGGCGTGGCCCGCAAGCGCACCGCGATCGGCCAGGATCATGCAGCCTGCACCAGCATTGGGCTATCATTCCGGGCTACACACAAGCGAGACGTCCCGCCCATGCATGCCCCGCAGGAGAGCCAACTGATGCGACGACTGGTAGATCTCTTACCGGCAGCCCTGCTGCTGGGAACGGCATGGATGGCGTGCTGTGCGTCAGCCGGTGAGCCGGCGGCAGCAAAGCCTGCTGCGGTGGACCAGAGCCGGCTTGTCAGCTCTCCCCACGACGGCGCGGACTGGATCACGACCGGCCATGACTGGACCGAGCAGCGGTTCAGCCCCCTCACCCAGATCGATGAGCAGAACGTCGGTCGTCTGGGCCTGCTGTGGTTCGATGACCTGCACACCTACCGCGGCGTGGAGGCCACGCCCCTGGAAATCGACGGGGTGCTCTACAATATCTCCGCCTGGGATCTCACCACCGCCTATGACGCCGTGACCGGCAAGAAGCTGTGGACCTACGATCCCAAGATTGACCCGCAGGTCGCCCAGTGGATCTGCTGCGGACCGGTGAGCCGTGGCCTCGCGGCCTGGAACGGCAAGATCATCATCGCCACCCTCGATGGCCGGGTCATTGGGCTCAACGCGAGGACCGGCAAACCGGTCTGGACCGCCGACACGGTCGTCGACCGGACCCAGCCCATCACCATTTCAGGCGCGCCGCGGATTGCCGACGGCAATGTCATCATCGGTAACAGCGGCGGCGACCTTGGCGCGCGCGGCTACATGTCGGCCTACAACGCCGATTCCGGCAAGTTCGTCTGGCGCTTCTGGATCACCCCCGGCGAGCCGGGGAAGCCCGATCATGCGGCATCGGACCCGATCATGCCGATGGCCGCCAAGACCTGGGCCGGAGAGTGGTGGAAGTATGGCGGCGGCGGCAACGCCTGGGATTCGATTGCCTACGACCCGGATCTGGACCTGGTCTATTTCGGCACCGGCAACGGCTCACCCCATCCGCATAAGTTCCGCTCCGCGGGCAAGGGCGACAATCTGTTCCTGTGCTCCATCGTCGCGGTGGATGCCCGCACGGGCGAGTACCGGTGGCACTACCAGGAGATCCCGGCCGAGGAATGGGACTATGACTGCACCGCGCAGCTGATACTGGCCTCCATCCCGGTCGACGGCCAGCCGCGCAACGTGATCATGCATGCGCCCAAGGACGGCATTTTCTACGTGCTCGACCGCAAAACCGGCAAGCTGCTCTCGGCACGCAACTACATGCCGAGCAACTGGGCCGCCGGTGTCGACATGAAGACCGGTCGCCCGATGATCTATCCGGATGCCTATGTCACGGAAACGCCGCACCTGCTCACCCCCGGCACCGGGGGCGGCCACAACTGGAATCCGATGGCGTACAGCCCGCTGACCGGCCTGGTCTATATTCCTATGATGGAAGGCTATTTCGTCGAATCGGTCGTGCCGGACAACCAGTTCAAGTTCACGTTGGGCAAGACGACCCTCAATGCGGGTTATGCCAACGATCCGGAGCTGCGCGCCAAGCTGCGCAAGGAGGCGGCCGACCGCGAGTCCGGCTACATGCTTGCCTGGAATCCCGTGACGCAGTCCGAAGCCTTCCGTATCCCGTACCCGCATGCCGGCAATGGCGGGACCATGGTGACGGCGTCCAACCTGCTGGTGGAAGGCACCATCAACAAGACGCTGGCGATATACCGTGCCGATAACGGCAAGAAGCTGTGGGAAATGCCCGTCGACAGCGTCCCGGTGTCCGGCCCGATCACCTACATGGTGAACGGCAAGCAGTACATTGCCGTCAATGTCGGCTGGAACAGCGCGATCGTGTCGAACCTGACCAATCCGGATGGCACCCCCTTCAACTACGCGGCCGCGCGACTCATGGTGTTCACGCTGGACGCCAAGGGCGTGACGCTGCCGCCGACGCCGCCTTCAAACGCCATTCCCGAACCGCCCACCACCCAGGTTCCCCCGGCCCTGGCCGCCAAGGGTGACATGCTCTATACCCAGAACTGTGCCATCTGCCATGGCCCCTCGGCGGTCGGCGGCGTCAAGGACCTGCGGCAGATGACCCCGCAGACCCACGAGGACTTCTTCAACATCGTGCTCAAGGGCGAGCGGCAGAAGAAGGGAATGCCGAGTTTCGGCAATCGGCTCACGCATGCGGACGCCGAAGCCATCCACGACTATCTCATCAAACGCGCGCAGGACGACTACCAGCCCGATTTCATGGAAGCGGTCCGGCGCATGCAGAAGACCAAGGACAGCGGCGCCCCGCCGGCGAAGTGAGGCGCCACCGTCGGCAAAGAAACTACCGGTTGCCTTCTTCCCAGATCGGCTGTGAGCCGTCGGCGAGGCGACCGGTCTTCTCCCATTCCTTCTGCGGAGCCGTTCCGGGCGGTCCGGCGTAGGCGCCGACCTGCTGAACCGGGAAGGGCTTGCCCGTGACGGGATTGGGATAGTGGAACGGGATGATGTAGTAGGCCGGGTACGTCAGGTAGACCACCGAAGGGGGCAGGTCCGGATCCGGCGGGAACTTGTCGGGCCAGGTATTGTTGAGGGCGTCATGTCCCCAGCCCTTCCAGCTCGAATACATCGTGAACGGGCCGGACTCGCGCTTGAACTTCCAGACCCCGTTTTCCTTGATGAATTCATCCTCGTAGATGGGCAGACCCCAGCCGCCGAGGCTCATTACCCAGGCCCGCGAGCGTATCCAGCCGTGCAGGCCATCGGGTGAGATGTCGACGATGGGCTGGAACTGCATGTGATTGGCGAGCATGCCGAACTTCGGGCCGTCCGTTCCAAAGGCCTCGTGCATGTACTTGAGCACATGGGCCTTGCCCAGGAAGAGTCCCTTGCCGCCGATCTCCAGCGTCGCATCGTCGGCAAACATCTCGCTCAGCTGGGTCCACTGGCCCTTGTCGACGAAATAGCCGTAGGCGCGCTGCAGCTTCTCGATCTGGTTCATGTCCTCCAGCCGCGTGATGCGCTTATCGAGCGCATCGAGCCTGGCAGCAGCCGCGCTCAGCCCTTCGGGCTGCCGTGCCGATGCCGCAGCGCCGGCCAGCAGAACGGGTGCGGCGAGCAGCGCCGCGATACGAGACAGTTTCCGGCTCATTTGCGTCCCACCACATCGTCAGCCGGCTCGGGAATGTCGGCCAGCGATTTGCCCGTCACCGGGTTCCTGAAACTGAACGGCGGAATATAGACCCCGGGCAGCGACCGGTAGACTTCGGTCGGCGGCCTGTCCGGCGGGAAGACGGCGCTCTGCCCTTCCATGGGCAGCTGCGACTTCGCAAACCCCTGGTCGTAGTCCGTTTCGGCCGTGACGTAGAAGTGCAGTCTGGAAATCTTCCAGACTCCCTGTTGCTGCACGTACTCGTTCTCGTAGATGCCCACCCCCCAGATGCCATTGGCGCCCGGCTCGGCAAGCTGGATCATGCCCTGCCAGCGCGCCTTGGCGCTCTTTCCATCGGGCGCGACGGTGATCACGGCCTGCAGTTGCATGTGGTTGTTCAGATGTCCCGGCGCGAGTCCCTGCGGTCCGAGGAGCAGCATGGCGCGCCGGATGTGATCCTGGCCGATGTACACGCCCCGCATGCCGTACTCGAAGCTGCCGTCGCGCGTGAACAGCGCCGCGGCCTGATCCCAGAGGCCCTTGTCGAAGTAGTAACCAAAGGTGGTCTGCAGGTTGGAGACCGCGTCCTGGTCCTCGAGCAGCGCCACGCGGTGCTTGTAGCCGGCAATGCGCGCCTCGAGATCGGCCCGGGTCGGGGTTTGCGCCATGGCCGGCGCGACGAAGGCGCCGGCGAGTCCCAGAACCAGCGCGCCTCTGATACGGATCCCGGCACTCATTTCGGTGTCTCCACGGGCTTGCCCGTCACGGGATTGGGAGCGTGGAACGGTGGCACGAATACATCGGGGAACGGTTTGTAGACCACGCTGGAGGGCCGGTCGGGTGGCAGCTCGATCGAGGCCTGGCTGCGCTTGAGGCCCTCGCCGGGCTTCAGTCGCGCCCAGCCTTGCTCGTACGGGGCCTGGAAGTTGACGAACAGGTGCAGCGTCTGGATCTTCCAGATCCCGTCCTGCTGCACGTACGTGTTCTCGTAGGTGCCGTCACGCCAGGCGGCCCACTTGTGGTACTGGCCGAGCATGCCCAGATCGCGCCAGCGCGCCTGCGCAGTCCTTCCGTTCTGCGCCACGTCGATTTCCGGCTGCAGTGTCACGAATTCGTTGAGTTCGCCGTAGATCAGCCCGGGCTGGCCGCCCCCGAGCTTTTCCAGATAGTCATGGATGTGGGGTTTACCGGCATAAATGCCATCGAGCCCGATCTCGATGGTGCCGTCGTCGGCGAAGAGATCGCTCGCCTCCCCCCACAGACCGCGGTCGACGTAGTAGCCGAACGCGCGCTGCAGCTTCTTGATCGCGCGCACCGCCTCCAGCTTCTCGACCCGCAGGCTGAGTGCGTCAATCTGCTGGTCGAGCGATTCCGCGTTCGACACGACAGGCGCGCTGACCAGCAGCAGGGCCAGTAGCGTATGGCGGATCAGGCTCAGGTTCATTGTGGTCCTCGCCGGCCTTGCGGAATTCCGCAGTGTAGCCGAACTGTCCTGCGATGGCGTCCACCCTGAAGCGCATCGCGAAACGCGAGGCAGGAGCGCCATGCCACGCGATCATATTCGACGATGTGGACCAGATGGGTTCGCTGCGTGCGATCGCGACCGCGCCCGAAGATGAAGTGATCGGCGACGCCAGCGTGCGCGGCATGGTCGTACCCGAGTGCTTCCAAAAGAGATTTGCATTGGGCCCAATCACCCGGCCGGACGACACCCACCAGCATGTCGAACGCGACGGGCCACGCCGGATCGCAGGGCGCCAGGAGAGTGACTCCGTGCTCGAGACCCAGCATCGATGTTTTCCACCCCTCATCATGCCTTCAATATCAATATGTTACACTGTACTCTTCACGTTAGACAGAGAACAGCTCCGCGCGGCCTGACGCCACAATCTGCCATTTTTCCGGCTGATCAGCGCCAGCTTCATACGGCACAGTTGCGGACGACCGCCCACACCCACCAGGAGAGATACATGGTGAATGAGTCCCGTCGGGCCCGAGGCATGCTCGTCTTGCTGTGCATGGCCGCGGCGATGAGCAGCGGTCGTGTCGTGGCAGACTCCCCTGCCTCCGCGGGGCCGCAGCAGATCCTCATCTGGCAGGCGACGGCGCCGGACGTGCAGCCGGTTCCCGGCCCCGCGACGGATTCGACCAACATCGTGCGGCCCACGATGACACTGTATTTCCCCACCCGCAAAAATACCGGCGTTGCAGTGGTCGTGTTTCCCGGTGGCGGGTTCGAAGGATTGGCCATCGGGATCGAAGGCACCGACGCCTGTGACTGGCTGACATCACGGGGAATCACCTGCGTGCTGCTGAGGTACCGCGTACCGAGTCTGCCCTATGACTGGCACTGCAAGTGCCGCCCCGACAATCTCGTCACTCCGACGCAGGCGCTCGAGGACGCGCAGAGAACCCTGGGACTGGTCCGCTACCACGCCGCAAAGTGGCATATCGACCCGCACAGGATCGGAGTGCTCGGGTTTTCAGCCGGAGGGTTCGTACTGGCGGAAATCAGCACCCGCTACCAGCACCGCCTTTATGGCGCCGTCGATGCCGCCGATGCCGTGAGCTGTCGGCCGGATTTCGCGATGGCCATATATCCCGGTCATCTGTGGGCCGGTGGCAAGGGCTATCCATTGAATCCGATCGTTCCCGTCACGAACCAGACGCCCCCCACGTTCCTCGTGCAGGCCGAGGACGACTCCGTGGACGGCGTGCACCAGTCGATTGCCTATTACATTGCACTCAAGGATGCCGGCGTTCCCGTCGAGATGCATCTGTACGCGCAGGGAGGACATGCCTTTGGTCTGCGGCGCACCCGGCTTCCGATCACGAATTGGCCGCAGCTGGCGGACGAGTGGCTGGCGACCATCGGCATGTTTCGGAAGTAGGCTCAAGGACAATTCTTACGTCGGCTCGGGATGCTCGTCCCGGTGTGGCCACGGATACCCCGACGTTATGCTGATCGTCGAGCGGTACCTCGTCCGTTTCGGGGCCGCCATTGTGGGGGAGATGATCATGTTCAGCTCAGCATCCGCGTCCGACTCCGCATTCCCGTTCGCATCCGAATCCGCCATTGCAAGTGAGGATATCGAGGCAAAAATCCGCCGGGTTCTGAAGGAACATGGTCGGCTGGGAACCGACGTCGAGACCCTGTCCATATCGGACAGTCTGTTCTTGGCGGGCATGACCTCGCATGCCAATGTGAACGTCATGCTGGCCCTGGAAAACGAATTCGAGGTGGAGTTTCCCGATCAGATGCTGAAGCGTGGCACTTTCGACAGCATCGGCTCCATTCGCAGCGCTCTGACCCGTCTGTTGCCCGGCGTGTGAACCGCGGGGGCCCTGGCTGCCATGAACAGCCCGGCCCACGGCGTCGCCACCGGCGAATGCACCCTCCTGCGGTCCGGCTGGGAAATCGCCAGTGCCGCCCCCGGCAGCCTCGTCGACCCCGATCCAGCCGCCCTGGAAGGCCTGAGCTGGATAGCCGCGCCAACCCTCGGCACCGTTGCGGCCGTCCTGCGTGCGGCGGGCCGCTGGAACTTCGAGTGCAATGAGCGCTTCGATGCGTCGGACTGGTGGTACCGGCTGAGATTCTCCGCGGGTAGCGCCGAAGGCCGGAACCCAACCCTGCGGTTCGATGGGCTGGCGACGGTGGCAGACGCGTGGCTCAATGGCCGGCACGTACTGGCCAGTGACAACATGTTCATCGCGCATGCCCTGCGCGAAGAGTTGCGATCCGATGACAACGAATTGCTGCTGCGGTTCAGATCATTGGACGCGCTGCTGCAGACGCGGCGCCCGCGACCCCGATGGCGGGCCCCCATGGTCGGGCATCAGCAGCTGCGCTGGTTCCGTACGACGCTGCTGGGCCGGACGCCGGGCTGGTCTCCGCCTGCGGCCGCGGTCGGTCCATGGCGGCCCATCCGGATTGAATCCGGTGCAGCCCTCACCCTGGAGGACCCGCAGCTGCAGACCTCGGTGGCGGCAGGCACCGGCCTCGTCGCGGCCCGCGCACGCCTCCTGCTGCGCTCCGGCATCGAGGTTCAAACGGTTGCGCTCGTCGTTGCACGCGACGGCGTCAGCCATCGGCTGGAACTGAATGTCACACCGCAGACTGATGCCCTGTTGCTCGCCGGGGAACTGCGGATACCGCACGTGCACCTGTGGTGGCCCCATACGCATGGCGAGCCGGCGCTCTATGCCGCGCGACTCGAAGTCCGGTTGGCGGACCGCGCCGGACCGCTGACGCTGGCGATGGGTCGGATCGGTTTCCGGACCCTCAGTGTCGACCTTGCCGGGGGCAATTTCGCCCTGCGGGTCAACGGAGAACGTATTTTCTGCCGCGGCGCCTGCTGGACGCCGCCGGACGTCGTCGGTCTGGATACGACGGCGGTGGCCGCGGCGCAGGTCATCGGGCAGATGGTCGCCGCGGGCATGAACATGGTCCGCGTGAGCGGCACGATGGTCTACGAAAATGACGCTTTCCTGGACACCTGCGATGCCCGCGGCCTGCTGCTGTGGCAGGACTTCATGTTCGCGAACATGGATTACCCGGATCAGGACGAGAACTTTCGCGCAAGCGTGAGCGCCGAGGCCCGGCAGCAGCTGGCGCGGTTCGCCGGACGGCCCAGTCTCGCGGTACTGTGCGGCAACAGCGAGGCCGAGCAACAAGCGGCGATGTGGGGCACTGCACGCGAGAACTGGTCGCCCCCCCTATTCCACGACCTCCTGCCCCGATTGTGCGCGAGCCATGCGCCGGGCATCCCGTACTGGCCCTCGAGCGCGCACGGAGGCGCCTTCCCCCATCAGGCCAACGTGGGAACCAGCTCCTATTACGGTGTGGGCGCCTACCTGCGGCCCCTCGAAGACGCGCGCCGGGCCGAAGTGCGTTTTGCCACCGAATGTCTTGCCTTCGCCAATGTTCCGGAGGAAACGGACGGCAGCAAGGTGCATTCGCCGCTGTGGAAATCGCGGGTGCCCCGGGATCTGGGCGCCGGCTGGGACTTCGACGATGTGCGGGACCACTACCTGCGGGAGCTCTTCGACCGCGAGGCGGCCAGTTCGCGTTACGCCGAGCATGACCGGTACCTGGAATTCAGCCGCGTCGTGAGCGGCGAGGTCATGGCAGCCGCCTTTCGCGAATGGCGTCGCGCCCGATCCACGTGCAACGGCGCCCTGATCTGGTTCCTGCGTGATCTGTGGCCCGGCGCCGGATGGGGGATCCTCGACTCCAGCGGCCACCCGAAGTGCCCCTACTACCTGCTTGCGCGCCTGCTGCAGCCCCGCACGGTGTTCATGACGGACGAGGGCGGCAACGGACTGTACGCCCATGTGGTCAATGAAACCGGCCACGAGCTTAAGGGCACGCTCGAACTCTCGCTGGTGCCCGTCCAGGGTCGCAGCGTCCACCGCCACCGGTCGATAAGCGTGGCCGCCCGTCAGTCCCTCGAGCTGCCGCTGCCGGAGCTGCTCGAAGGCTTCAGTGATCTCTCGTATGCGTATCGTTTCGGACCGGCGCCCTACGAGGCGGTGCGCGTCGCCCTGCGTGCAGAAGACGGCACCGAACTGGCCCATGACTTCCATTTCCTGCTCGGGCATCGGCGACTGTCGCCCGCGGAATTGGGACTCATGGCCCGCGGGCAGGTCCTTGCCGACGGAAACCTGAGCCTGGAACTGCACTCCGCGCAGTGCGCGCGGTTCGTGACTGTGCGGGTGCCCGGATTCCTGCCGGAGGACCAGTACTTCCATCTGGCTCCCGATGTTCCCCGGCGCCTCCTGCTGCACAGCCTCGGCGTCGCTGGCGCGCCGGCCGGTGAGGTGCTGGCCTTGAATTCCCTCACACCGCGCGAAATAACTTTCGATTGTTGAGAAAAGCTGCGCGGATACGCCGCAGCCACAGCATTTAAATGACCGCGCCACGGCCACGGCGGCTGCGTCACGATGCACTTATGTAATCCGCTTTCCAGATACAACTGCCAGGTGCCCTTTTTTCCGGCGCGCAGGATTTCTCCCACTTCGCACGGCATTGGTGGATGTCAGCGCGCGTCCTACAGTGATGAACGAACTTGAGGCAATGGGTTGTGGTCCAAAGGCGAATACGCTCAAGTTCACGGCACCAAAGGAGGATCGCCTGACCGGCGCTGCAGATGACAGGAGTCGAGGGAGAAGTTTTGGGTTTTTCCGATGTCTGCCGAATATGATTGCGACAAATTCTATGAGGGCCTGGTCAAGCACGGACTGATCGTGCCGGTGGGCGTCCAGGGCATATTCGGACGCAGTGCTGCCTTCGATGATGTCCTGGAACGATTCAATGCCCTGGTGACCGGGATTGCCGGGAACGACGGCGCCGAGGCCTTTACCTTTCCCCCGGTCATCAACCGGCAGGTGCTGGAGAAGGTGAACTACCTGGAATCCTTCCCGCATCTGTGCGGCGCCGTCTACAGCTTCTTTGGCAAGGAGACCCAGGCACGGGAGCTTTCGGAAAAGGTCCAGGAAGGCAGGCCCTGGGGCGACATGCTCGGACTGACCGACGTGGTGCTGAATCCCGCGGCCTGTTATCCCGTGTATCCCACCATGACCGGCACGCTGCCTGCCGGCGGTCGCCTGATCACCATGCTGAACTGGGTGTACCGGCACGAACCCTCGCCCGAGCCCACCCGCATGCAGTCGTTTCGGGTGCGCGAATTCGTGCGCATCGGCACACCGGACCAGGTCGTCGAATGGCGCGACATGTGGCTGCAGCGCGGATTGACGTTGCTCAAGTCCCTGGGACTGCCTGCCGCGGAGGAAGTGGCCTCGGACCCGTTCTTCGGTCGCAGCGGCAGGATGCTCGCTGCAAGCCAGAAGGAGCTGCGGTTGAAGTTTGAAGTGCTGGTGCCGGTGATTTCTGCCGAGAATCCTACGGCGGTGTGCTCCTTCAATTTCCACCAGGAGCATTTCGGCCAGACCTTCGATATCCACACCGCGGACGGCAAGATAGCGAATTCCGCCTGTCTGGGCTTCGGCCTGGAACGCATCGTCATGGCCCTTTTCAAGACTCATGGCTTCGAGGTGGCCCAATGGCCAGCGCAGGTTCAGTCGCGTCTGTGGCCCTGAGTCGCGCCGCGGCCGAAGGCCACGGCGCAGACCGGCGCCGAGTGTCTGCGATCGCCGGTCTCGAAGCAAACGGCTACCGGCGGCACGCACTGCATGCCGAGGACCAGGTCTGGGTCGAGAAGAACTGCTATGTGGATGTCTGGATCGAGCTGCTGCATGCGCTGAAGCTGAATCCTGTAGCGATGCTCGCATTCACCGTGGCCGTGGATTTCGAGGGCGATCAGTGGACCTTCTTCAAGCCCCCGCACGAGGAACTGTGGACGCTGTACGGCATCGAGGTCCATGAACTGAACCTCTGGCGGCCGCTGCTCGACCATGCCGTCGAATACCTCGCGGCGGGGAAGCTGATCTGCACCGAAGCGGATGCCTTCTGGCTTCCGGATACCGCCGGCACCGATTACCGCCGCCAGCACACCAAATCCTCGATCATCCTCGCCGACATCGATCCGGATCAGCGCCGCCTCGGATACTTCCACAACGCCGGCTACTTCGACCTTCAGGACGAGGACTTCGTCAACATCTTTCGCCTCGGTTTCGCGGCGGACCCGACCTTCATGCCCCTGTTCGCTGAAGTGGTGCGCACCGATGCACTCGTGCGTCGCAGTGAATCGGAGCTGCTGCAGCGGGCGAAACGGTCGTGGCGCCGTCACCTGGAGCATGTGCCACGAAGCAATCCGGTCGTGCGCTTCATGGAGCGCCTCGATGCGGATTTTCCGGACCTGCAGCAGCGCGGACTGAACCACTACCACGCCTGGGCCTTCGCGACGGTGCGTCAGCTGGGCGCCGCTTTCGAGCTTGCGGCAGGGAACCTGCGATGGATGCGGGCATCGGACAGCGGCGTGCCGCCGGATGCGATCGAGCACTTCGAGTCCATCAGCGAGTCCTGCAAGACATTCATTCTCAAGGGAGTGCGGGCCGTGAACGCGCGCCGGCCACTGGCGATCAGGGACCTGCTCGGTCCGCTCGCAGAACACTGGGAGCACGGCACAAGCCGAGTGCGCGAATGGAGTGACTCCGAGCATGGCAACTAACCCTGCGGCCTTCGATCCGCTGCCCGTGGGGACTTCCAGGCTCCATCCGCTGCGTACCGACGAGTCGATCTATTTCACATCCGGCAATCATCAGCTCGCCGGCTGGCTGCATCGCCCGGCCGGCAGATCCAAGCCGGGCATCGGGCTCGTCATCTGCAAGCCCTTCGGGTACGAATCCCTGTGCGGACATCGCAGCATCAGGGCATTTGCCCATATGGCGGCTGAACTGGGCATGCCGGTGCTGCGTTTCGATTACCTGGGCACCGGGGACTCGCAGGACATCGATCCCATGGCCAACCAGATCGAAACCTGGGTGGGCGATGTGCAGGCGGCGATCGTGCAGCTGCGCGCCCTGACCGGGGTGAGCCGCGTGTGCCTGATGGGCATCCGCCTCGGGGCGATGCTGGCCGGCCTGGCGATCGCGCAAGGAGCGGCGGCTTCCGAGCTGCTGCTTGTGGCTCCCGTGGTGTCCGGCCGGCGCTATCTGCGGGAGCTGCGCACCACCCGGCTGGTGGCCGCGGCCGGTGTTGAATCGGTGCCCGAGTCGGCACCGACTCCTCCCACCGTGCGATTGTCCGAGGAGGAGGCACCCGGCGCCAACGAGTTCAGCGGCTACGACATGTCCGCCGCGACCATGGCGGCGCTTTCCCGCCTCGAGCTCGTCGGCGCCCTGCTGCCGGGCCTCGGGCAGGCGCTGATCGTGGACCGCAGCGACTTTCCAGTGGCGGAAAAACTGCGCCAGCAGCTGGCCGCCGCCGGCACGGCGGTCGAATACGCGCAACTTTCGGGCTTCGTGGAAATGTCCCTGGTCGCGCCCCACGAGGCAATGCCGCCGCAGCAGATGCTGGCGGCCGCACGCCAGTGGCTGTCGCGCCTCGCGGGCGGCCCCCCGGAACATGCGGTTCCGCAACCGTCCATCGTGCCCCTGATCACGGCATACGGCCGCGCCACGCTGCGGGTCGACCCGGCACCGGGCGTGCTCACCCCCAGCGAGCGGGCCGTGAACGTGGGCACCAAAACGCCTCTGTTCGGAATTCTCACGGAACCCCGGCCGCGCGAAATGCGGCGCCGGGGCGTCATCCTGTTGAACGTGGGCGCCGACTACCATATCGGGCCCAGCCGGATGTACGTGTCCCTGGCGCGTCGCTGGGCCAGACACGGCTATCACGTGCTGCGGATGGACCTCGCCGGCATCGGTGACAGCCCCGCCCTTCCCGGATGCGAGGACAACGTCGTCTATGCGCCGGCCGCGGTCGACCATGTGGCGGCGGCCGTCGAGTTCATGCGCTGCCGCTACCGGATCCAGGACCTGACCCTCGCGGGCGTGTGCGCCGGCGCCTATCACGGGCTGCGGGCCGCGGCTGCCGGCGTGAACATCGAACGGCTGCTGATGGTGAATCCGCAAACGTTCTTCTGGAAGGAAGGCTCGCGGATCCGGGGGCTGACCTCCGCCGAGGTGGTGCGCAACCCCAGGCTTTACCTGCGCCATCTGGCATCGTTCGACGCCTGGCAGCGCCTGTGCTGTGGTGAAGTGAACCTCTGGCGGATATTCCAGACGCTGGTGCGGCGTCCATACATGTCGCTGCAGAGCATGACCCGCGAAGGCCGTCGGGCCCTGGGCATCCCGTTCGCCGAGGATCTGGGCCGGGACCTCAAGACCATAGCCGCCCGGGGAGTACGGGTGGTGTTCGCGTTCTCACCCGAGGAAGTCGGCTTGACGCTGCTGCGGCTGCAGGCGGGCTCGGTCCTGAAGAAGCTGGGCAACAAGTGCCGGATACACCAGTTGCCCAGCGGCGATCACACGTTCAGCCAGCATGAGCCGCGGCGCATCCTCGAGGAGGCCCTGAGCGAAGAACTCTTCGCGCGCCTCGACAGCATGGACGCTCCGGCCGGCC
>DATJTJ010000155.1:0-35321 GCA_035503515.1 Steroidobacteraceae bacterium
AGCCGCTGGCGCGGCAGCGGGCCGGCCTCACCGACGGGCTGCTGCGGCTGTCGGTGGGCATCGAGGCGTTCGAGGACCTGCGCGATGACCTCGCCGCGGGCCTGGCCCGGGCGCGCGCGGCCCCGCGCTAGAGGTTCGCGACGACCGCTTCGCCCGCCTCGCGGGTGCTGACGGTGCGGGCGCCCCCGACGGCGATGTCCGGCGTGCAGGCGCCGTCGCTGATGGCCTGGGCCACGGCCCTCTCGACCCGCAGCGCCTCCTCCTCGAGCTTCAGCGAATGCCGCAACAGCAGCGCGACGCTCATGATGGTGCCGTAGGGATTGGCGATGCCGCGCCCGGCGATGTCGGGCGCGGAACCGTGGATGGGCTCGTACAGGCCGCGGCTGCCCTCGCCGAGGGAGGCCGAGGGCAGCAGGCCGAGGGAGCCCGCCAGCATCGAGGCCTCGTCGGTGAGGATGTCGCCGAACATGTTCTCGGTGAGCAGCACGTCGAAGTCGCGGGGCCGGCGGATCAGGTGCATGGCGGCCGCATCCACCAGGATGTGATCCAGCGCGATGTCCGCAAATTCCTGGCTCACGACACGCTGGCACACCTCGCGCCACAGACGGGAGGTCTCGAGCACGTTGGACTTGTCGATGGAGGTGACCTTGCCGCGGCGGCCGCGCGCCAGGCGACAGGCGACGCGGGTCACGCGCTCCACCTCCGCGACGGTATAGGTGCACAGGTCGGTGGCCCTGCCGGCATCACGGGTCTTCTCGCCGAAGTAGATGCCGCCGGTGAGTTCGCGTACGAACATCAGGTCGACGCCTTCCAGCACCTCCGGCCGCAGCGTCGAGGCCGCGCGCAGGGCAGGGTGGATGCTGACCGGGCGCAGGTTGGCGAACGTTCCGAGCGCCTTGCGCAATCCCAGCAGGCCGCTCTCCGGCCGGACCCGGGCATCCGGCGCCGACCACTTCGGGCCGCCGATGGCGCCGAGCAGGATGGCATCCGCCGCGAGGCAGGAGTCCAGCGTGGCCCGCGGCAGGGGCTCCCCGGCGAGGTCTATCGCCGCGCCGCCGAAGGGCTGCTCGGTCAGAGTGAACTGATGGCCGAAGCGGCGCGCGACCGCCTGCAGGCATCGGACGCCCTCGGCCGCGACTTCCGGGCCGATGCCGTCCCCGCCCAGCACGGTGATGGATGCCTGCATCTCAATTGTCCTTGTGCCGCTGCTCGTAGGCGGCGATGCGCTCCTGCTGCTGCAGCAGGAATCCCAGTTCGTCGACGCCGTTCATCAGGCAGTAACGCGCAAACGGATCGATCGGGAAGCTGACGGTGAGGCCGTTGGCCAGCTGCAACGTCGACTGGGCCAGATCGATGCACACTTCGGTGCCGGGGTTGCCGATGAGCCAGCGGCTGGTGTCCTCGTCGATGACGATGGGCAGCAGGCCGTTCTTGAGCGAGTTGTTGCGGAAGATGTCGGCGATCTCGGTGCTGATGACGGCCCGGAAGCCATAGTCCAGCAGCGCCCAAGGGGCGTGCTCGCGCGAGGATCCGCAGCCGAAGTTGCGTCCCGCCACCAGAACCTGGCAGCCGGCCGCCTGCGGCTGGTTGAGGACGAACTCGCCCTTCGGACTGCCGTCGGGCGCATAGCGCCAGTCCGAAAACAGCTGCTGGCCCAGGCCCGAACGGGTCGTGGTGGTCAGGAAACGCGCCGGAATGATCTGGTCCGTGTCGATATTGGTAGCCGGCAGCACGACGGTGCGCGAGCGGATGGTGGTGATCTTGTCCACTTGGATATTCCCTTTGGCGTTACAGCAGATCGCGCGGATCGGTGATCCGGCCGCGGATGGCGCTGGCGGCAGCGGTCAGGGGACTGGCCAGCAGGGTGCGCGCCCCGGCACCCTGGCGGCCCTCGAAATTGCGGTTGCTGGTGCTCACCGAGTACTCGCCCCGCGCGACCGTATCGCCATTCATGCCGATGCACATCGAGCAACCCGACTCGCGCCAGTCGGCGCCCGCGTCGATGAAGATGCGGTCCAGGCCCTCCGCCTCGGCGGCGGCCTTGACCTGCTGCGAACCGGGGACCACCAGCATGCGCACGGTGCTGGCCACCTTGCGGCCGCGCAGCAGCTGGGCGGCGCTGCGCAGATCGCCCAGCCGGCCGTTGGTGCAGCTGCCGATGAACACCACGTTCACCGGCCGGTCCAGCAGCGCTTCGCCGGCCGCGAAGCCCATGTAGGCGAGGGCCTTGTCGAACACCGGGTCGCCCTTGCGGTCCGGCACCGAGCCGTTGATGGGAATGACCATGCCGGGATGGGTCCCGTAGCTGATCATGGGCTCGAGCAGCGCCGCATCCAGGGTGTGTTCCCGGTCGAACACGGCGCCCGGATCCGTGGGCAGGGCGCGCCAGCGCTCCACCGCCCGCTCCCAGTCGGCGCCGTGCGGCGAGCGCGGTTTGTCCGCCAGATAGCTGAACGTGGTCTCATCCGGGGCAATCATGCCGGCACGGGCGCCGGCCTCGATGGACATGTTGCACATGGTCATGCGCTCTTCCATGTTGAGCGCGCGGACCGCCTCGCCGCGATACTCGAGCACGTGGCCCGTGCCGCCCTCGACGCCGATCTGGCCGATGATGGCGAGCACCAGGTCCTTCGCCGTCACTCCGGGCCGCAGTTTCTGGTTCACGTTGATCGCGAACGTCTTCGGCTTGCGCTGCAGGAGGCACTGGGTCGCGAGGACGTGGCCGACCTCCGTGGTGCCGATGCCGAAGGCGAGCGCACCGAAGGCGCCGTGGGTGCTGGTGTGGCTGTCGCCGCAGACGATGGTGCGCCCGGGGCGTGTCAGCCCCAGCTCCGGCCCGATGATGTGGACGATGCCCCGCAGGTTGCTGCGCATGTCCAGCAGCTCGATGCCCGCGGCGCTGCAGTTGCTCGCCAGCTGCTGCACCTGTCTGGCGGCCGCAGTCCCGGTGACCGGCACTCCGCCGAAGACCTGTTCGGTGCGCGTCGGGGTGGAGTGATCCATGGTCGCAAGCGTGCGGTCGGTGCGGCGCACCGACAGTCCCCGCTGCCGCAGAACCTCGAAGGCCTGCGGCGTCGTCACCTCGTGGATGAGGTGCAGGTCGATGTACAGTACGGCCGGTGTGTCGGCGGTCTCGGGAGCGACCTCGTGCTGCTCCCAAACCTTCTGGAACATGGTCTTCGGCATGTGTTGTCCTGACGCCTTGAAGCTACGCGGCGTCGATGCGATTGATGACTTCCAGGAAGGCCCGCGTGCCGGCCTCGACGATGTCGGTGCTGGCACTGGCGCCGCGGTACGTGCGTTCGCGATGTTCGACGTGCACGACCGCCTCGCCCTGGGCGTCCTGGCCTCCGGTGACGGCGCGGACTTCGAATTTGCGCAGGCTCACCGTGACGCCGGTGGCGGCCTCCAGCGCCTTGAACGCGGCATCGACCGGGCCATCCCCGCCGGCGCTGTGTTCGAGCACCCGACCGTCGCGGTGGCGCAGTCCGAGGGTCGCCCGGGCGCCCTCCGGGCCGCTGCTGATCCGCAGCTGCGTCAGCTGCCAGGGGCCGCTGGCGGCGCCTTCGGCGCGCAGCACCAGCGCCTCGATGTCGCCGTCGAACAGCTCCTTCTTGCGCTCGGCGAGCGCATCGAACTCGGCGCGGACGCGCGCGAACTGCGCGTCGTCGAGTTCGAAGCCCAGCGCCAGGATGCGCTCGCGCAGCTGACCGGCCTGCACCGGCTGCGATTGGTGGGCGTTCTCGCCCACGACGGCCTTGTTGCGCGGCATCAGCACGCCGGTGATGGTCGAGACCAGGCGCGACACCGGATACAGGCGCGAGGCCTGGATCCCGGTCACGAGGTTGAAGAAGGCGGCACGGGTACGCAGCGCCGTGACGACTTCCTCGAGTGAACAGTTGCCGGCGCGCACGCCGATGCCGTTGATGGTGCACTCGATCTGGCGCGCGCCC
The DNA here is from genome assembly GCA_035503515.1 of Steroidobacteraceae bacterium. Classification (GTDB taxonomy): domain Bacteria; phylum Pseudomonadota; class Gammaproteobacteria; order Steroidobacterales; family Steroidobacteraceae; genus DAIDKA01. Next base: position 3,954 of record DATJTJ010000155.1, read on the forward strand.
GCCACCACCGCCGTGAGACTGTTGGCCACGGCCATGCCGAGGTCATCGTGGCAATGCACCGACAGTGTGACCTTCTCGATGCCGCGGACGTTCTTGCGCAGGTACCGGAACAGTTCCGAGAACTCATCCGGCACCGTGAACCCGGTGGTATCCGGAATGTTGATGGTGGTCGCGCCGGCCTCGATCACCCGCTCGATCACCTCGGCGAGGAACTCCAGTTCGGTGCGCGAGGCGTCCTCGGGCGAGAATTCGATGTCGCTGCAGAACCCGCGGGCGGTGGCGACCGCCTCGACCGCAGCGTCGATGACCTGCGCCGGGGTCATCCGCAGTTGCTGCTCGCGGTAGACCGGGCTCGTGCCCAGGTACAGGTGCAGGCGGTGCCGGGGCGTCGCGCGCAGCGCCCCGGCGGCCAGTTCGATCTCATCGCGCCGGCAGCGCGCGAGCCCACAGATCACGGGACCCTGGATTTCCCGTGCCACGGCATTCACCGCTTCCCAGTCGCTGCGCGAGGCGGCGGGGTAGCCCGCCTCGATCACATCGGCACCCAGGTCGGCGAGGGCCCGCGCGATGCGCAGTTTTTCCGCCTGGGTCAGGCTGCATCCGGGAGCGAGCTCGCCGTCGCGCAGCGTGGTGTCGAAGATGATGACGCGTTCCGGGTCTGGGGGCATTGCCGTGGGTCTAGGCGCGGCGGTCGTTCAGCCAGGGCATCCTGGCGCGCAGGTTGGCGCCGACCCGCTCGATCTGCCGGTCCATGTCCTGCTTGAGCATCTTGCGGTACTGCTTCTGACCGGAGCGGTTCTCATCGATCCACTGCCGGGCGAACTTGCCCGTCTGGATTTCCTTGAGGATCCGGCGCATCTCGTTCTTGGTCTTCTCGTTGACCACGCGCGGGCCGCGCGTCAGGTCACCGTACTTGGCCGTATCGGAGATGAACTGGTGCATCTTGGTGATGCCGCCCTCGTGCAGCAGGTCGACGATGAGCTTGAGCTCGTGCAGGCACTCGTAGTAGGCGACCTCGGGCTGGTAGCCGGCTTCCACGAGGGTCTCGAAACCCTTCACCACCAGTTCCGTCGCGCCGCCGCACAGCACGGCCTGTTCGCCGAACAGATCGGTCTCGGTCTCCTCGGCGAAGGTCGTGTCGAGCACGCCGCCGCGGGTGCCGCCGATGCCGTGGGCGTAGGCGAGGGCCCGTGCATGGGCATTGCCGGTGGCATCCTGCGCCACCGCGATCAGGCAGGGGACGCCGCGGCCCTGCTGGTACTGGCGGCGCACGAGATCACCGGGCCCCTTGGGCGCGATCAGCACCACGTCGAGGTCGCGTCGCGGCTTGATGAGCTTGAAGTGCACGTTGAAGCCATGGGCGAACAGCAGGGTCGCGCCCTTCTGGACCGCACCGATGACTTCTGCGTAGAGGGCTTCCTGGGCCAGATCCGGCACCAGCATCGCGATCAGGTCGGCGTTGACGACGGCCTGCGCCGGTTCGGCGACTTCCAGGCCGTCCTTCTTGGCCTTCTTCCAGCTCGCGCCGCCCTTGCGCACGCCGGCGACCACGTCGAAGCCGCTGTCCTTGAGATTCAGGGCGTGGGCACGGCCCTGGCTGCCATAGCCGAGCACGGCGATGCGTGCGCCGCGCAGCGCCTTCCTGTTCACGTCCTTCTGCGAATACAACTTCATCTGCAACGCTCCCTAGCTTTCGGACACGCGCCCAATCCGGGGAAAAAATGCCGGGCGCATAAAAAACCCCGCACCCGCCCTTGCTGGGGCCGGTGCGGGGTCCTGGTGTTCGTGATCGCTGTTCCTGTGGCTGTTGCCCGTAGGTCTAGGCGTTCGCGAGTGACCCGCACCGGCCGCTTCCTACCGGAAGCAGGCCGATGGTAAGCCGTACGGGCACGCGCGGAACCGATCGCGGGATCCGGTCCTGGCTGCGGTGCTCGGCGGTTGTGGTCATCGGCGATTTCTTAGTACTGCAATGTCGACCTCGAATGTCAGCAAATTCGTGCAAAATTGTCAATCGAGAGGACCGCCTGGAGTCGCTGGATGAACTCGGATCTGCTGTTGACCGGATCGGCTGGGGCGGCACGCCCGCTGTGGCTGCTGACCGAAGCGGCGCTGGCCCCGTGGCTGGCGCAGCAACCCATGGCGGTGGCGAACTGGGTGCGCACCCACCATTTCCAGGCCGAGCGCCAGCGCCTGCTGGTGCTCCCCGGGGACTCCGGGCAGGTGGGGGGCGCGCTGCTCGGGTTGGGTCCGCTGCGCGACAGCGACGAACTGAACCTGTGGCACGCGGCCGGTCTGAGCGAGCGCCTGCCCGGGGAACAGTACCGGCTGGCGAGCACGCTGCGGCCCCCGGCGGCCACCCAGTTCGCGCTCGGGTGGCTGGTGGGCAGCTACCGGATCACGCGCTACCGCAGCGCCGGCCAGGCGCCGCGCGCCGCCCTGGTCGCACCGGCGGGCACCGATCTCGAGTATGTCCGGGCCGCCGCGGAGGCCATGACCCTGGCGCGCGACCTGATCAACACCCCGGCCAACGATCTCGGGCCCGCCGAGCTGGCGCAGGCCGCAATCGACCTGGCGACCCGTTTCGGGGCCCGCTGCCGCGTCCTGCGCGGCGCCGAGCTGACGGCCCAGAACTACCCGCTGATCCAGGCCGTCGGCGCCGGCAGCGCCCGCGAGCCGTGCCTGGTCGATCTGCGCTGGGGACAGTCCGATGCCCCCCGCGTCACGCTGGTGGGCAAGGGCGTGTGCTTCGACAGTGGCGGTCTGGACCTCAAGCCCGGCGCAGCCATGCTGCTGATGAAGAAGGACATGGGCGGGGCCGCCTGCGCACTGGGCCTGGCCAGCCTGCTCATGCAGCTGCAGGCACCCATCCAGCTGCGGGTATTGCTGCCCTGCGTCGAAAACAGCGTGGACGCGCTGTCCTATCGGCCCGGGGACATCCTGCGGTCGCGCAAGGGCCTGACCGTCGAGATCGGCAACACCGATGCCGAGGGCCGGCTGGTGCTGGCCGATGCGCTGGCGGAGGCCGATGCCGAGTCACCCCAGCTGCTGATCGACCTTGCGACCCTGACCGGGGCGGCGCGCACCGCGCTCGGCCCCGAACTGCCCGCCGCCTACAGTCCGGATGAGTCGCTGCTGGCCAGCGCCCGCGCGGCCGGCGAGGCCAGCGCCGATCCGCTGTGGCCGATGCCACTGTGGTCCGGCTATGACGATGAGTTCAGCAGCCGCATCGCCGACATCGGCAACGTCTCCGCGGGACCCTTCGCCGGCTCCATCATCGCGGCCCTGTTCCTGAAACGGTTCGTCACGGCCTCCCCGGCCTGGCTGCACCTGGACCTGTATGCCTGGAACCCGAAGGAGCGGCCCGGTCGCCCGGTAGGGGCCGAGGCGCAGTGCGTGCGGGCGCTATACAGTCTCATCCGCCAGAAATTCGGCTGAACCCACGAGTCGCACCCATGCCCACGAAGAAGTCCGATCCGCGTCAGTACTCCGCACTGGTGGTCGACGGCGCCAAGCAGGCCCCCTCGCGGGCGATGCTGCGCGCGGTCGGGTTCGGCGATGCGGACTTCCGCAAGCCCCAGGTCGGCATCGCCTCCACCTGGGCGAACCTGACCCCCTGCAACATGCATATCGCCGAGCTGGCGCGCGCGGCCGCGGCCGGTGTCGATGCCGCGGGCGGCAAAAGCGTGCTGTTCAACACCATCACCGTGTCGGACGGCATTTCCATGGGGTCCCCGGGCATGCGTTACTCGCTGGTATCGCGCGAGGTGATCGCCGACTCCATCGAGACGGTGGTGGGGGCGGAGGGCTTCGACGGCTTCGTCGCCGTCGGCGGCTGCGACAAGAACATGCCCGGCTGTGCCATGGCGATGGCGCGGCTGAACCGGCCGGCCGTGTTCGTGTACGGGGGCACCATACGGCCGGGCGTGCAACGACGCGACATCGTCTCGGTGTTCGAAGCGGTCGGCGCCCATGCCGCCGGGCGGATCAGCGATGCCGAGCTGCTCGAGGTCGAACGCACCGCGATTCCCGGCCCCGGCAGCTGCGGGGGCATGTACACCGCCAATACCATGGCCTCGGCCATCGAGGCGCTCGGCCTGTCGCTGCCCGACAGCTCGGCGCAGGAGGCCGTGAGCGACGCCAAGCGCCTGGACTGCGAGCGGGCCGGTGCCGCGGTGATGCACCTCATCGGGCAGGGCATCCGGCCGCGGGACATCCTCAACCGGCGTGCTTTCGAGAATGCCATCACCGTGAGCATCGCGCTGGGCGGCTCCACCAACGCGGTCCTGCACCTGCTCGCGATTGCCCACGAGGCCCGCGTGAAGCTGCGGCTGGACGATTTCACGCGCCTCGGACGGCGGGTGCCGGTGCTGGCGGACGTACGGCCGAGCGGCCGCTACCTGATGTCCGATCTGATCGCGATCGGCGGCATCCAGCCGTTGATGAAGATGCTGCTCGAGGCCGGCCTGCTGCACGGTGACTGCCTCACCGTCACCGGTCGCACCCTGGCGCAGAACCTGGCCGCCGCCGGCGGCTATCCGCCGGGCCAGGACATCGTTCGACCCTTGTCGCAACCCCTCAAGAAGGATAGCCATCTGGTTGTTTTAAAGGGAAACGTTGCCCCCGAAGGGGCGGTCGCCAAGATCACCGGCAAGGAGGGCCTCAGGTTCGAGGGGCGCGCCCGGGTGTTCGATGGGGAAGAGCGGGCCACGGCGGCCATCCTGGATGGCACCGTGCGGGAGGGCGATGTGGTGGTGGTCCGCTACGAGGGGCCGAGGGGCGGCCCGGGCATGCGCGAAATGCTCAGTCCGACCGGTGCGCTCGTGGGGCGCGGACTGGCCGGTCAGGTGGCCCTGATCACCGATGGCCGCTTCTCGGGAGGCAGTCATGGCTTCGTCGTTGGACATATCTCACCGGAAGCGGCCGTGGGCGGGCCCATCGGCCTGCTGCGAAGCGGAGACCGGGTGTCGATCGATGCGGTGAAGCGCGTCATCGACGTGCGCCTGCCCGCCGCGGAAATGCGCCGTAGAAAGGCGGCCTGGCGTGCGCGCAAGCCTTACGCGGCGAGCGGCGCGCTCGCGAAATACGCGCAGCTGGTGGGCAGCGCATCGGGCGGTGCCGTGACCTGGACGGAGCCTGCGGCGCGCTAGTGCCGGGCGCGAAACTCCACAATTGTTAATCTTCGAACCGGCAGCCGGGACGTTTCTGTAGTTGTCAGTGCGCGCTGCGACAGTTACAGTTGAGTTATCAGCGATCGGTCGTTGATAAGAGTGACGTTCGACGATGAGCTGGCCGCTGCAATGGTGCATGCAGCCAGACGGTTCCATAAAACCTACTATTTGGGGAATGCGTTTCGGACCTGTGCCTTGTCAACCCATGGCGTGCAGGCACCAGAACAGAACCGGCCGGCAGTTCGGGTACTGACGGCTCAAAAAATTTGGTCCGGGACGGGCTTGCGTGCAGCACAAAACGTGGTTACGTTGCGAGGCTCGACAGTTTGCCCGTCTGTTGGATCGGTAAAGACACTACGATACGAGTATGGCTGCCTACGCAAGACACGACACAGCGTTCTTTTCCCAGCGCGCGGTATTTTTCGTCGCGATTGTCATTGTTCACCTCGCCCTGATCTATCTGTTCGAATCGGGCTTGGCGACGCGCATCATCCACGCCGCCGAGCCGCCCCTGGAGACGAACATCGTCCAGGATGTGAAGCAGCGCGATGCGCCGCCGCCGCCGCCGCCGCCGAAGATGGAGCGGCCGCCGGTGGAAGTGCCGCCGCCCGATGTGGTGATCAACGTCCCGGTGGAGACCCAGTCTACCGCGATCACCAACACCACGACCAAGCACGTCGAGGCGCCGCCGCCGCCGCCCCGGGCACCCGATGTGCGCACCCCGATGCGGCTCGACGTGAAGCATTCTCCGTCGACGGACGACTACTACCCGCCGACTTCGCGCCGCATGAACGAGACCGGCAGCGCGACCATCGATGTCTGCCTGGACGACAGCGGCAAGATGGCCGGGGAGCCGAAGGTGCAGAAGTCTTCGGGTTCATCGCGCCTCGATGAGGCCGCCGTGCGCTGGGGGTCTCATGCACGGTTCCAGCAAGGAACGCTGAACGGCAAGCCGGTGGCCGGCTGCACGGCATTCCTGGTCACATTCAGGCTCACAGATTAATAAGACTACAGACAACGGTTCAACCAGCGCCGCCCCGCCCGGGCTTCGCTGCCGATCTCAGACGAGGAAACCATGGAAAACACCGCACCCGCAGCAACTGCAGCAGCCAACAACGCCTACGGCCTCGGCGCCCTCATCAACAACCATGATCCACTGTCGCATACGGTGCTGATCATCCTGGGGCTGATGTCGTTCTTCTCCTGGTACATCATCCTGACCAAGTTGTGGGACCAGTATAAGCTGGCTTCCTCCTACAAGAAGGTCGAGAAGACCTTCTGGACCTCACCCTCGCTCAAGGACGGTGTCGAGCGCCTGAAGAAGGGTGATGCCTACCGCGCCATCGTCGAGGAAGGCCTGCGCGCCGCGGCCCACCATGACGGTCGGCTGACCGACCGCATCGACCTGCACGAGTGGATCACCATGTCGCTGCAACGCTCGGTCGCCAACGTCAACGGCGGCCTGCAGTCCGGCCTGGGCTTCCTCGCCACCGTCGGCTCCACCGCCCCGTTCGTCGGTCTGTTCGGTACCGTCGTCGGTATCATCAAGGCGCTGATCGCGATCGGCGTGTCGGGTCAGCCCAGCATCGACCGCGTCGCCGGCCCCGTCGGTGAGGCGCTGATCATGACCGCCATCGGCCTGATCGCCGCCGTACCGGCGGTGCTCGGCTACAACTGGCTGGTCGCCCGCAACAAGAAGCTGCAGGAAAACCTGCGCAACTTCGCGGCGGACGTTCATGCGTACCTGGTCGGCGGCGCCCGTGTCGGCGGCCCCGAAGGCGCCCGCGCCCCGGTTGCCCCGGCTCCTGCCGCTGCCGCTGCCGTCCGCAAGTAAGCGACCCGCGAACCGTCATCGCAAGTGCCAAGCCGGGGTGCGGACCCCGGCGCTTCGCGGCAGGTAAACCATCATGTCAATGAACGTACAGCTCGAAGGCGAGGAACAGGCCCTCAATTCGACCATCAACACGACCCCGCTGGTGGACGTGATGCTGGTGCTGCTGATCATCTTCCTGATCACCGTGCCGGTGATCAACAAGGTGGTCCCGGTGCATCTGCCGAATGCGGCCAATATCCCGACCCAGACCAAGCCCGAGAACATCGTCATCGCCGTCGATGCGGCGGGCAACATCTATTGGAACAACCAGGTCCTGGCGAATGCGCAGGAGCTCCTGGACAAGGTCAAGGAAAAGGCCGTGGTGAAGCCGCAGCCCGAGATCCACATTCGTGCCGACAAAGATGCGCTGTTCCAGTCCGTGGGCCGTGTGCTCTACGCGATCCAGCGCGGTGGAATCGTCAAGGTCGGGTTCATCACCCAGCCGGACGCCGCCTCGCTCGCCGAGAGCATCGCCAACGCGGCCCGCGTGCAATAGCGGCAGGAGATCCAAACCATGTCAATGTCTGTAGGCGAAAGCGACGGCGACGCGATCTGCGACATCAACACCACGCCGCTGATCGACGTGATGCTGGTGCTGCTGATCATGCTGATCCTGACGCTGCCCGTCATGAACCACGCCGTGAAGCTGGACATGCCGAATCCCAACGCCCCACCGCCGCCCCCGCAGCAGGTGCAGCCCGAGGTCATCGACCTGGAAATCTATTCCGACGGGACCATCGTCTGGAACGGCAATACGGTTCCCAACATGCGCACGCTGGAAGGGTACTTCCAGAGCGAGGCCGCCAAGGACCCTCAGCCTGAGATCCATCTGCGGCCCGACCGCCGGTCCCGCTACGACGTGACGGCGCAGGTGCTGGCCGCTGCGCAGCGCAACCACATGAAGCGCATCGGGTTCGTCAACGTGGCTGAGTTCAGCCAGTAATCCACGGGTCAAGGGCACGCATGAAGAAAGTCTCGACAGTCGCTGCGGTCAGTTGTGCCGCAGCCGTGGCGATGGTGCTGGGTGTGGCGACGAGCGCCATGGCGCAGGAGACACCCAAGGCGCAGGTGAGTGCCGCGGCGGGCAAGGAGCTGCAGGAAGCGCAGAAGGACGTGGCGGCGCACAAGTGGGACGACGCGTTGGCGGTGTTGGACAAGGTCAAGGCCAACCCGAAGAAGAACGACTATGACGAGCACGTCATGAACGAGTTCCTCGTCACCATCTACGCCAGCAAGAAGCAGTACCAGGAGGCAACGGGTCCCCTGGAGAAGATCATCGCCTCGAAGTTCACACCGCAAAGTGAACTCAAGCAGCGCGTGGTGCAGGCCGCCTCGATGTACGAGGAACTGAAGAACTACGACAAGGCCATCGAATACGCCAACAGGGCCATCAAGGACGGCTATGGCAGCCCGGCCCTGCAGCTCGTGGTGGCACAGAGCTACTATCAGAAGAACGATTTCAAGGACGCCGAGCGGTTCATCCGCGGCCTGGTGGACGAGCAGGCCAAGGCGGGCCAGACCCCCGGCGATGACATGCTGCAGCTGGGACTGAGTTCCGCGCTGAAGACCGACGACAGCGCCGGCCAGTCGCACTTCCTGGAGCTGCTGGTGACCTATCACCCGAAGCCCGAGTATTGGCAGAACCTGCTCGACGGCATGTTCCGGGCGAAGCTGAGCGACCGGCAGCTGTTGCAGGTCTATCGGCTGGCGGCCGATGTCGGTGCGATCAAGCGCGGTTCGGACTACGCCGAAATGGCGCAGCTGGCCCTGGACGCCGGTTCTCCCGGCGAGGCGGTCGCCATCCTCAACAAGGGCTTCGCCAACAACGTGTTCACGGTGCCGGCGGACAAGAATCGCAACCAGCACCTGCTGGACTCCGCCAAGAAGGACGCGGCGGCCGATCAGCCGACACTGGCCAAGACCGAGGCCGATGCGGCGAATGCGCCCAATGGCGACAAGCTGGTGAGCGTGGGCGTCGGTTACTTCGGCTATGGCGACTTCAACAAGGCCAGCAAGGATCTGGCGGCCGGACTGGCGAAGGGCCCCACCAAGGACGCGGCCGACGCGCGCCTCACGCTCGGGATTGCCCAGCTCAAGTCTGGCGCCAAGGAGGAGGCCGTGAAAACCTTCAGGTCGGTCAAGGGCGACCCGACGCTCGAGCGCCTTGCGGCCCTGTGGACCTTGCGCGCCAAAGCTGCCTGACAAAGCCGGAGGACGGCGTGTCATAAACTTCAGGGGCCGGGAGAGCGATCTTCCGGCCTTTTTCATTTTTCCGGCTCCGGCCGGGTCAATCGGATTTTCAAGGAGCAAGCATGAGCATCAAGGCTGGCGATCGGATGCCTTCCGGAACGTTCAAGACCACCACCTCCGAGGGGCGTCGGGATGTGAGCACCGAGGAGCTGTTCAAGGGCAAGAAAGTGGTGCTGTTTGCAGTGCCCGGCGCCTTCACGCCGACCTGCGATGCCAAGCACCTGCCGGGGTTCGTGCAGATGGCGGACCAATTCAAGGCCAAGGGCGTCGATACCATCGCCTGCTTTGCCGTGAACGATGTGTTCGTGATGAATGCATGGGGCAAGCATTCAAACGTGGGCGACAAGGTGCTGCTGCTAGCCGACGGCAACGGTGACTACGCCCGCGCTCTGGGCCTGACGCTCGACGGACGCGGGTTCGGCATGGGCGAGCGCAGCCAGCGCTTCGCCATCATCGTCGAGGACGGCGTCGCCAAAGAGGTGTTCGTGGAGGCCGGCGGCGAATTCAAGGTCTCATCCGCCGAGCACGTGCTGGCCGCGCTGTAGCCATGGTCGCGGCACTGCGATGGCCGCTAAGATAGCCGCAGCTGGCCCAATCCGGACTATTTGAAGGTAGAGCAAACATGAACAGAATCGCAAAACTGACCGTGGCGGCTGCCGTGGCCATGGTGCTGGGAAGCACCCTTGCGGGCAGAGTCCTGCCGGGCTACATCGCTTCTGCAGCGGCCGCGGATCAAGCCAAGTCGGAGGTTCCCAAGGGGCAGGTGAGTGCGGGGGCCAGCAAGGACCTGCAGGAAGCGCAGAAGGACATGCAGGCGCAGAAGTGGGACGACGCCATCACGGCCCTCGACAAGGTCAAGAACAATCCGAAGAAGAACGACTACGACGAATACGTCATGGACGAGTTCTACGTCACCGCCTATGCCAACAAGAAGATGCTGCAGGACGCGGTGGCACCGCTGGAGTACCTCATCGCCTCCAAGTACACGCCACCGGATGACCTGAAGAAGCGCATCGTGCAGGCCTGCTTCCTGTACTACCAGCTGAAGGACTACGGCAAGGCGGTCCAGTACGGCAACCAGGCCATTCAGGGGGGCTACGGCACCGACCAGGTCCCGCTGGTGGTCGCGCAGAGCTACTACCTGAATAACGACTTCAAGGGCACGGCCCAGTTCGTGGGTGGCCTGGTGGATGATGAGATCAAGGCCGGCCAGAGCCCGTCCGATGATCTGCTGCAGCTCGGCATCAGTGCCGCCGTGAAGCTGAACGATGAGGCGGGCGAGCAGCACTGGCTGGAACTGCTGGTGACCTATCACCCCAAGCCCGAGTACTGGCAGAACCTGCTCGAAGGCCTGCTCCACACCAAGATGACCGACCGGCAGTTGCTGCAGGTCTACCGCCTGTCCGAAGAGGTCGGCGGCCTGAAGAAGGGCGACTACACGGACATGGCGCAGCTGGCCCTGGATGCCGGCTCGCCCGGGGAGACGGTGTCGGTCCTGAACAAGGCCTTTGCCGACAATGCCTTCAATGATGCGACGGAGAAGACCCGCGATCAGCATCTGCTGGACTCCGCCAAGAAGCAGGCGGCGTCGGACCAGCCGACGCTGGCCAAATCCGAGGCCGAAGCGACGGCAGCGGGCAGCGGCGACAAGCTGGTCGCCGTCGGCATCGGCTACTTCGGCTACGGCGATTACGGCAGGGCCGCCAAGGACATTGCCAACGGGCTTGCCAAGGGCGCCACCAAGGATACGCAGAGTGCCCGCCTGACCCTGGGGATTGCCCAGTTGAAGTCGGGCTCGAAGGAAGAGGCGATCAAGACCTTCAAGTCGGTCACCGGTGATCCGATCCTCATGCGGGTTGCGAACCTGTGGGTGCTGCGCGCCCAGGCTCCCGCGTCCGCCGCGACCTGAAGTGCATCGGGCCCCGGCGCGCCGCGCGCCGGGGCTTGCTAGGCGAGCAGTTTCATCAGTTCGGGCACGATCTCGAACAGGTCGCCCACCAGCCCATAGTCGGCCACCTCGAAAATCGGAGCCTCGGCGTCCTTGTTGATGGCGACGATGGTGCGTGCATCCTTGATGCCCGTCAGGTGCTGGATGGCGCCTGAAATGCCGATGGCGATGTAGAGCTCGGGGGCGATGATCTTGCCGGTCTGTCCCACCTGCAGCTCATTGGGCGCGTAGCCCGCGTCCACGGCGGCGCGCGAGGCGCCGACCGCCGCGCCGAGTTCATCGGCCAGTGCGAACATGAGCTTGAACCCCTCGGCGCTGCCCAGGGCACGACCGCCCGAGACCACGCGCCGCGCGGTCTGCAGGTCCGGCCGGTCGGAGCTGGCGGCGGAGACCGACACGAAACGCGTATGCGTGGGCAGGTTCACGGCCGGCGCGGCAGGTTCGATGCGCGCCGTTCCGCCGCCCGCCGCGGCGCTGAAGGAGGCCGTGCGGATCGTACCGACGATGCGGGTGCCCGCGCTCACCTCCACGGTGATGATGGCATTGCCGGCATAGATCGGCCGCCGGAAGCGGGTGGCGGACTCGATGGCCATGATCTCGCTGATCTGGGGTGCACCGAGGAGGGCGGCCACGCGCGGCATCAGGTCCTTGCCGAACGTGGTCGCCGGGCCGAGCACATGGGTGAACCCGTCGGCGAGCGCCACGATCTGGGGTGCGAGGATCGCGGCCACGGGATGTTCGTTGGCGGCATGCGCCACCGCCAGCACGCGGCTCACCCCGGCGAGCGCGGCGGCCTGCGCGGCAACCGCCGCCGGGTCTTTCGCCAGGACCGCCACGGTGATCTCGGCATCGCTCAGGGCCGATGCACAGGAGACGCACTTGGCCGTGCCGGGGTTCAGGTGCGCGCCATCGTGCTCGGCGATGATGAGAACACGGCTCATACCAGCCCCTTGGCATGCAACGCCGCGACCAGTTCCGCCGCATCCTTGACCATCACGCCCTTCTGGCGCTGCGGCGGCGGATCGAAGCGCACCACCGTGGTCCTGGGAGCGGTGGCCACGCCCAGGGTGGCCAGAGGCAGCACCTCCAGCGGCTTCTTCTTGGCCTTCATGATGTCGGGCAGCTTGACGTAGCGGGGTTCGTTCAGCCGCAGGTCCGTCGTCACCACCGCCGGCAGATCGACTTCCAGGGTCTCGAGGCCCGCATCCACCTCGCGGGTCACGCGCGCGGTATCGCCACTGAGTTCCACCTTCGAGGCGAAGGTCGCCTGGGGCCGATCCCACAGCGCCGCCAGAATCTGGCCGGTCTGGCTGTTGTCGTCATCGATGGCCTGCTTGCCGAGGATGACCAGCATCGGCTGTTCACGCTCCACGAGCTTCAGCAGGACACCGGCGGCGGCGAGCGGCTCCACGGGGCTGTCCCCGCCACCGGCGGGCGTCTCCACCAGGATCGCCCGATCGGCGCCCATGGCGAGCGCCGTGCGCAGCTGCTGCTGCGCCTCGCCGCTGCCGATGCTGACCGCGATCACCTCTTCGGCGCCGCCGCGCTCACGGATGCGCAGCGCTTCTTCGAGCGCGATTTCATCGAAGGGGTTGATGCTCATCTTCACCCCGTCGGTGACGATGCCGGTGCCGTCCGGCTTGAGCCGGATGCGCACGTTGTAGTCCACCACGCGCTTGATGCCGACCAGGATTCGTTTCATGTGGCGGTCCGTTGCGCCTCGCTGAAGCGCTGGCGAATGATCTTTGCCGTCTCATGGAGCTTGGGCACGAAGCGCTCGACGGCCAGCCGCAGCGGCACGGCGCTCGCGGAGAAGCGCACGGCGACGGTGGCCAGCACCCGGTCCTCGATCAGCACCGGCACCGACATGGCCACCTCCTCCGAGACCCGACGGGTGCGGATCGAGGTCGCATAGCCCTGTTCACGGGCTTCCTCCAGGATCTTCTCCACCTCCGGGCGGCTGCGCGCCAGCTTGTCCTCCTCGCGCGGGGAGCGACTGAGGATCTCCAGCAGCGCATCGCGCTGCTCGGGGCGGCAGAACGCCAGGTACACGCGCCCCGAGGCGCTCATCAGCAACGGCAGCCGGAAGCCCGCGGTGAAGCGCTCCACGGCGAGCGGGCTTGCGTGATCGGTGGTGTCCCGGATCAGCATCGATGTCCCCGACGGGGACAGCAGCGTGACCGGCCAGACGATGTCCCTGCACAGGTCCACGATGCACGGGCGGGCGATTTGTGTGACCCAGGCCTCATCATCGAAGCCGTCGGCCAGACCGCGCACCATCAGCGTCAGCCGGTAGCGGTCATCGGCCGCATCCCGATAGACATAACCCGCCTCGCTCAAGGTCTCCAGGATGCGGTAGGTGGTGGTCCGGGGAAGCTTGATCTCGCTGGTAACTTCGGACACCGTGGCGCCATTTCGGCGGTTGAGCACCGCAAGGGCCTCGAGGCCGCGAATCAGGGCGCGGATGGGTCGTGTCGATTCCATGTGCCTGCTATACCTGAAAAGTTGAATATCAGCCAAAACCGGGCCAAAGCTGGCCAAGGGCGCGAAGTGTAGGAAGCGCAGGGGCCGCTTGTCCAACCCCCGTGCTATTCTGCCTGCATGAGCCAGAACTCCACAGCCGCTCCGGTGACGACCATCCGCCCCAGTGAGGGGCTGCGCCATGTCCGTTACGAAATCCGGGGCAAGCTCGCCCGTCGCGCGCATGAAATGGAGCGCCAGGGCTATGAAATCATTTCGCTGAACATCGGCAACCCCGGGGCCTTCGGTTTCCGCACCCCGGAGATCCTGCGCCTGGCGATGATCGAGAACCTCGCCAATTCGGAAGGCTACTCGCACCAGAAGGGCATTTTCCCGGCGCGCGAAGCCATCGTCATGCACCAGCAGGCCCGCGGCGTGCAGGGTGTGACGGTGGATGACGTGTTCATCGGCAACGGCGTGAGCGAGCTCATCGACCTGGTGCTGCGGGCGCTGCTCAACGAGGGCGATGAGGTGCTGGTGCCCAGCCCCGACTATCCGCTGTGGACGGCGGCGGTGACGCTCAATCGCGGCCGCGCCGTGCACTATCCGTGTCGGCCGGAAAACGGCTTCGTGCCGGATCCCCAGGCCATCGAAGCCATGATCACGCCGCGCACCCGCGCCATCGTGGTCATCAATCCGAACAATCCCACCGGGGCGGTCTATCCGCGGGCCGTGCTCGAGCAGATCGTCGCCATGGCCGAACGGCATGGCCTGGTCGTGTACGCCGATGAGATCTATGACCAGATGCTCTACGACGGCGCCGAGTTCGTGCCGATGGCGACTCTGGCGCGCGACACACTGTGCGTGACCATGTCGGGCCTGTCGAAGGTCTACCGTGCCTGCGGCTACCGCGTCGGCTGGGCCGTGTTCTCCGGACGCCTCAAGGGTGCGGCGGAGTACCTGTCCGCACTGGAACTGCTCAGCTCATTGCGTCTGTGCAGCAACGTACCGGCCCAGTGGGCGGTGCAAAGCGCGCTCGGGGGCTACCAGAGCATTCGCGAACTGCTGCTGCCCGGCGGCCGGCTGTACGAGTCGCGCCGCGCCATCCTGAACGCGGTGGACAACAGCCGCTTCCTGCGCCTGGCTCCGCCGCCGGGTGCGATGTACGCCTTCATCGAGGTCGACACGGCGGAACTGCCGGACTTCGATGACCAGCGATTCGCGCTCGACCTGCTCGAACAGAAGCACGTGCTGGTCGCCCCCGGCGTCAGTTTCAACGTCCCGTACCGCACGCACTTCAGGATCACCAACCTTCCGGACTCCGCGGTGCTGCGCAAGGTGTTCGATCGCATCGAGGAAGTGCTGACCGGCTACGCCTCGCTGCCCAGCAGTACCGAGAAGAAGGTCGTCCGCGCCGACAAACGCTTCGGCTGAAGTTAGCCGATGGCCGCCTAGGATCGCGTTGCTCGAACTTGCGCCCGAGCTGGAAGCGGCACTCCTCGCCGATCATACGGTCATCGTTCCTACGGCGCAGCGCGCCGCGGCACTCCGCCTCGCCTTCGCCGCCCGGCAGCTGCGCGGCGGCCGTCGCGCCTTCCGATCCCCCGATGTCCACAGCCTGAGCGGTTGGCTGCGCGGGCAGCGCTCCCGCGCTGCGCTGGCGGCGGCGCCGCGCCCGCTCGGCGCCTCGGAGGAATGGCTGCTGTGGCGCGCCGCACTGTGCGAGGCGGCAGCCACGCTGTCACTGCCGGCACCCCCGGGGCTGGCCGATGTCCTGCGCCGCTCGGCCGCTGTGCTGTATGCGTGGCACATCCCCCCGAATGCCCTGCGCCAGGCGGCCAGCCCCGAAGCGCTGCTGCTGGCGCACGCGCTCGAGGCCATGGACGCCTCTCTCGCCCAGCTCGACGCGGCAGCACCCTGGCGGGTGTTGCCCGAGCTGGCCGCGGCGCCGCCGCGCCGCGTGCCGATGTTCGCAGGCTTTGCGCTGCTGACGCCCGCGCAGCGGGCGCTGCTCGCAGCCTGGGAGCGCCGCGGCACGCCCGCGCGGCAGTTCGGCGGCGGCGAATCCGCGCCTGCACGCCGCCACCGGGTCGGCGCCGCCGATCCCGCCGCGGAGCTTGCGCAGGTGGCGCAGTGGTGCCGGGCGCGGCTGCAGGCCGACCCGGCGGCGCGCCTGCTGGTCATCGTGCCGGACCTGGCCTATCGGCAGGAGGAAGTCCGACGGCTCTTCGATGCGGCCCTGGACGCGCACTATCCGCGTCCGGGCAGCCCGGGCGATGCGACGCCCTACGCGGTGGAAGGGGGCCAGCCGCTGACGCACTACTCACCGGTCGATGAGGCGCTGCGGACCCTGCGGGTGCTGGCCTCCGAGGTGGAGCTGACCGAGGTCTCCCAATGGCTGCGATCGGGGTTCTGGTCGCGGCCCGATGCGGCGCGGCGCGCGCTGCTCGATGGCTGGTTGCGGACCGTCGCTCCTCCCAGGCTCGATGCGGGGCAACTGCTGCAGGCGCTGCAGGCCGCGCCGCCTTCGCTCCTGGCCCACGCCGATGAGGTCACGGGGCTGCTGCGCCAGCTGCTCGGGGCCTTTGCCGCGCACTCACCGGCCAGCCTGCGCATCTGGGGCGAACGCTTCGGCGTGGCACTGGCACTGTGCGGGCTGCGCGCCGGCGCGGCGCGCCGGCGCGACAGCCGCAGCCAACAGGTCCTGCAGCGCCTGGATGAACTCCTGCAGGAGTGCGCAGCCCTGCCGGACCTCCTCGGAACGGTCGGCGCCGGTGAAGCCGTGGCGGTGTTCGCGCGGCTCCTGGCGCGTACCCAGTTCGAGCCTGCAACGGGCGATGCCGCGGTCACGATCACCGCCTCGCTGGCAGACCCGGTCGTGCGCTATGACGGCATCTGGGCGAGCGGCCTGCACGCCGGGGCGCTCCCCGGGCCGGTGCGCCTGGATCCGCTCATCCCGCCGTCGCTGCAGCGACAGGCGGGGCTGGTCTCATCCGACGCCGCGGCGCTGGTCGCACAGGCCGAGCGCGCCCTCGCGACCCTGGGTCGCAGCGGCGCCGAGTTCATCGTCAGCGCCCCGGCGCACGCCGATGATCTGGAGCTCGCCCCCTCACCGCTGCTGGACCCCTATGCAACCGATGCCGAGTTCGCACCGGATGCCGCGATCGGCTTGCCGCAGTTCATTCGGGCGAGCCGGCGGCTGGAATCCTTCGTCGATGATACGGGAGCGGCCTGGCCGGCCGCGGTGCCGCTGCCGGCGGGCACGCGGGCCATCGAGCTGCAGAGCCGCTGCCCGTTCCGCGCCTATGCGCAGCTGCGGCTGCGGGCGGAGCCGCTGGAGTCGCCACTCCCGGGCATCACGCCGCGGGAGCGGGGGCAGATGCTGCACCGGGCCCTGGAACTTCTGTGGCAGCGCCTCGGGGACTCCGTGGGCCTGGCGGCGGCGCGCGCGGATCACACGTTGGCACGCCAGATCACCGAGTGCGTGTCCCAGGCCGGCGGGGAGGTGCTGCGCGGCGGGGAGGAGACGAGCGGCCTGGCGCAGCTGCGCCGGGCGGCCATCGGCAGGGAACGGGATCGCGCCGCGCGACTGATCACGGCGCTGTGCGATCTCGAGGCGGCGCGCACGCCCTTCAGGGTCCGTGAACTGGAGACCCAGCACCGGGTCATGATCGGCGGGGCACTGATCGATGTGCGCATCGATCGCATGGATCGCCTCGAGGATGGCACGCACGTGATCCTCGACTACAAGTCGGGCCGGGCCGTGACGCCGGACTGGGACGTCGAGCAGACCACGCATCCGCAGCTGCTGGTGTACCTGCGCGCGACCGAGGCGACGGTGAGCGCCCTGGCCGTGGCCCACCTGGATCCGAAGACCGTCGTGTTCCGGGGCATCGGCGATCTGGACTCGCGCCTGCCCGGCATCAAGGGGGCGGCGGGCCTCTGGTCGCAGCGGCTGCAGGCCTGGAACGAACAGGTGACCCGACTTGCCGGGGACTTCCTGCGCGGCGAGGCCCGGGTGGCGCCCGCGGCCGGGGCCTGCGACTACTGCCATCTGCACGCCTTCTGCCGGATCGCCGAGGCCACGGTCGAAACCGAGGAACAGCCGTGAGCCCTGATCCGCAATCCGCCGCGGTACGTGCCGACCTCGAGGCCGATCAGGCGGCGCGCCGGCGGGCGGTGGATCCGGAGCGTTCCGTGATCCTCCAGGCGCCGGCGGGCTCGGGCAAGACCACCGTGCTGATCGAGCGGTTGCTGGTGCTGCTCGCCCGCGCCGATTCGCCCGAGGAAATCCTCGCCATCACCTTCACCCGCAAGGCGGCCGCCGAAATGGCCCTGCGCGTGGCGCGGGCCCTGCAGCAGCCGGGCGCGCTTGCGCAGGCGGTGCGGGCGCGATCCGCGGCACGCGGCTGGCGGCTGTTGGAGAATCCCGGCCGGCTGCGGATCCAGACGCTGGATTCGCTGAACCGGTCACTGGCCTTGCAGATGCCGCTGGCGGCCCGCGGGGGTGGCACGCTGCAGGTGCTGCCGCAGCCGCAGGGCGCCTACCGGATGGCCGCGCGGCGCGCGCTGCTCGACGCGCAGACGGACGACACGCTGCGGCCGGACGTGCAGCGCCTGTTCGAACGCATGGAGAACGACTTCCGGCGCTGCGAGGCGCTGATCGCGGGCATGCTCGAGAAGCGGGCCCACTGGCTGCCCTATCTGGTGGGCGATGCCGCGGCGCGGCTGGCCGACCGCGTACGCGACAGTCTGCAGTCCGTGGTCGAAGCGCGGCTGGCGCGGGCCCGGCAGCTGCTGCCGGCGGCGCTGCTGGCCGAGGGCATCGAACTGTGCCGCGAGAGCGCCCGCCATCTGCAGCGGGATGCGGCAGCCGCGGCCCCCTGGTGGCAGGCGCTGGCGGGCCTGGCGCTGACAACCGAGGGCGGCTGGCGCCGGCGACTGGATGTGCGCTGCGGTTTTCCAAAGGAAGAGCGCGCGCTCAAGCAACGCGGCAGCGAGTGGCTCACCGCCGTGGCGACCCACCGCGGCGCGCTGGAACTGTTCACCGAGCTGGCGCTGCTGCCCGATCCGGCGCTCAGTGCCGATGAGACCGACATGCTGGGCGTGCTCGCCCGGCTGCTCGGCCTCGCCGTCGCCGAACTGGAACTGGTGTTCGGCGAATGGGGCCGGGTGGACTATGCGGCGATCGCGGCCGCGGCCCGTGCGGCGCTGGGCAGTGTCGATGATCCGAGCGACCTCGCGCTGCGCCTGGACAGCCGTATCCGGCACATCCTGGTGGACGAGTTCCAGGACACCTCGCTCGAACAGACGCAGCTGCTGATGCTGCTGACGGCGGGCTGGGCGCCCGCCGACGGACGCACGCTGTTCGTGGTGGGCGATCCGATGCAATCCATCTACGGGTTCCGCGAGGCCGAAGTCGGCATGTTCCTCGATGCGCGGACCGCGGGTCTGGGCTCGGTGCCGCTCGAATCGCTGACCCTGCGCCGCAACTTCCGCAGCGCGCCGCAGCTGGTGTCGTGGACGAACGGGGTGTTCGCCCGGTCATTTCCGCCCGTGGACGATGCACGCACCAGCAGCGTCGCCTACTCACGCAGCGTCGCGGCCCGCTCCGGCGCGCCCCATGGCGCGGTGCATCTGCACCGGGTGCTGCCCGGTGATCCGGCCGCCGAGGCGCGCCGCATCGCGCACCTCGTCCGCCGGCTGCGCGCCACGCACGCCGCCTCGAGCATCGCCATCCTGGTCAGTGCCCGCTCGCACGCCGCGCCCATCGTCGCGGCGCTCGAGGAGCAGCGCATCGCGGTCACGGGCGTGGATCTGGTGTCCCTGGCGCAGCTGGGCATCGTGCGCGATCTGACCGCCCTGACGCAGGCGCTGGATCACCAGGCGGATCGCAGTGCGTGGCTCGCGGTACTGCGGGCGCCCTGGTGTGGACTCACGCTGCAGCAGATCAGCACCCTTGTGGGTACCGAGCGGCAGGTGACGGTGTGGCAGCGGATGGCGGACGAGGCGGTGGTGGCGACACTGCCCCCTGACGCCGGCGCGCGCGTGCGGCGGGTGCGCGCGGCGCTGCTCATGGACGATGACTCCCCGCTGGCCCGTCGCGTGGAGGCCTCGTGGCTGCTGCTGGGAGGGCCGGCCGCCTGCGCGCAGGAGGCCGACTTGAGACATGCGCGGGCGTTTTTCGATGCCCTGGCGCAGTGGGCGCAGCAGCCGGACTGGAGCGGTCCGCAGGAGCTTACCGAGCGGCTGGCGCACCTGTACGCCTCCCACGATGCGGGCACCGCCGGGGCGGTCCAGATCATGACCATCCACCGGGCGAAGGGACTGGAGTTCGATCATGTGATCCTGCCCGGACTGGGGCGGCGCCGGCGCGGCAGCGAGCGGCCGCTGCTGCAGTGGCTGGATCTGCCCCGCGGAACGAGCGGCAGCGATCTGCTCATGGTCGCCGTGCCGCCCGCGGCCGCGAGCGCGCCTTCGGCGCTCGGGCGCTACGTGAGCCAGCTGCAGCGCCAGCGCGAACAGAACGAGGCGACGCGCCTGCTGTATGTCGCGGCGACCCGCGCGCGCCTGCAGCTGCACCTGTTCGGCCAACTGGAGGAGGCGAGTGCGCAGCGGCCCGAACCCCGGCCGGCGGCGGGCACCTTGCTGGAGCGCCTCTGGCCTGCGATCAAGGGCCAGTTCCCGGCGCGCGCCGAGGAGTCCCGGCAGCTGGCACTCGAATTTGCCTCGACCCCCGGCGGCTCCGGGAACCTGCGGCGCCTGCAGTCCGACTGGCAGCTGCCGCCGCTGCCGCCCGTGCCGGCACTGCAGGTGCTGCCGGTCGCAGCGTACGAGCCTCCCGAGCCGCAGCCGGCCGCCGGCGCCGCGCTGGTGGATCGCGCCGTCTGCGAGCTGTTGCGCGCCCTGGCGCGGCGCCGCCGCGCGCCGGGCCGCGATGACGCGGCACTGCTGGAGCAGCTCAGGGTGCGCCTGCAGGAACTGGGGTGTGAGCCGGCCAGACTCAATGCCGCCGCCCTCGAGGGGCTCGAGGTACTGCTTGCCTGCCGCGAGGACGAGCGCCTGCGGTGGATCTTCGCGTGCCTGGCCGAAGAGCCGCCCGGCGCGCAAACGCCGCTGGCGCTGACGGGCCTGTTCGAAGGCAGGCTCACCAGCATCCAGGCGGATGTGAGTTTCCGGGCCCCGGACGGCACGCGCTGGCTGATCGACATTGCACCGTCACCGCCCGACGGCGCGGATCTCGCCGCGGCATTTGCCGTGCGCCTCAGGCGCAACGCGCAGCTTGCGAACGCGCTCGAGGAGGGGGCGGCGCGCGCCGCGGTCTACCTGCCGGCGACCCGGTCGTTTCTCTCAGAACGTGCCGGAGAGTGAGAACGGTCGGCGGCCGGAGGCGTCCGGGGTGCCCAGATACTTCAGTTGGTCCGCGAACTGGGGAGGTGCCGACGGCCGGGCGGCCACCTCGCCCTGCAACAGGTACCCCGGGTCATGGGTGAGCTGCAGGGTCGCGGCCAGCGCCAGTGGGCCGCCCAGGTCATGGACGACCGCCGTCGGTGGCGCCGCTGGACCGGCGTTCGCATCCGGTGCGAAGGTTGCCTGATAACTGCCGAAGGCCTGGCCCTGCGCGCTCATGAAGTCCAGGACCCGCAGTTCGCCCTGCAGCGTATCGACGTACTTCCCGTTCCAGTCGATGCGCGCAACCGTACCGGCCAGTCGCGCATGCGCGCCGGCCGGCAGCGAGGAGACCAGGACGCTGGTGAGCGGCAGATCGAAGGTGAGGTTGCGTCCATGCAGCGCCCCGCCCAGCCCCATGCCGAGCACGCCGCGCACATAGTCATTCTGGTTGGTGAGATTCAGCTGCAGTTCGAGCCGGCCGCGCAGCAGCTGCAGGACGTGCAGGTTCCAGTCCATATCCCCCAGGACACCGCCGCCGGTGGTGAGGCCGCTGCAGCTGCCCCGCCAGGCACTGCCGTCGAGCTGCTGGCAGTGCATGCCCTTCGGCAACAGCGGGCTGATCCAGCGCGCCGGCAGCAGCACGATCAGCACCAGCACGAAGCCGCAGATCCCGAGAATGAGCGCGCGTCGCAAAACCGCTCAGTCCGTGCTGGCCGTGCGCAACACCAGCCCCGCGTTCACCATGCCCGGAGGCCCCGCGGCGTCGATGGTCGCGGATTCGACATGGATGCCGTTCTGGGCCGAGAGCCGGGCAAGCCAGTTCACCAGGGCATCGAAGGGCGCCCGGTCGAGGCGTACCCGCAGCATGCCCGGGCCGCTGGGCTCCGTGCTGTGCAGGGCGGAGCCGAGGCCGGATTCGCGCGCCGAGCTGTCGATCACCACCAGCAGCGAGCGCTGTGACGTCGGTGTCGGGGTGGCGGAGCCCGCGGCGGCCAGCTGCGGGGCGACCGCGCGCATCCAGGCCAGATCGGCGGCCTTGTGCTGCACGCGGGCGCTGGCGCGCGCGACGCTGCCATCGAGCGGAATGAAGATGGCGCCGACCAGGAACAGCACCACCACGATCGCACCGATCAGCGCGACGCGCTGATCGCGCGGTGTCTGGGCCCGGAACCAGGTGACGAGTGCTTCCATGGTCAGCTTCCGGGTTTCATCTGGATGCGTCCCTGGTACGCACCGCTGCTGGAGGTTCCCGAAGTCAGGTCCGCCTGCCAGCCGCCGGAACGCAGCTGCTGGCTGATCTGGTCCAGGGCGGTTGCGCCCGGGGCGGTGACCTGCAGTTCCAGGGTGCCCGCCCGGTAGCTCAGCGCCTGCACCGCCGTTCCGGCCGCGGCGCCGCGGGCGTGGGCCACGGCCGACAGCATCGCCAGCAGGCCGGAGCTGTCGGTGCTGCCCTGCAGGGAGGCCATGCGTGCCTCCATGCGACGACGGGCATTGGAGGAGTTGTGCTCACCGGGCATGGCCTGCTCGAACGTTTCCCCGATCGAGGCATCCAGGCGCCGCTCGGTGCGTTTGAGCATCACCAGCTGCGCGGCGCTGCCCAGGGCGTGCAGCGCCAGCAATCCCACCAGCATCGCGGCCGCGACGCGCCAGGCCTTGAAGCCGCCGGCCAGGGGCGAGGGCGGCGCGTACGAGCCCTGCAGCAGGTTGATGGCCGAGGTTCCGGGCAGTGCCTGGGCGAACAGTCCCAGCGGGCCATCCTGCAGCAGCTGCACCGAGAGGCCCTCGAAGTCGGCCCGCACCGCCTCGATGGTGGCGCCGTACTGTCGCCACTCGCTCTCCCCGGCATAGACCACGAGGCCATGGCCGCCGAACTCCGCTACGGCAGAGCGTGGCTGCGCGGCTGCCGGCTCGCCCGCCGCGGCGGCGGGCCCAGGCGCGGGTCGCAGCAGCTGCAGTGCCTCAGTCAGCGCGGTCAGGGGCAGCGTCACGGGCGCCCCCTGGGCGGTCCTGAGGATGACGCTGTCGCCGCTGAGTACCAGCACCGCCTGACCGGGATTCTCCGGGACCAGGCTGGCATCGGCATACAGGCAGTCCGGGGTGATGCCCGCATCGCGCAGGTGGTTCAGCCAGCCATCGAGCAGGGCGCGTGACACCACCGCCACCGGCAGACGCGGCGAATCCCCGACCCGCTTGCCGACCGCGAAGTGCAGGGACTCGATGTCCTCGGCCAGCTGTTCCTCGAGCGCGAACGGCACGATCTGCTGGTAGCGGGTGCCGGACTTCAGGGGCACCTCGGCATCCGTCAGTAGTACGTCGCTGGCCGGGGCCAGCACGCACACCCGCCGCCCGGCCTGATGCTGTGCGGCCTCGCCCAGGGGGCCGCAGCGGGCGGCGGTGAGTATCCGCCCCGCGCCGTCGGCCGCCAGGTAGTCGACGGTGCCGGGGTCAGTGCCGATTCTGATGAGTAGCCAGTCTGCCATGCGTCAATCTGCCGTGAAGCTGCGCTGGATGGTGCGCACGCGCTGGTCGCCTTCCTGATGCATCAAACTGTACAAGGCGAACTGCGTGCTGCCAATGGTGACGATGCTGGTCAGTGTAAAGAAGTTGGAAACCGTGCCGACCATGGCATCCGCGGCCTGCCTGGCACTCTGGTCGTTGTTGAAGAGCTGATCGAACTGCTGCTGGTTCGGAAAACAGCCGTCCTGGCGGCTCTTGGCCAGGCTCTGGGGGTCGGTGAAGTTGGCCGTGCCCGGCGGGCCCAGGGCATTGAGCACCTGCATCGGCGCCGAACACAGGTTGGTGCCGGTTCCCGTGGGCAGCGCCGTAATGAAGGGCGCGAGCCGGAGGTACCGGTCGCGGCCGAACCCGGGCAGCGCCAGGATCTCGCTGGCGCTGGTGATCATCATGTTCGCGGTGCGGTAGGGTGGCATCTGCGACAGGTAGACGCTGTCCTCGGCGCCGTCGGGATTGTTGGGAATGGAGTCCGAATCGATCCAGTCGGCCATCATCGGTGCCCATCGCGTTTCCAGGCCGAGGTTGGTCAGCAGGTTCTCGAAGATCTGCACGGCGGCGGGGTTGGTCGAGCCGTCGGCGTTGATCAGGTTGTTGAGATTGAAGCGCCCCTGGGCATCCTCCAGCCATGCCTCGAGCGTGACGCCGGGGATCAGGTCCACGGGCCCGTAGGGCGTGGACCAGGGCTGCCCCGGAGCGGTGACCGCGGGGTTGAGCTTGCGCGATTCGCGCAGTGCGTAGGCGGCGATGGCTTCGGCCGCCATGGCGACCTGCAGGCTCTGGTCGAACGCAAAGGTGCCGGTGCCGCGCCGTGCCGTCATGGCATTCTCATAGCCGATGGTGGCCGCGAGGATGGTGGCCAGCGCCACCAGCAGGATGGCCGTGAGCAATGCGACGCCGCGCTGCCGCCGCCACGGTGGCCTGCGGTTGCGCGCGTTCACGTCGGCACCTCGACGATGCGCACGATCTGGCCCCAGTCCTCGAGCTCGAGAGTGATCTGCACGGCGAAGGGCCGGGTGCGCAGGGAACTGGTTCCGGTGGCCGGCCATTGATCGACCCACTGCCGCGAGTCGTTCATGAACCGGAAGCTCACTGATTTCACGTGCTTGAGCAGGTCGCGCCGCACCGGCTCGCTGCCCTCGGTACTGTCGAGGACGCTCCAGTGCATGCGCCGCAGGGTGCCCTTGGCGAACCGGTAGGAGACCCTCTCCAGGGTCGGGCGCTGGATCGCGGCAGGGTTCGCCCAGCCGGCGCGCGTGAAGGCCACCAGGTCCGGGCCGCCGTCATCGGGTGCCGTGTCCGACTCATCGCTATCGTCGGTGTCCTCCGTTGCCGTAGAGTCAGTCGGCGCGCTCGAATCCGCGCCGATGCCGGTGTCGGGGGCAGTGGTGCTGCTCTGGGTGGTGATGCAGGGCAGCCAGCTCTGTCCGAGCACATCGCGGATGGGGCGCGGCGAGAGTTGCGAGAAATCCTGGACCATGATGCGCACGGCGTCCTGCACCTCGCCGAGCCGCGCCTGGTGTTCCTTCAGCTCCTCGTGGCTGCGCAGCGCCTGGTTGACCGAGCCGTAGCCGACCGCAAAGATGATGGCGGTGATGAACAGCGCCACGATCAGCTCGATGAGCGTGAAGCCGGCCTGACCCGTCGCCTTCCTGCGCGTCATCATGGCGCCCCCGTCGAATTCGGCGCGCTGGAGGCGGCAGGGGCGCTGGAGGGGGCCGAGGCCGGTGCAGAAGCGGGCGCGGAACTGCCGGACTGACCCGGGCCAGGGTAGAGCGATTCCAGCTGCTGGGGCGATACGGCATCGCCCATGCCGCCGGTGACCGTCGCCATCCAGGCCGACTCATCGACGGTGCCGGTATCGGCATGCTCGACCTTGACGTCAATGCGGACGATGCCCGGCAGTCCGCCCAGATCGGAGATCTCCCGGCGCCAGCGCCAGTGGCGGCCGGCATAGTCCAGCTCGCCGTTGGTGGTGCCCGCCTGCGGTGCCGAGCCCGACAGGCGCGTCTGCTCGAGCTGGTTGAGCGCGATCCACTGCGCGAAGGTCTTGTCGCGCAGCCACGTCGAAGTGTCCGCTGCGGAGCCCAGCGTTTCCATCAGCGCCGACATGCCCAGCGCCACGATGACTAGGGCCACCAGCACTTCGATGAGCGTGAATCCGCGTTGGCGCCTCACGATACGTGTTCCTTCGGGACCTGCACCTTGATCTTCCCCTGGCGGTCCGGCACCAGCGTGACGGTGTCGGCAGCGCCCTCGCGTGCCAGCGTCAGTTTGAAGGAGGTCAGATCGCCATTGGAAAAGATCATGACGTGGGGTTGCAGCTGCGCGGGCGCGGACGACTTCTTCTGCTGTTCATCGGCCGCCGTCGCCAGCACCACGTCGCGCCCTTCCACCACCAGCTGCAGTCTGATGGAGTCGGGCAGGGTGCGGGCGCGCAGGGCATCGTCATCATCGATGGGCACCCACAGGTTGCGGCGCGCATCGAACACCAGGAACCTGTAACTGTGGTCGGTGCAGTACAGGCCCATTTCGCGGGTCTGCAGCTCACCCTGCTCCTGGGCGTAGTTCATGAGATCGGCGATGCGGTCGGCCTCGGTGTGCAGCTGCCGGTCCGGTCCCAGGAATGACAATGACAGCAGTGCCCCCACCGTGATGATGCCGATGATGACGACGACGACGAGGATCTCGACCAGCGTGAAACCGCCGCTGGGGGCGCGGGCCGCGCGCTGACTGCGCGGAAGCACGGTCAGGAGCCGTTGGCGTTCTGGCTGGTTCCCGGCTTCTCGTCCTGGTTCCAGTTGCCGATATCGGCATCCTCTCCCTCGCCACCTTCCTGGCCGTCGGCGCCGTAGGAGTACAGGTCATACTCCTTGCCGTGGGTGCCCGGATAGACGTACTGGTAGTCGTTGCCCCAGGGATCCTTGAGCGAGCCTTCCTGGATGTAACCGCCCTTGCGCCAGTTGCGGATGGTGGGATCGGCGGGCTGCTGGATCAGAGCCTTCAGCCCCTGGTCCGTGGTCGGATACTTGAAATTGTCGAGACGGTACATGGTGAGCGCGGTGCCGATCGACTGGATGTCCTGGTGGGCCTTGGCCACCCGCGCCTCGCCCACTTTGCCGACGATGTTCGGCACAATGACGGCGGCCAGCAGTCCGATGATGATCACGACGACCATGATCTCGATCAGCGTGAAGCCGCGCTCGCGGAGCGTCGATCTGGAGGCAGGGAAATTCTTGCGCATGGTGGTACCCGCGTGAGTGAGGGGTTCAGCGAATGGCGCCGGATGATAACAAATGAACGCAACGCTTCATCGCGACCGGGTGCTCCGTTTGGCAAAGTCGCTCAATTGCGACGGACGGCGGGGCCTGCTGTTGCTGAGTGTGTGCGCGGCGCTGCTGCTGATCCAAGCCGGCGGCCCTGCGGCCGGGCTGCTGCTGCGCTACGACCGCGCAGGGCTTGCCGCCGGGCAGTGGTGGCGGCTGCTGACCGGACACGTGATTCATCTGGGATACGAGCATGCGGTACTGGATATCTGCGGTCTGGTGCTGATGTGGGCGCTGTTCGCGCGGGACTACTCCGCCCGCGCCTGGCTATTCATCATCGGGCTGTCGATGCTCGGCATCGATGCCGGACTGTGGTTGCTGTCTTCGACCACGCAATGGTACGTGGGTTCCTCGGGTGTCCTGCATGGCGTGCTCGCGGCCGGCATCTGCGCCCACCTGCGACGCGGCGAGCCGGACGGGTGGCCGCTGGCGCTGCTGCTGATCGGCAAGCTCGTCTACGAGCAGTCACTCGGTGCGCTGCCCCTGACGGCCGGGGGCCCGGTCATCGTCGATGCGCATCTGTACGGAGCCGCGGCCGGAGCCTGTGCCGCGCTGCTCCTGCGCAGCCTGCCCAAGCCGGTATAATCGCGCCCCTTTGGCCGGGTTCAAGGGGAGTGCCCATGTCATTTGCGTTCGTTTTTCCGGGCCAGGGTTCCCAGTCCGTCGGCATGCTTGCGGACTTTGGCACCGAGGAGCCGGTCGCTGGCGCCTTCCGGGAGGCCTCCCTGGCACTCGGGTATGACCTCTGGGCGCTGGTACAGGGGGGGCCGGCCGAGAAGCTCAACAGTACCGAATACACCCAGCCCGCCATGCTCGTGGCCGGTGTCGCCCTGTGGCGACTGTGGAAGGCACGGGGGGGCGCCGATCCGGGCGAAGTCACCGGCCACAGTCTGGGGGAGTTCACCGCCCTGGTGTGCGCGCAGACCCTGTCCCTGGGCGAAGCGGCCGACCTGGTGCGCTTTCGCGGCCGTGCCATGCAGGAGGCCGTGCCGGCCGGGACGGGTGCCATGGCCGCCATCCTCGGCCTGGCGGACGATGAAGTCGTGGCCAGCTGTGACCAGGCAGGACAGGGCGAGGTCGTCGAAGCCGTCAATTTCAACGGACCCGGGCAGGTGGTGATCGCCGGCGACCGCGCGGCAGTGGAGCGGGCCATCGAGGCCTGCAAGGCCGCCGGCGCCAAACGGGCCGTGCCGCTCGCCCTGAGCGTGCCCTCGCACTGCAGTCTGATGGGCCCGGCGGCCGAACGCCTCGAAATGCGCCTGCAGGACGTGAAGCTGCAGAAGCCCGTGATCCGCTACGTGAGCGCCGTGGATGCGGCCCCGCACACCGATCCGGACGACATCCGGGAACTGCTGGTGCGGCAGCTCGCAAACCCCGTGCGCTGGCAGGACACCGTGGCCGCGCTGGCGGCGAACGGTCATGCGCAGATCATCGAGTGCGGGCCGGGCAAAGTGCTGACCGGCTTGAATCGCCGCATCGCCAAGCGGCCGGAGCTCGCGCTCCTCGCCCTGGAGGACGCGGCCAGCCTGGAGGCGGCTTTGGCCGCGACCCGCGCCTAGCGGCGCAAGCCTCAAGGAGCAGGACGAACATGTTTGAAAATGATGTGGTGCTGGTGACCGGCGGCTCGCGCGGCATTGGCCGCGCCATCGTCTTCGGCCTGGCTGCGGCCGGGGCCCGGGTCATCGCTACGGCCACCACCGAGGCCGGCGCCGCCGAACTGACGGCAACCCTCGCCGCCAACGGCCTGCGCGGGCGGGGGGCGGTGCTCGATGTCTCCAACGAGAGCTCCATCGATGCGCTGCTCGCGGAGCTGGACGCCTCGGACAGCATGCCGACCATCCTCGTCAACAATGCCGCCATTACCCGCGACGGCCTGCTGCTGCGCATGAAGCCGGATGACTGGAACCAGGTCATCCAGACCAACCTGAGCGCGGTCTACCGCCTGTCCAAGGGCGTACTGCGGCGCATGATGAAGGAACGACGCGGGCGCATCATCAACATCACCTCGATCGTCGGCATCACCGGCAATCCCGGACAGGTCAATTACTCGGCGGCCAAGGCCGGGGTGCTCGGGTTCACCAAATCGCTGGCCCAGGAAGTCGCCTCGCGCGGCATCACGGTGAACGCCGTGGCGCCGGGGTTCATCGACACCGACATGACCCGGGCGATGACCGAGGAGCAGCGGGCGGTCCTCGCCGGTCGCATTCCCATGGAACGGCTGGGCGCGCCCGAGGATGTTGCATCGGCGGTACTGTTTCTGGCCTCACCGCAGGCCGGCTACATCACCGGCGAAACGCTGCATGTCAACGGGGGTCTGTACATGCCATAGCGGCGCCGCAGGGCGCCGCCGCCGGCGCGCGTTGGGAAATCGCCACAACGCCGGTGCTACCGCCCCGGTTGCGCCCATGCGATCCCCGCCATAAGGTGTTTCGCCTGAAAAAACAACCACTCCCGCAGCCTGTGCCGTGCTGGCAGACGGGGGGGTGTTCCCCTACAATACCGCGCCCGTGCCGCCGACCCTCGGCGGGCGCATGAGACAATACTTCACAAGGACAATCGCGTAATGAGCACCGTTGAGCAGCAGGTAAAGGCCATCGTGGCGGAGCAACTGGGCGTCAAGGCTGAACAGGTCACGAATGACGCCTCGTTCGTCGACGATCTGGGCGCGGACTCGCTGGACACGGTCGAACTGGTCATGGCTCTCGAAGAGGAGTTCGAAATCGAGATTCCGGACGAGGACGCCGAGAAAATCACGACGGTTCAGCAGGCCATCGACTACATCAACGACCGGCGCGCCAAGGCCTGAACGAGCGCGCGCGACTGTTTCATTTGGGTTGAGTATCGGGGCTGCGAGTGAGCAAACGTCGCGTCGTCGTAACTGGTTTAGGTGTCGTTTCCCCGGTAGGCAGTACCGTGCCGACGGCCTGGGACGCCATATTGAATGGGCGCAGCGGCATCGGTCCCATCACCCGCTTCGATGTCTCCGCATTCCCGGTGCGCTTCGGCGGACAGGTCCGCGACTTCGATCTTGCCGCTTACATCTCGCCCAAGGAAGCCCGCCGCATGGATGACTTCATGCACTACGGCGTCGCCGCCGGCATCCAGGCGATGGCCGATTCGGGCTTCGATGTGGGCGCGGCCGATGCCAGCCGCTGCGGCGCCATCATGGGGGCCGGCATCGGCGGACTCGGCACCATCGAGTCCGAGTACGGGGACTACCTGAAGGCGCACAACCCGCGCAAGGTCTCGCCGTTCTTCGTTCCGGCCACCATCATCAACATGATCGCGGGCCATCTGTCGATCAAGTACGGTCTCAAGGGCCCCAACCTCGGGGTCGTCAGCGCCTGCACGACCTCCACCCACGCCATCGGCTTCGGCATGCGCGCCATCCAGTACGGCGATGCCGACATGATCATTGCCGGCGGTTCCGAGATGGCGACCACCGTGTGCGGCCTCGCCAGCTTCGCGCAGGCCAAGGCGCTCTCCGGGCGCAATGATGCTCCGCAGGAGGCGAGCCGGCCCTGGGATCTGGACCGCGACGGCTTCGTCCTGAGCGACGGCGGCGGCGCCATCATCCTCGAGGAGCTGGAACATGCCCGGGCGCGTGGCGCGCGCATCTATGCCGAAATGGCCGGCTTCGGCATGAGCAGCGACGCCTACCACATCACCGCGCCGCCCGAGGACGGGGCGGGCGCTGCGCTCGCCATGACCAATGCGTTGCGCGATGCGAAGCTCAACCCGGGCGATATCCAGTACATCAATGCCCATGCGACGTCGACGCCGCTGGGTGACAAGGCCGAAACGGCGGCCATCAAGGGCACTTTCGGCGCCCATGCCTACCAGGTGCCCGTGAGCTCGACCAAATCCATGACCGGGCACCTGCTGGGTGCCGCCGGCGTGCTCGAGGCGATTTTCAGCATCCTCGCCATCCGCGACAACGTGGCTCCGCCGACCATCAACTACCGCACGCCGGATCCGGACTGCGATCTGGACTTCGTGCCCAATACCGCCCGGCAGATGCCGATCGACGTGGCGCTGTCGAATTCCTTCGGATTTGGCGGCACGAACGGGACTCTCATTTTCCGCCGCTTCAGCGGCTGACCCGTGAACCCCCGCAGCGCGCGGCTGAGCGTGCCGCCCGCCGTACTGCGACGGCTGGCGGCGGCCAATCCGCGCCGCTATCCGGCGCTGCTGGAAAGCGTGGTGGCGGGCCCGCTGGGCAAGCTGACCATCCTTGCGGCGCAACCGCAGGCGGTGATGTGGAGCGCGCCGGACGGGCGGGTGTACGGTCAGGGGATCCGGCCGCGCGCGGATTCGTTCTTCAGGGCCCTGCAGCTGTGG
This sequence comes from Steroidobacteraceae bacterium, assembly GCA_035503515.1. Lineage (GTDB taxonomy): Bacteria > Pseudomonadota > Gammaproteobacteria > Steroidobacterales > Steroidobacteraceae > DAIDKA01. The sequence continues at coordinate 35,223 of DATJTJ010000155.1, forward strand.
TGGCAGCAGGAGGCCACTGCAGCCGCTGACCCGCAGCCCGGTTTTGCGCCGGGCTGGATCGTGTACCTCGGCTATGAAATGGCCGCCGTCATCGAGCCG
>DATJTJ010000156.1:0-28778 GCA_035503515.1 Steroidobacteraceae bacterium
ATCACGTCATCCAATCCCGGCGGCAGTACCCTTGAAAAACGGCCCGGCCGAATAGGGTCGGGGGTACTGCATGAACACGAATCCCGCCGGACGCATTCTGATCGTCGACGATGAGGAACCGCTGGTCGACGCCTTGTGCACCTCCCTGAGCATGAAGGGCTATGCGACGACGGGGTACCACTCTGCCAAGAAAGCCGTCGCGGAGGTTTCCCCCGGAGAATTCGACCTGGTACTGACGGACCTTTCGATGCCTGAAATGGATGGCATCACCTTGCTGCGACTGCTGCGCGACGTCGATGCGACGCTGTGCGGGGTGGTCATGACGGGCCATGGCAGCATTGACTCGGCGGTGAGTGCAATGCAGACCGGCGCCGTGAATTACATTCAGAAACCATTCAAGATCGGCAGCATCCTCAAGGTCATTTCGCAGGCGCTGGAGGCACGCGAGGCGCGCCTGCAGGAAGCTGCCGCGAAGCAGCGCGACCGTGAGTATCTGAGTGAACTCGAGGCCGCCAATCAGCAGCTGGAGACATTTGCCCATTCGGTGGCCCATGACCTGCGTTCGCCGCTGCACGCCATCGATGGCTTCTGCGAGCTGTACCTCTCGGAGTACGCCGACAGCATCTCGGACGAAGGGCGCAACCTTCTGGAGCATGTGACCACCGCCGCCCAGAGGATGAGCCAGCTCATCGTGGATCTGCTGGCCTTCTGCGAGTCGAGCAAGCGGCCGCTCGCCAGAGGTCCCGTCGAGATCGGGGACCTGGTGGCACGTGTCGTGAGCCAGCTCGCTGCCACGGCACCCGAGAGGACCGTCGACTGGCGGATCGGCGAACTGCCGCGCTGCGACGCGGACCCCTCGCTTCTGGAGCAGGTGTTCGTCAATCTGCTCTCGAACGCCCTGAAATTCACGGGTGGCCGTGTGCCGGCCGTCATAGAGGCCGGCACCCTCGAGCGCGGCGGGGAGCGGCTGTTCTTCGTGCGGGACAATGGCGTGGGGTTCGACATGGAGCAGGCGGGGCGGCTGTTCGAAGCCTTCACGCGCCTGCACAGCGCCTCGGCGTTCGAGGGCACCGGGATCGGGCTCTCGATCGTACGCAACATCGTAGAGCGGCACGGGGGCCGCATCTGGGCAGAAAGCGCACTCGGCGCGGGCGCCACCTTCTTCTTTACCCTGAGCAGGGAGTCCTGAACCGGCAGGGCTAGGCGGGTGCCGTCGGTTGGAATTTCATGGGCGCAGCCTGCAGAGCCCGCGCCACTTTTTCCAGCAGCAGCGCGCGATTGAACGGCTTGGTGATGAAGTCCGTGGCGCCCAGCTTCAGACTGCTGATCACCATGTTCCGGCCACTGTTGCTGGTCGTCATGATCACGCGCAGCGCACCCGGGAAACGCTCGGCCTTGAGCCGATTCAGGACCTGAAGACCATCGATGCCCGGCATTTTGATATCCAGCAACACCAGATCGAACTGCATGCTGCGCAGGATGCTCAGTGCCGCCTCGCCGCTGGATACCTCCCGGGCCTCGTACCCCGCTTCCTCCACGGTATGCCGGGCCAGTTCACGATGCCAGCGGTCATCATCCACGATCAGTATATTGGGACGCAGGCCGCTCGCGCCGGCGGGCGGGACCGGTGTCGCGGCCGCATCGGATGCGGCCTCGGGAATCGCTTCGGCGACGAGTTCCTCCGGGACATCGGGTGGGCGCGTGGCAGAGAGGCTTTTGCGCGGATGACCCGCGGCCTCGCTGGAACGATCGGCGGCGCGGGAGTCCGTCTCCGGGCCGTTGGCGAGGAGGGCCCGCAGTTCCGCAATCCGCCGCGCCTGAGCGACCACCAGGACGGCGGTGGGCTTGTTGCGCAGGGCCTGCAGTTCCGCGCCGGCCCGCCGGGCGGCCATGCGCAACCGGGGTACGTCATCGGTGATCGGCCAGAAGACGACATAGTCGTCGACCAGGCCGCGCAACCACAGGTCATACGCCTCGTTGACCTGTTCCTTCGGACACAGAACGATGGTTCGATGGTTCAGCAGCGGAGGCGCCCCATTTTGGCGGAAGCGCTGCTGGCAGAATTCACGGGTCTTGTGCACGTCGCGGAATACCAGCAATACGATATCCGGTTCCTGGCGCTCGATGTCCGCCCAGGCCGCCGTCAGCACGATGCTCAGAATGATGGCTTCGCAGTCATCCTCCAGAATGTCCCGCACGAGTACTGCATCCGACTGGCTGTCGGAGACGACGAGGACCTTGCCGGCGGGGGGTATCAGGGTGTCCATCGGATGCCGTCGCGCAGCAGCACCTGGAACTGCGGCGCAGCCACCGGGCGACTGTGCAGGAATCCCTGAGAATGGGTGCAGCCGAGGTCCCTGCACATCTCCAGTTGCGGTCGCGATTCCACGCCTTCGGCTACCGTCGTCATGGCGAAGGCCTGGGCCAGCGAGATCACGGTTTTGACCAGGGCGATTCCCTGGCTGCTCTGGGGGAGTTGCTTCACGAAACTGCGGTCGATCTTGAGGATGTCGACGGGCAGCGCGGACAGCCGGCTGAGCGAGGAATATCCCGTTCCAAAGTCATCGATGGCGATCTTTGCGCCCAGCGCCCGCAACTTCGCCAGACGGCCGATCTCCTCTTCCGAGTCCTCCTGCAGCGCCCCTTCGGTGATCTCAACGTCCAATCCTGCCTCGGCGGTGGCCCAGGCACCCGTGGCATTGAGAAACTGGGTCGTAAAGTCAGTCTGACGCAGCTGTGCCGGGGAGATATTCACCGCCACGCGCACCGGCGGTAGACCGGCGCGAAGCCACTGCCAGCAATCCGCCGCGGCCTGTTGCATCACCCAGGCGCCGACGTCCACGATCAGTCCTGAGGACTCCAGGACGGGCAGGAAAGCCGCGGGGGAAATCAGCCCCTCCTGGGGCTCATGCCAGCGCAGCAATGCCTCAGCGCCACAGATCCGACCGGTGCGCAGGTCGATCTTGGGCTGGTAGTGCAGTACGAATTGTTCGCGATCGAGGGCGGCACGCAATTTCTGCTCGAGTGCTACGCGCCCCACCATTTCCGAGTGCTTTTCGGCGCTGTAGTTCAGCTCCCGCACCCCGGAGGCGCGGGCCTCCTGCAGCGCCAGTTCGGCCCGCTGGACCAGGGCATTGGCTTCCGTGCCGTCGTTCGGATAGAGGGCGAGCCCGCAGCGCACGGCGACGGATATCTCCTGCTGCTCGATGACGAATACGCGGCCGAACAGGGCTGCGGCATGGCCGCGCATGGCCGCGACGAGTTCATCCGCGGGCCGGCCGCTCGCATCGCCGAATACGGCGAACGTGCCTCCGCCGAAGTGCGCCACATGGTCGTTCTTCAGGAACCGGCTGCGCAGGCGGTCGGCGACGTGCTGCAGCAGCAGGTCCCCGATACGCCTGCCGTAGGAGTCATTGATCAGACTCATGCGCTGAATATCGATGATGCTGATGACGAAGTGGCTGGCCGGATCGGCAGGATCGGCAATCAGGCGAGCCAGCCGATCACAGAACAGCGGCCGCTGGGCGAGACCCGTGCGTGCATCGAAATGGGACAGCAGCCGTACCTTGGAATCCTTGCGCAGGTACTGCAGCGCGAAGGACAGGTTGCCGGCGATTTCCCGTAGCGTCCTCAGCTCCTTGGAGCTCACGGTATCGGATTCCCCGGCGGCGAGCAGCAGCACGCCCATGGGGGTGCGGTCGACCACCAGGGGCAGCCCCACCACCGCGGCCAGCGCGCCGGTGCGCATGGCCTCCCGTAACGCCGGCGGCAGCCGGTCGCTCGAGGGGTCGTTGCACAGGAAGACCTTGCCGGTGCGGACGATCTCGCCGACGAAATCCGTGGCGGCGTCGGGCGGTTCGGCCATTGCATTGCGCAGGTCGTCGGCGCCGTGCCAGGCCACGGCCGACAGATTCGAGAGGGCAGGGACCTTGAAATAGATGATGGCGCTGAGATAGCCGCCCGCTCTGACCGCCAGACGGCAGGTCTCCCGCAACAGCTCGCGGCGATCGCGCACCCGCACGACCAGGGCGTTGACGCCGCTCAGGAGGGCCAGGATCCGGGTCATTCGGGCGATCTGGACCTGCTGCCGGGCGCGTTCCTCGCGCAGCCGGGCATCCTCCAGGGCGCGCCTGACGGCGGGGGCCAGTCGCAGCAGATTGCCCTTCAGGACATAGTCGGCGGCACCGGCGTGCAGGGCCCCGATCGCCCGTTCCTCGCCGATCGTGCCCGAAACGAAGATGAATGGCGTGTGCGGAACGACCTCCCGGGCGACGCGCAGCGCCGACAGTCCGTCGAACTGCGGAAGGTTGAAATCCGACAGGATGATATCCGGCGCAAATTCCCGGATGTGCTGGCGCAGGGCGTCCTCGGTTTCCACCCGGCGCCACTCGAAGCTCAATCCGGCACGCTGCAGCTGGTGAACGACCAGCTCCGCCTCATGCGCAACGTCCTCCACGAGCAGCACGCGGTAAGCTCTTTCCTCGGTTTCCAGCATCACGGACCTGGTGAAATGATGAAGTAGAAGGTTGCGCCCTGGCCCGGTCGGCTCTCGGCCCAGATCCGGCCGCCATGACGCTCCAGGATGCGCCGGACGATGGACAGTCCGACACCGGTGCCGGGGAACTGATCCTGGGAATGCAGCCGCTGGAAGACTCCGAACAGCTTGTCGGCGTAGGTCATGTCGAACCCGGCGCCGTTGTCCCGCACGAAATAGACCGGGACCTGCGTTTCAGGCGGGGCGGGAAGGTAACTGCCCACCTCGATCCGGGCATCGCTGCGATCGCGGGTGAACTTGAAGGCGTTCGACAGCAGGTTGGTGATGACCTGCTCGATGAGTCCGGGAGCACCCAGGCAGTCCGGCAGCGATTGCACCGCGATGTCCACCGAGCGCTGCGGATCGGCCGACCGCAGTTCCTCGATGATGCGCCGGACCATGGCCGTCAGGGCGATCGGCGAGAGGACCGGGGCGGTGCGGCTGAGCCGGCAGAACTTGAGCAGATCCTCGATCATCTGGTCCATCCGCTCGGCTCCCCGGATGACCTGTCCGAGGCGACGGCGGCTCTGATCGGAGAGCGAATCGCAGCAGTCCTCCAGGTACATCTCCGTCATGCCGCGGATGGCGCGCAGCGGTGAGCGCAGGTCGTGGGAAATGGAATACGAGAAGGACTCGAGATCCTGGTAAGCCTCGGCGAGCGCCCGGGTCTGCTCGCGCTCGCGCTGCTGCAACTGGGCGTGCTCGATGCGCAGGCGGCGGATGTCCAGCGCGCGGTTGATCGCAGGGAGGACCGTGTGCATCCGCAGCGGCTTCAGCACGTAGTCCAGGGCCCCGATCTGCATCGCGGACACCGCGGTGTCGATGGTGCCGAAGCCCGTCATGATGACGCTGGCAATGTCCGGGTCCTTCGCCCGGGCCTCCCGGATGAGCTGGATGCCGCCCATCTCCGGCATCATGAGGTCGGTCAGCAGCAGATCGCATTCCCCGGGAGTCAGGCTGCGCAGCGCCTCGGTGGGGGAGGAAAACCCCTGGACGTGGTAGCCCTCGACATGCAGCGTGTCGCACAAGGCCCGCACGTTGGCCACTTCATCATCGACGATCACCAGGCGCGCGTTCATGATCGAATGGCGCCCGCGGCGACTTTGGGCGCGACCGGCAGGCCGGTCACATCGGCCAGTGCGGTACGCAGCTCGGCGAGGCGGGGTGGCTTGTTCAGGACCCGGTCGACGTGGGGCGGGATGTCGCCTTCGGAGACCAGTCGCTGCCCCCAGCCCGTGAGCAACAGCACCGGCGTGAGGGCCGAAACCGCCTTGACCGCCGCGGCCACCTTGCGGCCATCGACGTAGGGCATGCCCAGATCGGTCATGACCACGTCGAAGGGGCGTCCGGCGCGGGTCTCCGCCGAGAAGGTGTCGATGCCGATCTGGCCACCGTGGGCCGCGGTCACGTCGTGCCCGTCCGCCTGCAGCACCTCCTGCAGGGAGCCGATGAGCAATGGATCATCATCCACCAGCAGGATGCGCAGCTTCGGCACGCCTCCCAGCGCCGTGCGGAAGGCCGGCACCTGCGCCACTTCGGTGGCTGGTGCGAAGACGATACGGAAGGTACTCCCCTGGCGCAGCACGCTTTCCACCTGCAGCTCGGCGCTATGGCGTTTGATCATGCCGTACACCATGGCGAGACCCAGGCCGCTGCCGCGTTCACCCTTGGTGGTGAAGAAGGGCTCCAGGCAGCGCCGCTGCGTCGCCTCGTCCATCCCGATGCCGGTGTCGCTCACCTCCAGGTAGATCCGGGCATCCTCCTCGGCCGAGGCCGCCTCGATCCGGCGCGTGCGGATCGTGAGGGTGCCGCCCTGCGGCATGGCGTCGACGGCATTGAAAATGAGGTTGGTCAGTGCGCCGCGCAGTTCGCCTTCGGCCGCCATCACCTCGGTGGGCTGTGCCTCGAGGTCCGTCTTCACCTCGATCATCACCCCCTTCTGCTGGGGCAGGTCGCTCCAGCGGGCGTGGGTCAGGTCCAGTGCCTGTTTCACCGTGACGTTCAGGTCGACGCGGGTCAGTGACAGTTGCGGCTCGCGCTCCCGATAGAACTCCCGCATCCGCGACACGGTCTCGGCGACATCGTCGATGGCCCGCTGGATCGTGACCAGGTAGCTGCGCGAGCGTTCGCTGAGCCCGGTTTCGCGTTCCAGCAGGTATTCCGTATAGAGCGTAACAGGGGAAATCGCGTTGTTGATGTCATGCGCGATGCCGCTTGCGATCTGGCCCAGGGCGCTCAGGCGCTCCTGCTGCATCGTCGTCTGCTGGCTGCGCTGCAGGTCATCGTAGGCCACCTGCAGGGCGCCGTGCAGCTCTGCCTGGTGGGAGGCCAGGGCAACGTGCTCGCTCAACTGCTTGAGGAACTCGCAGTCCGGACTGGTGAATGCATGGGCTTCGCTGCGGGCGGCGATCAGCACGCCGAACAGGGTCCTTTCGGCCACCAGCGGGGCCAGGACGACCGAGCCCAGGCCGCATCCGGACAGGCGCCGCAGCAGCGGCAGTTGCGTCTGGCCGGTGTCCGGCTCGTGGATGAGCTTGCCCTCGAGGATCGCCCCCAGCCCGGGCTCGGAGATCGGGATTTCAGCGCCGGCCGCCAGTTCCAGCTGATCGCTGTATCCATGGCTCGAGGCGCCGAGGGTGGACAGCGTGAGTCGGCGGGTCCCGCTGTCGTACTGGGCGGCGCAGGCGAACTGCACCGGCATGCTGCGCTCCAGCGTCGAGACGACGACCTGGGTGATGCTGGCCAGATCCTGCCGGTCACTGATGGCCTGGGTGATCTGCTGCAGCAGACTCAGATGCCCCAGTTGGACGTGCAACCGGGCTTGGGAGTCCTGGACGACGCCGAGCATGTGATTGAACGCGTCGGTGAGCTGGTCCAGTTCCGCGGCGCCGCCTTTGGAAGCCCGCACGGAATAGTCATGGCGGGTCGAGATCGCATCGGCGGTGCGCGCCAGTCCCAGGATCGGACCGGTGATGCGTTGCTGCAGCTGCCGCGAGAGCCCATAGGCGAGCAGACCGGCCGCGCCGACCACCAGCGCCAGGATGCCCGCATACAGCCGGATCCGGTCATAGATGGCGCGCAGATCCGACTGTACGAAGAGCGTACCCATCCGGCGGCCGCCTTCCGTGACGGGAAGCGTGCCGAGCAATGCCGCCTCTTCGAAATGAAAGTCCGCGCGATTGGCCGTCAACCGGCCCGGAAAGGCGTCCCGCGAGGCGCCCTTGGGATAGACGGCGAACAGCCGTCCGTCCAGGCGGTAGAGCGCGGCATGGGTGATATGCGGATCGAACTGAAAGGCGGCGAGCACCGTCTGCGCGTCATCCGGATTGTCGAACGCGAGCGCCGCCGTCGAATTGGCGGCAATGGCGCGCCCCAGGGTCTGCAGCTGCCGCTGGCTTGCCTGGCGGAACGTGAGCAGGTCATAGGCAAACATGGACACCACGGCCAGCAGCAGCACGGCACCGCTGGTGAACAGCACCATCTGGGTCAACTGTCGACGGATAGTGGAGGTACCCATGCTCATCCTGCCGGAATGGTGCCGACGACCTGTGAAGGCCGCAGCAGTTTGGAGCTGATGGTGAGGCCCGCGCTGCGCGCGTAGTCCACATTGATGCGCAGCCGGATCCGTTGGTCCTCGTTCAGGAACCGGATGATGGTGTCCGCCGGCGCGGGGACTTCGAAGTTGGTCACCGTCAGCGTGCCGGTGTGCATGAGCGATCCGATGACCCGCTCGGCCTGACCGGCCGCAGAGCGGTCGATGAACAGAATCTGGCAGGGACTCAGGTCGGCGGCCGCCGCAAACCGGCGGACCACCAGCGGATGGCCGTTGACGGTCTCGCCGCGCACGGCCTCATCGAGGCTGTGACCAAAGGGATCCTGTCCCAGCACGCCGATGACGAAGGGGGTGCCAGCGGCCGAAAAGGCCTGGGGTGGCCACTCCACGAACTGGGTGAAATGCAGCAGGAACACCGCTTCGACCTGATATTCGTCGGGCGCGGCCGCGGACGTTGCCGCGTAGAACAGCAGCGCCAACATCACTCCCGCATGCGTGAAAAATCTGGGCATCCCGTCCCCGGCTTGAGCTCTCGGACTCACCCGATCGATGGGCCATTTTAAGTTAGGCACGGCGGGGACGAAGCGCCGACTGCGTCACTGTTAAGCGGATGTTAATGTAAAAGCGTGATGTGATTCAGCTCGCGCGAGCGGGCCGCAAAATTACAGTGCGGCCCGCTGGGGTGCGCAAGGGAGCGCCGCCCGGAGGACAACGCGTGATGAGCTCAGCGACTCCTTTATTCGTAAAAACGGCCGTGTTCACGCTGCTGGTGGCGGCAGGGACGATGGTGAGGGCGGCGCAGGCAGCGGAAGCCACGACCGACTCGCTCAAGGACCTGAGCCTCGATCAGCTGATGCAGGTCGAAGTCACGACGGTGACCCGTCATCCCGAGAAGCTGATCCAGAGTGCCTCGGCCATTCAGGTCATCACCCGGGAGGACATCCGCAGATCCGGCGCGACCAGTATCCCGGAGGTACTGCGCCTGGCGGACAATCTCGAGGTCGCACAGAAGAATTCCCACGACTGGGGCATCAGCGCCCGCGGTTTCAACACCTCGCTCGCGAACAAGCTCCTGGTCATGATCGACGGTCGCACCGTCTACACGCCGCTGTTTTCGGGCGTCTTCTGGGACATCCAGGACTACCTTCTCGAAGACATCGATCGCATCGAGGTCATCAGCGGTCCCGGCGGAACGCTCTGGGGTGCCAATGCCGTGAACGGCGTGATCAACATCATCACGCGCAAGGCAAACGACACGCAGGGCGTGTATGCCGAGGGCGGCGGCGGCAACCAGCTCCAGGAGTTCGGTGGCGTCCGCTACGGCGGAACACTGGGAGACAGAACGGATTTTCGTGTCTACGGCAAGTACGACGACCGCGGCGACGAGTCGCTCGAAGCGGGCGGTCGCGCCACCGACTCCTGGCATCAGGCTCAGGGCGGTTTCCGGTCGGATTCGGCGCTGTCGACGCAGGACGCGCTGAGCGTTCACGGCGATTTCTATGATGGCCACGAGAACAACGAAGCGAACAATGTCGCACGCACCAGCGGCGGCAACCTCATGGGGCAATGGAATCACCTCTTCGACAGTGGTTCACAGATGAGTCTGCAGTCCTACTACGACCGGACCCATCTGGCGGACCCGGTGGCGGAGGTCATGCTCGGCGCCATCCCGATCGCCCCGCCCGGGTATCTCACCGACGACCTGACCACGTTCGATACGGACTTCCAGTATCAGCTGCAGGCGGCCGCCCATCACCACGTGATCTGGGGCCTGGGGTATCGCCTGACGCACGATGTCGTGCAGAACGCTCCGGGTCTTGCGTTCTTTCCGACGACGCTGAACCAGAACCTCTACAGTGCATTCGTCCAAGATGAGATCGCGCTGCGGCCGGACCTGGCGCTGACGGTGGGCTCCAAGATCGAGCATAACGACTATACCGGGTTCGAGTACGAGCCCAATGTGCGCATGCAATGGAGTTGGGTGCAAAGCCAGGCCGTGTGGGGTGCGATTTCCCGGGCGGTCCGCACGCCTTCGCGCATCGATGAGGACCTGGTGGAGGCTCCGTCCCCGTATCTGACGATCCTGAAGGGTTCCTCGGACTTCGAGTCCGAAGAGGTCATTGCCTATGAACTCGGGTACCGGGCGCAGATCAGTAGCCGCGCCTCCGTGACGCTGTCGACCTACTACAATGACTACGACGATGTCCGCAGTACCAGCTATACCCCGGCGACGATCATCCCCCTGTACTTCCAGAACAATCTGGAAGGACATACCTACGGGGCGGAGCTGAGCACCAATTACGAGTTGCTGGACAACTGGTCGCTGCACCTGGGCTACGACCTGCTGCAGGAGCATCTGCACGTCAAGCCCGGGACCTTCGACCTCGATGATGCGCTCAATGAAACGGCGGACCCCCAGCAGCAGGTCTCGCTGCGGTCGTCCGCGAAGCTGCCCGGGGGCATCGAGTTTGACACGGCCTTGCGGTGGGTGGACCGGCTGCTGACCAACAATGGACCGACTCCGGGAATAGTGCCCAGCTACGTGGGTCTGGACAGCCGCCTCGCCTGGCGCAGCGCCAGAGGTATCGAGCTATCGGTGGTGGGCCAGAACCTGTGGCAACCGCGGCATGTGGAATACGGGTTTCCATCTCCCCTGAGGGAGGAGATCGATCGCAGTATCTACGGCAAGATCACCTGGCAGTTTTGATCGCTCGGCTGCGCATTGCGGGGCCTTCTGCAGGCCTATAGAGTGGGAACCCCCTCAACGTGACCACCGCGCCACGGATGCGCTCAGGCTGATCATGAAATACCGCAATCTTGGACGTACCGGCATCAAGGTGAGCCCGTATTGCCTGGGAGCCATGATGTTCGGCGCCCGCGGCAATGCCGATCACGAGGATTCGGCGCGCATCATCCACAAGGCCCTGGATGCCGGCATCAACTTCCTCGATACCGCCGATGTCTACAGCCGTGGCGAGTCCGAGGAGATCGTCGGCAAGGCCCTGAAGGGCCGGCGCAATGATGTCGTACTGGCCACCAAGGCCTTCGGCTCGATGGGCGATGACCCCAACCACCAGGGCGGCTCGCGCCGCTGGCTGGTGCGCGAAGTGGAAGCGTCGTTACGCCGATTGCAGACGGATCATATCGATCTCTACCAGATTCACCGGCCCTCACCGGAAACCGATATCGAGGAAACGCTTTCGGCCCTGACGGATCTGATGCGGGCAGGCAAGGTGCGGGCGATCGGCTCATCGACTTTTCCGGCTTCGGAAATAGTGGAAGCGCAGTGGGTCGCGGAACGCCGCGGTCTGGCCCGGTTCCGCACCGAGCAGCCACCGTATTCGATCCTCGGTCGCAGCATCGAACGCGAAGTGCTTCCCACCTGCCACAAGTACGGCATGGGAGTGCTGGTCTGGAGCCCGCTCGCCAAGGGCATGCTGTCCGGCAAGTACCGCAAGGCCCAGCCCCAGCCCGACGCCCCGCGAGCCAAGATGTTTCCCAAACAGTGGTCCGATGAGCGCAACCTGGATGCGGTCGAAAGGCTCATACCGGTCGCGCAGGACGCCGGACTGTCACTCATCCATATGGCCATGGCCTTCGTGATGGCGCACCCGAACGTGACCTCCGCGATCATCGGTCCTCGCACCATGCAGCACCTCGATGACCTGCTGGCCGGTGCCGGGGTCGAGCTGAGCGATGAGGTCCTGGACCGGATCGATGGCATCGTCGCGCCGGGGACCGATTCGGGGGCGATGGGCGCCACCTACGAGCCGCCGGCGATGACCCAGGCCCACTTCCGGCGACGGGCGCCGAAGGACCGCTCTGCCGCATAGAAATCAGATCTTGAAAAGCTCCAGCGCCGCGGGATGGAACAGTTCCTCGGGCGCCACCCGGCGCGCGGACAGGCCCTGGGCGTGGTGGTATCCCAGGAAGGTATCGAGCACCTTGCGGTTCGGCGGCGTAAGGCCGTAGGACCAGAAGTCCTGTCCCAGGAGCCCGCGCGCTGCCAGCAGCTGCTCTTCCACGAAGGGCAAAGTGACCTTGGCGGCCGATGTGTCGATCAGGTGCCGGAGCGCCCATGTTTTCGCGGCACTGAAGGCCTTGAGGAGGGTGGCGGGAAGCCACGGGTGGGATTCGATCAGAGTCTTGCGAACACCAATGACATGCATGATCGGAAAGATGCCGGTGCGGCGGAAATAGTCCGACGAGGTTTGCACCGTATCCTTGAAGAGCCACCCCGCATGGGCCCTGGGATCCTCGAAGCAGGAGGGCAGACGGGGTCCGACGATGCCGTCGATTTCGCCGTCGCGGAGCATGTCCGAGAGGGTACGGCCTTCCGGCGCCGACTCCAGTCGCACGCCGCGGGGCAGATTCAGGCTGATCTTTTCGATGCGCCCGGGATCCTCCATGCCGCCACGAACCCAGGCGATCTCCTCGGGGCGCACGCCGTACTCGTCCTGCAGGATGCCCCGGGCCCATACACAGGCCGACAGCTGGTACTCGGGGGTCCCGAGACGCCGGCCCCGCAGATCCTGGGGTGAAGCGATGCCGCGGTCGGTTCTGATCACGATGGCGGTATGGCGGAACGCGCGTGACGGAAACACCGGAATACCGATGTAGGGGTTATCGCCCCGCGCACTGCGGACCGCGAAACTGCTCAGGGACAGCTCGCACACATCGAAGTCGGCGTGCCGGAAGGCCCGGAAGAACATCTCCTCCGGGGACAGCAGCAGGAAGGTCGGATCGACGCCGTCGATGCCGACGCTGCCGTCGGTCAGCGGACGGGTGCGGTCATAGTCGCCGACGGCGATCGAGATTCCGAGCTTCGACATGGCGCTACCCCCAGACCTCGCGGGCGACTTCGACCACGAGGGCGAGCTTCGCAAACTGCTCGGCCTCGGTGAGTCTGTTGCCGCGTTCGCCGCTCGCGAAACCACACTGCGGACTCAGGGCCAGCTGCTCGAGCGGCACGTGGCGGGCCGCCTCGTCGATGCGCCGCTTGAGCGCATCCTTGCTCTCGAGCTCGCCGCGCTTGCTGCTGACCAGCCCCAGGACGACGGTCTTGCCCTTCGGCAGGAGCCGCAGCGGCGCGAAGTCCCCGGCGCGGGCCGTGTCGTATTCCAGGAAGTAGCCGCTGACATCGATCGCGTTGAACAGGACCTCGGCGACCGGCTCATAGCCGCCTTCGGCCAGCCAGGCACCCTCGAAGTTGCCCCGGCACAGGTGCATGCACACCGTCATGTCGCGGGGACGGCTCGACAGGGCCGCATTGATCAGCCGTGCGTAGGTATGCGGCAGCTGATCCGGATCCTCGCCGTAGCTTTGCACCTCACGCCGCAGTTTCGGATCGCACAGATAGGCGAAATTGACTTCATCGAGCTGCAGGTAGCGGCAGCCGGCCTCCCCCAGCTCCTGGACTTCCTCCGCATAGACCCGCCCCAGGTCGGCGTAGAACTCGGCCAGATCCGGATAGGCCTGCCGGTCGACGGCTTCCCGGCCCCCGCGAAAATGCAGTATCGAGGGAGAGGGCAGGGTCAGTTTGGGGGTCACGCGCGCGACCGACTGCAGGTAGCGGTAGTGCCCGACGAATATCGGGTGGGGCCGGGCGAGTTTGCCCGTGACCTTGAGCGCCGAAGGCGCCCGCTCGATGTCGCCCTGTTCGGTGTGGAAGCTGACCTTGACTGGAGAACGGGTGACCTCCACGTTGTCGAACTGCGTCAGGAAGTCCATGTGCCAGAGCGTGCGGCGGAATTCTCCGTCGGTCGCCGCCTGCAGGCCGAGGTTCTCCTGTCGACGCACGACGCCGGCGATCGCCGCATCCTCGAGTTCTTGCAGCCGCGCCGCGCTGAGCGCGCCGCTGCGGTACTGCCCGCGGGCCGCCAGCAGCTGCGGCGGCCGCAGCAGGCTCCCGACGTGATCGGCCCGGAACGGCGGGCTGGAACGCGGTCCTGGCATGGGCATCGGGCCTCAGAGGATCATGTAGTAGCGCATGAACAGGCATTCCTTCTGGCGCTCGCCGATGCCCACGAAGCAGTGGTCGGCCAGCCAGCCGTACGGTCCCGGCGGTGCCTCGAAAATCGGAGTGGTGCGGATGTAGTACTGCCCGGGATCCACGAACTCCTCGAGCGCGTTCAGCCGTTTCATCACCTCGGGGGGCGCACGACGATAGCCACGGTTGCGGATGTTGATGTGCACGCCATCGTGTGAACGAAACGTATAGCGCGCATCGACCACGCCGACGCCATCGGGCCGGTAGGTCGGCCATTCGATGCCGCCCGCGAGGATCGTGCCCCGCAGGCGCGGTCCATCGATATCGCCACCGGCGATCTGCACCATGAGCCGCTCGCCCGCGCCATAGCTCATGCGCAGCACGTCCGCTGTCACCACCCGCGTCTGGAACACGTATTCGAAGCGCGGCAGCATGTCCTGCAGGCGCCGCGGCTGCAGGTCAGGATCCAGATCGACCATCGGTGTGCTCCGTTGCGGGTGTTGAATTTAATACGCCCGCCGCGGGGCTTACAAGCAATCACCCGGCGCGGTACTGTATATCGCAAAAGAACGTCAACGACGTCATCCGGGCAGCGGGGGATCGATGGATCGGATTCAGGAGCCGGCGGCGGGCGTCAGCGTCGACATCGGGGCGCTGATCGACCGGGCGCCCTTCGGATCGCTGCAGGCGACGGTGTTCGTGCTGAGCCTGCTGTGCATGACGTTCGAGGGCTACGACACCTACGCGGTCTCGTACGTCGGTCCGACGCTGCTGAAGCTGTGGCAGCTGTCATCGGGCACGCTCGGGATCGTCTTCACGGCCGGAACCATCGGCAGCGCCGCGGGGTATCTCGCCATCGGGCCGGTCGCCGATCGCATCGGCCGGCGCATTCCGGTCATTCTCGGGATGGTGGTCTTCGGCGCCTGCTCGATCCTGAGCACCACGGCCGGGGGAGCCACGTCATTCATCATCTGGCGGACCCTGGTGGGACTTGCCCTGGGCGCGGTGCTGCCGAACATCGTGGCCATCGCGGCGGAGGTCACACCGATGCGTCGCCGCTCCCTGGTGATCGCGGTGCTCTACAGCGGGTTCGCCATCGGCTCGGCGCTGTCGGGCCTGATCGCCGGGCGGCTGATGCCGGTCCTGGGCTGGGGTTCGGTCCTGTGGGTGGGCGGCGCGGTCCCGCTGCTGCTGTCGCTGGCCATGTGGGTCGGGTTGCCCGAGTCGCCCCGATTCATCGTTTTGCGCAATGCCGGCGATGCGCGCCTGCCCGACCTCCTGGCACGCCTGACCGGCCGGCGGGCCCCGCCAGGTCGGTTCGTGCTCGCGGGTGAACACCTGCGCCGCCAGCCGATCCGCGATCTGTTCAGCGGGGGCCGGGGGCTCAGCACGCTCATGATCTGGCTCGTGCTCACCATGGACGTAACCACCATCGGGGCGCTCGTCTTCTGGATTCCGACGCTCCTGAACGCGGCGGGCCAGTCCGCCAACCAGGGCATCGGCTTCTCCGTGGTGCTGCTCATGGGCGGCATCGTCGGCGCGGCCCTCATCGGCGGGTCGATGGATCGGTTCGGCACTTACCGGATCCTGGTTCCGGCCCATCTGTGCGCCACGGTGTTCATCGTGACCTTCGCGCTGCTGGTGAGGACTTCGCCGATGCTCGTGGCCTTTCTGATCGGGCTCACGCTCAACGGCGGGACCTCGGGCACCCAGGGGCTGTTGGCGCGACTCTACCCCACGGCGCTGCGCACGACGGGCGTCGGCTGGGCGTCGGCCGTCTCGCGGCTGATCGGCATCGCACAACCGTTGTTGCTCGGCGTCATGCTCGATGCGCACTGGACGGCGACCACGACGCTCCTGGTGTGCAGCGGGCCGGCGCTGGTGTCGATGCTGGCGCTGGTCGTACTGTCGCAGGACCGGTTTGGCATCAAGGCCCGTGAGGCAACCCCATGAGCTTGCAACCCGACGAGCCCGTTCCCCCGATCCAGCTGCCGCAGGGCCGGGATGCCTACTATGGCGGCGCGTGGCACCCGGGCGCAGCGGCCCCGCGGACCGCCGTCGAAAATCCGGGAACGGGCCAGGTGCTGACCGAGGTCGCGCAGGCCACGGCCGCGGACATGGATGCCGCGGTGAGTGCCGCCCGGCAGGGGTTTGCCCGCTGGCGGGTGATGGCCCCGGCGCAGCGGGCGCAGGTCCTGCGGCAGGCCGCGGACGTCATCCGCCGCCACGGCGCAGAGCTTGCCATGCTGGATGCGGCCGACAGTGGCAATCCCTACAGCGAGATGCGCAAGGACGCCGATGCAGCCGCGGCCCAGGTGGAATTCTTCGCGGGACTCGTGACCGAAATGAAGGGCGCCTCCATTCCGCTCGGACCGGAGCGGGTGAACTTCTCGGTGCGCGAGCCGCTGGGCGTCGTGGCACGCCTGCTGGCCTTCAATCATCCCCTCATGTTCTGCGCCGGCAAGACGGCGGCGATCCTGGCGGCCGGTAACGCGGTGATCGTCAAGCCCGCCGAGCAGACGCCGCTCTCGGCGCTGCGGCTGGCCGAGCTGATCGGACCGCTGTTCCCGGCCGGAGTGTTCAATGTCCTGCCGGCCGGCCGCGAGGCGGCCGCCCATCTCGCCGCCCATCCGCAGGTCGCGAAGGTCGCGCTGGTCGGCAGTGTGGCCGCGGGCCGGGCGGTCATGCACGCGGCGGCGGACACCATCAAGCCGGTGCTGCTGGAACTCGGAGGCAAGAATGCGCTGATTGCCTTCGCCGATGCCGATCCGCAGGAGGTGGCGCACGCCGTGGTGGAGGGCATGAACTTCCCCTGGTGCGGCCAGTCCTGTGGCTCCACCAGCCGCGCCTTCATCCACGAGTCCATTCACGACGCGGTGCTCGAACGCGTCCGCCAGCGGGTGGCCGGGTTCGTTCCCGGGTCACCGACGGACCCCCGGACCCGGATGGGCGCCCTGGTCGGCCGCATCCCGTACGAACGCGTCCTGCAGTACATCGCCACCGCACACGCCGAGGGTGCGCGGCTGGTACACGGGGGTCGGCGGCCGGCACATTGCCCGCCCGGGCACGGCTACTTCATCGAACCCACCGTCTTTGCCGAGGTCACCGCGCAGATGCGCATTGCGCGCGAGGAGATCTTCGGGCCGGTCCTGAGCGTGCTGCGTTGGCGCGATGCCGAGGCCCTGTTCGCGCAGGTCGATGCGCTCGAGTACGGGCTGACCTGTTCCATCTGGACCCGTGACCTCGGCACTGCGCATCGCGCCGCCCAGCGCGTGGCGGCCGGCTTTGTGTGGATCAACGAGGTGGCCAGGCACTTCCTCGGCGCGCCTTTCGGAGGCTACAAGCACTCGGGGATCGGCCGCGAAGAGTGCCTGGACGAACTGCTGGCGTTCACCCAGGAGAAGAACATCCACATCCGGTTGCCGCCCGCGGCCCAATAGACCACGGCAGTTGCAAAGTCCATACTGGGCCCACGACTCAGCAACACGGTGGGGTCTTCGTACGATGCGTCTGGCACTGTCGTGCATGTTCTGCGGGCTCCTGCTGCTGGCTTCCGCGAGGCCACTGCCGGCGCTCGCCGGGGCGCCGGGCGGCGAGCAGGGCCAGACCTGGGCGTCCGTTGCCAGACTGCCGGACTGGCAGGGGATCTTCGAACTCGACTGGGAGCACAACCCGCGGCTCCTGGGTGGCGGGACACCGGGGCCGCTGACGCCCGCGGCGCAGGCCAGGTACGACGCCTTCCTCGCAGCACAGAAGCAGGGCGAAAACCTGCAGACCCAGGATGCCAACTGCCTCCCGACCGGCATGCCCGGAATCATGACCGAACCCTATCCGATCGAGTTCCTGTTCAACCCGGGGATGGTGGTGATGGTGATCGAGACCTTCAGCCAGGTGCGCCATGTGTATACCGATGGCGAGAAACATCCGGCGGATCCGGATCCGGCCTTCAACGGAGACTCCATCGGCCACTGGGAGGGGGATACCCTGGTGGTGGATACGGTGGGAGTCGATACGACGACGCAGATGGCGCCGGGAGTGGCGCACACCGACCAGATGCATATCGTGGAACGGATCCGCAAGCTGGACAAGGATCATATCCAGATCGAGCGCACCATCACCGATCCGCAGATCCTCGCCAAGCCCTGGAGGGTGCTGTTGCCCTATCGACGGGTCAAAGGACATCTGCGCGAGTACATCTGCGAGCAGAACAACCGGGACAGTGCCGATGCACAGGGCCGGCCTGGCGAGAATATCGACGCGCCCAAGCACTGAGCATCACGAATCGAGCTGGAAGCACATGAACAAACCCATCGCGTACGTCGGCCACGAAGAACTCATCCCCGTCCAGAGTTACGGTTATTCGACGCTGACGCCGCTGCGGTTCGAAGCCGACGTCTACGACTGCGAGGTGCTGGGCGAGATCCCGAAGGAGCTGCGCGGCAGCTTCTTCCGCTGCGGCGGCGATACCGCCTACCCGACCCTGAAGAACGACAACGTCAACAACGGCGACGGCATGATGGCGGTGTTCCATTTCGAGGACGGACACGTCGATTTCCGTCAGCGCTACGTCAGGACGGAGCGTTTCCTGCTCGAGCGCAAACATCGGCGCCGGCTGTATGGCGCGTACCGCACCGGCCATGCCGATGACCCTTCGACCCGGGGTACCGACCGGGACAACACCGGTAACACCACCGCCTGGGTCCATCACGACCGGCTGTTCGCGCTGCGCGAGGACAGCATCCCGTATGAGCTGGACCCGATCACGCTCGAGACCCTCGGTATCGCGCCGTTCCGCTCCCAGTTGCGCACCAGGACCATGACCGCGCATCCGAAGTGCGATCCGGTGACGGGGGAGTGGTGGAGCTACGGACAGTTTTCGGAAAAGCGCTTCGAAGGCGAGATGTCGCTGCATGTCATCGACCGCAACGGCAACGTGACCCGGGAAGAGGAGTTCAACCTGCCTTACCCGGGAATGACCCACGACTGGGCCGTCAGCCGGGACCATCTGATCTTCCACATCCTGCCCCTGACCGTGGATGTCGCGCGGGTGAGGGCGGGCGGGGACTTCTACGCCTTCGACGATTCACTGGACCCGATGTTCGGCATCATGCCCCGCACCGGCACGACCCGGGACATCCAGTGGTTCCCGGTGAGGAACGGTGGCGTCACGCACTTCCTGAATGCCTTCAGCGAGGGCAACGAGGTCCATGTGGATGCCCCGACGCACAGCGGCAACCTGTTCACGTTCTTCAACGAAGTCCACGGCGGCCCCGCCGCAGCCTTCAAGCCCGGAACGTTCTCCCGCATCACCTTCAACCTCGGGACCGGCTCGGTGCGCATGCGGCCGCTGACGACGGGGGAGGGCGGCGGCATGCCCGAGGTCGATGACCGCTTCGCCATGCAGCGCTACCGCTATGGATTCTCCAGCAGCCGCACCGGCGTGCTGCGCTATGACGCCGAAACCGGGCGTCGGCAGGACCACGTGACGGAAGGCGGGACGCAGGAACCGGTGTTCGTGCCGCGCTCACCGGATGCGCCCGAAGGGGAGGGCTTCCTGCTGCTGGTGGTCACGCGTCCCGGCAACCGCTCGGAGCTGCTCATTCTCGATGCCATGGATATCGAGGCCCCGCCCATCGCCACCGTCCGGCTGCCTTTCAGTCAGCCATGGCTGTTCCATGGCTGCTGGCGACAGGCCGGCGAGGCGCGATTGCCGCGCTGACGATCATTGCGGCCTACTTGGACGCGGGCGCGCTGCTGCTCGCCTTCCGGGCCTGCTTCTTCATCGCGCGGATCTCGCGCGGCGTCGGGTTGTGAACGGCCGGAGCGTCCTTCTTGCCTTCCTGGAGGGCGCCGGGAGTATCCGTGGCCCCTGGAGTGCCGGGCGTCCTGACGGTCGCCGCCTCGGAGGGCAGCACCCGATTGGGGTTCACGGTATCGCCGCCTGAGGTCACCTGCCCCCAGGCAGCCACCGAAAACAGAACCGCCAGGGACAGGACCGCTACCGGAAGGGATCGGTGATGCATGGCGCCTCCTCACGATCGTGCCAAAGCGGACGTCGCGTGAGGGTCATGCTGGGGTGCGGGCCACCCGGAGCGTAGCCGCATACCCGCTCAAGCCAGGGTAGGACATGCCTGATGCGCCGACCCGGTAATAGATTCGTTTCGATATCAATAGGATAAACAATATTGATAAGAGATTAGGCAGCATAGGTCAGAAACGGAGCCACCCCCCTCTTCCTTAGCTGATCAGTCCGTGTATACTGTGCATACTGTTATGCACAGTCCAATCACCATCTCCCAAGCCGACCGGCGCCCGATGTACCTGCAGATCATCGAGCAGATCCGGCATCGGATCGCCGTGGGGGATTGGAAGGCGGGCGATGAGCTGCCGTCGATCCGGGCGCTCGCCGTGGCCACCCAAGTGAGCGTGATCACCGTCAAGCGCGCCTATCTCGAGCTCGAACGCGATGGGGTGATCGTCACCCGGCAGGGCAAGGCCTCCTTCGTCGCGGAGAAGGTCGATCTGGGCAGACAACTGCGGCGCGCGGAACTGGACCAGCACTTGGCCGCCGCTGCGCAGATCGCCCGGGAACTGGGGCTCACGCCGCAGGAGCTGGCGCAGCGGCTGCACATGCAAACGACAACAGCAGGCGAGGACGAGTCATGAGCGATCTGGCAATCGAGCTCGATGGCGTCGGTAAGGCCTATCGGTTCTTCACCCTGAGCGAGGTGAATCTGACGCTCCCGTGCGGTCAGATCATGGGACTGGTCGGGCCCAACGGGGCCGGCAAGTCGACGCTGATCCGGAT
The DNA here is from genome assembly GCA_035503515.1 of Steroidobacteraceae bacterium. Lineage (GTDB taxonomy): Bacteria > Pseudomonadota > Gammaproteobacteria > Steroidobacterales > Steroidobacteraceae > DAIDKA01. The sequence continues at coordinate 20,885 of DATJTJ010000156.1, forward strand.
CCTGATGTCATTCGTGCGTCAGGACAGCGGGCAGGTACGGGTGCTCGGGCGCGCAATGCCCGAGGAGCAGGCCGCCGCGAAATGGGACATCGGCTATGTCTCCGAGGAGATGCGGCTCTACGCCTACGCGACCCTCGGCTGGCACATGAGGTTCATCGCCTCGATCTATCCGGGCTGGGACGCACCCTATGCCCAGACGCTGCTCAAGCGCTTCAATCTGCGGCCGCAGCAGCAGATCAAGAGCCTCTCCCACGGCGAGCGGGCCAAGGCCACGCTGCTTCTGATGCTGGCGCGCCGGCCGCGCCTGCTGGTGCTCGATGAACCCACGACCGGGCTCGATCCGGTGGCCCGCCATGAAATGCTCACCGAACTCATGGACGTGCTGCGCGACGAGCGCCGCGCCATTCTCTTCTCCTCCCACAATACCCAGGACGTCGAGCAGATCTCCGACCAGATCACGTTCATCGACCGCGGCCGCATCATCGACTCCAGCGACAAGGAGACCTTCATCGAGCACTGGCGGCGGCTGCGGCTGGACGTGCCCGATGGCGTCAGGCTGCCGGTCTTCCCGGGAGTCGTCGACGTCGCGGTGAACGGTCGCGTCGCCACGGTGACCACCAATGCGCAGTCGCCGCAGCTACTGTCGGCCTATACGCGCGCCGGCGCGACCGTGGTCGAGGTCCAGCGCATGACCCTCGAGGAAATCTTCGTCGCCAACGTCATGGCCAGCCGCAAGGAGCGCTTCCCATGAGTACCTCGGTCCTGGGTCGGCTGATCCTCAAGGACTTCTATCTTGCCTGGCCCGTCATCGCCGGCTCGATGGTCCTGGGCTTTGCGATGCTCGGCCTCGCGCTCTTCGGCGGCGGTCAGGTCACATTCTACGTGGGCAGCGTGTCGTTCATCTGCGTGCTGATCCTGCTGAACGTGTTCCTCGTCTCCAGCACGGTCGCGCAGGAGAAGAAGGATCGCGTCATCCTGTTCGTGCTCAGCCTGCCGGTCTCGACCACCCAGTACGCACTCACCAAGCTTGCCTCGAGCCTGCTCGCCTTCGTGATCCCGTTCGTGATGCTGGGGGCTGCCGCGCTGCTGATGATCGGGCTCACGGCCATCCCGCACGGCCTGATCCCGCTGACGGTGGCCGTGATGATGTACGTGTACCTGTACTTCTGCATTTTCCTTGCCGTGGCGCTCGCGGCGGACTCGGCGGTCTGGAACACCGTGGTCATCATCTGCGGCAACGTGATGCTCAACTTCCTGATCGCGTGGCTGCTGAACCGGCCCGCCGTCGGGGCGACGGCCAAGGGACCGGTGGCGGTGTGGTCATCCGAGATCATTGCGACACTGGCGGTCGAGTTCATCGGCAGCGTCGTGGCACTTGCCGCGGCGCTTCTGGCAATCCTGCGCAAGAAAGACTTCGTTTGAAGGAGTAGCCCATGGCAACCCAGGAACGATTGCACGCCCTCGACGCCGTGCGCGCCTTCGCGCTCCTCTCGGGGATCGCGCTGCACGCAACGATGTCGTTCTTTCTTCCCATTCCGGCCCGTGATGTGTCGCAGAGCGCGACACTCAATGTCGTGTTCTTCCTGATCCACACCTGGCGGATGACGACCTTCTTCCTGGTCGCAGGGCTGTTTGCCCGACTGGTGATGACCCGTCGCGGCGCCCGGGGGTTCATGGCCGACCGGGCGCGGCGCATCCTGGTCCCGCTGCTCGTCGGCTGGATCATCCTCGCACCGCTCACCATTGCCGCGCTGATCTGGGGTGTCGGGCGCAGCGCAGATGCCGCCACGGTGGCCGCGGTGAATCATCCGGCCGCGGTGCCGCAGGGTGCCTTTCCGCTGGTGCATCTGTGGTTTCTGTACTATCTGTGCATCTTCTATGTGCTGCTGCTGGCCGTGCGCGGCGCGTTCCTCAAGCTCGATCCGGGAGGCGTCGTTGCGGCGGCGCTGGACCGGGGGCTGCGGATGCTGCTGAACGGGCATTTCGCCCCGCTGGTGTTCGCGGCACCGATATTCGTCGTCCTGGGCTTTGATCAGCGGATTGCGGTACTCGGCGGGATCCCGACGCCCGACAGCAGCCTGATTCCCCAGCTGCCGGCGCTCGTGGGGTTCGGCACGGCCTTCGGCATCGGCTGGCTGCTGCATCGGCAGCTGGAGCTGCTGTCGGCGCTGCGCAGCCGCTGGATGGGGCAGCTGGCCATCGGCATCGCCCTGAGCATTGCCTGCCAGATCGTACCCGGAATCAGGCTGGGAAGCCATGCAACGCCATTGGGTTATCACATCGCCGACAGCACGCCGTTCTATGCTGCCTGCTACCTGGTGTCGGCCTGGTACTGGACGTTCGGCATCATCGGCGCGGCGCTGCGGTTCTGCGCGAAGGAAAGCGCGATTCGCCGCTACCTCGCGGACTCCTCGTACTACCTGTACCTGGGGCACCTGCCCATCGTGTTCTTCCTGGCGGCGGCCTTCGCGAAGATACCCCTGCACTGGGCGCTGAAGTTTCCGCTGATCCTGGCGATCACGATGGTGGTGCTGCTCCTGAGCTACCACTACCTGGTGCGCCCGACCTGGATCGGCGAAATCCTCAACGGGCGCAAATACCCCCGGGCGAGGGGCCGATCTCAGGCCCCGTCTGCACCGGTGGTCACGGGCAGCGTAGCGGCGCCTGAGCACGCGCAACCGGTCGCCGAGCTGGTTCAGGCCCGCAAGTCCTATGGCACGCAGCTGGCCCTCGACGGTGTCGGGATCGAAGTCCGTCCCGGCGAGGTGCTGGCCGTACTGGGTCCGAACGGCGCGGGCAAATCGACCGCCATTTCGCTCTGGCTCGGGCTGCTGCAGGCCGATGACGGACAGGTGCGGCTGATGGGCCGCTCGCCCCTCGAGGTGGCAAGCCGTCGCGAGATCGGCGTGATGATGCAGGAGGTCGCCCTCGAACCGCTGCTGAGCGTGCGCGAGCTGGTGGATCTCGCGGGCAGCTATTACCCGCATCCGCTGTCGGTCCGGGAGGCGCTCGAGCTGACCGGGACGGCCGGCCTCGCCAATCGGCGCTATGCGAAGCTCTCGGCCGGCCAGAAACGCCAGGCGCAATTCGCGATGGCGGTCGTCGGGCAGCCCAAGCTCCTGTTCCTGGATGAGCCGACGGTCGGTCTCGACGTACAGGCGCGCGAGACCATGTGGGCGGCGATCCGCTGCCTGATCGCCAGCGGCTGCTCGATCGTGCTCACGACCCATTATCTCGAGGAAGCCGAGGCGCTGGCCGACCGGGTCATCGTGCTGGCGAAGGGCAGGGTGATCGCCTCCGGAAGCGTCGCGGAAGTGCGCTCGGTCGTCAGTCGCACGCACATCCGTTGTGCGAGCACCCTCACCGCCGAGAACGTGCGCCAGTGGCCCGGCGTCATGGATGCAAGCCAGGACGCCCAGAAGCTGACGATTACCGCGGTCGATGCAGAGTCGGTGGTACGCCGGCTGCTGGCAGCGGATGCGACCGTGAGCCAGCTGGAGGTGCGCCCGGCGGCGCTTGCCGATGCCTTTACGGTGCTGACCCAAGAAGCGGCCTAGACAAAAGGAGGACGTATGGATGCCCTGACAACCCCTCTGGACTCCGACCACCTGATGCCCCTCGGCCGGGTGCTGCGCGCCTATCTCAAGGAATCCCGGTCGCAGTTCATCCAGGCGCTGCGGGCCCCGGCCTTCGCATTTCCCTTCCTGCTGCTGCCGGTACCGCTGTACCTGTTCTTCGGTGTCGTCATGGCGGGCAACTCCAGGGAAGTGATCGCGAACCCCGTGCTGCTGAACTACTCGTTCTGCGGCTGGTGCTGCATGGCAGTCATGGGGCCGGCGATCTTCGGCATCGGCTGCGGTCTCGCCATGGAGCGCGACGCCAATCTGCTCAAGCTCAAACGGGCCTTGCCCCTGCCTGCCGGGTCGTACCTGATCGCGAAGATGATCATGTCGATTGCCTTCGCCGCGATATCGGTCGGGCTGGTGACCATCGCGGGCCTCGCCGCCAAGACGCTGCATCTGGCGCCCGGTGCCCTGCTGGCGATGGATTCCGTGCTGGTCCTGGGCGCCATCCCGTTCTGCGCCATCGGGCTCTTCATCGGCGCCTTTTCGAGCGCCAGTGCGGCGCCCGCATATGCCAACCTGATCTACCTGCCCGGCCTGTGGCTCTCGGGAATGTTCTTTCCGCTGCCGAAGTTCCTGCAGCCCTGGTCGGTCATCTGGCCCGCCTTTCACCTGAATATGACCGCACTGGCGGCAGGCGGGAACCAGGTACCCGTGAGTCCGCTGATGACGAGTGCGGTGCTGGTGGGAATTTCCGTGCTGTTCGGCGGTTTGGCGATCCGCCGGCTGGCGCGGCGGGAATGACTGGGACTTAGTTCAGGGCCCGGACGGTTGCCGTGAAACCTGCCCAGAATGCGGGATCGCGGGGCCCTTCCCTGAGGACCTCCCGCATCGCGGACGCCAGCGCCAACGCCGGGCGCTGCTGTTCGCGCAGCAGCCGGACATAGAAGTTCTGCATCAGCAACTCGGTGGTGCGGTCGGGAACGGACCACAGGGAGGCGACGACCGACTGGGCCCCGCGCGCCAGAATGACGTAGCGAAGACCGAGCAACCCTTCGCCATTGATGTCGGCGCCCAGGGCCGTGTTGCAGGCGCTGAGCACGACGGTCCGGGCATTGAAGCGACGGGTCATCAGGTCCCCGGCCCAGACGTGATCCTCGATCGGCCGACCGCTCGGGTCGTGGGTGCTCATGATCAGGGACGACAGCTGCGGGATTTGCGCATCGGTCATGGCGTGAACCGCGAAGTGGATGTACCGGTAGCGCTCCAGGGGCCGGTTGAGCACGGCGTCGCGCGTGGCCGCGAAGCCTTCCAGGTGATCGACGGGAATCGGCGAGGCCGCGCCCACGATGGCCGCACCTTCCTCCGCGGTGGCCGGCAGCCGCTGCAGGGAGGTCCCGTTCAGGGCACTGCGCAGTCGCAGCGGCTCCGGCGCAGGTCCGCGCAGTTTCACGCCGACGTGCTGCGAGGACCGGGGATCATCGCTGCCATAGACCGCATCATCGACCAGCAGCATGGAGTCGTCGGTACCGCTCCCAGCGGCGGATTTCTGCAGCAGCGATTCCAGGGAGGCCCCATAGGCAAGCTCGTAGCGGGCCACCAGGAAGGATCCCCGATCGTTGCTGCGCGTGGGCAGCACGGCAAAGGACACGTACTGCAGTGGACCATCCGGAATGATCACCAGTCGCCGGATGTCGGCGGGCAGCCCCGGCAACACCGGCTGCAGTGCCAGTGCGCCGAGGTCCGCATCGGCTCCCAGCCGCTCCGATCCGGCCAGGTTGAGATCGTTGAATTTGGCGTGCACCGCTTCTGCGGACGCCCGCACGGGGGCACTCGCGCCCAGGTCGGTGAGATGCAGTGCCGAACGGGTGGCGACCCAGGCATACGCGTGCGTCTCCCCCACCCAGTAGGCGACGACGGCGGTATCCGCCGGGATCCGGCCGAGATCGAGCGAGGCGGCGGCATGCTGGACCTGCGGGGTCTGACCGAGAGCGGCGAGCCGGGTATCCACCAGTGCCAGCTGCTCACGCAGATGTCCGACATCCCGACGCAGCACCACGGCGCGGGCCGAGGCGGGCGCATCGGTATCCTGGAGTTTGTCCTCGTGGGCCGCGATGTCGCGGATCAGCCCGGATTTGCGGGCCAGCAAAGGCGCGAGGGTGGCCGCCGGGGCCGCGGCATAATCGGCGAGTGAGATGTCCTGCATCGCCCGGGCGCGCGATCGCTCGGTGATTTCGAGCGCGGCACGGGCCGCGCGGTCTACGCCCGCCTCGTCCCCGGCAGCGCGCGCCTGCGCAGCGCGGTGCGCCCAGATATCGACCTCCAGTTCGTAGGCGGCCCGCAGGGATTGCATCGAACTCGCCCGCAGTTCGGGATTCGAGGCCGCGACCCGGATGACTTCGGACAGGGCGAGGCCCTGGTCCAGGTAGCCGAGCGCCGCGTCCTCTCGACCCGCCGCGATCTCGATGCGGGCGAGGGCGACCAGCGCATCGAAAGTATGTGCGTTCAGTCCCAGGGCGCGATCGATGCTGAGGGCACGGCGGCTGTAGCGGCGGGCCTGGATGAGATGACCCTGACGCAGTTCCAGCAGCCCGTGCCCGAGGTCGACCACTGCATGGCTGATCGGACCTGCCGGTGCGGCGACCTGGGCAGCCAGCGCCAGGTCCTCGTTCGCGGCGGAGATCCGCTGGAGCCGCGACTCCCCGTCCGCCATCTGAACCAGCAGCCGGGCCCGGGTCACGGGCTCGGTCGCCATGCTCAACGCGTCGTGTTCGAGTCGCACGGACTCCTCAAGGTTGCCGCGCGCGGCTTCGACGCTTGCGAGAACGCGCAGTGCGCCGACGCGATTGCGGCCGTCCCCGTCCGCGCCCCACAGGTCGAGCGCTTCACGCAGGAACTCGCTCGCCTGGTCTCGATCGCCCACCTCTTCATAGACGAGTCCGATACCGAACAGGCTTCGGGCCTGCAGCGGTCGCGACTGGATGCGCCGGCCCAGTTCCAGGGCCTGGGCATGCTGCTGGAGCGCCACGTCCAGATGCCCCGCCGCGGCGTTGGACAGGCCGCAGTTGTTGAGCACATCGGCGTACAGTCGTGGCGACTCTTCGACACTGATCAGCTGCAGCGCCCGCTGGTAGTCTGCGAGCGCGGCAGCCGATCGTCCCAGATCACTGTCCGCGAGCGCCATGTTCTGCGTCACCTGCGCGAGCCCATAGCGATAGCCGACCTTCTGATAGTGATCGAGCGCCTGTCCGTAGGCCCGGAACGCGGCCCCGAAGGCGCCGTCATAGTAGGAGGCCAGCCCGATGTTATTGCGCTGGAGGGCGGCGTCCAGGAACTCGCCGCGATGTTCGTGGAAGCGCGCCACGGCACCCAGCAGATCCTCGGCACGATGCAGCAGGGCATCGCTGTCGAGGCGGTTCACTTCGGTCGCCGTGCCGGGCCTGGGCAGCGCCGCCAGTTCCATCCAGGCGGCGGCCTGCAGCGCCTGGGCGCGCGCACGTGCGTAGGCATCGTGAGCGTCCGCGAACAGCGCCGCGGCGTCCAGGGACCATTGGGCGCCTTCCTGCCATTGCTTCAGATCCTGGTACGACACGGCGGCGAGCGCATGCGCGAGTTGCGCCCGCAGGGGCAATTCCGCTCCGGGATCCAGTTGCCTGAAGGCGAGTTCGTAATTGCGGGACGCGAGCCGGTACAGCTCCGGCGCCGATGCGCTCGTCGCTCCCGCCTGGCCATTCGTGATCTTCTGCGCAGCCGCGTAGGCGGAGTCGGCGACCGCGATATGCTCGAGCACCGCGCGGCAGGCGGCGGCGAGTTCGGGCGCCTGCGCATCGATGGCGCGCACCTGAACCTTCGAGCCCACCCCGCCATGAACCTTGGCCCGGACCACCACACCGACGGCGCCACTGCCACCGGTGTGAACCAGGGCGCGCTGCACGCCGCTGCGGCGGACCGGGTTGTCCGCTTCGATCTTCGTGCCCGCGGCGGGAGTCACCTCCAGCGTCACATCCATTCCGGCTTCGATGACCTCGAGTGCGATCGCGCGGTTCTTCGGCAGCGCCAGGGTGAGGGTCGCGGAATGGTCCGATCGAAGCGTCAGCTCCCATTCACCCAGTGGCCGGGCATGCGACAGGCCCACGCAGGCGGCGGTCGTCGAGGCCGGGACTGGGGAAACGATGGCGCCCGCGAACAGCAGGGTCAGAGCCTGCAGCGCTCCATGGACGCGCCGCTGCAGATATTGGCGCCGTGCAGCAATGAGCTTGGAGGGCATACAGCGTGCGGGCCCAGACCGGAGGCTGAGTGGGTTGGGTCGGCAGGGAGTATGCCAGATGGTG
>DATJTJ010000157.1:0-10461 GCA_035503515.1 Steroidobacteraceae bacterium
CCTCGGCCGGCGGGTGGTGGTGATGGCGCCGCGACCGGGCCGCATCGACTCCGTATACGAAGTTCCGCTGCCGAACCAGCGCACCCTGGCGATGAAATACTCGCCCGAGTTCATGGCCTTGCGCTATCGCATCCTGGAACGCATCCGGGAGACGTCCGGGATGCGTACCGACCTGGGACTGCTGCAGCGCCTGTCCCAACAACCGGTCACGACCTGAATGCACGCACAACAGCACGACACCGCCGCGCAGGGCCTGCAGCAGGTTGAAGCCGCCCTGCGGCGCGCACCCGACAATGCCCGATTGCTGCTGCAGCGCGCCCAGTGTTTGCTGGCGCTCGGCGACAACTTCCGGGCCTGCGAAAGCGCGGCGGCCGCCCAGGCGCGGGCATCCACCGACGCGGCGCTGCTGGATGCCATCGGCAATCTGTTCAGCCGGGCGGGCGACCAGCCGCGGGCGCTGGCCTCATTCGAACAGGCGCTGGCCCTGGCGCCGGATGAGCCGCACTTGCTGTTCAATCGCGCGACCGTGCGGCGTTTCCTCGGCGACCTCGAGGGAGCGGAGCGCGACTACGATCAGGTGATCCGGCGCCGACCGAATGATTTCGAGGCATATCTGAACCGCTCCGAACTGCGGATCCAGAACGCGCAGCACAATCACATCCCGGAGCTGGAATCGCGGCTGGCCGGCATCGGCGATTGGCACGGCGAGGTTGCGCTGCGCTACGCCCTGGCCAAGGAGTACGAGGATCTGGGGCGCTACGAACCCTCGTTCGCTCATCTCGCGCAGGGCGCACGGCTGCGACGCAGGCACCTGCGATACGACGTTGACACCGACATTGCCACCGCCGACTGGATCATCGAAAGCTACCCGGCCGCCGCACCGGATCCCGGCAGCGTGGCGGTCGCCGCGGGTCCGGACACGCCGATCTTCATCGTTGGCATGCCACGCAGCGGCAGTACGCTGCTCGAGCGCATCCTCGCCAGCCACGCGCTCGTGCGCGCCGGGGGCGAGCTGCCCCACTTCGCGCTGGCCGTGGTCGCGGCCGTTGCGAAGCGCAGCCGCGCCCCGCTGCCACGCCGTGATCTCGTGAGGCAATCCGCCGCCATCGATTTCGCCTCCCTCGGAAGGGACTACCTGCGGCGGGTCCGCGCCGCCGGGCTGTCCGCGGTGCGATTCACGGACAAAATGCCGCTCAACTACCTGTATTGCGGCTTGATCCGCCGGGCACTGCCGCGCGCCCGCATCGTGCATGTCAGGCGGCACCCGATGGCAGCCTGTTATGCGATGTTCAAGACCCTGTTCCAGGACGGCTACCCCTTCTCATATGACCTCGCGGAACTGGGTCGTTACTACGTCGCCTATCGGCGCCTGATGCGGCACTGGCAGGCGACGCTGCCGGGATGCATGCTCGAGGTGAGTTACGAGGCACTGGTCGCCGACCAGCGCCGTGAGACGCAACGCCTGCTGGAATTCTGTGGACTCGGGTGGGAGGAGGCCTGCATGCGGTTCCACGACAACGCCGCGCCGGCCACGACCGCGAGCGCCGCCCAGGTGCGCCGTCCTTTGTATGAGAGCGCCATTTCGCAATGGCGCAACTACGCCCGCCAGCTCGAGCCGCTGCGGCGGCAGCTGCTGGCCGCCGACATCGATCTCGAGGAGCCGGGGGACCCATGACACGGACTGCATTGCTGCTTTGCCTGGCGGCGTGGACATTCACCAGCCTGACCCGGGCCGATGCCGCGACCCAGCAGGTCAGCCTGGGCGTGGTCAACTGGATCGGTTACGGCCCGCTCTACTGTGCGGCCGCCAATGGCTACTACCGCAAGTACGGCTGGGACGTGAAGCTCGTCACCTTCAGCGACAACTCGCTCATGACCGGCGCCCTCGAGGGAGGCGAGCTCGGTGCCTCGACGCTGACCTATGACCAGGTGATCATGGCGGTATCGAAAGGGTGGAAGCTGAAGGTCGTGATGCCGATCGACTACTCGGCGGGCGGCGATGCGATCCTGGCGACGACCGCGATCCGCTCGGTCAGGGACCTCAAGGGCCGCAAGGTGGCCTTCCAGCCGCTGTCGCCCTCGGACTTCCTCCTCGGGTATGCCCTGGCACAGGCCGGTCTCTCCCAGAACGACATCCGTGCAGTCAATGCAACGCCGGAGGGCGTGGTCGCGGTCATGGCGAGCGGTTCGGTCGATGGCGGCGTGACTTATGAACCCAGCGTCTCGATGATCCGAAAACTCGGTGGCGGCAGCCAGTTCCACGTGCTGCTGTCCTCGCGTGAGGCGCGCGGCCTGATCATCGACGTACTGGCGTTCAAGGAGGAGACCATCGCGAAGAATCCGCAGGTGGTGGAGGCGCTGATCCGCGGCTACCTGGACGGACTCGATTTCATGATGCACGAGCCGGATCGGGCCGCGGGCATCATTGCACTCGCCCTGGGGATCAGCGCCAAGGACGTCAAGGCGCAGCTGCCGAACGTCGAGAACCCGTCCCTGGCGCAGCTGGGCGATGTCTTCAAGGACAGTCCGGTACTGCCCTCCTTCCATGCAAGCGGCGCGATCATCGGTGGAATCCTGAAAAGAGAGGGACAGATCCAGAGCGTACCGCCGATCGGCGCGACTTACGACGCCTCCTTCGTCAATTCCCTGCAGGCCCATCCAGGAGGTTTGCGATGACTCGAATCTTCCGCCGGGCCGGCTCCTGGCCCAATGTGCTGATGATCGCCTACGCCGTGGGTGCCTGGGCCTGCGGCGTGTGGCTGCTGACGCGACCGCAGATCGCCTGGAATGCCGCCGGAGTGCTGCTCACGGCGCACGCCCTGGTCTGTTCCGGTTACATGATCCACGAATGCGCGCACCAGAACGTCTTCAGACGCGTTGCCGCCAACGACCGGCTCGGCATGCTCATGAGCTGGTTGAACGGGGCCTGCGTGGCCGACTACCAGCGGCTGAAGATCAAGCACCTGCGGCACCACGCCGACCGTCTGGACGTGGTGACCTTCGACTACCGGTCGGTCCTGCGGCGCGCGCCGCCGTGGGTCCGCGGCAGCGTGCTCGCGCTGGAATGGGCCTACATTCCGGTAGTGGAACTGCTGATGCGGGCCATGGTGGTGGTGGCGCCGTTCCACCACGGCGCGGCGCGCGATCGGGTGCGGGCCGTGGGCCTGCAGCTGGTGCGGGTCGCTTTCTGGATCGCCCTGGCGCTGGTATCCATCAAGGCGCTGCTGCTGTACGCGCTTGCGTACCTGATTTTCATCCAGGTGCTGCGCTTCATGGACGCCTTCCAGCACACCTATGAGGTGTTCCCCTCGCACTCGCTGTCCCCCGCACCTGCCGATCCGCGACGCACGCGTCAGTACGAATACGACAACACCTATTCGAACCTGCTGGCGACACGGTGGTCCTGGCTCAATCTGCTGGTGCTGAATTTTCCCTACCACAATGCCCATCACACGAAGACCGGTGCCGCCTGGTACGAACTGCCCGCCCTGCACCGCGAACTCTACGGCGAACACGACCCGCAGGTGATTCCCTGCCGGCATCTGTTCGTCAACTACCACCGCCACCGCGTCGCGCGCGTGCTGGCTGAGGATTACGGATCGGTCACCCGGGACCGGCAACGGGCGAGCGGCTTCATCGGTGCGGTTGGCGTGTCGTTCCTGACTGCCGTATGAGGCCGCCGGACGCAGAGGCGCTGATCGTAATCGACATGCAGCGCGATTTTCTGGATCCCGCGGGCTACATCGCCCGAAGCGGCGTCGATGTGAGTGTGCTGCGCGCCCCGATTCCCAATGTGCGCCGCCTGCTCCAGGGCGCGCGGGCGGCCGGCATACCCGTCATCCACACCCGCGAGGGCCATCGCCCGGACCTCACCGATCTCAACGCGGTCAAGGCGCGGCGCGCCGCGGGCGTCGGCGCCGCGATCGGCAGCCACGGCCCGCTCGGCAGGTTGCTGGTGCGCGGCGAGCGCGGGCACGCCATCGTCGACGAACTCGCGCCCCTGCCGTCGGAGACCGTGATCGACAAGCCGGGATTCGGCGCCTTCTACGCGACCGATCTCGAACTGGTGCTGCGCGCGGCGGGCGTCGGTACGCTGACGCTGGCCGGTGTGACCACCGACGTATGCGTGCATTCGACGCTGCGCGAGGCGGTCGACCGCGGCTTCGAGTGCCGGACGGTCGGCGACGCCTGCGCGGCCGCGGATGCAGCGATCCACGAGGCCATGCTCGCCTGCATCGCCGGGGAAGGCGGCATTCTCGGTCGGGTCGTCACGACGGCGGAAGTGGTGACGGGCTGGAGCCAGGCACGCCGACTCACTGCGGCGGCGCCGTCCCTCCTGACTTGAGCAGGCCGTGGGTGAGGTAATTGACCGCGTCCAGTCGCGTCATGCCCGCCTCGTTGAGCAAGATGACGGCGCGGCTCTGCTTCTCCGAGAACAGCGCCACCAGCACGTTCGTGCTCCTGACCGGAGGATGCCCGCCGGTCTGCACATGGAACACTGCGCGTTGCAGGATGCGCTGAAAGCCCAGCGACGGCTGCGGGTTCTCGCCAGGCACCTTCAGTTCGCCGTCGAGATGGACCGTCAGCTGCCCACGCATGGCGTCGAGGTCGACGCCGCACTTCCTGAGCACCTCTGAGGCATCCGGATCATCCAGCAGGAAGAGCAGCAGATGCTCCGGCGTGATGTGCTGGTGCTTACGATCCCGGGCGTAGGCAAAGACCCGATTCAGCGTGGACTCGAGCTGCCCGGAGAGAAGCTCAGTCCCCTTGCGGGGCACTGCGGCGCCTTCCGTGTTCCTGACTTCCGGGGCCGGCGGGGGAGGCGCCGCACGTTCCGAGCCCGGGTTTGCCTGAATCGCCGCGGCGAGCGTATTCCAATCCGGAACCCCGAACGCGTGGGCGATCAGCTCGAGGCTCTGACTGACGGTGATCCTGAAGCCTGCGGCGGCCAGTTCCTGGCGCAGTGCCCGCGCCATGGCCTTTGCATCGCGAAAATCGCGCATCTGTTTCTCCTGTGCATGAACAAAACCGAAGTGCCAGGGCCTGCATTACTGACGAGTTTGTTCGAGCAAGGAAAAACCAGTGCTTCCGATACGTTCACCATCCCCCGTGGGCGCAAGCGGCAGGTCGTATCCACCCGCCGGGATCGTCGCCGAGACACGCGGCGCTGTCAACGTCGCGCCAATGCATGGACCCGGTCAGAAGACCGGCCAGTCCATCACCAGGTTATATGCATTGACCGAACCGATGCCGCTCGGGAAGTCCCACCCGGTACCCGTCGGATAGGCGGGCAGCGAGAGCCAGTTCAGCGCCGAAAGCACGCCGTACGTATCACCCTTGGGCAGGTAGCAGTTGTAGATCTTCGCCTTGGAGAGGCTGGTGCAGGCGCCGACGTTGTCGCCCTGGGTCACATCGTAGAACACGCAGCCATTGCTGGTCTTGTTCACGGTCGTCGAGTTGCACGAAGACGAACCGGAATAGCCGTACTCCTGGCGGGCCATGGCATAGTAGACATTGTCGGGATTGCCCCAGCGGCTGCCGGTCCTCTGGTTCACCAGGGCCTGGATGGCGGCCATGATGGGCGAGGACACCGAAGTGCCGCCGAACCCGGCCCAGGTGCTCGGCGCGCCATTGCAGCTGAAGCCGCCGCCGACGATGGGATCGGTGTTGGGATCCGACCAGCACACCACGTAATACGCATCCCAGATCCCGTTGGCGGCGAACAGTGAGACGTCGGGAATGTCGCGCACCCCATCGGCCGGCACACCGAGCAGGCCGTTCTGCCACGAGGGCTTGGCATAGCCGCGGCATGAACCACTGACCACCCCGGACACCGAAGGTGAACCGAGCGCGCAGCCACTGGGACCGCCGCTGCCGCCGATCGCATTCGCAAGAAAACTCAACGTGGCGTCGCTGCCAGTGCCCGCGACCTGCGGGGAATTGCAGAGGCCGAGCGGCGTGGTTCCGAGGAACGAGGCCAGCAGTGCCCCGGCGCAGGAGTCGTTCCAGGGGATTTCCTGGATATACGAAAGCGCGGAACTGTAGGTGGAGCTGTTTTTCGCGGACCAGTAGTCGGATGCCGGGACGCCAAGGGCGGTGTATCCGAAATCGAGTCCCCCGACCGAGACGTTGTAGGGCGTGGAGGTGAACCCACTCACCCCGATGCCATGGGCGGCCGGATTGCCCACATCGTCACTCGCGGCATCCTCGTCCCCGGACGAGACGAACACCGACACCCCTTCCGCGTCCGCCTGCTGGTATGCGTAGTAGTACGAAAGATTGGCGCTTTGCCCGTTGGCGGCCTCCGCCTCACCGTAGCTGATGCTGACCACCGAGGGCAGCGCATTCACGGGTCCATTGAGCGTGTTTTGTAGCGCGATGAGACCACCGAACGTCGTGGTCGTGTCCGTGCACGCGGCCAGCACGATGGCCGCGTCGGGGGCCGCCGCGGAGGCCCACTCCACGTCGATGATGGCCTCGCCGTCGTCGCCGTAACCCGGATCGGAGGACTTGCCCTGGAAGCCCGGATTGGCGCAGTGCAGCGCCCCCTGGGGACTGGTCTGGGTCAGGGATCCGTGCTGGTACCGCGTCAGTCCAAAGGTGCTGCGGAAGGTGCTCCAGTCCCTGGTCGAGTACAGATAGGTGTCCTCCACCACCATGATCGTCTGGCCCGCTCCGGTAAGTCCGGCCTGGAACAGGGGCTTCAGGTTGTAGATCGTCGCAAGGTCACCGGCGACCAGCGCATGGAAGGTGCCGTTGGAGTTGGTGTAGGTATAGGCGGGATGCGCGGCGCGCCGCACCTGCTGGGTGCGCGGACGAAAATCGTGCAGTGAAACGATTCCCGAGACCACGGGCAGCAGGGCGGTAGGCACCATCGGATCACTCGCATTCGCGATGTGCTCCACGCCCCCGACTCTGAACCGATGGATCTCGGAGCGGAACGCCGCGCGTACCTGTCCGGCGGTGCCGCTGAAGTCGATCGTCAGGCCGCTGGCCGCCACGCCGTTGATGGTGAAGCCCGCGCCCTGCAGCCAGGCCGTCACGGCCGCGACATCGCGCTGCGCGACGCCATAGTGCTGTGCAAAATCCTGCGGAGTGAGCCACTGGTGAAAGCTGGCCGAAGTCGAATCGTGCATTTCACCGATCAGTGCCTGCAGCGCCGCCTCGCGCTCCGGTGAGCGCTTCAGCTGCAACAGCAGGTGTTCCAGCGGCAGCGCGTCAGCGACCACGCCTTCATCGTTGGCAGCGTTGGCCTCGGGGCGCGTATTGCCCGCCAGCACGCTCATCTGGCCGGCGGTGACCGGCGCCGTGATCATCGGCGCCGGATAGCCCGAAGGTGCGGCGGATGCCGTCGCCGCGACGGCCAAGGACAGCGCACACACGATTCCCGTGAATATGGTTTTCATGATGCCCCTGTATTTGTTGATTCTTCGACAGTCGGCGATTTGTCGTTTGATGGTATCGACTCGGCGCGAGCCCGTCATCTGCGGCCGGCGCCGCCACCTTTCAGGCAGCCGACATCGATGGGCCTGCAGTCAGCGCTGCAGCACTTCGGGGTTCAGTACCCGGATCGGCCGCCCGTCCAGGAATGCGACCGCATTCTCCACGCTCTGCCCATAGAACTGCCGCAGGGTCTCAATGACGGTATAGCCGATGTGGGGAGTCAGCACGGTGTTCGGCGCGCTTCTCAGCGGGTGCCCCACCGGCAGCGGTTCGCGGTCGAAGACATCGAGAGCGGCGAAGATCCGCCGCTGCTGCAGTGCCAAAAGCAGCGCGTCCTCGTCGATCAGCGGTCCGCGCGACGTATTGATCAATACCGCGCCGGGTTTCATGCGGGCGATATCCGCAACACCGACGATGTGCCGCGTGCGCGGCGAAAGCACCAGATGCACGCTGATCGCATCGCAGCGGGCGAACAGCTCCTCCTTGGAAACCCACTCGGCGCCGGCGGCCGCAGCGGCCTCGGCGGTGAGGTTCTGACTCCAGGCCAGCACCTTCATGCCCAGTGCCTGGCCGTACCGGGCCATGCAGGTCCCCAGGCGACCCAGCCCCAGGACGCCGAGAGTCTTGCCCGCAAGCGTGATGCCGGCCGGCGTATCCTCCTGGAAACGTCCGGCCCGGATCGCGGCATCGGCCGCCGGAATGGCCCGCACCACGGCCACCAGCAGTCCGAGCGCCAGTTCCGCCGGCGCCGAGGCACTCTTGGGATACGCGGTGGTGTTGCACACCAGCACCCCGCGCGCGGTGCAGGCGGCCACGTCCAGCGAGGCATTCTTCGGGGCGGTGATGCCGAGCATCTTCAACCGCTCGAGCCGCCCGATCAGCGATGCAGGCATCGGCGTGCGCTCCCGCATCGACAGCACGATCTCGTAGTCGCGCAGGTTCGCGGCGGCATCCGCCTCGTCCGAGAACGCCCGGGAAAAGAACGTCACCTGCGCGCGGGCCGCCAGGGGCGACCAGTCGGCGCACTCGCGCGCAAGGTTCTGCCAGTCATCGAGCACTGCCACCGTGGTCATCGGGCCTCCAGTGCGGCAAATACGATCCGGCTCACTGTGCTGCGCACCGCCGCGGGCGCTACTTGCCCTCGAACCTGCGCATCATCTGCGCATGCACTTCCCCGCGCTCGAGATTCAGGTTCTGCTCGAGATCGGCCGAGTACAGGGCCTGCAGGTAGGCCCGATCGGCGGCCGTGAGCACGTCGGCCACGGGTTTGGCGCACGCATCCGCCAGCAGATCGGTGATGCTGGGCAGCGGCGCGCACTGGTCCAGTTCCGACATGCGCGTCAGCGACAGCATCGCGATGTAGTCGGCGACGGAACGCACGGTATAGCGCGCCAGTTTCGAGCTGTCCGCAATGATCAGCACATGCAGGAACTCGCTGCGCACCCGGTGTCCCAGCAGGCTCCCCGCGACGCCCGAGGGCTGCATGCCCATGGCGGTGGTGTCGGAATCGACCTGCGCACCCTGGAACACCGGTGGGCCGGTACCCGGGCCGGCGCCAAAGGACTGGTCGGAACTGCCCTGGAAGACGGGAAGCTGGATCTCCATCGAGCGCGTTCCGGTCTGGTACCAGGCCTGGATGGGACGGGTGAAGGTGGTCATCTGTTTGACCTGCGCTGCCGGATAGAACCCGAGCAGCGGACGATAGGCCTTCGCGATGTGGTCCAGCAGCGCCTGGGGTTCGCGGGTGAACACGATCTCGACCGTGATCGGGCATTTCCTGCCCGCCGGGGTCGTGGGCGCGCCCACGCCCCGCGCCAGGTCCAGGATCGCGCGGGTGACGTAATCCCGGCCGCGAGGTTCGAGCCCCGTGACCAGCGGGCACACCGGTTCATGCCAGCGGCCGATCTGGTTGGTCCGGGCGTTCGGCGCCGTATGGGAGGCCACGTAGCCATTGATGGCCCGCGACAGCGCGCGCCGCTCGGACTCGCGGGTGGCGGTCACGGTCACCTCCGGCAGCGCCTGGTCCGCTGCCGGCGGGGTCGCAACCGACTGCGCGCTCGCGGCTGCTCCGCAGGCGAAGGCCCAGAAGCCCACGAGGCCCATCCAGACAGACCTCTGCATGCGCAGCGGAAATTCGCTCATGGCAGACATAGCCGCTACGTTAAGGGATATCCCGGAGGATGACGTTGACGAATTGTCACAGCTGACGCCTCCACGATGGCTCAGGCCGCTGCGGAGCGGAAGGCAACAGAGCCGTCGTTCATTCTCATGATGCGCCGCGAAATACTCAGCCCGATATGCGCCCGCGTCCGGCGCAGTCCATGCGTAGCCCCGAGGAGCCGGAACCGCCGGCGCTCGGGCAACGATCTGCGAGTGATCGGGTCGCGGAAGTCTTGACAGGCGATTAACATGTCATCGGTCCGGGCCGAGCCGACGACAGGTCAAGCGATCCGTTCGCGAAGGAGCAGATCCAATGAAACTCATCGGCACTATCCTGGCAGCTGCTGCTCTGGGGCTTGCTGCATTTACCGCCGTGAGCTCAAGCAGTCCGGAAGGTCCCCAGGCAGCCGCTCTGGAGTGTTCGGCGGCGGCGTGCCGCCTTGCGATGTAATCGCTTGGCGTGCGCCTTGTGGGCTCGGCGCTGCGCCTGACCGATCTTCAGCTCCAGATCGCGGTAAAACGCTCCGGCGCTCAAGCGCTCGGCATCGCTGCTTACGGCCGTGTCCTTGAGGCCGAGGTCGATACCAACGTCCACTTGGGTCGGCACAGGCGTTACATCCTCAACGGCCACCGGCACACACAGGTACCAGTCCCCGACCGCATCCTGGGCGAAGCACCCGCAGCCCCACTTTCGGATCTCGGCAAAGCGCCCGGCTTCGAAGAAACGGATCGTCTTGCCGCAGAACCGAAGGTACTTCCCCCGACGTCGCAGGCTCGCTGCTTTGAAGGGAATCCAACCAAGACTGCGTCGAGGACCGGAACTCACCCGCCAGCGCAGTTTGGCCTTTCGGAACTGGG
>DATJTJ010000158.1:0-26822 GCA_035503515.1 Steroidobacteraceae bacterium
AAACCACTTCCGTGCGCCGGGCCGGCGATGCGGACAACCGGGCCAGCAGCACGGCCGGCGTTTGCCCTCGTTGAGTTCCTCGATCGCGCGCCTGATCCGGCGTTCCCGCGTCGTCGCCTGTTTGGCCGAGAGCACCCAGCAGTTCCACTCATTGCGCGCCAGCGGCGTCAGGTCTTTCCATGCCGCACCCGCCCTCACATCCATCAGGAGGGCCGCGCGCAAATCCGGAGGAGTCTGGTGGACGGGACCCAGACTTTCGACCGCATGCTGTGAGGAGGTGCGGGGCATGCAGCGAAGGTTGAATGAGGCCGTGCTAAAAGCAAGGGGGGAAGCATCACGGCCAGATCAGTTCGCCCCCTCCACGTGGGCCACGGGCCGTCCGTCCCGCAGGGTCACGTTGACGGCGAATGGGTAGCGGTCAACCTCAAGGGCGATATCGACGTCCTCTGGAAGCAGGTAGGGTCGCGCGGGGTCATGGAACCGTTCGGCATCCCCGCCAGCCAGTATCAGGCGCCGGACTGCATCGGGGTCTCCCGGCCTGCCTTCCACGAGGTTCCTCAGGTGCATGGCGCACAGCTCATCCTCATCCGCGCGCGTCGTGCCGTCATTGCCCATCGCAACCAGCGTGATGCGGTCGGTGGGTTTCGAACGCAGCGCCCGCGCGGTGGCACTTGCCGTCACCAGCGAGGCGGCATAGAGGCACTGCGCCCGGCGCGCAGCCGCAACGACGCCCTGGGTACCGGCACTCGTGCGTTGAACGACCGTAAGGCCTTCCAGAGCGACATCCAGAAGCTCGAACGGAGAGTTGCCGAAGTCGAACGCATCGGGCTTGCGGCCGTGCACCTCTCCCATGCAGATCTGCGCCGAGCCATTGGCACGAAGTGCCAGGGCCTCCTCGATGCTGCTCACCATGATGATCTGCGTCGCACCGTTGGCGAGCGCCACGGCGGCCGTCGTGAAGGCGCGGAACACGTCAATGACCGCGACCGCCCCCGTTGCTCTTTCGGCGCCCGCCAGCAGGCTTTCGATCAGAACCGGCACGCCGGAACCGTCAATGAACCCTCCCGAAAGACCGCGGACCCCCACCGCCGCCGGGCAGTGGGGATCCGTCACGGCGGTGATCGTTCAGCCGGCGGGCAGGAAGTCGCGCTTGCCCAAATCCACGCCGTTGTGGCGCAGGATGGAATAGGCCGCCGTCAGATGGAAATAGAAGTTCGGCAGGGCCCAGTTGCGCAGGTAGTCCAGCCCCTTGAATTCGAGCTTGGTGTCGCGCAGCGGGATCACGATGTCGCGGTCCTCGGCACCCTTGAAGCTGTCGGCCTTCACGCCCGACACGAAATCGATGGTCTTGCGGATGCGGGACTGCAGCTCGTCGAAGGTCTGTTCGTTGTCCTCGAACTTCGGCGGATCGATGCCGGCGAGCCGGGCCGTGCCGCTCTTGGCGAAATCGGTCGCCAGCTGCACCTGCTTGATGAGCGAAAACATGTCGGGCGCCAGCCGCGCGTTGGCCAGCACCGAGGTATCGAACTTCTTGGCGGCGGCGTAGGCGGTGGCCTTGTCGAGCTGCTTGGCGAGCTTGTTCAGCAGCGGCAGGAAGGTTTCCACCGTCATGGTGTACACGGAAATCTGCATCGGAATCCCCTCGTAAATTGTGCAGTTGGCTAGGGCGGGGCGGATTCTACACCGCGTATCGCTGTACATTGGTGTCACAACAGTGAAACAATAGGGCGCAACGCCGCTCGAATTGGAGCTTCCATGAGCCTGTTCTGGATGCCGGCCCAACTGGCCACCCTCTCCAAGGTGGTGGAGCTGAACGGATTCTCGGCGGCGGCCCGCGCCCTCGGGGTGCCCAAGGCCGCCGTCAGCCGGGCGGTCGCGGACCTCGAGGCGGCCCTCGGGGTGACCGTCCTCAACCGAACCACGCGACGGCTGTCCCTGACCGAGGCCGGCCAGCTCATCTACCCGCATGCCCGGCGCCTGGCCGACGAGGCCGACGCGGCGCGCACCCAGATCCGCCGCTGGTTCGCACCTCCCACCGGCCCGCTGCGGGTGGCCGCCGACCCGACCTACGGGCGGATCCTGCTGGCGCCCCTGGTGCCACGGTTCATGGAGAGCTTCCCGGACATTCCGCTGGAGGTGAACCTTCTGCCGCAGGGGCCCGAGATGCTCGACGCCGCGGGCAAGGGTGCCGATGTCGCCATCCGCACCGGCACGGGCGATGCGCCGGGGCTGGCCCACCAGTTGCTCGGCTCACCGCCGGCGATCCTGTGCGCCACCCCGGCCTACCTGCAGCGACGCGGCGAGCCCGCCCGGCCGGATGACCTGCGCTCGCATGACCTGCTGACCCCGGAAGGGGATGGCCCCGAGTTCCGCATGACCGTGGTCCGCGGCGCCATGCGCGCGGAAATCCGGGTGACTTCGCGCCTCGCGGTCAACGATCCGGCGGTGCTGCACGCAGCCACCGCCGCCGGCCTCGGCATCGGCATCCTGCCGGAGTTCCTCTGCCGCCAAGGCCTCGCCACCGGCCGCCTCAGAAAGCTGCTGTCCGACTGGGAGCTGCCGCAGATCATGCCGCTGTACGCGGTGTACCCTGCCACTCAGGGCGCGGACAATCGGGTCCAGTGCTTCGTCGACTTCCTGGCCGCCAACGTCGTACCGGCGCTGGCCCAGATCTGATTTGCGGAGGCGTGAGATGTACCGGGCACCCTTAAGGGACCTGTCCTTCATCCTGAACCAGCTGTTCGGCGCCCAACCCCTCGCCGGCTGCCCGGCGCACGCCGAGTACTCGGCGGACCTCGCCGAGTCGGTGCTGAGCGAATCGGCGCGTTTCGCCGAGCAGGTGCTGGCGCCCCTCAACCGCAGCGGCGATGCGGAAGGCGCCCACTGGAGCGAAGCGGGGGTGCGCTCGGCCAAGGGTTTCCGCGAGGCCTACCGGCAGTTCGTCGAGGGCGGCTGGCCGCAGCTGCGGGCGCCCGCCCACATCGGCGGCCAGGGCGCGCCCCTGATGCTCGCCACGGCAGTCCAGGAGACCTGGGCCTCCGCGAACCTCGCCTTCAAGCTGTGTCCCATGCTGACCTACGGCGCGATCCACGCCCTGGAGCTGACCGGCTCGTCCGCGCTGAAGGAGCGGTTCCTGCCCCGCATGGTCAGCGGGGAATGGACCGGCACCATGGTGCTCACCGAGCCCCAGGCCGGGTCGGACCTGGCGCAGATCCGCACCCATGCCACGCCCCAGAACGATGCCGACGGCAGTTACCGCCTCTTCGGCCAGAAGATCTTCATCACCTGGGGCGAGCACGACTTCACCGACAACATCGTGCACATGGTCCTGGCGCGCATCGATGGCGCACCCGCCGGCGTGCGCGGCATCTCGCTGTTCGTGGTGCCCAAGGTCCTGGTCGGCAGGGATGGAACGGCGGGCGCGCGCAACGACCTGCGCTGCGTCTCGATCGAACACAAGCTCGGTATCCACGCCAGTCCCACCTGCGTCATGGCCTTCGGCGAGCGCGACGGGGCGGTCGGCTACCTGGTCGGGGAAGCCAACCGCGGCCTGGAGTACATGTTCATCATGATGAACGCCGCGCGGCTCGCCGTCGGTCTGCAGGGCTACGCCATGGCCGAGGGCGCCTTCCAGCAGGCCGCCGACTATGCCCGCACGCGGATCCAGGGACGCAGCAGTCCCATCATCCAGCATCCGGACGTCAAGCGGATGCTGCTGACCATGAAGGCCGGGACCGAAGCCATGCGGGCGCTCACGCTGTACGCCGCCTGGCAGCTCGACCTCGCCGAATCCCACTCGGAGGCGAAGGTCCGCAGCCAGGCCCAGGCGCGCGGCGACCTGCTGATTCCCATCGTCAAGGGCTGGAGCACCGAGTTCGGGATCGAGCTTGCCAGTACCGGCATCCAGGTGCACGGCGGCACGGGTTTCATCGAGGAAACCGGCGCCGCGCAGTGGCTGCGCGACGTGCGCATCACCGCCATCTACGAGGGTACCACTGGCATCCAGGCCAATGACCTGCTGGGGCGCAAGCTGCTGCGCGACAAGGGCGCCGCCGTGTCGGGCCTGCTGGGCGAGGTGACCGAGGAGCTCTCGACGAAGGCGGCCACGGCGACCGTCCAGGCCCTGCGCCAGCGCGCGCTCGAGGCGGTGACGGGGCTGAAGGAGACCACCGCCGGACTGCTGCGGCTCGCCGAACAGGACATGGACGGGGCGCTCGCGGTCATCGAACCGTACCTGATGCTGTGCGGGTTCGTGCTCGGCGGCTGGCTGATGGCGCGCGCGGCGCAGATCGTGGCTGGCGGTCCGGGCGCCGGCGACGAGTTCGGCAGGGCGAAGCTCGCCACGGCAGCGGCGTACATGGGCCTGCTGCTGCCGCGGGCCCTGGGCTATCAGCAGATCGTGCAGCGGGGAGCCGCGAGCGTCGCGGGGGTCGATGCGGCGCTGATCTGATCAGCGCCGGGGCGTCCGCAGCCGCAGGGGCGGTGGCTCGTTCAGCGTCTGCATGAACGCCCGCCGGGCATCCGGGTCGAGGGTGGTCAGGTCGATCTTTTCGGTGTGGGTGAGCCGCAGCGCGGCGTCGCTGATGCGCCCGGTGGCGCGATTGCGCGGCGACCAGCGCCGCGCGAGCCGCCGCGTGCCGCCGGTGCGCAGGATCTCCACGATGGCATTGGCCACCAGCGGCGCCCGGGTGAGTTCGCTGTGCGCGCAGGCCACGTAGTAGGTGGCCGCGCCGGCGAGGCGGGCACTGCTCACGGGCACCGTGCCGTCGCCGTGCCGGGTGACGGTATAGACGAACTCGTCGTGCTCGAGGTCGACGTCGGTGACGGTCGGCTGGCCCGTTCCCACCAGCACCGAAAAGCCCTCCCCGCCGTCGGCGAAGCCGGCGCGGGCCGGGGCCGCGGCGGCCAGCAGCTCGGGCCTGGGACGGGGACCCCGCGTCGGCCACTGCGCGGCATCGAAGAGGTCGAGGCGATGCGGCTGGCTGGCCGTCGGCAGCAGCTGGTAGAGACTCGGGAACGAGTTGAATACCTCCTCGGCCAGCTGCTCCGCGCTGGCGCGGGCATCGAGCTGGGCGAGCTTGCGCACCACCGGCGACGTGCCGCGGATGGCCTGGATGCCCGCGTAGGATCCTTCGTTCGGCGTGCCCAGCAGCAGCACCTGCCGTACCTTGCGACGCGCCGCGGGCGTCAGGGCGGCGCGGCACACCAGGCCGCCCATGCTGTGCCCGATCAGGTGCACGGCCTCATGGGGTTCGGTGCCGATGCGCTGCGCGAGCTGCGCTCCGAGCGCGTCCACGCCCAGCCGCCAGTCATAGTCCACGCAGCTGACATCGAAGCCTGCGGCGACGAGCACCAGCCGCAGCCGCAGGTAGGTATGCAGCACCACGCCCATGGCGTGGATCGGGACCCCGGCGCCGACCCGCAGTTCCCGCAACCGGCCAGCGCTGATGTCGACCGGATCGACCCACAACAGGTCCCGGGGCAGCGGCGGGGAGCGCGTGAGCCCGAGCTGCGAGCCCATGATGCCGGGAACGATCAGGATCCGGCCATTGCGCGGTTGCAGCCGGGCCTCGACCGCGCGTCGCGCCAGGTACTGCAGTTCGCCGTATTCGCGGTCGCCGAAGAACGCGATGAGTTCCTGGCGATGCTCGCCGCTGGCCAGCAGCGCCTCGGCCTGCACGTCGCTGAATGCCAGCCGGTCGTAGGGGGTGATGTGCTCGGAGATACCCTCGTGACGCATGGTCTGTGGCTGCGGCCCCGCGCCGTCAGCCGGCGCCGAGGGGTCGCACCAACGCCACCACGTGCAGCTTGATGCCGCCGGCAAACTCGAGCGCCAGCGGCACGCGTTCGCCGACCTGCAGCGGGTGGGTCAGGCCATGGAGCATGAGATGCCGGCCACCGGGTGTGAACGCAACGCTGGCGCCGGGCGCCAGCCACACAGCATTGAGCGCCCGCATGCGCGACTGGCCGCCGGACTCCACGGTCTCGTGCATCATGACCATGGCCGCGGCCGGGCTTTCGGCGCCGATGAGTTTCACGGCCCGCGTGCCGACGTTTTCGAGCGACAGATACACCGCCGCGACATCCGACCCGGGCGTCGGCTGGCGGATCCAGGCACCGGCCACCAGCAGGTTGCTGTCGGCCGCGCGCGCCGGCAGCGGCGCCAGCACGCACAGGAGGAGCAGCGCCAGCAGCAATTGCGGTGCGAGCGGCAGCCTCGGGAGGCGGAGGGCGACTGTCTTCACTTTTGCTCCGAAATGGCGCCGGCGTGAGCGCCTGCGATTATGCCAGAGCCGATTTTGCCTGCTTCACCACCACGTCACAGAAGGCCTCGATGGCGGCCACGCGGGCGCTGGACTTGCGCCACACGGCGCCGATCTGCCGGTGCGGCGTCGGGCGCACCAGCGGCCGGATGATGACGCCGCGCGCATTCCCATAGGCGCCGCCACTGGCGAGCTCGGGCATGAGCGTCACGCCTGCCCCGGCCGCGACCATCTGCCGCAGGGTCTCCAGGCTCGTGGCGCGGAAATCCTGGCGCTCGTGCACCGAGATCCGGTTGCACACCTCCAGCGCCTGGTCCCGCAGGCAGTGACCCTCCTCCAGCAGCAACAGGCTTTCATCCGCGAGGTCGCTCACCCGGATGCTGGCCTGCTTCGCCAGCGGATGGGACTCCGGCAGCGCCACGTTGAAGTCCTCGTCGTAGAGCTTGCGGCAGCTGAGCCCCTCGGTGTCCACCGGCAGCGCCAGCACGCCCACATCGATCTCGCCGGCGTGGATCTTCTGCAGCAGCGGCGCCGTCTGGTATTCGAACAGCAGCAGGTCCAGCCGCGGCATCCGCCGGCGCGCCGCGGGCGCCACCTGCGGCAGCACATAGGGCCCCACCGTGGGAATCATCGCGACCTTGAGCCGCCCGCAGAGCGGATCGCGGTGGGTCTGCGCGATGGTGATCACCTCGTCGCTGGCGCTGAGGATCAGCCGCGCCCGGGCGACGATCTGCTCGCCCGCCTCGGTGAGCGTCGCGCCGCGGGGCTGGCGCTCGATGAGCTGCACCCCCAGATAGTCCTCGAGCTTCTTCAGCTGTGCCGAGAGGGTGGGCTGGCTGATGAAGCAGCGCTGCGCGGCATGGCCGAAATGGCCGGTATCGGCCACGGCGACCAGGTACCGCAGGTCCTTGAGCTTGATGTCCGGCATGTCCTCGACCGATATATGGCGTCTATCGGGATTATAAAGTCAATCGATTGGAATAACACCGGCTCAGGCATCAGTATGTCCCCCAAGAGGTCAACCGCGACCTACCCGATCAAAGGAGTGAAGAGCATGTTGGGAGTCGGCAAACAGTTTCCGCAGTACAGCCTCAATGCCGTGGTCGGCACCGACCAGAGCAAGGCTTTCGCAACCATCGACAGCAATACGCACCAGGGCAAGTGGCGCGTGATCTTCTTCTGGCCCATGGATTTCACGTTCGTGTGCCCGACCGAGATCGCCGCCTTCGGCAAGCTCGAAAAGGAGTTCCGCGCACGCGATGCCCAGCTGCTCGGCGCCAGCACCGACTCGCAGTACGTGCATCTGGCCTGGCGGCGGGACAAGGAAGAACTCAAGGACCTGCCGTTCCCGATGCTGGCGGACGTGAAGCGCGAACTCACCGGTGCCCTGGGCATCCTCGATGCCGAGGCCGGCGTCGCGCAGCGCGCCACCTACATCGTCGATCCGCAGGGCATCATCCGCTTCGCCTACGTCACGGACCTGAACGTCGGCCGCAACCCGGAGGAAGTGCTGCGGGTGCTGGATGCGCTGCAGACCGATGAGCTGTGCCCCTGCAACTGGCAGAAGGGCGAGGACACGCTGAAGGCGGCCTGATGCCCTGGGCTGCCGAAATGGACAGACTATGGAGAGTGCACTGATGACTTCTCTTGATGCGATCCGCGATTCCCTGCCCGACTACGCCCGCGACCTGCGGCTCAACCTCGGGTCGGTGTTGTCGACGACCGGTGCACCCGGCCTGACGGAGCGGCAGATCTGGGCCGTGGCACTGGCGGCGGCCATCGCCGCCCGGCATGTGCCCCTGGCGCGGGACATCAAGGTCCTGGCCAGCGCGCACCTCGCGCCCGCGGAGGTGAACGCCGCGCAGGCCGCCGCCGCCGTGATGGGCATGAACAACATCTACTACCGCTTCCTGCACCTGGTGGAGGACGCCGAATACAAGCAGCTGCCCGCCCGGCTGCGCATGAACGTGCTCGCCAATCCGGGCATCGACAAGCAGGACTTCGAACTGCTGTCGCTCGCGGTCTCCGCGATCAACGGCTGCGGCACCTGCGTCGCCTCCCACGAGCGGCAGCTGCGCCAGCAGGGCCTGGGTCGCGAGGCGGTGCAGAGCGCGGTGCGCATTGCCGCGGTGATCCACGCCGTGGCGGGCGTGCTCGAGTCCGAAGCCGGGAGTACGGCCGTCAGCGAACCTCAGGCGGCGTGATCGCGGCGAGCGTCGAGGATCACCGTCCCGAGGCGAGTCGGGGCCAATCCTCGATCTTCACCCGTCCCAAGAGTGCTCCGGCACCCTTTGCGTCGGGATGGAAGATGAGCGCCTCGCCCTCGGAAAGGTCCCTGGCGTCGTCGGGGAAGGCTTCCGAGATATTCGGATAGTGCGTGATGATGAGGGTATCGGTGCCGGCCTTCGGCACTTGCGCGACGCGGGCTCGAAGCCAGGCCGCACGCTTTCCGGTCAGGTCCGCGGACATGCTGTTTCCGGCATCGCCCAGTTCGTCGAAGGTCTCCGGCTTCGGGAGTCGTGCCAGTCGCGCCGTTTCGAGCGCCCGATAGGTCGGACTCGAAAGCACTTTGCCCACGGGCAGCCGGAGCTGTCGCAGGGCATCACCCATGGCGCGGGCCGTTGCACGGCCGGTCTCATCCAGTTGCCGTTCACGCCGGATGTTCCGCGGGTCCGCGGTCGCCGCATCGGGCGGCGTGCGGGGCGACTGCGCATGGCGCATGAGGATCACATAGCCGCCCCCATCGATTGCCGCCACCAGTTGCGGTCCGGACAACGATGCGGCGCCGGCGCCCGCGCACAGGGCAAGCGCCGGCAGCAAGCCCCCGAGGGAGCGGCGAAACTGCGGACTCAGGAGCATGGCCGTGGCACCTCCCAATCACCAGGCGAGCACCTACGATGTTACTGCAATGCCGATTGGGCCGGGATCGCAGCAGTTACGTCACTCCTTGACTTGCGCACTCGATTCCATAATTCTACGAACATGGAATCGAAGCAGGCCGTCGACGCCCTCGCCGCCTTGGCCCAGGACAGCCGGTTGCGGGTCTACCGGTTGCTGGTTCAGGCAGGCCACGCAGGGATGGCCGCGAGCGAAATTGCCGAGCACCTGGGGATCCCTCCGAATACCCTGTCGTTCCACCTGCGGACCCTCAGTCATGCCGATCTGGTGTTCTCCCGCCAGGCGGGGCGCTTCATCTACTACTCCGCCCATTACGAACGCATGAACGCCCTGCTGGGGTTTCTGACGGAGAACTGTTGTGGTGGCCGAAGCTGCACGCCTGCAGCCGCGCCGCGCAGGCGCGGCATCTCCTGATACCGCAACGGAGCCGATCGTGAATGGCTGACCGCTGCTACAGCGTGCTCTTTCTCTGCACCGGCAATTCCGCCCGCAGCATCCTCGCCGAGAGCCTGATGAACCATTGGGGACGCGGCCGGATCCGGGCCTACAGCGCGGGCAGTCACCCGAAAGGCACAGTCCATCCGATCGCACTGGAGCTTCTCAGGCAGACCGGAATGCCGACGGCAGGACTGCGTAGCAAGGCCTGGGACGAATTCGCAGCGCCCGGTGCACCGCCGATCGACCTGGTCATCACCGTCTGTGACAACGCCGCCGGCGAGACCTGTCCCCTCTGGCCCGGACATCCCGTGAAAGCGCATTGGGGTGTCCCTGACCCGGCTGCCGCAGAGGGCTCGGACCTGCAGCAGTGGAGCGCCTTTCGCGGGGCATTTCGCGCGCTGGAGAACCGCATCCAGCTCTTCCTGTCCCTGCCTCTGGAATCCCTCGATCGGGTGAATTTCAAGGACCGGGTCGACGCGATCGGCCTGACGGAGCCGGAATGACTCTGGGCAGGCGCCTGGCTGCCGAAGCATTGGGTTCGCTGCTGCTGGCCGCGACCGTCATCGGCTCCGGCATCATGGCCCAGCGGCTGGACTCGGGCAACGCGGCGGTGGCGCTCATCGCCAACACCGGCGCCACGGTGGCCGCGCTCGTGGTTCTCATCACGGTCCTCGGGCCCGTGAGCGGCGCGCATTTCAATCCGGCGGTGTCGCTCATTCAGGGATTGCGCGGCTGCTGAGCAGCTGCTCTCCTGGCTCACGCAATGTTCGAATTGCCACTGGTGCAGTCCTCACTTCATGTCCGTGCCGGTCCGGCGCAATGGCTGTCGGAGGCCGTCGCCACCTTCGGACTGTTGCTGGTCGTACTCGCTCCCGCGCGTCCCCAGACCCTTCCCTGCATGGTCGCTGCATGGATCGGGGCCGCCTACTGGTTCACCGCTTCCACCTCCTTCGCCAATCCGGCCATCACCATCGCCCGCTCCCTGTCGGACACTTTCGCCGGAATCCGTCCCGAGGACGCGCCGGCATTTGTGGCAGCACAGGTGGTCGGCGCCTTCGGTGGATATGTCACGGCCCGGGCGCTGTTTGCACACAGCGACGGCTCCCGCCGCGGCTTGTACTAGTACATTCAACTATTGATATGGTGCCGGTCCTTTGCCATTCTGGATGCCACGGGCAGCTTTGTGATTGCGCCTCCCATGATTCTGATACCGGCAAAACTAGGGATTCTCGCGGCGATGCTGGTCGCGGTACTGTCGATCATGGTCGTCGTGATCATCAATGTCATGACCTCGGTATCCAGCATCTAGTCCGGCGACTGGTACAATCAATCATTGTCCTATTCATACCATGTGGACACCCGATCTTCCGACCGACGGCACACCGCTCTTCCAGCAGATCCTGGCGGCGCTCGAACGGTCCATCCGCGATGGCGGCCTGAAACCCGGCGAGCGCCTGCCTCCACAACGGGAACTCGCGAAAGCATTGGGGGTGAGCGTCGGCACGGTCACCAAGGCCTACGAGGAAGCCGATCGGCGCGGACTGACACTGGGCCACGTCGGACGCGGCACCTATATCGCGAACGTCCAGGACGGCCCGCAGTCCCAGGCGCAGGTCGTGGACATGTCCATGAATCATCCACCCATGGTTGCCGCGGAGCGGCTGCTGATGGAGG
This sequence comes from Steroidobacteraceae bacterium, assembly GCA_035503515.1. Classification (GTDB taxonomy): domain Bacteria; phylum Pseudomonadota; class Gammaproteobacteria; order Steroidobacterales; family Steroidobacteraceae; genus DAIDKA01. The sequence continues at coordinate 11,274 of DATJTJ010000158.1, forward strand.
CGTGGGGAAAGGTCCGCCGCAGTCCGGAGTTCGCAAAGACCCTCAACTATGGACCGGTTGAAGGGCTGCCGACGTTCCGGCGCTTCGCGGCGCACTGGCTGAACCGTACCGCGGGTGTCGAGGAAGCGGACGCCTCGCGCATGCTCATCGTCGCCGGCGCGCAGGCCTCGATGGATCTGGTGTTCAGCACCCTGTGCAAGCCGGGCGACGTCATCCTGACCGAGGAACTCACGTTCAGCGGCATGAAGGCCATTGCGCGCTATCGCGGCTTCTCGCTGTCCCCGGTCGCCATGGACGATGAAGGTGTCATCCCGGACTCCCTCGAGAAGGCCGTCAGGATGACGGGCTCGCGCGTGTTCTACACCATGCCGACCTTGCAGAACCCGACGGCGCGGACCCTGTCGCTCGCCCGCCGCAAGGAACTGGTCAAGGTGGCCCGCCGCCTGCAGGTCACGCTCGTCGAGGACGATGTCTACGGCGCCTATGTCGATCGCCGCGATGCGCCGCCCGCGCTCGTCAATCTGGCCCCGGACATCACCTACTACCTGTCGGGTCTGTCGAAGTCCCTGGCGCCCGGATTGCGTACCGGCTTCATCATCGCTCCCACGGCCGTGCTCGCCTCGCACGTCGCCGTCGGATTGCGGGCCGCTTCGTACTCCGGGCATTCCCTGGGGCTGCTCATTGCGCGGCAGGTCGTCGAGGACGGCTCCGCGGACCAGATTCTCAAGGAGAACCGCAAACTGCTCCGGAACCGTCGCGGTGCCCTGTGCGCGGTGCTGAACCTCAAGCCGGACCGTGTGGCGGCGATGTCGCCGCATGTCTGGCTGCCCACGACTGAACCTGAAGCCGCGCGATTGGCGGCGCGGCTGCTCGAGGAAAACGTACGGGTTACGGACATTTCCGACCCGGTGCTGGACAGTGCGCGCGGATCGGGCCTCAGATTCTGTCTGGGCACGGTCCGCCGGGATGCGGACTTCGAGCGCGCCCTGAGCGCCATCCAGCGCATCATGCAGCAGCCCCCCGACCTTGCCTTGCGTGCGGCGGTGTAGAACGATAGGTGCATCCCGTGCTGCCCGGATGCGCCCATGGTTCACGCGAGAAACGGTGCAATACTTTGCGGCCTCGCATTCGCCGCGACTTCCCTCCATTCAATCGCGCAGACGCCATCCGCTGTGGGCTTCCCTGCGCACGGCGTGCCGACGCTCGCCACCCTGAACCTGACCTGCAGTGACTTCAAACGCAATCAGGATGGCACGTGGTCGGCCCGCCATCCGCTGCAGATCGGTCCCAGCAGAGTGTCTCCCGATGTCCCTCTGAAACCGGGCGGCACCTATGGCGGCATCGACCTCGCGGGCACGGTGGACAAGGAATGCGGGAAGGCCGATGGCAAACGTTAACTCACGCGTGACGGTGCACATGGCGGCGAGCCTCGACGGGTTCATCGCCCGCAAGGACGGCCGCGTCGAATGGATGGAGACCAAGGACGAATTCGCAGGCGGAGAGATCCTGGATCCGGCGTACATCGAAGCGTTCCTGAAGACCATCGACTGCTATGTCATGGGATCTCGCACCTACGAAACGGCCCTCGATTTCGATTCGAAAGGCCAGGGCTGGGCATACGGGGACAAACCCACCTACGTGCTGACCCACCGCACGCTGCCGCGCACCCGGGACTCGGTGAAATTCCACGCCGGGGACCTGACGCAGCTCGTGAACGGACAGCTGCGGCCGACATACCGGAACATCTGGATCGTGGGCGGCGGTGCCGTATCGGCCGAATGTCTGCGCCTGGGGCTGGCGGACGAGATCCGCTACACCATCCTGCCGGTGCTGATCGGCGAGGGCATACGGTTCTTCGGCAACCTCGACCGCGACCTCACTCTGCACCTGGCCGAAGTCAAAGCCTACCGCAGCGGTATCGTGGGACTGCACTACGAGGTGCAGGGGCAGCCGGGGCCGCCACCAACCGCATAGCGGCGCGCCGCACCCGCAAGGATAAGCCGCCCTCAAAGCACACGATCCCACCTGCAACGCCAGTACCCCTGGATGAGGCCTTGAGCGAGGCTACCATTGTAGCTACAATTGGCGCCATGACGAAAGATGCGGTGGTAAGGGCGAGAATCGACCCTGAACTCAAGGAACAGGCTGTGCAGACGCTGCAGGCACTGGACCTCACGGTCTCCGACGTGCTGCGGGAGGTCCTACTGCGGATAGTCCGCGATGGACAACTGCCGTTCCCGATCCGGACCGCACTGGGCGCGATACGCGATGTGAAGATCGAAACGATCACCGAGCAGCAGTTCTGGTCGCGTAAGCGGGCTCTGCAGGCATCCGATCACGCCAAAGCCGCCAGTGGAATGTTGCAGCCCGAGGAGACGGTGATGATCCCGTGGCGCATGCTCCGTGGCGCCGTGGCTCACTGGCCACGCGATGCATTCGCCGAGTGCGCGGTACCATTTGAGTAACCTGACGCGGCTCGCATTGTCGGATGCCGAGGTGGTCGAAATCCTGCGCGTCAGCGGTAAGAGGGCGATCCTCGTCGGCGGCCAGGCGCTTGCGGTCTGGAGGAATTTCTACGGTATCGACTTGCCGCCGGCACTGACCGCGAATCTCACCCGGGACGCCGATTTCATCGGCACCGCCGAGACGGCGCTGATGGTCAAGAGCGGGCTGGTCAACAGGAAATGGAGGCTTGAGCAGGTCAAACCCGGCACGCTCAGCCCGGTCACCGCGCAACTCACTCTCAAGAGCGCGAACGGAATCAAGGAAATCGACTTCCTGAATTCGATCGTCGGACTGCGAACCGACGATGTCCGCAGGCGGGCGGTTCCCGTCGAACTTCGGAACGGAGTGATCGTCACAGTCCTGCATCCGCTGGATGTTCTCGCCAGCCGGCTCCACAACATCGCCGAGATCCCCGACAAGCGCAACGACAAGGGTGTGGCCCAGGCAGAACTGGCGATCCAGATTGCCGGTGCGTTCCTGCGCGACACCCTCGCCCATGGATCCGAACGCGAACTTTTCAATCAGGTCGAGCGGATCAGGATCATCGTCACGCAGGACCCTGTCGCTGAGGTCTGCCGGCAGTTCGCGCTCGACGTCCTCTCCTGTGTGCCGCTGGCTCAGATCGGGAACGAGAATTTCAGGGTCCGTCGCTGGCCGCAGATCCGGCGCGAGGTGAGGTCCAAGATTTCGCCAGGTACCCGCCGCAGGACATAGCCCGGGCCGCGCCGGCTCACGCCACCCGGTTGCGGGTACCGCCTTTGAGGAAATCCGCGATGTTGGCGGCGACTTCATCGAGGCAGCGCTGCCGCGCCTCCTGCGCCGCCCAGGCGACGTGCGGGGTCAGGATCAGGTTCGGGATGGTGGGATCCACCAGCGGATTGCCATCGATGGGCGGCTCGTGCGGCAGCACGTCGATCGCCGCGCCGCCGATGGTGCCGGCGCGCAGCGCCGCGACCAGCGCCGCCGAATCGATCAGTCCGCCGCGGGCGGTGTTCACCAGCAGCGCATCGGGCTTCATGAGCGCGAGTTCCCGCGTGCCGATCATGTTGGCGGTGGCGGGAGTGAGCGGACAGTGCAGGCTCAGGACGTCCGCCTGCTTGAGCAGCGTATCGAGTTCCACGCGACCCGGTGCCGCGGCCTGCGCGGGACGCCCGGCGATCATCACGCGCATGTCGAGCGCCGCCTGCGCGCCCTGCGCCACGGCGCGCCCCAGCGCGCCGTAGCCCACGATGCCCAGCACCCGCCCCGAAAGTTCGCGGATGTTGTAGTCCAGCATGGTGAACTGCGGCGTACGCGTCCACGAGCCATCCACCGCCAGGCGCGAGAACTCGCGCACCCGGTGGGTGTGCGCGAGGATCACGGCCAGCACGTGCTGCATGACGGAGCGGCTGCAGTAGTCACGCACGTTGCACACCGCCACGGTGTGCTCGCGGGCCGCTTCCAGGTCGATGTTGTTGGTGCCGGTGGCCGAGACGCCGATGAACCGCAGCTGCGGGTTCGCCTCGATCAGGGCGCGCGTGATGTACAGCTTGTTGGTCAGCACGATCTGCGCCCCCGCGATGCGCGCCGGGATCTGATCCACGGGCGTGACATCGTGCAGCACGACGTGGGGGAGTACGCGCTTGAGCGCGCTCATGTCAAGATCGCCATTGCTGACCGTGGCGAAATCGAGGAATACGGCTTTGACTGTCATGCGGCGCATTATACGGGGATGTTCCGCCCTCGGTCTGGCGGTCCTGCTGACCGCGGGCCGCCCGGCGGCGGGCGCCGGCATCGAGGTGGTGGACGACAGCGGCGTCCGGCTCGACCTGCCGCATCCGGTGGCGCGCATCATTTCACTGGCGCCCGGCGCCACCGAAATGCTGTTTGCCGCCGGCGCCGGCGCCAAGGTGGTTGCCACCGTGGCCTACTCGGACGTACCGGCCGCGGCGCGCGCCATAGCGCGCATCGGCGACGCCAACGCCATCGACATGGAACGGGTGCTGGCACTGAAACCCGACGTCGTCGTGTTCTGGCCGGGCGGCAACAACGCGGCGCAGATCGCCCAGCTGCGGCGGCTGCATCTGACGCTCTACGGCCAGCAGGTCGACCGGCTCGCGGACCTGCCCGCCTCACTGCGGCGGCTGGCAGTCCTGGCAGGAACGACGGGCGTCGCCGCGCAACGCGCCGCGCAGATCGAACGACAGCTGATCCAGCTGCGCGACCGGTATTCGCACCGGCCGCCCGTGACGGCGATGCTCGAGACCTGGAACCAGCCGCTGTACACCGTCGGTGGCCGCCAGATCATGTCCGATGCACTGTCTGTGTGCGGCGCGGTCAATGTCTTCGGCGACCTGACCCAGCTGAGTCCCGCGGTGCAGGTGGAAGCCGTGCTCAGCCGCGATCCGGACCTCATCATCGTGGCGCCGCCGCCGGGCGGCGGCGCGCAGTGGCTAGCGCAGTGGCGGCGCTTCCCGCAGCTGAAGGCGGTACGCAGCGGCAACCTGATCGATTTCGAGGACCAGGCCCTGGGCCGGCTCGGTCCGAGCGTGCTCGACGCCACCGCGCGGCTGTGCGCGCAGATCGACGCCGCGCGGGCGCGGATGGTCAATCGCGGAAATTATTGAACTGCAGGGGCATCTCGATCGGCGCCTTGCGCAGCAGGGCCATGGCCGACTGCAGATCGTCGCGCTGCTTGCCGACGATGCGCACCTTCTCGCCCTGGATGCTGGCCTGCACCTTGAGTTTCGAGTCCTTCACCAGCCGCACGATCTGCCGGGCGGTGTCGGCGTCGACGCCCTGTCGCAGGATCACGTCCTGGACCGCCGCGGCGAGATTGACCACCGGGTCCTTGATCTCCAGGCACTTCACGTCGATGCCGCGCTTGGCGAGCCGCTGCTTGAGGATTTCCAGCATCTGCTTGAGCTGAAATTCCACCTGCGCCTTCACGGACACCGTCATGTCGTTCAGTTCGAAGACGGCGCCCGTGTCCTTGAAATCGAACCGCTGGCTGAGCTCGCGGTTGGCCTGGTCGACGGCGTTGGTCACCTCATGCGAGTCGACTTCGGAAACCACATCGAAAGAGGGCATGGCGGGATCCTACCTCTGAAGAGCGAGACGACTGGGCGGCCATTCTAGGCGATCGGATCCAGGGCCCCCTGGACAAGCAGATCGCGGCAACGGCATTGATCCACGATCTCGTGGTCGTTTCCCGCAATGTGGAGCACGTGACCGCAGGGGCCGCCAGCCATTCTTGACGGCCTCAGGCCTTCCGGCGATACTCTTGCCCGTATGTCTGCCCAGCTTCGCAACGAGCATCGCACCTGGTGGTGGCGCACTTCCTGACCGGAGTGGGCCTGCTGCCGCCTTAATCTTTTCCCCAAAGTCTCGAGCGTCGCCAGAACCCATCTCCGGAAGTACCCCGGGATGGGTTTTTTGTTGTCCGCAGGATTTGAAGCCAGGGTCCGAAAATGAAAGCGCCTTTCGATATCGCCGGTGATCTGGACACCCCCGTCTCCGCCTACATGAAGCTGGCGGCGTTCAACCCCTGTTTCCTGCTCGAAAGCGTCGAGGGCGGCGAGCGGCTGGCCCGCTACTCGTTCGTCGGCTTCGGCGAAAGCCTGCAGATCAGGCTCGACGGGGCGGGCCTGAGCGTCGGGTCGCAGGCGCATCCCCGGCCGGGCAATGCCGCCGGGCTGCTCCACCAGCTGCGCGCCGCCCTGGCCGCAGCGCCGCGGCCGCTGCCGGAAATACCCGGGGTGCCGCTCGCCGGCGGCCTCGTCGGCTATGCCTCCTACGACGTGGTCCGCTTCTTCGAACACTTGCCCAAGCGCATCGCCACCGCCGATGGAGTGCCGGCGCTGCACTACGTCGCGCCCAGGTCGCTCCTGGTGTTCGACCACCTGACGCGCAGCATCGCACTGCTGCACGCGGGCACCGAGGCCGAGCGCGCCGCGCTGCGCCGGGAAATCATCCGCGCGCTGCGCGGCGGGCTGCCGGCGACGCCACGCGCGGGGCGCTACGAGAAGCCGACGCCGTCCATGTCCCGGTCACAGTACATCGCCGGGGTGAAGCGCACGCAGGAGTACATCGCGGCCGGTGACGTCTACCAGCTGGTGCTCGCCTCGCGGTTCAGCGGCCGCCACGACCTCGATCCCTTCCAGGCCTACCGCGCCCTGCGCCTGATCAATCCCTCGCCCTACATGTACTACTGCGCGCTGGGCGACATCACGGTGGTCGGCTCCTCGCCCGAGGCGCTGGTGAAGTTGAGTGCCGGACAGGCGCAGCTGCGGCCGATCGCAGGCACCCGCCCGCGCGCCGATGACGTGATGGTCGATGCGGCCCGCGAGACCGAGCTGCGGGCCGATCCGAAGGAGAACGCCGAGCACGTGATGCTGGTGGACCTCGCCCGCAACGATCTCGGGCGGGTGGCGGCCGCCGGCAGCGTGCACGTGGATCCGTACCGGCACATCGAACGGTACAGCCACGTGATGCACATCGTCAGCGGCGTCAAGGGCCGGCTGGCACCGGGCAAGGATGCGTTCGATCTGTTCGCCGCGACCTTTCCGGCGGGAACGCTCGTCGGCGCGCCGAAGGTGCGGGCGATGCAGATCATCGACGAGCTCGAGCCCGTCGGCCGCGAGCTCTACGGCGGCACGGTGGGGTACTTCGGCGCCCGGGGCGACATGGACCAGGCCATCACCATCCGCACCCTGGTGTTCCACGGCGATGAATACAGCTTCCAGGCGGGCGCCGGCATCGTCGCCGACAGCGTGCCGGAGGCCGAACATGATGAAGTGCTGGCCAAGAGCGGCGCCATGGTGCGCGCGCTGGCGCTGGCGGAGGAGGGCCTGTGAAGCCGCATCTGCTGCTGATCGACAACTACGACTCGTTCACCTACAACCTGGTGCAGGCCTTCCTGGTGCTGGGCGCGGAGGTGGATGTCCGGCGCAACGACGAGATCACGGTGGCCGCCGCGCTGGACCTGTCGCCCTCGCACCTGTGCATCTCCCCGGGGCCGGGCACGCCCTACGATGCCGGCGTGTCCATGGACATGATCCGCGCTTTCGCCGGCCGCGTGCCGGTGCTCGGGGTGTGCCTCGGACACCAGTCGATCGTGGAGGTCTTCGGCGGCAAGGTCGTGCGCGCCCGACGCCTGATGCACGGCAAGACCTCCCGCATCCACCACGATGGCCGCACGCTCTTCAGCGGACTGCCGCAGGACTGCGAGATCGGCCGGTACCACTCCCTGATCGCCGAGAACTCGCAGATGCCGGAGGCGCTGGAGATCAGCGCCCGCACCCCCGAGGACGAGATCATGGGCGCGCGGCACCGCACGCTGATGGTCGAGGGGGTGCAGTTCCACCCCGAGAGCATCCTCTCCCCCGACGGCCCCCAGCTGCTGGGCAATTTCCTGGGCCAGGAGGGTGGCCGGCGTGCGTAAGGAACTGGACGCGCTGCTCGCGGGCCAGCACCTTACCGAGGCACGGGCCGCGGCCCTCCTGATCCAGCTCACCCTGCCCGACACCCATCCCGCCGTGACGGGTGCGGTGCTCGCGGCGCTGCGCGCCAAGGGCGTCGTGGCCGACGAACTGCGCGGCTTCGCCGTCGCCATGCGCTCACTGGCGCTGCGGCCCAGGATCCCGGCAGGCCTACAGGCCATCGATATCGTGGGCACGGGCGGCGATGCCTCCGGTTCCCTCAGCATTTCAACGGGCACGGCGCTGCTCACCGCGGCCTGCGGCCTGCCGGTGGTCAAGCACGGCAACCGCTCCATCTCCAGCAAGTGCGGCAGCGGCGATGTGCTCGAGGCCCTGGGCGTCGCGATTCCCATGGACGAGGAGGCCGCCGGGCGCTGCCTCGCGGCAACGCAGTTCACCTTCCTGTTCGCACCCTACTATCACCCGGCGATGAAGGCCGTGGCGCAGGCCCGCGCCGCGCTGGGCGTGCGCACCATCTTCAATATCCTGGGACCGCTCACCAATCCGGCGGCGCCACCGTTCTACGTCATCGGCGCCTACAGCCCCGCGGTGGCCCGGCTCATGGCCGAGGCGCTCTCCGGCATGGATATCGAACGGGCCTTCGTCGTGCACGGCAGCCACGGGTGGGACGAGCCCACGCCGGTCGGGCCGTTCATGCTGCTGGACGTGCGTCCGGGCAAGGTCATCGAAGAAGTCCGCGATCCCGTCGACGCGGGGCTTGCCTCCTGCCGCAACGACGACCTGGCGGGCGGCGACGCGCGGCACAACGCGCGGGCCCTGCGCGCGGTCCTCGGCGGCGAGGACCGCGGCGCGCATCGCGACTGCCTGCTGCTGGGCGCGGCGCTGGCCCTGGAAGTGGCCGGCCGCAGCCGCTCGGCGCGCGAGGGCATCGAGGCCGCCGCCGCGGCCATCGATTCCGGGGCCGCCCGCCGCACGCTCGATGCCGTCGCCGGGTTCGCCGCGGCCACGGGGGGGCCATGAGCGGCGACGATTTCCTGAAGATTATGGCGCATGCCAGCCACGTGCGCGTGCAGGTGGCGCGCAGCCGGCTGCCCGAGGCGGCGTTGCTGACGCAGGCACGGGCGACGGCCGCGCCGCCCGCGCTGCTGCACGCCGCGGGTGGCTTCGATCTGATCGCGGAAATGAAACTGCGGTCGCCGGCGGTGGGCCAGCTGCGTGCGGCAGCGGACGAGGATCCCGCCCGGCGGGCGCTGACCTATGCCGAGGCCGGCGCGGCCGCGGTCTCGGTCCTGACCGAGCCCAGTCGGTTCGACGGCTCGCTCGAGCATCTGGTCGCGGCCAGCGCCGCGCTGCGCACGCACCAGGTCCCGGCCATGCGCAAGGATTTCCTGGTGGACCCCTACCAGGTGCTCGAGGCGCGGGCGGCCGGTGCCGGCGGCGTGCTCATCATCCTGCGCATGCTCTCGCGGTCCCAGCTGGCCGAACTGTGCGCCACGGCCCGCGACTGCGGACTGTTCGCGCTGCTCGAGGCCTTCGACGAAGCCGACATCGAACTCGCTCACGCGATGCTCGAGGCCGAGCTCGCCGGCGCGCAGGGTCCCCCGGTGCAGTGGCTGGTGGGCGTGAACTGTCGCGACCTGTCGACCCTGCAGGTGGTTCCGGGACGGCTCGAGGCCCTGGCGCCGCTGCTGCCGACCGGCGTGCCGCGGGTCGCCGAGAGCGGCGTCGGTTCGGCGGCAGATGCCGCGCGGGTCGCGGCAGCGGGATACGATCTGGCGCTCGTGGGCAGCGCGCTGATGAGCGGCGCGGATCCGCGCACGCTGGCGCAGGCGATGGTGAGCGCGGGACGCCGCTCGCGGCAGCAGGCGACCTGATGCAGCCCGTGACGCCGCCGTTGTGGATCAAGATCTGCGGGCTGACCGATGAGGCCGCCGTCGAGGCCGCGCTGCGGGCCGGCGTGGATGCCATCGGATTCGTATTCTCACCGTCGCCGCGGCAGATCACGCCGGCACGCGCCGCGACGCTTGCCGCGCCGGCCCGGGGCAGGGCCCTGTGCATCGCCGTGACGCGCCATCCCAAGCAGCCGCTCCTCGATGAAATCGTCCGCGACTTCAGACCCGACGGCTGGCAGACCGACATCGGCGATCTCGGCATCCTCAAGGTGCCACGGCAGCTGCCGATCCTGCCGGTGCTGCGCAGCGGCTCCCCGGCGCTCGAATCCCCGCCGCGACGGTTCCTGTTCGAAGGGGCGGTGAGCGGCCAGGGGGTGACCAGTGACTGGACCGAGGCGGGCCGGCTGGCGAGGGAATCGCAGCTCATTCTCGCCGGTGGCCTCAACCCGCAGAATATCGCCGCGGCGATCGCCAGCGTGCGGCCGTTCGGCGTCGATGTTTCAAGCGGCGTGGAAGAGGTGCCGGGCCGCAAGAGCGTGGCGCTCATCGGCGACTTCGTGGCCACCGCGCGCGAGTCGCATGCGCGGCTCACTTAAGATTTGACGGAGACAAGTACAGTGACCAGCCAACTATCCACCGCCGAGAAGGAGCAGCTGCTCGAGGCAGTCATCGCGGGCAGGTTCCCGGATCAGCGCGGGCGCTTCGGCCCTTACGGCGGCCGCTATGTGCCGGAGACGCTCATTCCCGCGATGGATCGCCTGGAGGAGGGCGTGCGCCGGCACCTGCGGGCTCCCGACTTCCAGGAAGCGCTCGGACGGGAGCTGCGGACCTGGATCGGTCGCCCGACCGCGCTGACCCACGCGCCCACGCTGTCGCAGCGCTGGGGCGCCCAGGTGTGGCTGAAGCGCGAGGACCTGGCGCATACCGGCGCGCACAAGATCAACAATGCCATCGGGCAGGCGCTGCTCGCCAAGCGGATCGGCGCCAAGCGCGTCGTGGCGGAAACCGGCGCCGGCCAGCACGGGGTTGCCTCCGCGGCGGCCTGTGCCCGGGTCGGTCTGCCGTGCGTCGTGTACATGGGCGAAGTGGACATGGAGCGCCAGGCCCCGAACGTCGGCCGCATGCGCCTGCTGGGGGCGACGGTCGAGCCGGTGAGGAGCGGCGATCGCACGCTGCGGGCCGCCATCGATGAGGCCATGCGGGACTGGGTCTCCGATCCGACCAACACCTTCTACCTGCTCGGATCGGCGATCGGTCCGCATCCCTACCCCTACCTGGTGCGCGAGCTGCAATCCGTCGTCGGCCGGGAGGCGCGGGCCCAGATGCTGGAGGCGACCGGCGGACTGCCGGATGTCGTCATCGCCTGTGTCGGCGGCGGTTCCAATTCCATCGGCATGTTCCATCCCTTCGTGGCCGACCGTGATGTGAAGATCATCGGCTTCGAGGCCGGCGGCACGGGCAGCGGCCTGGGCATGAACGCCGCGACCTTGAGTTACGGCCGACCCGGCGTGCTGCATGGCGTCTACACCATGCTGCTGCAGGATCAGGAAGGCCAGATCCAGGAAACGACTTCCGTCTCCGCCGGCCTGGACTATCCGGCAGTCGGGCCCGAGCACGCGCTGCTGCACGCCTGCGGGCGCGTCCGCTACGAGGCGGTGACCGATGATGAATCACTCGCGGCCGTGAAGGAGTGCTGCGAGTCCGAAGGCATCCTGCCCGCCATCGAAAGCGCCCATGCGCTGGCGGGGGCCAGGCGCTGGGCAGCCGCGAATCCCGGCTCGCGCATCGTGATCTGCCTGTCCGGGCGCGGGGACAAGGACATGCCGACGCTGCTGCGCACCTTGCTTGCCACCGACGGATCGAAATCATGAGTTCCAACGACAGCCTTCCGGGCGCAGCCATCAGCGATGCCATCCGCCGCGCGCACGCCAGGGGCAATCCGGCGCTGGTGGCCTATCTGACCGCGGGCTATCCCAGCAAGGTGAAGTTCACCGAACATCTGCGGGCCGTCGCGCAGGGCGCCGACGTGGTCGAGATCGGCGTGCCGTTCACGGATCCGATGGCCGACGGCATCACCATCCAGCGTTCCAGCCAGGCCGCGCTGGCACAGGGCGTGAGCCTGCGCTGGATCCTGTCGGAACTGACGGCGATGCCGAAACTCGCAACGCCCCTGCTTCTGATGAGCTATCTCAATCCGCTGCTGGCCTTCGGCGTGGACAAGCTGCCGCAGGCGGCCGCGAAGGCCGGCGTGAGCGGCTTCATCGTGCCGGACATGCCGGTGGACGAAAGCGACCTGTTCAAGGATGCGCTCGCGGCGCAGGGCATCGCCCTCGTACAGATGGTGACCCCCGTCACGACGCCCGAGCGGCTGCGCCAGGTCGTCGGCGCCAGCACCGGGTTCGTCTATGCCGTGACAATGACCGGCGTTACCGGCAAGAACGTCGCCGTGCCGAACGAAGTCATGGACTACCTGGACCGGGTCCGCGCGCAGTCGCGGGTGCCGGTATGCGCGGGCTTCGGCATCCGCAGCCGCGAGCAGGTCAAGGCCCTGCGCGGCCACGTGGATGGCGTCATCGTGGGTTCGGCGCTGGTGGAGCTGCTGGAGCGGGGCGGGGACCCGGCGCGCTGGCTGGCGGAGCTGCGGGACGTCACGGCATCCGGGTGACCGCGAGCGCAAATCCCCCGATGAGAACCCCCGAGCGTCGCCGACTCAAAACGGCGGGCCTGGCATTCGTCTTTTTGTGGTTTGCGATCGGCGGCCTGGCTCACTTTGTTGCCACACGCCTCGAGATGCGCATCGTGCCGCCCTATATTCCTCTGCCCCGCGCTGCGGTGCTGGTCAGCGGGGTGGCGGAACTGCTGGGCGCCGCCGGGCTTCTCCTGCAATCCACCCGACGTGCCGCGGGTTGGGGCCTGTTCGCGCTCACGCTGGCCGTAACACCGGCCAACATATACATGCTGCAGCGACCGGACCTGTTCGGGATTCCGACCTGGCTGCTGATCCTGCGACTTCCCGTCCAGGCAGCACTGCTGGCGCTCATCCTGTGGAGCACCGCCCGACCCCGCGCCAGGACGTAGCGAAGGGTGACAGCAGGCTTTCGCACAGCTGCTCCAACCTCGTCCCGCGCCACAGCGCCAGCGCCAGGTACACATCCCCCGAACTGGTGCCCGTGCTCGCCGTCACACCCGATGCCGCATCCAAAGAAAAGGGGCAGCGTCGGCACTACAGCGCCAAAACCTCCCTCCAAACCCCGGTAAGTCTATGAATGCGCTACGTGCCTCAGCCCGAAACTTGGAGGAAATAAGCCCCGGGTTGCGCAAGTCAGGCTAGGGTTGAAAACCCAGTTCTCGCTGATGACGATTGGCCAAGACGCGTACTTCATCCTGCGATACCACGAACCGATACAGCGCGACGTAACCGGTGCGTCCATATGAAATGACCAGTTCGCGCACTTCTCCTTCGATGCGTCGCCCGATCAATGGATGGGCTGCCAAATTGTCCACCGCCGACTGAATCGCCGTCACGGCGTCCTGCGCCGCGTCCGGGCTCTGGTCGCGCAAAAACTCAAAAGCACGCTCGATGTGTTCCAGTGCCAGCGCCGAATAGACTACCTGCGCCATGGCTTGGGTCGTGGCGCTGACGCGTCAGCCGCCAGCCGCTTCATCCACGCATGAACGTCGTCAGCTCGGTAGATCTCGCCGGTTTTCTCGATTTCAGAGTCTGCCGCGAGTGCCTCTCTGACGAGACTGCGCATCTGCTCTTCATAATTTGCGTGCCGCTCGACCGCTTCCACGATCAGGCTATGTGCCGAACGACCTGTCTGCTTGGCCAGGTTGCCGATTCGGGCGCGCAATTTCGGCGGAAGTCGAATCGTCGTCGTCGCTGCCATGGTTGCACCCTATTGCGCTTCCTATAGCACAAATATAGCACAGCGGTGAAGGGTCGTCCATATGGGACACCACCGCCACTCCGCGGCGCATCGCTCGGCGATATCCGCGCTGCCCGCCAGGAAAGCAATTCTCAAATGGTAATTGAGCATCGCTGGCGCAAATGACCGCCTGGAACCCGCGGGCGGACTCGTCGGCCCAGGTCCGCGTCAACCGATCTCGGCGCTCGCCGCGGCCGCTGCCTGGGCCGCGGCCTGCGGCGTCATCATGCGGATGCTGCGCCACTTGCCCCACTTGTAGTAGGCCATCGCCATCGCGACCGCGATGAACGATGAGGCCGGGAAGCTCCACCAGATGGCATCGGCGTGGAGGCGGTCCATGAGGGTAAGGGCCAGCGGGAAGCGGATGCCGAGCAGGCTGATGGCCAGCACGATCAACGGCGCGACCACCGCGCCGTTGGCGCGCACCACGCCGAACAGCACCATCGAGATTCCGAAGAACACGAAGCTCCAGGTGACGATGGCGTTCATGTGCACGCCGATGTCGACCGCGATCGAGCCGCTGGGCAGCCAGATCCCCAGCGCGCTGCGGGCGAACACGTCGACGAGAAGCACCATGGTGCCGGTGAGCGCCAGCTGGTAGATGACGCCCATGCGGGTGATGGTGCTGATGCGGTCCCACTTCTGGGCGCCGATGTTCTGCGCCGCCATCGAGGAGACCGCCATGCCGATCGCGAACGAGGGCATCTGGATGTAGTTCCACAACTGCACCGCGGCGCCATACGCGGCGGCGGTGTGCACGCCGAAGCGGTTCACGAGGCTGATCATGAACACCATGCTCAGCGACAGCACCACCATCTGCAGCGCCATGGGCACGCCCTTGCCGATCAGCGTGCTGACGATGGACCAGTCGATCCTCAGCAGCCGGATCTCGTCCCCGTGCAGGCAGAGCGGGTGCTTCTTGCGGTACAGATAGGCGACCAGCACCACCAGGCTTATGACCTGCGCCAGCAGGGTGGCCACGGCGGAGCCCGCGATGCCGAGCCGCGGGATCGGGCCGATGCCGAAGATGAACACCGGGTTCAGGCCGATGTCCAGGCCCACCGACAACAGCAGGAAGTGCAGCGGCGTCTTCGCATCGCCGGCACCGCGCAACGCCGAGGTCGCGAAGATGTACAGCACCATGAACGGCAGCGCGAGGAAGATGACGCGCATGTAGGCGATGGCGAGCGGCAGCGCCGGCGCCGGCGTCTGCATCAGCCGCAGCAGCGGCTCGCACAGGATCCACCCCAGCGCCGCCATGATGATCGACAGCGAGGCGGCGAAGGTGGCGCTGGTGCCGACCACCCGCTTGGCATCCTCCAGGCGCCGCGCACCGAGGTACTGGCCGATGAGGATGGTGGCCGCGAGCGAGGCGCCCATCATGGCCCCCAGCACCAGGAACAGCACTATGCTGGCGTTGGAACTGGCCGCCATCGCGGCCTCGCCCAGGAAGTGCCCGATCCAGAAGGAATTCACGGTCGCGTTCAGCGACTGCAGGATGTTGCCGATGAGGATGGGCAGCGTGAACAGCAGCAGGCGCTTGCTGATGGAGCCCTCGGTCAGATTGTGCGGCTGCATGGGAAGGACTGGACGGATGCCGGCGGGGGAAAGGGTCGCAAGGCTAGCGCAGGCGGGTTGACATGTCTAACGACCGCGTCTCACGAGGATCCAGCCCGCGCCCAGCACCAGCATCGCCCAGCCCGGCCAGGCGCTCTGCCGGCCCAGCGAGAGCCAGATCAGGCCGCCCAGCAGGATGGCGGCGCCCACCGTGACCACCTCCCGGCGCCGCGCCGTGCGCTCCAG
>DATJTJ010000159.1:0-39903 GCA_035503515.1 Steroidobacteraceae bacterium
TCTTCATCAGGCGGTCCGGACCCACAAGAGGTGCTGGTCTTGCGCTGAAAGATGTTCCTTTGCGGTCAGCTGCGCCTACGCGAGCTGCTTTCCCTGCGCGGGCGGCTGTTCCTCAATTGCCGATTACCCTGAGCCGCAACGGCAAGGACTTCAAGATCACGGCCAATCAGAGCACGGTGCGCGCCGGTACCGAGATCCGAGTGAAGACCGAAAGACCGGAAGTTACTATCGGCCTGACCGAGATGGCCAAAGGCTCATGGGTCGTATTCGAGCTGCCGGGTTTCGCCAACGCGGCCTCCGGGAAGCAGCAGGACAGCATCGACGCCCTCCGTCAGGCGACCGAGACTTCGTATTTCAAGGGTCCGGATGCCGTTTGGGTGAAACTGGTCATCCCCACCGCCCCCAAGGGCGTTGGCAGGGATCAGTTTGGCCCGTTGGATACTGAAACCAGCATCACGGTAAGCCGGTAGGCAAGGATCAGGGCAGCAACCCGATTGCTCTCTGATGTTGAAGCACGCCGTCTGTGCGCTGGATGCCACCACGATCGATCTATGCCTGTCGATGTTCGGCTGCGCCGCCTTTCGCCGGATCAAAGCGGCCGTCCAGCTGCACAAGTGGGTGGACTTGCGCGGCGGAATTCTCGACCACAATACGACTCAGACGAAGAGCGAGTCGGGCAGAACGTACACTGGTCGGGCAATGGAATTGCCGCGGGCGAGGTGTCGTGCGCGATACCTTTGGCGGATGCAGCTCTTCCTCACGACGACGGATGGCGGCACACGAGTGCCGCCGAAGCTCATCCGGACACGTCGCGCGGGAGCCTGGCGAGGTCATATCGCTTGCGTGACTCCTCGATCTGCAGACTCGATTCAAGAGCCCATCTCAGCAGCTTGCCGACGGGGTGTAGCACGGAGCAACCTATTTCCGTGAGCGCATATTCCACACGTGGGGGAGTGGAAGGGTGCACCCGACGCGACACATAGCCATCCCGTTCGAGGTCGTGCAGCCTCATTGAAAGCACCCGCTGTGAGATGTCACCGATCTCGCGTTTGATCTCGTTGAAGCGTCGGGGCCTGTCTTCGAGCACGGCGAAGATCAGAAAAGTCCATTTGTCCCCAAGCTTGTCCAGGACGCGGCGCAAAGCGCCCTGCTGTGCCTCATCGAGGCTCTGAGCGGTAATCTGCTGCATATCGACTGTCTTAAAGCAACCGGCATGCCAACGCCGTGTGGGTTCCAAGCGAAGGATTTACCTGCTGTTTTGCAGGTGCACAAGCAGGCAACCGATTGTCCGCGGACACCGTGGCGGACACCCGGCCGGACAGACTTCGCCCTGTTCGGGCTAGCGCGGCTTGCCGAGTACAAATAGCCGTCGTGCCTCCTTGCGGGCTCGCTCGGAGGCCGTATCCGGATCGTGCAGGAGTCGCTCCGTCGCAATGGCGTGAGCGCGCACGTGCGGGTCCGGACTCGTAGTCGCGCTGCGCAGGACCGGCCCGACGGCCGCTTCGCCCAGGGCATTGAGGGCGCGGCTCAAACTCAGCTGCACTTCGCGATCGCCGCGACCGAGCAGCGCGCCGAGGTTCTGCGCCAGAGAACTTTCCTGGCCCGACGGCACGAGGGCGACGGCCGCACGCCAGGCGCTGCGGGCGACCTCGTCGTCGGCGTCGTTCAGCAGCGACGGCGTGATCGCGGGCCAGGCCCGGGGATCCCTGATCTTGGAGAGGGTGTGCAAGGCCTGACTTCGTGCCTGGGCATGCTCGGCCCGTAACTCGGCGAGCAGCCTCGGCACCGTGCTCTGCGCCGGTAGACGGGTCAATGCCCAGGTGAGCATGTCGCGCACATAGAAATCAGGCTCGACCGCGCAGCGCGCAAGAAGCGGTTCGAGCTGGCCCGGATGGGGGCTCGAGCCGATTGCCAGAGCGGCCCTGAGCCGCGTCGACTCATCGGGAGCGCTCAGCGCCGCAATCAGCTGGGTGTCCGGTGGTCCCATCCGCGCAGAATGTAGCGGATGTTGAGCCGTGTCGTCGATTGGCAGTAGACTGCCTTTACCCCAATGCCGATCTCCGACCGCCCTTCCTTGCGGAAGGGGCGGGCGGCGTTTCCCTTCTTGATATGCCCACAGAGCCGGTGTCAGTCCCCCCATCACGAAGTGCTTCGAGGAAGGCAGGTACGCTGTCGTTCTTCGATGTGCTGGGTTTTGCGGCCGGGTACTGGTGGGAGCAGGCCGGCAAGCTGTCCATCATCCTGTTCCTGTTCGTGTCGGCGGCGCTGCTGGAGACCTACCTGCCGACGGCGCTGTCGAACTTCCTGGAAGCGATCAGGCTCGGCGCCGGCAAGCCCGCCGTGCTGCGCACCCTGGGGGTCTTTCTCGGGGTCTACTTCCTGCAGATGGTGCTGTTCGGCATCTCATTCATCATCTACAACATGTTCGAGACGGCGGTCTTCAAGTCGCTGATGGACGATGCGTTCGCGCACGTGCAGACGCTGTCGGAGCACTTCTTCGTCAATACCTTCACGGGTGCGATCGTCTCGAAGATCAGCCGGGCGCGACAGAAGATCGAGAGCTTCGAGGACCAGATCCTCATCCGCATCATTCCGACGATGGTGATCCTGACCGGCAGCACGGCGTTCCTCGCCTTGCGCTTTCCGGTGCTGGCCGCGCTGATGGTCGCATATGTCGGCGTGTTGTTCGGCGTCAGCGCCTACTTCGTGTTCCGCATTTCGGGGCCGGCCCAGGGCCTCTACGCAGCGGCCCAGGATTCCTTCATCGCGCACCTCGCGGACAGTATCGGTGGCATGTCGACGACCAAGGCGTACGCCCAGGAGCCGCTCGAGATAGCGAATTTCCTGACCGTCACCGAGGAACTTCGGGCCAAGAACGAGCGCTCCTACAAGCTCGGCAGCTACGCCGCAATGCTGCAGCGGCTGTTGCTGACCGGGATGCTCGTGCTGCTGCTCGGAGGAGGTGTCTGGTACCTGTTCAACGGCAAGGCGAACGTGGAGTCGATGGCGTACCTCGCCTTCGCCTATACGATCCTGCAGTCGTACGTGCGCGACCTCGTCGACAACATCAAGAACATCCTCACGTCATCCTATGACCTGCACGCCGTGATCGCCCTGCTGCGGGAGGAGCCGGAGGTGCCGGTGACGCCAGTGCGCCCGGCACTGCGCATCCGGCGCGGCGAAATTGCGTTCGAGCACGTGGGGTTCGCGTATCCCGGCAAATCCGTGCCCGTGTTCGAGGATCTCTCGGTCGCGATAGGCGCCGGCGAGCGCGTGGCGCTGGTAGGTCACTCCGGCAGCGGCAAGACGACCTTCGTGCGACTCCTGCAATGCCTGTACGGCATCCAGAAGGGCCGCATCCGGATCGATGGTCAGGACATCACCCACGGCTCGCGCAACTCCCTGCGCAGCGCCATCGCCCTGGTTCCGCAGGACCCGATCCTGTTCCACCGCACGCTCGCCGAGAACATCGGCTATGGCCGGCCGGGGGCGGATCTGAAGGCCATCCAGCGGGCCGCCGAGCAGGCGCATATCGCGCCATTCATCATGGGTTTGCCTCAGCAGTACGACACGCTGGTGGGCGAGCGTGGAATCAAGCTCTCCGGAGGGGAGCGCCAGCGCATCGCCATCGCGCGGGCGATCCTCGCCGACCGGCCCATCCTGATCCTCGATGAGGCCACCAGTTCGCTCGATTCACAAAGTGAACGGGCGATCCAGGAAGCGCTGCGCTCGCTCACGCATGGTCGTACGTCCATCATGGTGGCCCACCGGCTCTCGACCATCCTCGATGCCGACCGGATCCTGGTATTCGACGAGGGGCGAATCGTGGAGCAGGGCACGCATGCGGAACTGGTACTCAGGGAGCACGGCATCTATGCGGCCTTCTTCCGCCTGCAGTCCGGTGGATTTCTCGTCGAGGACGAAATCACTCCGAGGGCGGTATCGTCACCATCGTGAGGGTGCGTGAACCGAGCCTGGCGCCTTCGCTGGGCTGGTCGATGACGACGTAGAAGCTGCGCGACTCATGCCGGCGGGGGTCCGCCACCACCGGAATCAGCAGCTGCGCCTCCCGCTCGCCCGCGAGCATGTACTCGGTGCGCGCGCTCACGGGCACAAAGTCCTTGCCCGGCTTGGCGGTGCCGGCCTCGGTCCACCAGGTGAAGCTCACATTGTTCCGGTAGCTTTCGCGGCGGCGCACCACGACGGCCGCCACCGAATTCATGGGGGTGACCTCGACTTCATCGGCGGCCATCTCGATTCTGGCCCGGGGCGCGGCAGCCGCGGTGCCCGCGGCGGCCCCGCTGGGGCCGGCATTTTCCGCAATGGTCTGTGTGGCCGTCGTGCCGCTGGCGGCCCCGGACTTCGCGCCTCCGGGCGCGGGCCGGGTCACGGGGGGTGGCGGCGGGGGCGCGGGCGTGGGCGCTGCGGCAGCGGCAGCCGGCTGATCCGGGATCGGTGCCGCCGCCGTTTCGGCTGCGCCCGTCCCCTGCACGTCCGACCACAATTTCTGGGCCGAGCCTTTCAGATCCGCGCTGGATCGTACGACGGCGTCCGGATTCTCAAGAGCCCACCAGCCGACGGCGGCCAGCAGGGCAATCAGACCGAGGCTGACCCAGCCCACGCTGCTGCGGCGCGCAGCCCCGGGACTCATGATGACAGTCAGATTCGGCAGGGGCCTGGAGTCAGCCTCCACACTCAACTGATCCAGCCACTCCAGCATGTCGTTCGGCCGATGCTCGCGCTCGAAGCGCAGCCCGGCGCGCAGGGCGCGCCATTGCCGGCTGCTCAGCCCACCCGGACGCCGGGGAGACAGGTGCGCCGCGCGCGCCTGCAGGGCGTTGCGGCCCTGGAAGGGATGCTTGCCGGCCAGCAGCGTGTAGCTGACGCAGGCCATGGCATAGATGTCGTCGCGAACGTTGGCGGGACCGCCCTGCAGGACTTCGCAGCTGGAATAGCTGGGCGTCGCGACGGCGGTCCGGGACAGTTCCTCGACGTCCGGAATCGTCGGCTCACGGTACAACCGGTAGGATGCTCCGAAGTCCAGCACCCGCACCTCGCCCTGGTCGGTGATGAAGATGTTTCCCGGGTTGAGGTCGCCGTGCACGATGCCACGGGAATGGGCGTAGGCGACCGCTCCACCGACCTGGCGGATGATCGACATGGCGTGCGCGCGGTGCAGGGGGCCTGAGGCGTGATTGGCGATCACGCGGCTGAGCGGCGCGCCGCTCAACTGCTCCATCGTGAAGAAGGTCAGATCGTCATCACGGTCGAATTCGTGCACGCGCACGATGTTCGGGTGCGACAGCGACTGCAGTCGCTGGAATTCGCTGCGCAGCTCGGCCAACAGTTTGGGCCGCTTGATGACCTCGGTGTGAAGCACCTTGATGGCGACCCGCTGGCCGCCGTCCGCCTGATCGAGACGGTATTCGTCGATCGCGGCGTACACCGTTCCCATACCCCCATGGCCGAGAACCCCGCGAATCCGATACCGGTTGCGCAGTACTTCGTTGATGACCAGCGTGCGGGTGCGGGCTGCCGGCCCCGGGCCCGGAACGCTCTTGAGAAAGGGTTCCCGGGAGGCCCCCGCGGTCCGCGTGTCCGGCGGCGCCGGTTTGCGCAAGGGCGGAGGCTCCGCGGCGCGCGCCGCGGCGGCAATGACCTTCTCGGTCGGCGAGCTGCTGTCCGCTGCCGGCATCTGCGCCGTGACTTCCGGAAACGCGGACGGGGTCGATTCAGGGGCTACGTCTCCCTTCGCGGCCGGGGCGGCGGGCGAGGTCGCGGCTGCGCCTGCGGGTGCGACGCCGACGGGTGCGACCTTGGGCGACGGCCCTCTGCCGGCGGGGCCCTTGGCTGCGGGCGGCACCCCCAGCAGCACCGTCTGAAGGCTCGAATTGAGACCGTAGAAATCTTCTTCCGTGATGCGGTGCAGCCGGTAGTGCTGGTCAACGAGCGCGAGCAGCTCCCACCCGGCGTCCGCGTTCGCGTTCACCGTCGGCAGCACGCCCCGAAACATCATCTGCCAGTCGCATTCCCCGGAGGCCACGTCATCCAGCCATTCGGAGAAGCTCCGGCTGCTGACGGGAGTCGGTTGCGTAGTTTCGGCCTCAGATTGCCGTTGCATCGCTAACATCGGGGACATGCAGCCGCCTCGTGCCTGTGACTAAAGTATGACCCGTACGCGCCGGCGCTGCGCCCACTTCTGCATGCACCGGATGGAATCCTCCCGACGTGTCCGATAAGGATGTCGAGAATTCAGTGACTTGAGGATTAGACCTCTCCCGCTCGTGATGGTTTAGTCAGGTTTTCCATTTTTTACCCGCAACCCTTGAGCAACCTCACCAGCGATCTATCCTGTTCCAGTAACGCAGAAACTGAATGTCCGGTGACACCCGTGCGTGAGCGTAGGGATAATCTGATAGCCCTGAGTTAACGGATGCCGCGCGCCGCGGCTGACAAAGCGGCGACGAATTGCGCCCCGAGCGCGTGCTCGGATTCGCGCACGCGCAGGATTCCCAGTTCGATCAGCGCCGGACGGCCGCGCAACTTGAGGTACCGCACGCCGGTGCGCTTGAGATTGCGGACCGAGGAGGGGACGAGGGCCACCCCCATGCCACAGGAAACCAGACCGATGACGGTCTGCATCTGCCGAGCATTCTGCACGATCCGGGGTACGAATCCCGCCGCCTGGCAGCGGCTGATGGTGAGGTCATAGAGTCCCGGAGCGATGTCGCGGGGCGGCACGATGAAGCTGGCTTTTGACAGAATACGCAGATCGACCACGTCCCCCGAAATGCCCGGATGCTCCGCCGGCGCGGCCAGCACCAGCGCCTCGCGCAGCAGGGTCCGGAACTCGAGATCCGGTTCGGCAACGGGGGCGAGCCCCAGTCCCAGATCCAGCCGCGCGGCGCGCAGCTCCCTGATCTGCGCATCCGTGGTGAGTTCGTGCAGCTGCACTTCAATGCCCGGGTACTGCGTCCTGAAGCTCTTGAGCGCGGGTGGCAGGATGCCGTAATCGGCAATGGACACGAACCCCACGGCGAGCAGGCCCACATCACCGCGACCCGCCAGCGCGGCGCGCGCTTTGGCACTCTCGAGTCGGGCCAGGATCGCGCGGACCTCTTCGTAGAAGACCTGACCCGATGGCGTCAGCGATACCCCGCGGTTGGTGCGCGCGAAGAGGATCGAACCCAGCTCCTCCTCGAGTGCCCGAAGCTGCGTCGACAGCGGCGGTTGTGAGATGTGCAGCCGGGTCGCCGCCCGGGAGAAGCTGCCTTCCTCGGCGATCGCCACGAAGTACCGCAGCTGCCTGAGTTCCACTATTCGCGTTCCATATAGACAGTAGACACAAATCGTATTGGTACGTATATACGGGCCCGGCCATAATGGCCAGCATGCCTGCCTACCGCTCCCGTACCAGCACCGCCGGCCGCAACATGGCCGGAGCCCGCGCCCTGTGGCGCGCGACCGGCATGCGGGACCAGGACTTCGGAAAGCCGATCATTGCGGTGGCGAATTCGTTCACCCAGTTCGTCCCCGGCCACGTCCATCTGCAAGACCTCGGGCAGCTGGTGATCGAGGAGATCGGACGCGCCGGAGGCGTCGGCAAGGAGTTCAACACCATCGCGGTGGATGACGGCATCGCGATGGGCCACGACGGCATGCTCTACAGCCTGCCCTCGAGGGACATCATTGCCGACAGCGTCGAGTACATGTGCAATGCCCACACGGCCGATGCCCTGGTGTGCATCTCCAACTGCGACAAGATCACCCCGGGCATGCTGATGGCGGCCCTGCGCCTCAACATCCCCGTGGTCTTCGTGTCCGGCGGACCCATGGAAGCCGGCCGGACCCGGCTTGCGGGCAGGGAAGTGGCGCTCGATCTCATCGATGCCATGGTGGCGGCGGCCGACGACCGGGTTTCCGACGCCCAGGTGCAGCAGATCGAGCGCTCGGCGTGTCCCACCTGCGGGTCGTGCTCCGGCATGTTCACCGCGAATTCGATGAACTGCCTGACCGAAGCACTGGGACTGTCCCTGCCGGGAAACGGCTCGCTCGTGGCGACCCATGCCGACCGCGAGCAGCTGTTCCGCAGGGCCGGACGCAGCATCGTGGAGCTGGCCCGCCGCTATTACGAGCAGGACGATGCGCGGGTTCTGCCACGCAACATCGCGTGCAAGGCGGCCTTCGAAAACGCCATGTCGCTGGACATCGCCATGGGCGGCTCCACCAACACCGTGCTGCACCTCCTGGCAGCCGCACAGGAAGGCGGCGTTGACTTCCAGATGAGCGACATCGACCGCCTGTCGCGCAAGGTGCCGAACCTGTGCAAGGTGGCGCCCTCGAGTCACTACCACCTGGAGGACGTGCACCGCGCCGGCGGCGTGATGGCGATCCTCGGTGAGCTCGATCGCGCGCAGCTCCTGGATACCGCGGTGCCGACGGTGCATGCGGCTTCGCTGGCCGAAGCCCTGAGCCGATGGGACGTGACGCGCACCCGGGACGAGGCGGTTCTGGAATTCTTCCGCGCCGGACCTGCCGGCGTTGCGACCCAAACCGCGTTCTCCCAGAACTGCCGGTACTCCGAACTGGATACCGACCGGACGGCGGGCTGCATCCGCAGCCACGAGTTTGCCTACAGCACCGACGGTGGCCTGGCCGTGCTCTATGGCAATCTGGCCGAGCGCGGCTGCATCGTGAAGACCGCGGGGGTCGACCGGAGCATTCTGACCTTCAGCGGCCCGGCCGTGGTTCTGGAAAGCCAGGATGACGCCGTGGATGCGATTCTGCGCGGGCGGGTCAAGGCGGGCGATGTCGTCGTCATTCGCTACGAGGGACCGCGCGGCGGACCGGGCATGCAGGAGATGCTGTATCCGACGAGCTACCTCAAGTCAAAGGGCCTGGGGAAGGTGTGCGCACTGGTCACCGACGGGCGATTCTCGGGAGGCACGGCCGGCCTTTCGATCGGCCACGTCTCCCCGGAGGCCGCGGAAGGGGGCACCATCGGCCTGGTCCAGTCGGGCGATGTGATCGAGATCGATATTCCCAGGCGGGTGCTGCGCGTGGCCGTCGGTGAGGAGGAGTTGCGGCGGCGGCGCGCGGCACAGACGCAACAGGGCTTCAAACCGGCCGCGCCGCGCAGGCGCCACGTATCGGCGGCGCTGAAGGCCTATGCGAAACTCGTCACCAGCGCCGATAAGGGTGCGGTCAGGAACCTCGACCTTTTATAGTCCGGTCTCCCACTTGAAGGCGTTACCCGCCGCTACGATGTGGCCGAGCCCCGGAAAGGGGAAGTGCGGCGCGTAGATCTGTTCATGACTGCCGGCGAGGGTCGGCAGCGTCTTCATCCGGGTGGCCTCCCCGAGGCTCCTGTCCGTGTCGAAACCCATGAACCACTGCGGTTCCGCCAGCGAGACGATCGAGCTGTGCGCGAGGTCGCCGATGTCCAGCAGATGGGCCTCGCCGGATGTCACCTCGTAACCGACGTGCCCCGGAGTGTGACCTTCGAGCGGGCGCGACCGGATGCCCGGTATGACGATCGCGCCGGGTTCGAAGGTTGCAATGCGCGTCGCGATCGCGGTCACTGCATCGGCCGGGCCCCGGGTCTTGAACCAGTTCCATTCCGCCCGGCTCATGTGGACGCTGGCATTCGGAAACGCCAGCGCACCCTTCGCATCGAGCAGGCCGCCGACGTGATCGCCATGTGCATGCGTTATCAGGACATCGGTGACCGCCGAAGGTGAGACGCCCGCGAGTTTCAGGCTTGCCCGCAGGGCGCCGTGCCCGGCCACGCCGATGCCGGTGTCGAGCAGGGCGATGTGACCCGCCGTGCGTACCATCAGCACATTCACGCTGAGCGTGATTCTGGTCGTCGGGGCGCCCGCATCGCGCAATACCGCGGCGACCCTCCCGGGCGAGAGGCCGATGCCGAAGGTCCTGCCGTCATTGGGCACGACGATTTCGGCATCGTGCAGGACCATGAGGTCCAGTTTGCCCAGACGGAAAGGATGAATCGCGGGCGCTACGGCGGCTTCGCTGATGTCATCGCCGCTTGCAGGATGAGTGATACCGAGGCCGAGCAGGACGACGGCGACGGACACCGCCACTGGCAGGATGCGCATCGGGAGGGGCCCTCCGTGGTGCAGGAGGCCGCCATGGTAGCGCCGACCGCGCTGCTAGACTTGGAATATGGTCATGACTCTCAGTGCCTGTCCGCACCGTCCGCCCTGCATCGGCTGCCCGCGCTTTGGTGCGCAGGGCATCCCGGGCGCTGCGCGCGCAAGCTTGCGCGAACTGGCCCGCGCCAATGGGTTGCCCGACGTCAAGGAACATTCGGGCGGCCTGTCGGGTTTCCGGCATCGGGCCCGCCTCGCCATCCGCGGCCGGGTGGGTGCGCCGAAAATAGGCCTGTACGAGGCGGACAGTCATCACGTGGTGCACATCCCGAACTGCCGGGTGCAGCATCCGTTGATCAATGAAGTCGCCGGCGTCGTGCGTGGCGCGCTGGCTGCGACGCGCTGCAGCTGTTACTCCGACCGGGCGCACCTGGGGCTGGTCCGCTATCTGCAGGTCGTCATCGAGCGGCGCTCGAACTCGGCCCAGGTGGTCCTGGTGGTGAATTCACAAACTGTCGAGCCGCTGCTGCCGACCCTGGAACTCATCCGCGGGCGGCTGGGACCGCGGTTGCACAGTCTGTGGCTGAACTTCAATACCGAGCCTGGCAATGTGATCCTCGGGGACCGGTTCCACCACCACTGCGGTCCGGCGGCGGTGATCGAAGAGTTCGGCGGCGCGCAGGTCCATTACCCGCCGGGCGCCTTCGGTCAGAGCAACCTGGAAATTGCGGGCCGGATGGTCGGCCACATCCGTGACCGCATTCCCGCCGGCGCGCGGGTGAGCGAGTTCTATGCCGGCGTCGGCGCCATCGGCCTGTCGATACTGGAGCGGGTGGGTACGCTTACGTTGAACGAAGCCACCCCCTTCTCCCTGGAGGGGTTGCGGATGGGCCTGGCGCAACTGACGCCGGAGCGGCGCGCGGACATCCAGGTGGTGCCGGGGCCGGCCGGCGCCGTAGCGGAAGCCGCCCGCGATGCGCAGACCGTCATCGTCGATCCGCCGCGCAAGGGCCTGGAGCCCGCACTCACACAGGCTCTGGCGCGGGAACCACCGGAGCAACTGATCTATGTCAGCTGCAGCCTGGAAAGTTTTCTGAGCGATGGGGAACGATTGGCGCAGTCCGGCGCTCTGAGGCTGAGCGAACTGACCGCTTTCAATCTGATGCCCTTCACCGAGCACGTGGAAACCGTCGCAGTGTTCCGCCGCCGCTGATGCGAATGAACCGTGGCGGCTGCCGGGAAGCGAGGGAACGCGGTATTGTAGCGGGTCAGCGGTGGGGCCAACTGCAAGAGGCATGACTAGGATAACATTATATAATTCATGCTGTTATGTTGTTTTACTAGAATCTGCCGCGCCTGAGATGTGTCACCGGACGAGACTGTGTCCATGAGCGAAGCCCCAATCCGATACGGCATGGTGGGCGGTGGCCCCGGTGCGTTCATCGGCGCCGTGCACCGGATGGCCGCGCGTCTGGAAGGGCGGTATCAACTGCTCGCCGGGGCGTTTTCGAGTCAGGCCGAGAAGGGCCGCGACATGGGCGCGCAGCTTGGTCTTGCCGCCGAGCGCGTGTACTCATCGTTCGAGGAGATGGCCAGGCGTGAGGCCGCACGTGCCGATGGCATCGAGGCCGTCGTCATCGTGACACCCAACCATCTGCATTTCGCGGCGGCGAAGGCCTTCCTTGACGCCGGCGCGCATGTCATCTGCGACAAACCGGTGACGGTGACCCTGGCGCAGGCCGAAACGCTGCGCGATCTGGCCAAGTCCCGGGGACGGCTGTTCTTCGTGACCTACACCTATGGCACCTATCCCATGGTCTCCCAGGCCCGCGAGCTGGTGCGTACCGGCGAGCTCGGCACGGTCCGTGTGGTTCAGGTCGAATATGCCCAAGGCTGGTTGTCGACGGCAGTGGAAGCGTCCGGCTCCCGACAGGCCGGCTGGCGCACGGACCCGGCGCTGGCCGGGCCCGGCGGATGTCTCGGCGACATCGGAACCCATGCCTATCACCTCGTCGAGTACGTGACCGGACTGCGCACCCACAGCGTGGCGGCCGAGCTGACGCACTTCGTGCCGGGCCGCAGGCTCGATGATAATGTCCAGGTGCTGCTGCGCTTCGAGGGTGGCGCCAAGGGGTCGCTGTGGGCAAGCCAGGTCGCGGCCGGCGAGGACAACGCGCTGCGGCTGCGGGTCTACGGGGACAAGGCTAGCGTGTGCTGGGATCAGGAGCATCCCGAAGAACTGCGCTTCGCGCCGCTGGGGGCGCCGCCACGGACTCTGCGGCGCGGTGGTCCCGGCGTCGGACCCTGGGCGAGCGGCGTCACGCATCTTCCAGTCGGACATCCCGAGGGAACCCTCGAAGGATTCGGCCTGCTGTACAGCGAGGTGGCCGATGCGCTGCTGGCCTGGCGAGCGCGCCGACCGTTGCCGCCGATTCGGGTGGCGACGATCGAGGAGGGCGTGGCGGGGATGCGCTTCGTGGAAGCCTGCGTGCGCTCCTCGCGGCAGGATGCCGCCTGGGTGAGCCTGGACTGAAGGCACTAAACTTGATTTGTTGGGTCCAATTCTGACCAAGGTGCGATCGAGCATGAATACTCCGATATCGAGAACTCCCGGCACAGCTTCAGGCGCTGCAGCGCTCGGCGTGGCGCGCGGCCTGTCGCAACCGGGCGCACCCAATGCCGAAATCCGCGCCGTGCAGGAAGCCGTGGCGCAGGCTGCCGTCTGGGTCGCCCCCCTGCGCCAGCAGTTTGGCCGCGTCATCGTCGGTCAGCAGCACCTGGTGGACCGGCTGATGATCGCCCTGCTGACCAATGGCCACATCCTGCTCGAGGGCGTGCCGGGTCTGGGCAAGACCCTGGCGCTGAAGACCCTCGCCCAGGCGCTGGCCGTGAGTTTCCAGCGCATCCAGTTCACGCCCGACATGCTGCCGGCGGATGTCGTGGGCACCATGATCTACAATCCGCGGGACGGTTCCTTCCAGACCAAGCATGGTCCGGTGTTCGCCAACCTGATCCTGGCGGACGAGATCAATCGCGCGCCGGCCAAGGTCCAAAGCGCGCTGCTCGAGGCCATGCAGGAACGGCAGGTGACGCTGGGCAGCGAGACCCACCCGTTGCCGGAACCCTTCATGGTGATGGCGACCCAGAATCCGATCGAACAGGAGGGGACCTATCCGTTGCCGGAGGCGCAGGTCGACCGGTTCATGCTGAAGGTCGTACTGAACTACCCGACGCGTTCCCAGGAGCGCGCCATCCTCGATTCGATGGGCACGACCGAGCCGGTCATGGCCGTGGACACGGTGGTGGGCGGCGCCGAGATCATGGCTGCGCGCCATGTCATCAACCATATCTATATCGACGACAAGGTCCGCGACTACATCGTCGATCTGGTCCTGGCGACGCGCGACCCGCGCGTGATCGGCAAGGACCTGGGCGGCTACATCCAGGCCGGGGCATCGCCGCGGGCGACGATCTGCCTGGGCCTGGGTGCCCGCGCCAACGCGTTCCTGCACGGCCGAGGCTACGTCACACCGCAGGACGTGAAGGATGTGGCCCTGGAGGTGCTGCGGCACCGGGTGGTGGTCAGCTACGAGGCCGAGGCCGAGGACATCACCTCGGACCAGATCGTGACCAAGATCCTGGAGAGCCTGCCGGTTCCCTGAGGCGTCCATGAACGAGGCCATTACCCGCGACATTCTGCGCAAGGTGCGGCAGATCGAGATCCGTACCAACCGCATCGTTGCCGATTCGCTCGCCGGCCATTACCACTCGGTGTTCAAGGGCCGCGGCATGGACTTCGACGAGGTGCGGGAGTACGTACCGGGCGACGAGGTCCGCACCATCGACTGGAACGTCACCGCGCGCGCGGCGCGGCCCTTCGTGAAGAAATTCGCCGAGGAGCGCGAGCTGACGCTGCTGCTGCTCGTGGACGTGAGCGCGTCCGGCCATTTCGGTTCGAGCACGCAGAGCAAACGCGACGTGGCCGCGGAGCTGGCCTGCGTACTGGCGCTGTCGGCGACCCGCAATAACGACAAGGTGGGTTTGCTGCTCTTCACGGATCAGGTCGAGTTGTACATTCCGCCGAAGAAAGGCCGCCGGCATGTGCTGCGGGTGGTGCGCGAGATTCTGTTCTTCCGCCCGGCGCGCCGCGGCACGGACATCACCCAGGCGCTGCAGTTTGCCAACCGCACATCGCTGCGCCGCACGGTGATGTTCCTGATTTCCGACTTCCAGACCCCGGGCATCAGTGTCGAGTCGCGCACGCCGCTGCGCCAGGCGCTCAGCCAGGCTTCGCGCCGGCACGACCTGGTGGCCGTCAGCATCCGCGACCCGCGCGAGCAGACACTGCCCGACTTAGGTGTCGTCGTGCTGCAGGATGCGGAGAGCGGCGAGGTCATGCAGGTCGATACCGGCAGCCGCCGCACGCGCGAGCGCTTCGCGAGCCTCGCGCAGAAGAGCCGGGAGACGCTGCTGCGCATGTTGAATGCCGAGGCCATCGACAGCCTGATGCTCAGTACCGCCGAACCCTACATCGGCTCGCTGATGAGCTTCTTCCGCCGGCGCGAGGCGCGCCATCCGTGAATCAGGCCGGTCCGGATATCCGTGACATCCGTCCGCCGTACCTCATTCCTCTGGACTGGCGCGGGCTGGCGGTGCTGGGCGCGGCGGTGCTGGTGCTGCTCGGTCTGCTGTGGTGGGGCTGGCGCTGGTATCGCTCACGTCGGCCGCCGCTCACACTGCTGGAGCGTACCCTGCGGCGACTCGAGGCGACGCGACCGCTCATGCAGGCCGGAGATGCACGGGCGTTCTCGGCGGCGGTTTCCGACGTGGTGCGGGCCTATGTTGAGGAGCGTTTCAATGTGCTCGCGACCCATCTTACGACGAACGAGTTCCTGCGGGACTGCCTGGCGCAGGTGGGATCCGTGCTCCAGGCCCACGAGCACGCCCTCGCCGAGTTCCTGAACTACTGCGATCTCGCCAAGTTCGCCCGCTGGTCGCTGAATGCGACCGAAATGGAGCGCATGTTCGCGAGCGCGAGACATTTCGTCGCAACCACGGCGGCGCCGTCCCCGCCGCCCGCTGCCGTCAATCCCGAAGTCATCGATGTACCGCTTCGCCAATCCTGAATATCTGTGGCTGCTGGCCGTGGTGCCGCTGCTGCTGCTGTGGCGCGGACGGCGCGGTCCGGTGCCGGCCATCGAGTATCCGAGCCTGGAGCTGGTGCGGGCGGTGGCACGCCGCACTCGCAACCGCATCGGTTCGGTGCTTGCGGGGTTGCCGCTGTTGGCCCTGGCGCTGCTCATCGTCGCGCTGGCGCGGCCGCAGGAGGGTGCGACCAGTGCGACGGTGCATGCGAGCGGCGTCGACATCATGCTGCTGCTGGACGTGTCCGGTTCCATGCAGTCGCTGGACTTCAAGCTGGACGGTGTCCCGGCCAGCCGCGTGGATGTGGTCAAGTCCGTCGTCCGCAAGTTCATCGAGGCGCGGCCGAACGATCGCATCGGGTTGACGATCTTCGCCGGCCTGCCGTACCTGGTCAGTCCGGTAACGCTGGACCACGCCTGGCTGCTCGGCAATCTGGACCGGATCAAGATCGGCGACATCGAGGACGGCACCGCCATCGGATCGGCACTGGCCTCAGGTCTCAACCGCCTGCGCAACCAGACTGCGAAATCCAAGATCATCATCCTGATGACGGATGGGCAGAACAATTCCGGCCAGATCACGCCGCTCACCGCCGCCGAGGCAGCCAAGGCGCTGGGCGTGAAGGTGTATACCATCGGCATCGGAGTCCGCGGCGAAGCCCCGATTCCGGTGACGGACGCTTTCGGTCGCCGCCGCATCGTCATGGAAAAGGTGGATGTCGATGAGGACACCCTGAAGAAGATCGCCGATACCACCGGTGCGCGGTTCTACCGGGCGACCGATACGGATTCCCTGAACCGCATCTACAGTGAAATCGACAAGCTGGAAAAGACCTCCTTCAGCGTCCACAGCTACCAGGAGTGGGAGGAACTGTTTGCCTGGCCGGCCCTGGGGGCCCTGGTGGTGCTGGGATTGAGTCTGCTCTCCCAGTTCACCCTGCGACGGCGGATACCGGCTTGATGCCCCTTACCCACTTCGCACAGCCGTTGTGGCTGCTGGCGGCCCTTGTGCTCGTAGCGCTGGTGCTGCTGGGGTATGCCGGGTTCGATCGGCTGCAACGACGGCGGGTGCGATCGTTCTCGCTCGCGCGCGATACCGACTCGGCGATGTACACGGTGTCCCGGCCGCTGTTGTGGTTGCGACGGGGGCTTTTCTGCCTGGTCATCGCCGCGACCTGCGCCGCTCTCGCCCGGCCCCTGGGCTCGATGCGCATGGAGCAGACCGAGCGACGCGGGCTCGACATCCTGTTCGCGATCGATACCTCCAAGTCCATGCTGACCCCCGATGTGAAGCCGGACCGGCTGACACGGGCGAAACTTGCGGTGGAAGACCTGATCGATCGACTCAACGGCGACGCGGTGGGACTGGTGGCATTCGCTGGCGAGGCGTTCCTGCAGGCGCCCGTGACCACCGATTACGATGCCTTCCGGGAAACTCTGCAGTCTCTGGACACGAACACCATCCCCCTGGGCGGTACGGACATCGCCTCGGCGATCCGGCTGGGCGAGTCGACGCTCGCGCTGCGGGGTGACACGCAGAAGGTCATGGTATTGATCACCGACGGGGAGGACCTCGGAGGGGACGCGCTCGCCGCCGCCCAATCGGCCGCCCGGAAGGGCATGGTGATTTTCACGGTTGGCGTAGGCACCGCGGCGGGAGAGATCATCCCCGTGCCCGACAACGCCGGCGGTACCCAGTTCGTCAAGGATCCTGAAGGCAACTTCGTCAGGTCGCATCTGGATGCCGACATGCTGCGGCAGATCGCCGCCGCGACGGGCGGGGTGTACGTACCGCTCGGTACCGAGGGACAGGGCGTGGTCAGCCTGTACGATCAGAAACTCAAGGAACTCGCGCAACGCCAGCACGCGGACCGGAAGGTCGCGGTCTACGCCGAACTGTTCCAGTGGCCCCTGGCCGCGGCCATCACGCTGCTGATGCTGCAATGGCTGGTGGGCATCGGGGTGCGGCGCCGCGCCGCGGCGGTCGTTGCGCCGGGTGCGCCCCTCGCCGCCGCACTGGTCATGGGAGTACTGCCGTTCCTGCCCGCGCACGGCCATGCCTCCCCGCGAACGGCGCAGGAGGAGTACCGGAAAGGTGAATACTCGCTCGCGCAACATGACTACGTGCAGAGCCTCAAATCCGATCCCACACAGGCCCGGCTGCAGTTCAATCTGGGCGCGGCGGCCTACAGGGCGCGCGACTACGCAGCCGCGGCTTCGGCGTTCGGCAGCGCGCTGAAGACCCAGGAGATTCCGCTGCAGCAAAGCGCCTACTACAACCTCGGCAACGCCCTGTTCCGCCAGGGCGAGAAGGGCGTCGCCAAGGATCCACAGTCGACGATCAAGACCTGGGAGCAATCGATCGGCGCCTATGACACGGCGCTGCAGATGCGACCCGACGATGCGGACGCGAAATTCAACCGCGCTGTCGTGCAGAAGCGGCTGGATGAACTCAAGAAGCAGCAGCAGTCACAGAATTCGCAGCAGAACCAGAGCGACAAGAACAAGCAGCAGAACCAGCAGAACCAGCAGAACCAGCAGAACCAGCAGAACCAGCAGAACCAGCAGAATCAGCAGAATCAGCAGAATCAGAAGAAACAGCAGGGCGGCCAGCAAAATCCGCAGGATCAGCAGAGTCAGCAAAACCAGCAGAACCCGGAGAACGGCCACAATCCGCAAGGGCAGCAGAATCCCCAGAATCAGCAGGGACAGCCCCGGCCTGCCGGACCGACTCAGCCAGAACCGCAACAGCAATCCGGGCAGCAATCCCAAAGCGCGCAGGCCGCTGCACAGGACATCGGCAAGCCGGGAGAGATGTCACGCGTCGAGGCCGAACAGCTGCTGGATTCCGCGAAGGGTGAGGAACGGCATCTGGGCACGGGACTGTTGAATGCCAAATCCGTGAAGTCGCCCACGCAGCCTCTCAAGGACTGGTGATGGGCAGCGGTGCGCGGTTTTTTCTTGCGCTCCTTGCGAGCCTGCTCGCACTGGGACCGGTGGCGGCGAGTGCGGCTGGGCGGGTGACGGTGACGCTGGATCCATCGACGTTCTCCCTGGATGAGTCCTCGGAACTGACGGTCACGATCACGGGTGACGAGGACGCGGCGCCCATCATTCCGCGGGTGCCGGGTCTGGTCATCAATCCCGACGGCCAGTCAACGTCGATCCGCAACATGAACGGTGCCGTCAGTGCCGTTTTCTCCCGCACGTACCGCGTCACGGCGAGCCAGGAGGGCACCTTCACCATTCCGCCCATCCAGGTCGGCAGCATGAGGACCGCGGCGGTCGCGGTGCATGTCACCGCACCGGGGACTGCCGCTGGCCCCCCGGACGGGGCCGGTGCCTCCGGCGCGGCGCATGCGGGAGCGCCTGATGTCGCGGCGGCGGTCCGGGCGGCAATGCCGGTCATGAAGGTGGTCGTGCCGAAGTCGAAGCTGTATGTCGGTGAGCTGGTACCGATCCAGATCAAGGCTTACTTCCGCGAGGGTCTGAGCGCGCGACTGGAAGGGCCGCTGGCAGCCGCAGGAGACGCCTTCACCGTCAGCGGTCTCGACAAGCGCCCCACCCAGACCGAGGAGGTGGTCGGTGGCATCGGTTACACGGTGCTGACCTGGAACTCGGTGTTGGGTGCGCTCAAGAGCGGCAGCTATCCGATCGGACTGGAGCTGCCGCTCACCATCAACGTGCAGCTTCCGGGGTCCGACTCCGACATGGCCTCGCGGCTGCGGGCGCTGTTCGGTACCGCGTCGCCGGGCGCCTTCATGGACGATTCGGATTTCAACAACCTGTTCGGCAGGGTCATCCAACGAAGCGTCACGCTCAAGCCCGACGCAGCTCCCCTGACCGTACTGCCCCTGCCGGTGGATGGCAGACCGGCGGACTTCTCCGGTGCCGTCGGCCAGTTCCAGGCTGCGACCTCGGTGGTACCCGCGCACGGTGCGGTCGGCGACCCGCTGACGTTCAAACTGACGATCACCGGCAAGGGCAACCTGTCGCGGGTCAATTCCGATGGACTGCACGATCTGTCCGACTGGAGGGTCTATCGTCCCGAATCCAAGGTGACGGCCGACGATGACACCGGCCTGCAGGGGCTGAAGACATTCTCCCAGCCGGTGGTGCCGCTGCAGACGGGGCAACTCACGCTGCCCGGGCTGTCGTTCAGCTACTTCGATCCGGAAGCAGGACGCTACGTCACGCGCACGACCGACCCACTGCGGGTGACCGTCACCCCGGGCGCCGCATCGAATCAGGCCGCCCCGTCGCTGCAGGCCGCGGCTCCTGGTGCCGGCACGCCGGGCGCGGCCCCGGATACAGTGGCGACCGAGATCGCCGCATCGGGTCGCTATACGACGACCCTGCAGCCGCTGGTCTGGCGGCCCTGGTTCCTGGGGGCGGCCCTGACTCCCGTGGCGCTGATGCTGGCCGCGGTGATGCTCATCAGACGCCATCAGCTGCGGCTCAGCGATCCGGCGCTCATGCTGCATGCCGCGCGGCTGGCGGCCGTCAGGATCAATCTCGAATCGATGTCCGCCGCCTTGAACCGCGGTGACACGCCGGCATTCTTCTCGGCGGCCCGACACGCCCTGCAGGAGCGACTGGCCGACCTGTGGCAGGTTCCGGCCGAGGCGGTGGACCAGGCGCTGATTGCGCAACATCTGCCGCAGCAGAGCTCGCAGCTGCAGGCCATATTCGCCATGGCCGAAAAGGCCACGTATGCCGGTGAACAGCTCGGCACGAAGGCCCTGCAGGAGTGGCAGCGGCGGGTATTCGAACAGATGGACCGCCTGGAGGCGATCACATGAGGGCCTGCTGGCTGCTGTTGCTGGTACTGGTGGCCGGGGGCGCTTTGGCCGACGAGGCGTCGCCTGCGGCGGCCGAGCAGGCCATGGCCTCAGGCGATTATCGCCAGGCCATCCGGACCTACGAGCAGGTCATCGCCCGCCACGGTTTTTCAGCGCCGGTGCTGTTCAACCTGGGCAATGCCTGGCTGCGCCTGGGCAGACCCGGACGGGCCATCCTCGCATACGAGCGGGCGCTGGTGCTGGCCCCCGGCAATGCCGTCATCGAATCGAATCTGGCGGCGGCGCGGCAGCGCGCAGGCATCTCACCGCCCGCCGTCAGTCCATGGCTGGCGGGCGCGCGGTATTTCGGCTTCGATACCTATATGTGGGTGGGTCTCGTGGCAATCTGGACATTGTGCGCAGCCGCGGTGCTGCTGTGCCTGCGAGGGCCGCCGCGACGCCTGGCGCGACCGCTGATGGTGACGGCCGCGCTGCTGCTGTGCGTGAGTGCCGATGCGGCCGTGGTGCGCTGGTCGGATCTGTACCGCGCGGTGGTGCTCTCGCCCGCCACGCTGCATCTGGCGCCTGCCCAGTCCGCGGCTGCCAGTGGCAGCATACGGGAGGGTGAAGTGGTGTGGCTGCAGCGTCGCTATGCGGGCTTCAACCTGGTGCGGACCGCCGACGGCCACGCCGGCTGGGTGAGCGATGACGTGGCGGTCCCCATCCGGATCCGCAAGCCGTGACGCGCGAGGAACCGCCGCAGATGGTTGCGGTTCCCTGGGCGGCGCTTGCCCCGCAGACGTTGCAGGCCGTGATCGAGTCGTTCGTCCTGCGCGAGGGAACCGATTACGGCACCGAGGAAGTGCCGCTGGCGACCAAAGTGTCACAGGTCAGGCGGCAACTGGAGCGTGGTGAGGCACAGATCCTGTTCGATCCCGTGACCGAATCGGTGGACATCCGCACCGTGCGCTAAGATGGTATCGTCCAACGGCGGGCCGGCGCCGAAGGAGCCTGGGATGGTGCGGCAAAAGTACTACGCATATTCGGCGGGACTGCTGCTGCTGATCGGGGCCCTGTGCCCGGTGAGCGCGGAAACGGCCTCCACGCCGCCCGCCGGCGCGTCCGCCCCGGCAGCGCCGGGCACACCAGCCGCCCCCAGCACGGCCCCGGAACCGGCTATCGCTGAAGTTGCCGTGACGGCGCCGGAGCCGCGCTATGTCGCACCCACACTGCGCGACAAGCTGGGACGCATCTGGGCGCCGGTATATCTGAACGGCAAGGGTCCCTACCGGCTGGTCCTGGATACGGGCGCGAACAGTTCCGCGATCACGGCGCGGGTGGCCGCGGACCTCGGTCTGCCGCTGGTGCAGAGCAGTTCGATGATGCTGCACGGCGTGACCGGCTCTGCCGTGGTGCCCTTCGTCAAGGTCGACACCTTCGTCGTCGGTGACATGGAAGCGCATGACAAGGTCCTGCCCATCGTGCCGGATGCACTCGGCGGGGCCGATGGCGTCCTGGGAATGGAGGGGCTGGAGGACAAGCGGATCTTCATCGACTTCATGCACGACAAGATCACGATCCGACATTCGCATAACCGGCGCGCCGATGATGGCTACGTGACCGTGCCGCTGACGCGCGCCCACAACGGGTTGCTGATGACCACCGCCTACATCGGCAGCCTGCGCGTCGAGGCGATCATCGATACCGGCGGGCAGGCCACGGTGGCGAACCCGGCCCTGCGGGCGGCACTCAAGCGTCGGTATCTGAACCGGGACCTGCACCCGAGTTCGATCATCGGGGCGACGGATGACGTGCAGGCCGGCCAGGATGTGCCCATTCCGCCGGTGTCATTGGGGCCGGTGACCATCCATACGTCGTATCTGACGGTCAGCGACCTGCGCATCTTCGAACTCTGGAACATGACCACCCGGCCGGCGATGCTGATCGGCATCGATACGCTGGGGCTGCTCGACAATCTGGTGATCGACTACCGGCGCATGGAACTGCAGATCCGGACGCGACATAACTTCTGAATTGCCATATTTGAGCCCTGGTTCTCGGTCTTCCCCGCCACGGGCAGGGCATGCTTCTTATGGCTATGGCCAAGGTCCGTATCCAGGAAGTCCGTAAGCTGCTGTTGCCGACCGACACGGTGGTCGATGCCATTCTGGAACTGGACCGCTCCCACGGCGGCGGCCTGGCGAAATTACAACTGCTGGAAGTGCGCATTGAAAGCGGCACCGATCCGGGTCTGTCGCTGGTACTGACGCAGGGTTTCGGCAAGACCGCCGCGACCGTCGAGAAGCACTTCACGCTGCCCGCCATTGCGGCCGCCGCCATTCATTACTGCTTCCGCGCCCGCATTCCGCTGCCCCGCCAGGGGACCAAGAGCATCGAGGTGATGCCCGAGGGTTATCAGCTGACCATCTCGACGGTTTCCGAGGTATTGCGCCTGCACGATGAGATCCCGAAGATTTCCCATGTAGAACGAGCGGCGCCGGCGGCATCCGCTCCGACAACCCACGAAGCCAGCGGCGATGCGGCCCTGGACAGCGAGGCAGCCGCGCCCCCGACCGACACCACCGCACCCGATGTTCCCGACGCTGCGACTGAGGCTCCGGAGACCGCGGCCGCCTGAGGTCTGATCAACATAATCGCCTAACGTGCATCCATCTGTCGGGCAGTGGTGCAGTTTGTGACGCCATCCGGTGATTCTCCGGACCAGGGTAAGCGCGCTGCACGACGGGCTCGCTACAATCCCGGCGTCACGTTCGCCATGGCCGGGTCGGATCAAGGAATGTCGGTGGATTCACGTGCTCCCCAGAACGAAGCAGGGCTGATCGATTCTCTTGATCGCCGCGGCGCCCCGGATCGGCGCACCCAGACGCTGCGTTCGCTGCTTCGGGGAAGTTTCCTGCGACGGCGTCATGGACCGCGACGGGTCGAGGACGCCAGTCTGGCAGTCACCGACTGGTATGCCCCGCAATGGCTGGCAGCGGGCCTCCTGATCCTGATCCTGTGCGTGGTGGATGCGCTGCTGACGCTGGCGCTGCTGAACCATGGGGCGATCGAGGCAAACCCGGTCATGAATTCGGTGGTGCACGGGGACGGGTGGAGCTTTGCGGCGATGAAGTTCGGCCTGACCTCTTCCGGGGTGGTGGTGCTCATTCTGCTGGCCCGGGTGAAGGCCTTCGGCCGCGTTCCGGTGAGCGCGCTGCTGTACGGCGTGCTGGCGGGCTATCTTTGGCTGATCGTTTATGAATTCAGCCTGTTGCGGACGGTGGTGCCGGACTTTTTCTGATCTAGCCCCACGCGAATTTAATCAAGCCGAGGCTGGACGGGCGGGCATGACGCGTTTCATAGCGTCGCGGGTTACGTTAAACTTATCCTTTGCCGCTTGCCTTTTCCAACCAGGGTCTGGAGTGAACAGCCGCCTGCCTCGTCGCGGGACCGCCACCACCAGGAGTGACAGGTGCCCGCAAACGGGTGCCCGCCCTGGCATTAGTGCGATGCCCGAGCGCCGCTCCTGCGCCAGCCCTCACTGAGCACCCTCCGAATGCTTGAATCGACACCCCTGTACGGCGGAAACGCCGATTATCTCGAAGGCCTTTACGAACAGTACCTGAGTGATCCGAGCTCGGTACCACCGCAGTGGCGCACCTACTTCGATGGCCTGGGACCGCGTGCGGCCACGGAGCGTGCCCATGGCCCGGTCATCGCAGGTATCGCCGCGCGGGCACAGCACCCGCCGGCCGCTGCCGCCACGGCGGCCGACACCCGAAACGGCGCCAAGCAGGCGGCCGTCTCCCGGCTCATCCAGATCTGGTCGAATCGCGGTCATCTGGTCGCCAAGCTCGATCCGCTCGGTCTGATGAAGCGCGAACGGCCGAAGGTGCTGGAGCTGTCGTACTTCGGCCTAGAGAGTTCCGATCTCGACAGCGAATTCTTCACGGCCACCCGCAACGCGACCATTCCCAGCCGCATGAAGCTGCGCGAAATCCTCGCCAGCCTCGAGGCCATCTACGGGGGCAGCATCGGTGCAGAATTCGCGCACGTCTCCTCCTCCGAGGAGCGCCTCTGGCTTCAGGACCAGTTCCAGGCCGGCCAGGTCAGCCGCAACTACAGTACCGAGGAACGGCGCAACATCCTCTGGCAGCTCACCGGCGCCGAAGGCCTGGAGCGTTACCTGCACACCAAATACGTGGGTCAGCGACGCTTCTCGCTCGAGGGCGGGGAGTCGCTGATACCGCTGCTCGATGACGTCATCCAGCAGGCCGGCGCCTGCGGCACCGAAGAGACCGTGATCGGCATGGCCCATCGCGGCCGCCTGAACGTGCTGGTGAATCTGCTCGGCAAGGCCCCGGCGGACATCTTCTCCGAATTCGAGGGCAAGTACGACGTGGCCCACCTGCAGGGTTCGGGCGACGTGAAGTACCACAAGGGGTTCTCCTCGGACCTGAAGACCCCGGCCGGCAACGTGCATGTCGCGCTCGCCTTCAATCCGTCGCACCTCGAGGTGGTCAACCCCGTGGTCGAAGGCTCCGTGCGCGCCCGCCAGGAACGCCGCGGGGATACGACGGGGGCCAAGGTGCTGCCCATCCAGATCCACGGTGACGCCGCCTTCGCCGGGCAGGGCGTGGTCACCGAGACTCTGCAGCTGTCGCAGACGCGTGCCTTCTGCACCGGCGGTACGCTGCACATCATCATCAACAACCAGGTTGGATTCACGATTTCCGACCCGCGCGATGCGCGCTCGACCATGTACTGTTCGGATGCGGCGAAAATGCTCGAGGCGCCGATCTTCCACGTCAACGGCGACGATCCCGAAGCCGTGGTGTTCGTGGGACGCCTGGCGCTGCAATACCGCACCAAGTTCAGAAAGGACGTGGTCATCGACCTGGTGTGCTACCGCCGGCTGGGCCACAACGAAGCGGACGAACCGGCCGCGACGCAGCCCGGAATGTACAAGGTCATCCGCCAGCACCCGACGACTCGACAGCTGTATGCGGACCAGCTGGCCAATGCCGGTGTCGTGACCGCCGCGGATGCGGCGCAGATGGTGGAACGCTATCGCACCGGCCTGGATGAGGGCCGTCCGCAGGCCCGTGCCTCGCTCGGCCTGATCGGCAACAAGTACACCGTCGACTGGACCAAGTACGCGCACGTGGACATCCAGGAGCGGGTCCAGACCGCCATCGCGCCGGAACGGCTGGCAAAGCTCGGGGCGCGGCTGATCGAGCGTCCGGAGGGTTTCACGCTGCATCCGCGCGTGGCGCAGGTGATCGCCAACCGCCAGAAGATGCTGGCGGGCGAAATGCCCATGGACTGGGGCTGCGCCGAGAATCTTGCCTATGCCGCGTTGCTCGAGGACGGGTTCAGCGTCCGCATCGTCGGCCAGGACGTGGGTCGCGGCACCTTCTTCCATCGGCATGCCGTGCTGCACGAGCAGAATACCGACGAGACCTACGTGCCGCTGCAGCATCTGCTGGCCCACCAGCCGCGGTTCGACGTCTACGATTCGGTGCTCTCCGAGGAGGCGGTGCTGGGTTTCGAGTACGGCTATTCGACCACCGAGCCGAATGCGCTGGATATCTGGGAGGCCCAGTACGGCGACTTCGCCAACGGTGCGCAGATCATCATCGACCAGTTCATCAGCTCCGGTGAGTCCAAGTGGGGGCGTCTGTGCGGCCTGGTGCTGTTCCTGCCGCACGGTTACGAGGGTGCGGGCCCCGAGCACTCCTCGGCGCGCCTGGAGCGCTTCCTGCAGCTGTGCGCCGAGAACAACATGCAGGTGTGCGTGCCGTCCACTCCGGCGCAGATGTTCCACATGCTGCGCCGGCAGATGCTGCGGGCATTCCGCAAGCCGCTGATCGTGATGACCCCCAAGAGCATGCTGCGCAACGAGCTGTCGGTGTCTTCGCTTGCCGATCTGACCAAGGGCGCCTTCGCCGCGGTCATCGACGAACTCGATGACCTCCCCCCGGCGCAGATCCGTCGCCTGGTGTTCTGCAGCGGCAAGGTCTACTGGGATCTGCTCAAGGCGCGCCGCGCCGAGAACATCAAGGACGTGGCGCTGCTGCGGATCGAGCAGCTGTATCCCTTTCCCAGCGAGGGCTACGAGGCTGCGATCAAGCGCTATCCGAACGCACGCGATGTGGTGTGGTGCCAGGAGGAGCCGCAGAACCAGGGTGCCTGGTACCAGATCCGCCATCGCATGGATGCCCTGAGCCACAAGGATGTCCTGTACGCCGGGCGCGCCCCGGCCTCCGCGCCGGCGACCGGACTGGCGAAGATCCACGAGACCGAGCAGAAACGCCTGATCGAGGCGGCGCTGCACGGCGCGGCACAGGATGAGTCCGGTGCCGTCAGCCATAAACTCGCCAGTGTCAGTCCCCCGCGCAAGAGTTCCAACGACCGCAAGTGAGCTCCTGGAGATATCGATGAGCATTGAGATCCGAGTGCCCGCGCTGCCGGAGTCCATCGCCGATGCGACCCTGGTTGCCTGGCACAAGCAGCCCGGCGAGGCGTTCAAGCGCGATGAGAACCTCGCCGACCTGGAGACCGACAAGGTGGTCCTGGAAGTGCCCGCACCCGCCGACGGTGTGATGGGCGAGCAGAAATTCCCCGTCGGCGCGACGGTCACCGAAGGGCAGGTCCTGGCCACGATCAGTGCTGGCGCCGGCCCGGCGGCAGGTTCGCCGAAGACGCCGGCGGCGCCCGCAGCGGCAGCCGCGGCCACCCGGTCCGCCGCCCCTGCGGACGCCACGAAACTCAGCCCGAGCGTGCGCCGGCTGGTGGAGGAGAACAACATCGATCCGGCGTCCGTTCCGGCCACGGGCCGCGACGGACGCCTGACCAAATCGGATGTCACCGGCTTCCTGGACCGCAAGCCGGCCGCGGCGCCTGCAGCCGCACCTGCGGCTGCGGCCAAACCGGCGCCGGCGCCGACACCGGCGGGGCCGCGCACCGGCCGCGCCGAGCAGCGGGTGGCCATGAGCCGGTTGCGGCAACGGGTGGCCCAGCGCCTGGTCGAGGCGCAGTCCACACAGGCCCTGCTCACCTCGTTCAATGAAGTGGACCTGGGAGCCGTCCAGGACCTGCGGGCCCGCTACAAGGACCGGTTCGAGAAGGGGCACGGCGTGAAACTGGGTTTCATGTCGTTCTTCGTCAAGGCGACGATCGAAGCTTTGAAGAAGTTCCCGGTGCTGAACGCCTCGGTCGACGGCAGCGACATTCTGTATCACGAGTACTACGACATCGGGGTGGCCGTCTCCACGGAACGCGGCCTGATGGTGCCGATCGTGCGCGACGCCGACCAGAAGAGCTTCGCGGACATCGAGAAGGAGATCAGCGCCTACGCCACGCGGGCCCGCAACGGCCAGATCAGCATCGAGGACATCACCGGCGGTACCTTCACCATCACCAACGGCGGCGTGTTCGGATCGCTGCTCTCGACCCCGATCGTGAATGCCCCGCAGAGCGCTATCCTGGGGATGCACAAGATCCAGGAGCGGCCCATGGTGGTCAACGGCAAGATCGAAATCCGCCCGATGATGTACCTGGCCGTCACCTACGATCACCGGATCATCGACGGTCGCGACGCCGTGCAGTTCCTGGTCGCCATCAAGGACGGCCTCGAGGATCCGGGTCGCATGCTGCTCGGGCTGTAGGAGTTTTCATGGCTGATTCCTTTGACGTCATCGTGATCGGCGGTGGGCCTGCCGGATATCCGGCGGCGATCCGCGCCGGCCAGAATGGTCTGTCGGTCGCGTGTATCGATGAGTGGAAGAACC
The DNA here is from genome assembly GCA_035503515.1 of Steroidobacteraceae bacterium. Classification (GTDB taxonomy): domain Bacteria; phylum Pseudomonadota; class Gammaproteobacteria; order Steroidobacterales; family Steroidobacteraceae; genus DAIDKA01. The sequence continues at coordinate 27,831 of DATJTJ010000159.1, forward strand.
ACGACGGCACTGCGACCTTCGGCGGCACCTGTCTGAACGCCGGCTGCATCCCCTCCAAGGCGCTGCTGGAGTCCACCGAGCTTTACCACCGGGCCCGCGAGGAGTTCGCGGTACACGGCATCCAGGTGCCCGATGTGAGCATGGACGTGGGCACTATGCAGAAGCGCAAGTCCGGCATCGTCAGGAAGATGACGGATGGCGTGCTGGCGCTGCTCAAGGGCGCCGGCGTCACTGCGCTGCAGGGCCATGGCCGGCTGCTGCCGGACCGCAAGGTCGAATTCAAGTCGCACCAGGGCGAAACGCGCACGCTCAGTGCGCGGCACGTCGTCCTGGCGTCGGGTTCGGCGCCCATCGAGCTCAAATCCGCGCCCTTCGACGGCAAGCGCATCATCGACTCGTGGGGGGCGCTGGAACTGACCGCCGTTCCCAGACGGCTCGGCGTCATCGGGGCGGGCGTCATCGGGCTGGAACTGGGCAGCGTGTGGCGGCGCCTCGGCAGCGAAGTCGTGGTACTGGAGGCCCTGGATACCTTCCTCGCCATTGCCGACCAGCAGCTGGCGCGGGAAGCGGCCAAGCAGTTCAAGAAGCTCGGCATGGACATCCGCACCGGCACCAAGGTCACAGGGGCGACGGTTAAGGGCGACACGGTGAGCGTGCGGTACACCGACGGCAAGGGGGAGCAGTCCCTCGAGGTCGATACGCTGGTCATCGCCGTGGGCCGCCGCCCGTACACGACCGGTTTGCTGGCCGAGGGTACCGGCGTGCAGCTCGACCCGCGCGGCTTCATCCAGGTGGACGACAAATGCCGCACGGACGCAGAGGGGGTCTGGGCCGTCGGCGACTGCGTCCGCGGTCCGATGCTGGCCCACAAGGGCAAGGAGGAGGGCGTCATGGTGGCCGACCTCATCGCCGGGCACTACGGCGAGGTCAACTACCACGTCGTGCCGTCCGTCATTTATACGGCACCGGAAATCGCGTGGGTCGGTGAGACCGAGGAGCAGGTCAAGGCCAGCGGCCGGCCGTACAAGGTCGGCGTGTTTCCGTTCATGGCGAGCGGCCGGGCGCGGGCCCTGGAGAGCACGCAGGGCTTCGCCAAGCTCATCGCGGACAAGGCCAGCGATGAAATCCTCGGGGTGCATGTCATCGGTCCGATGGCCGGTGAACTCATCGCCGAGGCGGTACTGGCCATGGAGTATTCCGCCAGCGCCGAGGACCTGCAGCGTACGATCCATGCCCATCCGACTTTGTCGGAGGCGCTGCACGAGGCCGCCCTGGCCGCCGACAAGCGGGCCATCGACAACCTCAATCGCTAGGCCCGCCAAACGATGACCAGCGCACCCGGGTTCGACGCCATCCAGGCCGCCCGGCGGCGCATCAGCGGCAGCGTGCGTCGCACGCCGGTCCTGGTGAGCGAGGCACTCGACGAGGAACTCGGCGCGGCGCTGTACTTCAAATGCGAGAACCTGCAGCGCGCGGGCGCCTTCAAGGCCCGCGGCGCCTTCAACGCCGTGCTGAGCCTGTCGCCGCAGCAGGCCAGCCGCGGCGTCGTGACCCATTCCTCGGGCAACCATGGCGCAGCGCTGGCCCTCGCGGCCCGCAGCCGGGGCATTCCGGCGTACGTGGTCGCCCCCCGTACCACGCCGCAGAGCAAGCAGCAGAACATGCGCCGGTATGGAGCGCAGCTGCAGTTGTGCGAGCCCACGCTCGCCGCCCGCCAGGAGCGCGCCGAGCAGATCGTCGCCGCGACCGGCGCGACCCTGATCCATCCCTACGACAACGCCGAGGTGATGGCCGGACAGGGAACCGTGGCGCTGGAACTGCTGGAGCAGGTCCCCGACCTCAACGTCATCGTCTGCCCGATCGGCGGGGGTGGCCTGATCAGCGGCACGGCCGTGGCGGCACAGGGACTGGACGCCCGGATGGCGATCCTCGGCGCAGAGCCCGCCGGCGCAGACGATGCCCTGCGCTCGCGCACGGCGGGCGTCATCACCGCCGTCGCGCAGCCGAGCTCGCTGGCCGATGGCCTGCTGGCGACCATCGCGCCGAGCACCTTCGAGGTCATCCGTACGCGGGTGGCGGCGGTCGGTACGGTGACCGAGGCACAGATCGTGGCGGCCATGCGCCGGGTGTGGGACGAACTGAGGATCCTGATAGAGCCGTCTTCGGCCGTGCCGGTCGCGGCATTGCTGAACGGGTCGCTCGAGGTTGCCGGGCGGCGCGTCGGCGTGATCCTCACCGGCGGCAACGTCGATCTGCAGCGCCTGCCCTGGGATGCGACCGCCTAACCCAACAGCGCCCGCATCCGGCCGCTGCTCGCCGCGCGGGCACGCGCCAGCTGCAGCAACAGCAACTCGAGCTTGACCGGTTTCACGGGATAGGTGAGCGTGTGGCGCAGCCGGAACGCGTTCAGGCCATTGCGCACCTGGTCCAGCCGTGCCCGTTCGGTGCAGAAGACACGTGTCAGGTTCGGCCACTTGCCCTGGATCTCATCGAGCAGCGCCAGGCCCGAGCCGTCCGCGAGCCGCTCACAGGCCACCACGACCTCGAACTGCGGGCTGTGCCGCAGCAGGTGCAGCGCCAGCGCCTTGCTGGTCGCAACGGTCACCGCCTGACGGCCGCCGATCCGGGCGACGCAGTGCTGCAGCATCTCCCGATCGTTGTCCACCAGCAATGTCTTGAGCAATCTGCGCCTGGGCGATTCCGGAAACTGGATCTGCGGCACGATACTGCGGCGTCCTCGAGGTGTGCGGGCGGTGTGAACCGGTGCGCACACTATCGCATCGCCGCGGGCGCGGGTATTAGCGAGTGCGTCGCACCTCCGAGACATTCGGCACTCCTTGCAGGCGCCTGACGAGATTTCCGAGCTGTTCGAGATCGGCGACCCCCAGTCGCAGCGCGACGCGGGCGATGCGGTCCTCGTCGGTCAGCGTATTCATGCCCTCGATGCTCAGCCGCTCCTGGGCGACCACATCGGTGATGTCACGCACGAGTCCCCGCCGGTCGTACGCGAACACGACCAGTTCGACCTCGATCAGGTCCTGGGCGCCGCTGGACCATTCCACCTGCAGCATCCGCTCGGGCTTCTCGGCGCGCATGCGGGCGAAATTGCGGCATTCGGCACGGTGGATGGTGACTCCACGCCCGATGGTGATGTAGCCGACGATCGGCTGCGGCCGCAGCGGTGCGCAGCAACTCGCCAGCGTGATGGGCAGGTCGCCGACGCCTTCGATGTCCACAGGATGGCGCCGCGCCGGCCCGGCCGGCCGCGGCTTGCGTACCGGCAGTTCCGGGGCCGCCGGCCGGACCAGGCGCAGCAGCGCCTGCGAGAGCTGCGTGGCCGTGATCTCACCTTCGCCGAGCAGCTGGTAGAAATCATCGGCGCCGGGCGCCCGCAGCTGCTTCATGAGTTCGGGCAGCAGTTCGGCGCCGGCTCCGGCGCGCAGCATTTCGCGCTCGGCGATCGAGCGGCCCGCCGCGCGGTTGTCGCTGGAATCCTGCCGGCGGAACCAGGCGCGGACCTTGGTGCGGCTGCGGGCCGAGGCGAGGTACCCCAGCTCCGGAGCCAGCCAGTCGCGGCTCGGAGCAGGGTGCTTGCCGGCGATGATGTCGACCACCTCGCCGTTGCTGAGCTGATAGGTGAGGGGCACGATCCGGCCGTTGACCTTGGCGCCGCGGCAGCGGTGCCCGAGGTTGCTGTGCACCTGGTAGGCGAAATCCAGCGGCGTGCCGCCCCGGGGCAGCTCCACCACCTCCCCCTTGGGGGTCAGCGCATAGATATGGTCGGCGAAGATCTGGCCGCGCAGGCTCTCCAGGACATCCGGTTCCTCCTGTGGTTGCTCTTCAGGATGCAGCAGCCTGCGCACCGCCTCGATCTTGCGCTGGTACTCGGCATCGTGCGCATTGCCCTCCTTGTACTGCCAGTGGGCCGCGATACCCAGTTCGGCGTGGTCGTGCATCTCGCGCGTGCGGATCTGGATCTCGACGCTGCGCTGCTCGGGGCCGACCACGGCCGTGTGTATGGAACGGTACTGGTTGTCCTTCGGCGTCGCGATGTAGTCGTCGAATTCGGCCGGTATGTACTGCCACTCCCCGTGCACGACGCTCAGGGCCGCGTAGCACTCGGCCACCGAGTCCACCACGATGCGCACCGCGCGGACGTCGAAGATCTGCTCGAAGGGCAGGTGTTTGCGCAGCATCTTGCGGTAGATGCTGAATATATGTTTCGGGCGGCCATAGACCTGGGCGCTGACCGCGGCGGCGGCCAGGCTCGCGCGCAGCCGCGCGCAGAAGTCCTCGATATACCGCTCCCGGTCGGCGCGCCTTTCGTTGAGCGCGGCGGCGAGCTGCCGGTATTCCTCCGGTTCCAGGTACCGGAACGCCAGATCCTCCAGCTCCCACTTCAGCTGCCAGATGCCGAGCCGGTTGGCGAGGGGCGCGAAGATCGCCCGCACCTCCATCGCCAGCCGCTCGCGCTCGGACACCGCGAGGTCGCGGGCGTGCCGCAGCCGCACCAGGGCTTCGGCCAGGCGCGCCAGCACCAGTCGCTGATCGCCGACCACGGCCAGCAGCATCTTGCGCACGGTCTCGGCCTGGTGCGCATCCAGGCCGCGCTCGGGTGCCCAGTCCCGGGACAGACCGATCTCCCCGAGCCGCTGCAGATCCAGCGCCACGCGCGCCGCCCCGGCGCCGAGCAACCGTTCGAGACTCTCCGGCGTGACGCCCGCGCGGCCCATCATGGGCTGGGCCAGCACCGCCGCCGCCAACTGCGCATCGCCGGTCAGGGCGCCGATGACCTCGGCGGCCTCGGTTGCCAACGCAATGGCGGCCTCCGGCGCATCGCTTGCCGGCGTCACGACGGCACGCATATCGGCAATGGCATTGCGCAGCTGCGGCGGACACAGTTGGGCGGCTTCCACGGCCCGTTCTCCTTGCGGCCTCTGGACGCGCGGCATGTCACTGCGCGCCGAATGCAGCTATCATACCTGCCTCAGTCGCGGGCTGTGCCTGCAGCATTCAACACAGTGCAATACGAAGGCTATGGACCGGGCGGCACTGCCGTTTTGATCGAGTGCTCGACGCGGCAGCGCGAGGACCTGGCGACGCATCTGCGGCGGCTTTTCGCCGTACATGGAGGCTACCTGGGGGCGCAGGGTTCGGTGTCCTACCTGTTCGCCAGGACCGGCGTATTGAGCTACGCGCCGACCCTCGGCTCCGTGCCGCTGACGGAACTGGCGCTGGCGGCAGGGGCCGAGGACGTGCATGCGGACAGCGGAGGCATCGAGATTCTGACCGATCCGGAGGATTTCCCGAAGGTGCGCGAGGCCCTGCAGGCTGCGGGGTTCGTCGCCCTGAGCGCCCAGGTCACCCAGCGCGCCGCGACCGCCGTCGACGTGAGCGGCGAGGTGGCGGCGGCCATGCGCAGCCTGGTGGCGGGCCTGCACGCTCTGGAAGAGGTGCAGGGCGTCTACACCAACGCGCGGTTTTCCGGGACATGAGTTCCTGGCGACAGTTCGATCCCGAAGCCGTTGCCAACCCCGTGCCCCTGAGCAGCGCCGCGCGCGTCCGCGTCCTGGGGCTCGACCCCGGCTCGCGGCGTACCGGGTTCGGCATCATCGACTGCGAGGGCAATGGCCACACCCACATCGCCAATGGCTGCATCGCAGCGCCGGAGCAGGATTCGCTGGCGGGGCGGCTGCGGATGATATTCGAGGGTGTCGCAGGCCTCATCGCCGAGTACCGTCCCGATGAGATCGCCATCGAGCGCGTGTTCGTCAATCGCAACGTCGACAGCGCCGTGAAGCTCGGGCAGGCGCGCGGCGCCGCGCTGTGCGCCGTGCCCGTGGGGACGTCGGTGTTCGAGTACGCGCCCAGGGCCATCAAGCTGGCCGTCGTGGGATCCGGTGCCGCCGAGAAAAGCCAGGTGTCCCACATGATGAAAGTGCTGCTGCAGCTCGCCGCCGCGCCGGGCGTGGATGCCGGTGACGCGCTGGCGGTGGCGGTCTGTCATGCCCACACCCGCCGGCTGCAGCTGCTGCTCAATGCCCAGGTGACGCGGCGCTGCGCTCCATCCGGAGGAGGTGGCGGTTGATCGGCTTCCTGCATGGACGCATTGCCGCCAAAACGGCGCCGGCCGTGACCCTGGATGTCGGCGGCGTGGGTTACGAGCTCGAGGCCCCGATGTCCACGTTCCTGAATCTGCCGGCGGTCGGGGAGAGCGTCCACCTGATCACGCACCTGGTGGTCCGCGAGGACGCCCACATCCTGTACGGCTTCGCCACCGAGGAGGAACGACGGCTGTTCCGCAACCTCCTCAAGGTGTCCGGCGTCGGACCGAAGATTGCGCTGGGCGTGCTCTCGGGCATGAGTGTCGAGGGCTTCACGCGCTGCGTGGTGGGTGAGGATGTCGGCATGCTCACCCGCATTCCCGGCATCGGCCGCAAGACCGCCGAGCGTCTGATCATTGAAATGCGCGACCGCGTCAACGCGCTGCCGGCCGCGCCGGGACACCCCGGGCGTCCCGGCGGCGGTGATCCGCAAAGCGAGGCATTCGATGCCCTGGTGGCGCTGCAGTACAAGCCGGCCGAGGCGGCGCGCTTGCTCAAAGGCATCGAGGCCGGTACACATTCCACCGAGGAACTCATCCGGCTGGCGCTGCAGGGCGCGATCCGCGAGTGATGTCAGGAGGCGACTTGGATCCGTCCCGCACCATCGGCACCAGCGCACAGCCCGGCGAGGAGCAGCAGGATCGCGCGATCCGTCCCCAGCGCCTGAGCGAGTACATCGGGCAGCCGCACGTGCGCCACCAGCTGGAGATCTTCATCACCGCGGCCCGCCAGCGCTCCGAAGCCATGGACCATGTGCTCATTTTCGGGCCGCCGGGGCTGGGCAAGACCACGCTGGCCAACATCATCGCGGTGGAACTGGGCGTCAACCTGCGCCAGACCTCGGGGCCGGTGCTCGAGCGTCCCGCCGATCTGGCGGCGCAGCTGACCAACCTGCAGCCGCGCGACGTGCTGTTCATCGACGAAATCCATCGCCTCAGCCCGGTGGTCGAGGAGGTGCTGTACCCGGCGCTCGAGGACTGCCAGCTCGACATCATGATCGGGGAGGGACCCGCCGCCCGCTCGATCAAGCTGAAACTCGCGCCGTTCACCCTCGTGGGAGCGACCACCCGCGCGGGACTTCTGACCTCGCCGCTGCGCGACCGCTTCGGGATCGTGCAGCGCCTGGAGTTCTACGGCATCGAGGACCTGCAGCACATCGTCAGCCGCTCGGCGCGCATCCTGCAGGTGCCCATCGTGACCGCCGGTGCCGCCGCCATCGCCCAGCGTTCGCGCGGCACCCCGCGCATCGCGAACCGGTTGCTGCGGCGGGTCCGCGACTTCGCGCAGGTGCGCGGCGAGGGGCACATCGATGAGGCCATCGCGATTGCGGCGCTGGGCATGCTGGACATCGACCATCGGGGATTCGATGCGCTGGACCGCAAGCTGCTGCGCACGGTCATCGACCGCTTCGATGGCGGCCCGGTGGGCATCGACAGTCTGGCGGCGGCGATCGGCGAGGAGCGCGGCACGCTCGAGGACGTCATCGAACCGTTCCTGATCCAGGAAGGGTTCCTGGCCCGCACCGCCCGCGGCCGCATGGCCACGCGGGCCGCCTATCTGCATCTGGGGCTGAGCGTCCCGGCGCACGCGGGCACGACGCTGCCGATATTCGAGGAGGGTGCGTGAAGGTTTTTTCCTGGCGCACCCGGGTGTACTGGGAGGACACCGACGCGGGCGGGGTCGTCTATTACGCGAACTACCTGCGCTACATGGAACGGGCGCGGACCGAGTGGCTGCGCAACCTCGGGTACTGCCAGCGCGACCTGGCGAGCCGCCATGGCGTGATGTTCGCCGTCGCCAAGGTCCGGATCGACTACCGGCGGCCGGCGCGCCTGGATGATGAACTGTCTGTCACTTGCGAACCCCGCACCGTCGGTGCAGCGTCTGTGTCCTTTGCCCAGAACATCTCGCGGCTGTCCGTGGCGACTTCCAGCGCCGAGCCGGAGGTTCCGGGCGTATTCGATGCGGCGCCGGGCGTACTGACCGAGGCCGAGGTGCGCATCGCCTGCCTCGATGCCCGCACGTTCCGGCCGCTGCGGATGCCGGAGTTCCTGTTGAGCGCCTTCGCGGCGCAGGAGAAACTTTAGGATGCCAGCCGATCTGTCCATCATCCGCCTGGTCCTCCAGGCCAGTATCCCCGTGCAGCTGGTGCTGGCATTGCTGGCCTTCGCCTCGCTCATGTCCTGGGCGATCATCTTCAACAAACGCATGGTCATCCGTCGCGCGCGGCGCGAGGCGGATCAGTTCGAGACCAGCTTCTGGTCGGGGGGGGACCTGGCGCAGCTGTACCGCACCGTGGAGTCCCGGGGCCGCACCACCGGGATGGCCAGCATATTCGAACTGGGATTCCGCGAATTTGCGCGCCTGCGGCAGCAGGGGCCGGTGCCGGTCGACCAGCTGCTCGAAGGCGCGCGCCGCTCGATGCGCGTGGCCCAGCTCAAGGAAATAGACCGCCTGGAATACAGCCTCTCGACCCTGGCGACGGTCGGTTCGACGAGCCCCTACGTGGGCCTCTTCGGTACGGTCTGGGGCATCATGAGCGCCTTCGCCTCGCTCGGTAACGCGCAGCAGGCGACCCTGGCCATGGTCGCGCCGGGAATCTCGGAGGCCCTGATCACCACCGCCATCGGCCTGTTCGCGGCCATCCCGGCCGTCGTCGCCTTCAACCGGTACGCCGATCAGGTCGGCCGGCTGGAAGTGCGCTACGACGCCTTCATGGAGGAGTTTTCCTCCATCCTGCAGCGGCACGCGGCGCGCAAGCACGCCGGGGAGGCCTGAGCCATGGCCCACCAGTTGTCCCGCGGCCGGCGGCTCATGGGCGAGATCAACGTCGTGCCGTACATCGATGTGATGCTGGTGCTGCTCATCATCTTCATGGTGACGGCGCCCCTTCTGATGCAGGGCGTGAAGGTCGACCTGCCCAAGGCACACGCCGAGCCGCTCACGGCGGACCTGTTGCGGAACAACAATCCGCTGGTGTTGTCCATCGACCGGGAAGGACGGCTGTACCTGAACATGGGCGGGGATCCCCACCAGCCGCTGGATGAGGCCGCCGTGCAGGAGCGCGCGGCTGCTGCGTTGCACAATAAAGAGGATCTGCCCGTCCTGCTGAAGGCTGACTATCGTATTGAGTACGGAAGAGTGATGGCGGCCATGGTGGTACTGCAACGTGCCGGGGCGCGCAAGGTGGGTTTCGTGAGCGATCCGCTGCCGGATACGAGGAGCCGGAACTGACAGCGCCGAGCGCCAACCCGGAGCAGCCCCTTGGGGAGCGCTGGGTATCCATCGCACTGTCCGTGCTGCTGCACGGCGCACTGGTGGGGGTTCTGGTGTACGGCTATCTCCAGTTCCGCAGACCACCGCCGCCCGTGAGCGCGCTGGCGATCGACGCGACGGTGGTGCCGCAGTCGGCGCTGGAGGGCGCCCGGCGCCCGCCGCCACCGACTCCCGCGCCGACGCCTCCCAGTCCTGCGCCGGAGCCGGAACAGGCGCCTCCGCCCCCCGATCAGGCGGCCCAGCAGGCGGCACAGGAGGCCGAGGCCGCCCACGAGGCCGCCGCAGCCGCGGCGGAAGCCGCTCAGGCGAAGGCGGCAGCGGCCCGGGACGCCGCGCGCAGGCAGGCCGCCGAGGCGAAGCAGCGGGCGGAAGCCGAGGCGCAGGCAAAGGAGCAGGAAAAAGAGGAACAGGAGGCCCAGGCGAAGGCCAAGGCCAAGGCCAAGGCAAAGGCCGCGGCCGAACTCGCCGCGCGCAGGGCCGCCGAGCAGGCGGAAAAGGCCAGGGCCGAGGCGGCCGCCAAAGCCAAGGCCGAGGCGGCCGCGAAGGCGCAGGCGGCGGCCAGCCAGGCGGACCTGCAGCGAAGCATCGCCGCGGAGGAGAAGCTGGATGCGGCCCGCAACAGCGGCGCAATGTCCAGTTGGGCGGCCCAGATCCAGGCACGGATCCAGCGGGCCTGGATACGTCCGCCGTCGGCGCGCTCGGGTCTGGACTGCACCTTGTACGTGACGCAGGTGCCGGGGGGTGAGATCGTCAACGTGCGACTGGGAAGCTGCAATGGGGACGATGCTGTAAAACAGTCGATCCTGGATGCGGCCTATCGCGCCTCGCCGTTGCCGCCGCCTCCGGATCCGGCCCTGTTCGAACGCAACCTGGAACTCTATTTCCGACCCACTGACTGATGCGAGCAATGAACACAGTATTTCCAGTCCGATTCCGGTCCGTGCTGTTTGCCCTGCTGGGCGCCCTGGTGCTGGTCCCCGGCGCAGCCCGGGCACAACTGAAAATCGACATCACCTCCGGCGTCACCGACCCGGTTCCCATTGCCATCGTGCCGTTCGCCAACGCCGCCGGTGCCGGGAACGGCGCGGATGTGGCGCAGATCATCCAGTCGGACCTCGAGGGCAGCGGCCGGTTTCGCGCCATGCAGCGCTCGGCCATGACCTCGACGCCCTCGCGCGCCCAGGACGTGCAGGTCGCGACCTGGAAGGCGGCCGGCAACGATTACGTGGTGGTGGGACGGGTGAGTTCACCGGCGGCCGGCCAGATCGCCGTCGACTTCGAACTGCTGAATGCGCTCACCGGTCAGCAGCTCGCCAATCCGCGCTTCACCGGCACCACGGCGGCGCTGCGCGATGCGGCCCACCGCTGCAGCGATGTGATCTATGAAAAGATCCTGGGCGTGCGCGGCGCCTTCGCCACGCGCATCGCCTACGTGTCCGTCGATGGCCAGCCGCCCCTGCAGCGCTACCAGCTGATCGTGGCCGACGCCGATGGCGCGGGCGCCCGCGTGATTCTCGAGTCCCACCAGCCGGTGATGTCTCCGGCCTGGTCCCCGGATGGCCAGTGGCTGGCGTACGTCTCCTTCGAGAACAAGCGCGCCTCGGTCTACGTCCAGCAGGTGAGCACCGGCGAGCGTCGCCAGGTCTCCGCGCGCGCCGGCATCAATGGCGCGCCGGCCTGGTCGCCCGATGCGCGCGAGCTGCTGCTGACCCTCGGGGGCAGCAACGGCAATCCGAATCTCTTCATTCTGAATCTGGCGACCCAGCAGTTGACGCGGCTCACCGAAGGACCCTCGATCGATACCGAAGGCACCTGGGCGGCCGACGGCAAGTCGGTGTACTTCACCTCCGACCGCTCCGGCGGACCGCAGATCTACCAGCTGAACATCGCCCCGGGTTCCCGGCCGCGCCGCGTGACCTTCAGCGGGTCCTACAATGCACGACCGCGGCTGTCCCCGGATGGCACGCAGATGGCGATGGTGACGCAGGATGGCTCCAACTACCGCATCGCCGTGCAGGATCTGGCCAGCGGCACGGTGCGGGTGCTGTCGCACGGACGCCTGGATGCCTCGCCCAGCTTCGCCCCCAATGGCGCCATGATCATCTTTTCGGGCATCGAGGGCGGCCACAGCGTACTGCAGCGGGTCTCCGTGGACGGGCTGACCTCGCAGCGGCTGCGCGCGGAATCGGCCGACGTGCGTGACCCGGTCTGGGCCCCCTTCACGCGGCCCGCCGGCTGATGTGGTACAAGTTTCGAAATCGATGGAGAGCACGATGCGAAAGTTAGTGTGTCTGGTTCTGGTGGCGACGGTGATGGCCCTGGGCGCCTGCGCCCACAAACCACCCAAGCCCACCGCGCAGGCGCCGTCGAGCCAGGTGCCCGGCGGTGCCGAGGCCAACGGCGCCGGCGTCAACGGTGCCAACGGCGCAGCCGGTGCAAACGCCGGGACCGGCGAGGATGTGGCCGGGCCGCAGGAAGGGATCCTCGCGCAGCGAATCATCTACTTCGGATTCGACAGCAGCGACATCTCCGGGGAGGGCATGGCGCTGCTGACGGCGCATGCGCACTACCTGGTCGCGCATCCCACCATGCACGTGCGCCTGGAAGGCAACACCGACGAGCGCGGTTCGCGCGAGTACAACATCGGACTGGGCGAACGCCGGGCGCAGGCCGTGCGGCGCGCCATGCTGCTG
>DATJTJ010000160.1:0-5133 GCA_035503515.1 Steroidobacteraceae bacterium
ACCGCCGCGGCGACTGCCACGACGCCCCAGCCGGTGAGCCGATAGACGTGATCATCGAAACCGTATCCGGCATCCCAGACCAAATGGCGGAGGCCGGTGAGCAGATGGAAGATCAGCGCCGCCGCCCACAGGAGCAGCAGCAGCACGCCGAGCCAGGAGGCCAGGAACCCTTGCACCGCGGCGAATGCCGAGTCCGATGTCGCGGCCGCCACCAGCCACCAGGTCAGCAACAGAGTACCGATCCCCAACCCCACGCCGGTGACGCGGTGGCTGATGGACAGCGCCATGCTGACCGGCCAGCGATAGACCTGGAGATGCGGGGATAGCGGGCGTCGGACGAGCTTGCCGTCGGAGTTGCGTCCCACCATCAGCGCGTCGTGAACGTCGGTCACTTGACCTCCATTCCCCCGGCTGGGGCTGAGATCGTTCGATATCGAGCGATTTCGTTTTTACCCTATGGATAGCAAGGGGGTCAACGCGGCGGCGGGTGCGCGGCTGAATTGCTGCTGTCGCATGTGCTGCGCACCTCGGCCAGCACACGGGCCATGTTGCGGCCAACCCTGGTGGTCGCCTCGTCCCAGGCGAACAGGGCGAAGCGGTCGAACTCCGGCAGCGAGGCACCGCCTGGGGTGGTGAAGACCGAGGCACAGACGAGCGTGGCCGGGTCCGGCATCGTCACCGGCCGCCAGACGAAGAGCGCGAGGTCCTTGCCCGGCAGATAGCGGTGCAGGCCGAGAGGGGTGAGTGCATCGGCGAGGGCTTCCAGCCCGGTCTCTTCGCGCAATTCGCGCGCGGCGGCTTCGATGGGCGCCTCGCCCGGCTCGGCCACGCCCTTGGGGATGTCCCAGCGGGGCGAGCGGGTGGCGTGGCCGAGCAGCACCAAGCTTCCGTCGGTGACGATCACGCCGCAACTGGTTCGGGGCATGTCAGCCACACCGTGATGGCCGGCCTTGTGCCGGCCATCTCCACCCGCATTGCCATGTCAGTACCAACCGGCATGGGGTGGCTGGCAGAAGCCCGACCATGACGAAGTCGAAACCGACCACTCAGGCGGCCACACGCTTTGCCAGCAATCCCTGCGTCACCAACGTTTCGGCGATCTGGACTGCGTTCAGCGCCGCACCTTTGCGCAGATTATCGGACACGCACCAGAACGACAGCCCGTTCGCGACAGTCTGGTCCTTGCGCAGACGGCTTACGAACACGGCGTCCTCGCCGGCCGATTCCAGTGGCGTGATGTAGCCACCGTCCTCGCGGTGATCGACCAGCGCCACGCCTGGCGAATCGCGCAGTGCGGCCCGCGCCTCGTTCACCGTGACCGGGCGCTCGAACTCGACGGTGACCGCCTCGCCATGGCCGATGAACACCGGAACCCGCACGCAGGTCGCGTGCACCGCGATGTCCGGATCGAGGATCTTCCGCGTCTCGACCGCCATCTTCCACTCTTCCTTGGTCGAGCCATCCTCCATGAAGCGATCGATGTGCGGAATGCAGTTGAAGGCGATCTCCTTGGTGAACTGCTCGGGCGTGCTGGGGTCGTGCACGAACACTGCTTTGGTGTGAGCGAACAGCTCATCCATCCCTTCTTTCCCGGCGCCCGAGACCGATTGGTACGTGGCGACCACCACGCGCCTGGCCCGCCAGCGATCGTGCAGCGGCTTCAGGGCGACCACCATCTGGATCGTGCTGCAGTTCGGGTTGGCGATGATATTGCGTTTTGTGAACTTCGCCAGATGATGCGCGTTCACCTCCGGTACCACCAGCGGCACATCCGGTTCCATACGGAACTGGCTGGTGTTGTCGATCACTACGCAGCCTGCCGCCGCCGCGCGCGGCGCGTGCACCGCCGAGACCGAGGCGCCCGGGCTGAACAGGCCGATATCCCATCCGCCGAAATCGAACTTGTCCAGGCTTTGCACCTTCAGCACGCGCTTCTCGCCGAAGGAGACTTCCGCACCGGCTGATCGGCCGGACGCCACCGCCGCCACGTCGTCCAGGGGAAAGCGCCGCTCCGCCAGTGTCTTCAGCATCTCGCGCCCGACCGCTCCGGTGGCGCCGACGACCGCGACCCTGTAGCCCATGCTCGTTCTCCTGCTCCTCCGGCAGCCGGGCCGGAACCAGATGGAGTTACAAGCGGGTGCCCGTGCCTGCAAGCAAGGGCTTTATCAGGGGTTGCCGTGACGGGAGGCCGATCCACAAGAGACGGCGTCTATCCGCGGAGGAGAAGCGGCGGCGTCTTGCGCGCTTCGCATACGCGGACGAGCCACGTACGAATCTTTCCTTTGTGAAACTCCGTCCGAACTCAGTGCGCCCCGTGTCCACTTGCCAATCTCGCATCGTGCGAGTCGCGCGCTATGACCGCTCTGGCGATGCCCGAAACGAAGCTGGCCAGCCGTGGGCTGGGCCAGCCCATGCCGGAATCGGCCGCCGCAACCCTTTCGCGCACGACAAATGGCCCCCCGCCAGGCCCGTTCGCCGCGTGCCCGGCTTCCGGCCACCGCGCCAGCACGATAGTGCCCTGGTCCGGCCACCTTACCACCTCCAGCGATCCTCCCTGTTGTGCAAGCAGGCGCTCGATCGGCCACAACGTGCGTTGCCGCGAGCCCAGGTCGGCACTGATGCCGTCATCGCTGACGCCCACCTGGATCGATGCACCGGACCGTGAGGCCGTCACCAGGACCCGACTGACCAGCGCCTGTGAGCAGGCGTGCTGCACCAGACCGGCCAGCACCCGGCGAAAATCGCCACGATCTGCACGCAGCACCAGCTCCGGTTGCACCGCGATCTCCAGCCGAACCCGCTGTAGCCGCACATCGCCGAGCACCGCGCGGATTTCCTGCTCGACCTCGAACGTAGCCGCTCCGCGCGGCGCTCGTGTGGCCGCGTCCTCAACGCCTATGGCCTGCGGATGCTCGCGTTTCTGTGCGGGCGCGACCGGGAGTCTGCCGCTGCGGGTGAAGCCGAGCAGGGCACGGGCGCCGGCCAGCCAGGTTGACCGCGGCATCTGCAACCATATGTGGTGGAGCTGGCCACACGCCAGACGGGTGTCGCTGGTTTGCGCCGACTTCACGCCGTCGAATGATTTGCCGGCGCACCAGGATAGTCGGGATCATTCACGAACGGGAAAGGTCCCGGAAATCGCTCGACCAGGACGGTGTGCGACACGATTCCATCCGCCGCCGTCCAGCGATGGAGCTGATAGGCCGGCGGCTCGAAGATGAACGCCCCGGCATCGTCCGGATCGAAGGTCAGCTCCACTTGGTGCGCGACCGAGGGAGCGATCGAGGCAATGGCGTGCGCCACCCGGGCGACCACCGGGCGGTGGACATGGCCGCAGATGATCCGCTCCACCTGCCTGTGCCGGGCGATCACGCCCGAAAACGCCTCGGTGTTCCGCAGGTTGATCCGGTCCATATGGCCGATCCCGCAGGCGAAGGGGGGATGATGCATCGCGATCATGGTCGGCCGGTCGGGCGCCGCCGCCAGCGTCTGCTCAAGGAAGCCTAGCCGCTCGGCGCACAGTTCGCCGTGGCCGGCGCCCGGGACCAGCGTGTCCAGCATGACCAGGCGGACCGCGTGTCCCTCGACCGCGTATTGGACGAAACCCGGATCAGAGGTGACGCCCGGCAGATGCGCGAGCCCGCGGCGCAACCCCTCGCGCCTGTCGTGATTGCCCGGAATGACGAAGACCGGCATCGGCAGATGATGGCGCAACATAGCGGCAAGGTTGGCGTATTCGGCATCGAGACCACAGTCGGTCAGGTCGCCGGTGATCACCACCACATCCGGGCGCGGCCCGTGGGAAGCGACCGCGCGCAGCGCCCGCTCGGTCAACGCGTTGGTCTCGACCACGCGGTTGGCGGGCTCGCCGACAGGCCGGACATGGAGATCGGTGAGTTGTGCGATGAGCATGGGAATCCGTGACTTTGGGCGACGTGGCCGTCTCGCGGGCGAAGCGATCGATCTTGCTCCACCGGATCGTCGTTGTGAAGCCGAAAAGGCATCCCACCGTCAAGGCCGGCCATGATGTGCGAGCACACCGGGCGGTCGGCGCTCGTCCGGCGGGCGGTGTCAGCCATACGTCCTCGCCGCGGCGGCATAGCCGATGCGCCGGCCGAGCGGAACCGGGTGCCGGGCGGTGCCGCGTTCCAGCAGCAGCCGCACATCGTCCGCGAGCCTCGCCTTCATCGCCGCGTCCAGATAAAGCTGCTCCAGCACGTCCTGCTGCGCGTGGCTCCCGCCGAGCCGGTACATCCCGCCGAGTGCCGGCCGCATCAGAGCCGCCGCCCGCGCGTGGTCGCCGCTTGCGTGTGCCAGCACCGCCTCGCTGACCGGCAGCGCATAGCGCCGCACCAGTTCGGCGGCGAGCCCCGGCCCGGCGCCGAACTCCCGGATGGCGGCCAGCATGCGGGCACCCGCGGCCAGGCGACCGGTGGCGCCAAGCGCCATCATCCAGTGCGGCAGGGTGAAGGCGGACTGGCAGTCGCCGATCCGCGCCTCCGCCTTGTCGGCCAGTTCCGTCCATCGCTCGCCGACTTCCACGCCGCGAAGCTGCAAGCGGAACAGCATCGAGGCGGCGTTTTGCACGTCGATGTAGAGATCGGGCTGCGCCTGGGTGAGCGGTGCATCAAGGTTGCGAAAGGCCGTGTCGTAGAGCACAAGAACGCGGTCGGTCGCGCCTTGCTCCAGGCGGAACAGGGCGGCGTGCCACCACAGATGGTGCCGGAGGTTGTTGGCCCCGTCCCACTGATGAGAGAGTTCGTCGAGCCAGCCGATCCCCTCGGCACGCCGGCCCTGCATCTCCATCACGTGCGCCACGCCGTGGGCCGCCCAGAGGTCGGCCGGATCATGCTCGATCGCCGCGCGGCCTGCCGCCTCGGCCTCGGTGTAGCGGCCGCATTCCTCGAGCGCGAAGCAACGGCAGGCCAGGAGGCAGACCCAGCCCGGCAGCTCCGGCGTCCAGTGGCGTTCCACGCCCAGCACCGAGGCCAGCATCAGGTCGGGCCGGCCGAGCCAGAAATTGACGAAATGCGCCAGCCGGAGGGCGAGTGCATCACGCGGGTGCTCGGCCAGGATTTCCTCCCAGATCGCGACCGCCCGGTCCGGCCGGCCGCCTGCCCAAGCCTCGAGGGC
>DATJTJ010000161.1:0-82589 GCA_035503515.1 Steroidobacteraceae bacterium
GGCGGCGGCCAGGGCAACCGTGCCCCACCCCAGTGCCAGGGGCAACAGGCAGCGCAAAGTCCTGCCGGATATCGATCGCATCACGCGGGTGCCGCCCCTCATTTGAACAGCGCCAGGTCGATGACCGCGGCCATGGCCCGATAACCTGCATCGCTGCCATGCAGGTGATCCCCGGCATGCAGCCCTTCCCTGATCTGGGTGGGCCTGGCCGGGTCGCGCATCGCGGCGTCGAAGTCGATCACACCATCGACCTTGTGGGCCGTGCGGATCCAGGTGTTGATGGCGGTCCGCACCGCCTCACCTTCCGCGGAATAGTAGCTCGCGCCCTCATAGGGCGTGATGGTCGCGGCCAGCACCTTGACGCCGCGCGCGTGGGCACGGGCAATGAGCTGCTCGTAACCGGCGATCATGGAGTCCCGCGTCGCGCGCGTGCCGGAGAATGAGGATTTGAACGCCGCCGCCATCGGCCCTTCGAAATGGCCATAGGAAATCCCAAGATCGTTCACGCCCTCGAAAATGATCACGGTGCGCACGCCCGGCACCGACAGCACATCGCGATCGAACCGCGCCAGGGCGCTCTGGCCGGCGCCGTCGCTCAGCAACTGATTGCCGCTGATACCCATGTTGACCACGCCCCAGGGGTCCTTGGCGCGCTCCAGCATGTCGGCGAGCAGGTCCGGCCAGCGATGATTGGCATCGACGGTGGAGCCGATTCCGTCCGAAATCGAATCCCCGAGCACCACGACGGCCCGGGCCTCAGCGCCGGTATGCACCTCGACACCGGAAATGAAGGCCCGCAATTGCACGGTCTGCTTCGGCGTGAATGCCTTGCCGGTGAAGTCGCCGGTGTCGGAGACGAACGCGTTCTGCATGCCCGTGGCGTGGCAGGTGCAAGGACCGGTTGCTTCGGGAAGATACAAACTGATCGACAGTGAGGACAGCGCCCCGACCGGCAGGTCGATCGGATCGCTGAGGAAGGGTGCGCCGGCCGGGATCGTCGTAGTGGGTCTTCCCGAAAACAGCACGTCGCGCTCGGTTCCAGATACGGCATTGCCGTGCTCGTCCGCCACCGCGACACGGGCCCGCCCGATGACCAGGGGCTTGGTCCCGTATTCGTTGCTGAACCGTATGCGAAGCTGCTGCCCGCCGATGCTGACGCGGACGGTCTGGCGGATCGTCTGATTGTCGAAACTCGGCGTGGCCGGCATGGGTCCCAAGGCCGCCGAGGGAGGCAGCGGCGCGGCTCCCCAGGTCTGCACCCAGCCGGCAGCCGCGCACACCGAACTCATGGCGGCAAGGAGCACCGCGGCACCCAGACGCAGGGCGCGGGAACGTACTTTGTGCACGCGATCGCCCTTGCCCGGCGCGCAAGCGCTCTGCGGATCCTGGTGGGTCAGATCGGGATCCCGTTCACACCGTCGTGCCATGAATCGCCTCATCCGGATGAGAAATCAACCTGCGTAGAATATCACCCCCGCGAAGCCCTCCGGGCGACCATGTGACCTGTCCCGTGAGCTGCAAACCTGTGACTGCGAGTCACAGGAATCGCGGATCCCGCATGGACTGCATGGGATCCCGGTTCGCAGTATCATCCCCGGCGCACCGGCGCTGTCCAAGGCACTGCCCTTCAGGCGACGACTGGAGACCTCGGTTGACGACCATCGCTGTGACCGGTGCCACCGGAAAACTCGGACATGCCACGCTGCGGTCGCTGCTTCGACGCGGCGTGGCGCCGGAGACGATCCGGCCGATCGTGCGCGACCTGGCGAAGGCCCGTGATCTGGTCGACAGCCGCTTCGATGTGGCCTATGGCAACTACGCGGACGCGGCGCTGCTCGAGGCCGCATTCACCGGCGTCGACAAACTGCTGTTCATCTCCACCAGTGCGCTCGGCGAGGAGCGGATGCTTCATCACCGCAATGTGGTCAATGCCGCCCGCGGCGCCGGGGTTGGGCACATCATCTATACCAGCGTGATCAAGCCGCAGGCGCAGGCTTTCTTTCCGGCCTCTCCCGGGCACTACCACACCGAGGCATTGATCCGGGAAGCGGGCATTCCGTACACCTTCTTCCGCAACAATCTGTACCTGGACATCGTACCGATGCTGTTCGGAGGCGCGCTGGCGAGCGGCGAGCTCGTCCACTGCGGAGGCGATGGCCGTATCGGATTCGTGGCGCGCGAGGACATCGCGGAGGGCTTGGCGCGGGTGCTGACCAGCGAGGGGCATCTGGATCGTGAATATCCGATCACGGTCAGGCGCGAGGGCTACAGCCTGTCCGAGATCGCCGGGGAACTGGGCCGCGTGAGTGGCCGGAACATCGCCTACCTTCCGGTGTCAGCCGCGGACTTCGGGCGGGCCCTCGAGCAGGCGGGGCTGCCGCCACCGCTCGTGGCCCTGTCGGTGGCGCTGGGGGAGGCGGTGCGTGCGGGTGAATTCGACGTGAGCGATCCGGCGCTCGAGCAGCTACTGGGACGCCCGCCACTGGCGCTGCCGGATTTCCTGGCACGCACGCTCGCGTCGGCGCCCGCAGCAGCCACGACCTGAGGCGCTTCAGGTCCGGATCAGCTGCAGCATGTTGATGCTGCTCTTCACGGTATTGACGTGCTCGCACATCAGGAATTCGGCACGCACGCTCTGACGGGACTCCAGCGCATCGCAGATCGCGTGGTGCTGCATGTGGGCGAAGTACAGCGCGTCGAACATCGCCACCAGATCGGCGCCGTCGAAGGCGATGGCGCCGGCACTGGCGAAAGGGATGCAGTCATTGCTGGCGAGAGCCCCGGCGATGATGGGACTGCGGGCTTCGCACAGCAGCAGCGCGTGAAACCGGTCGTTCATCGCGCCATAGGCGGCCTCGTCCGACTCCACGAGATGGCGTTTGCGGAAGATCCGATCGCCCTCCTCCAGGCATACCCGTAGCTGCTGTAGCAGGGACGGGCTCGCCCCGCGCTCGGCAATCCGGCGCACGGCAAAGCCCTCCAGCACGCCCCGCAGGTCGATGGCGTCCAGGATGTCGCTGCGGGTGAAGGTGCGCACCAGGTAGCCGCGGCCCCCGGACTCCACCAGCAGGCCCTCGCGGGCGAGGACCGGCAATGCCTGCCGCACCGGCGTCCGGGACATTCCCAGAAGCTCCGCCAGCATGATTTCCGTGACCCGCTGGCCGGGCTTGAGGCGTCCGCGCAGGATCATTTCCCGGACGCTGACCGTGGCGCGCGCCAACTGGGTATCCATGGGCCCGATCCTGCGACATTGGATCCCAAAACGTCAATTACCGACAGATCTGAGCCCCGGATCGGTCTCATCTTGACAGGATTGGATCCCAAGTCTCAAGATCGCGGTCCGGCAGACACTGCAGCTGGCGGCGGGAACGAGTGTGAGGCGTTTGAAGAAACCTCGCCGTTCGCGTGTAGGCAAAGCTTTTTCTTCAGGATTTGACGTTTAGAGAGGTGGGGGAGATGAGCCAGCAGAACCTGGAAGGTGTGTTGAAGGCAGCCGGCAATCCGGTGCAGTTGTTGCGCAACTCGAGGATCGGTGCCTACGTCTACCCGGTCGTGCCGAGCGAATACACGAACTGGCGCGATGAGCAGCGCGCCTGGCGCGAGAGCGTCGTGTTGTTCGATCAGACTCACCACATGGCAGAGTTCACGGTCAAGGGTCCGGATGCCCTGAAGCTGATGTCCTACTGCACGATCAACAGCTTCAACAATTTCAGCGTCGGCAAGGCCAAGCAGATGGTGCCGATCAGCTATGACGGTTACGTCATCGGCGATGGCATCCTGTTCTACGAGGACACGGAGGAGCTGGTGTTCGTCGGCCGGGCGCCCTCCGTGAACTGGTTGCAGTTCCAGGCCGAGACCGGCAACTTCAAGGTCGACACCATCCGTGACGACCGCTCGCCGTCGGCGCCGAAAGGCAAGGCCGTCACTCGCCGCCGCTACCGCTTCCAGATCCAGGGTCCGAACGCCTGGAAAGTGATCGAGAAGCTCAACGGCGGCCCGGTGGTGCCGGAAATCAAGTTCTTCAACTGGAGCCACATCAACCTGGGCGGCCAGAAGGTCAAGGCATTGCGGCACGGCATGGCCGGTGCGCCGGGACTCGAAGTCTGGGGTCCGTACGCGGACTACGACAAGGTCTTCAACACCATCATGGAGGCGGGCCAGGAGTTCGGCATCGCCGCCGTCGGTACGCGTGCGTATTCCTCGAACACCCTGGAGTCCGGCTGGATCCCCTCCCCGCTGCCCGCCGTCTATAGCGGCGAGAGCATGAAGAAGTATCGTGAGTGGCTTCCGGCCAACGGCTACGAGGCCACCTGCTCGATCGCCGGCAGCTTCGTGTCCGACAGGATCGAGGACTACTACACGACGCCGTACGACCTCGGCTACGGCCCGTTCGTGAAGTTCGACCATGACTTCGCCGGCCGGGAGGCGCTCGAGAAGCTCTCCAAGCAGCCGCACAAGAACAAGGTGACCTTCGCCTGGAGCGGGGAGGACGTGGCCAGGGTTCTCGCCTCGCTCTTCGTTCCCGGAAAGCTGTCGAACAAGTACTTCGATTTTCCGAACACCAATTACGGCTCGGCCACCTTCGATGCCGTCAAGAAGGGCGGCAAGGTCGTCGGGTACTCGATGTTCGGCGGTTACAGCTTCAACGAGCGCACTGCGCTGTCGTTGGGGGTGGTCAATCCGGAGGTGCAGATCGGCGAAGAGCTCACGCTGGTGTGGGGCGAACCCGATGGCGGCACCCGCAAGTCCACCGTCGAGCGTCACGAGCAGACCGAAGTGCGCGTGCAGGTTGCGGCCGTGCCCTACGGTGAGGATGCCCGCAAGAACTATGCATCGGGCTGGCGCACGAAGAAATAGTCCCGAGCGCTGAAGGCCCGCTGCCGCAAGGTGGCGGGCCCTTTTCGCCGACGGCTTGCCCTACGCAAACGTCGGACGCTGCGGCGCGGGGCTCGCGGGTGCGGCGGCGCCCTTGGCCGCCGCGGTGAAGGCGCGATCCAGGGCCTGGATGACGGCCGCGCGCTGCGTTTCGCGGGTGGTGGCTCCGGAAGCCTGAAACCGCAGTTCGAGCTGGGCCTCCGTGGCATCCACCCGGGTGAGAAAACAGCTGGTCACGGCCGCCTCGCCGACCACCTGCGCCGTCGCCTCGCGCGCAAGCTTGGTGGCCGCCTCCAGATCCGCATCGCGGCTGAGGCGAATGGTGACGACTTGCTGCCAGCGGCCGACGCCGGGGCTGAGATTGATCACCGTCTGGCTGGCCGCGACGCTGTTGGGCAGCACCACCGAGCGACCGTCCTGGACCCTGATCGTGGTGTACCCGAGAGAGATGTTCTCGACCGTGCCGATTTCGGTGCCGGTGGGGGCTGCGATCTGCAACGTGTCCCCCAAGCGGAAGGGCCGGTAGATGGTCATGGAAATGCCGGCCACGAGATTGCCGAGCGTGCTCTGTGCGGCAAGGCCGATCACCACCGAGGCGACCCCCGCGCCGGCCAGCAGCGCAGTACCCAGGGCGCGCAGCTGCGGGATCAGGTGCGCATAGAGGATCAACATGATGACCCAGATCAGCGCCGATCCGATCTGCTGCAGGAAATTGACCGTGGTGCGATCGACGTGGGTGTCCCTGGAGCACGCTGCATGGACCGCTTTGCGCAGCCCCTTCGACAGCAGCAGCGCAATCACCACGAACAACACGAAGTAGAAGAGCGCGCCGACCGGCTCGGCGGGTTTTACGATCGACAGCAGATCCTTCGGAACGATCTGAAAACCATGCATGGCGGATATTCTGTCATGACAGCTTGGGCATTCAAGGGCGCGTTCGATGACGCGACTGTCAGACTGGAACTATACCTTGCCGTACACCGGCACCACCGCGCCGCGCGACACCGAGTTCAGCGGCGAGGCGAGAAAGGCGACGGTGGCAGCCACGTCGGCGACTTTCGGCCAGGCCTCGAAGTCCGCCTTCGGCATGGACTTGCGGTTGGCAGCGGTATCCATGATCGAAGGCGCAATCGCATTCACGAGGATGCCTTCCGGCGCCACCTCTTCGGCCAGTGCGGCAGTGAAGGCTGCGACGCCCGCCTTCGCGACCGTGTACGCGGTGAGATTTGCACCCAGGCGCGGCTCCAGTGCCTGTCGCGAGGCGACGTTCACGATCCGCCCTCCGCCTGGCCCGCGTCGGAATGCCCCGACGGCCGCGCGGCTGCACAGACAGGCTGAAATCAGGTTCGATTCAAGCTGTGCGCCCAGCAGGGCCTTGTCGCTGGCGGCGATGGGCGCGAACGCAAACCCGCCGGCGACGTGGATCGATGCCCACAATGAGGCAAGGCCCGCGTAGAAGCTCATGACCGAGGGCTCGTCGGCGAGGTCCGCGAGTGGCACCAGCGATACGCGGCCGTGCCCGCGATGCTCGAAGCGCGCGGCCTCCTCCTCGCTGCGGTAGGGAACATGGCAGATGGCACCCTCGGCCAGCAACGCGCCGACGATGGCGCTGCCGAGCGCCCCCGTGCCACCCGTGATCACGACATGCCGGTCCTGATAGTTCATGGGTGCTCCTGTTACGACGGTCAGCGAGGCAATTGAAAGATTTCTATGAGCGCACGCCGCTCTCCGCATTTGTGGCAGCGCAACCGCCGTCGCAGCTGCCCGATCCCGGTGTGCGCGCCGATCACCCTCCGCACGAACTCGCCCCGCAGCTCGCGTTCGTGACCACAGGCACAGCGGACCTTGATGACGAACCAATCACGAATGAAATCGCCTATGGGAGATGCGTCGGGGACCGCGACCAGTTTCAGGGTGGGTGGCAGCATACGCCTGATGCTAGCGCCGAACACAAGTCAACCAGCAAGGCGGGACCTGCGGTACTGTATAACGGCCCGGCAACTGGATGGGATCGACGCAATGTGTTATTCGGCCATGGTCATCGCGGACTGGAAGGTCTTCGTGCGTGACACCGGTATTCAGCTGTCCCTTCAGGAGTTCCATGAGCTGATGCAGCGACGGCTCGATGATCCGTCCCTGCGGCTGCCCCGGGGCTTCGACCTCGAGTTCCTGCAGGCACAGACCCCCGAAGAGCGCGCCATCCGGGATCTGGGCGACCGCTACCGCAGCGCCCAGGTGGGCAAACTGGAGACGGAAATCTTCGCCCAGCGCAAGCGGCTTGCGGATGCGGAGCGCAAGCTCGCCCTCAAGCCGACCAAGGCCGCCGCCGAAAGCAGACGTATCGCCACTGGCAAGGTGCAGCAGCTGCTGGGCAAGCTGGCATTGCTCAAGGACGGCCGGCCTCACGTGGATGATTACCGCATCTTTCCCCGATCGTATGCGCCGGTCGTGGTCGTCAGGGACGGGCGCAAGGTGCTGGTGCCGGCGCGATATCTGCTGCGGCAACCCGGTGCGGCCGCGGCGGCCGACGACGCGCTCGGCGGCAACTACAACGCCCGGCGTGACAATCTCACCCGCTTCTGGCGCAACCAGTTCGGCGCAACGCATGCGCTGCTGGTGATCGATTCGTTCTTCGAGAACGTCACCGGATCCGACGGGCGCAACCAGGTGCTGCACTTCGTGCCGCGGCCCCTGGGGCGGATGTTAGTCGCCTGTCTGTTCTCGGAATGGACGGATGGGAAAAGCGGCGAGAAGCTGCTGTCCTTCGCGGCGATCACCGATGATCCGCCGCCGGAAGTCGCGGCGGCAGGTCACGACCGGATGATCGTGAATCTGCGGCCGCAGAACATCGACCGGTGGCTCACACCGGCGGGCCGCTCGGTCGAGGAATTGCAGGCGATCCTGAGCGATCGGCAATCGCCCTATTACGAGCACAGTCTCGCCGCCTGAAGTCCGCGCTGCAGCTGCAGGTCCGGCAGCGGCGGCGCATCCTCCTACGCCACTGTCAGGCATCCCGTGGCTTTCGGCGTGCATTGCACATGGCGACGATGATTCATGGTCGAACCCTCTGACCCTGCCGGCCATCGGCCGCCGCATCTCGAGGAGAACATCGACAGCGTCCTCGAGGTGCAGAAGCGGGAATGGGAACAGCGGCCCCGCTCGCAGCGCATCGTGGAGCGGTTCAGCGGCTACATCGGGCGTCCGCGGTACCTGGCGCTGCTCATGAGCTTCGTGGTCGCCTGGATCGTCTTCAATTCGCTGGCGCCGCACTGGGGCGCATCGGCTTTCGATCCGTTCCCGTATCCCCTGCTCGATGGAATCCTCACCCTCGCAGCGCTGTTCAGCACCACCATCGTGCTCATCGCGCAGAACCGGCAGACGCGCCAGGAGCAACAGCACACCCACATCGCCCTGCAGCTGAACCTGGCGACCGAACAGAAGGTCGCCAAGATCATCAAGCTCATCGAAGAGCTGCGCCGCGACCTGCCCATGGTCAGGAACCGCTACGATCCCCAGGCCGAGCGATTCGCTGAGAAGACCGATGCCCTGCAGGTGCTGTCCGCCATCGAGGAAGTGGGGCTGATCGATCATCCCGCGGCTGCCGCCGCGACGCCGGCAGCGGATGCGCCGCGCAAGTAGCGCCGAGCGCGGCCGTGGCTGTAGGACACCGTACGCCCCTGGTGCAGGCTGTCACCGACGTACGCCGCAGGACGGAGCTTTGCAGCACAGTCCTACAGCCGTGCGACTGCGGAAGGCCGAAGCTCTGCCACGCCAGCTTCGCTTGCAGCGGGCGGCATATCCGGCAACACAGGAGTACTGCGACATGGGTATCAACAAGGATCAGGTCGAGGGCCGCGCCAAGGAAGCCGCGGGCAAGGTGCAGGAGGCGGCGGGCCGGGCGGTCAACAGCCCCGATCAGCAGGTCAAGGGTCTGGGCAAACAGGTCACCGGTGCGACGCAGGCGAAGTACGGCGACGCGAAGGAGACCATCAAGGAACACGCGCGCGATTCACAAAAGCACTGACACGCACTTGTTTTTCGGGCGCGTGGGTGGACGGCATGTCCCCCACGCGGCCGGCTGCACTAAAATGCCGGCATGCTCACCGAGGCTCAGTTGGCCGCGCGGCTGCGCAGGCACGTGCGCCACGAACTGTACGATGATTCCCATCTCGAACCCGTGGGAACCGCGATCTACTCGCTGGCCGACCCGCGGGATCTGCGGCTTTCACGGTACATCGGCCAGACCGGCTCGCCGCGGCGCCGATTCATGCAGCACCTGCGCGGGGCCCGGCTCTCGATGCCCGACGAACTGCCATGGTGGATAAGGGAACCCCGGCTGCGGCCGCTCTATGGGTGGATCCGCGCGCTGCATCGCGACGAAGGACGGCTGCCGACCATGGTGATCCATCATTGGGTCGCGACGGCGCAGGCCGCGAGGCTTGCCGAGCGCACCCGGATCCATGAGTCCCTGGCGAACCGCCTGCCGTTGCTGAACGTCGAGTACGAGCTTCTGGCTGCCCAGATTCCCTTGATCTAGAATCGCGCACCACGCGAAACGTGCTGGGGGAGAGGGGCATGAAGATTGCGGGACGGATGCTGGCGGTGACGGTGCTCACGGGTGTGTTCGCCGGGGCCGCGTCGGGAGCAACGCACGCGAATGATGAGGGGTGGGTCGGGGTGTGGGGATACGTGATCGCACCTGCGCCGCCGGGCACGAGCGGAACTGCTGCGCTGCCGCCCGGTCCGCCGGGACCGTCCGCCCAGGTCGCGACGCCCATGGCCATGCCGCCGGCGCCAGTTGCTCCGCCCGTCCCCCGGGCTTTTCCGCCGCCGCTGCTGGAGAATCCGGGCAATGTCCCCCTCGACCTCACGACCGCCGAAATCCGCAATACCACCGTGCGGCAGCTGGTGCGCGTCTCCGCAGACGGCACGCGACTGCGCCTGAAGTTGTCGAACGAGGAAGGCGCCGACCCGCTGTCCCTGGGCGCGGTGCATGTGGGCCTCGCGGCCGCCGATGGCACCATCGTTGCGGGAACCGACCGGCCGGTGACCTTCGACGGCCAGTCCGCGATCGTGATTCCGGCCAGCGCTCCGGTCCTGAGCGACCCGGTCGACCTGCCCACCAAGGCACTCGACCGGCTCTATATTTCCGTGCTGGTACCGGGCCCGCTGGCCTCGCGTGGCGCGCGCACCCTATTCCAGTACGTCGCGGGTACGGCCGGGGACTACACCGGCAGCACCTCGCTGCCCGGCGTGCATCTGATGCGGGTGCCGGTGCTGGTGACCCTGGTGGAGTCCCAACCCGCCGCACCCACGCGCGTGGTGGTCACCCTGGGTGACTCGATTACCGAAGGGGCGGCATCCACGGCCAATGCCTTCCGCGGCTGGCCCGACAGGCTCGCGGAACGGCTCGCCGGCCATCATTGGGCCGTGGTCAACGTCGGCATCAGCGGCAACCGGCTGCTGCGGTACGGGGCAGGTCCGAGCGCCCTCGCCCGCTTCGACCGGGACGTGCTGAGCGTGCCGGGCGTCAAGGCCGTCATCCTGCTCGAAGGCATCAACGATATCGGGCGGGGCCTGGGGACCGCCAATTCGACCGAGCCCGTGAGTGCCGAGGCGCTGGAGGCGGCGGACCTGCAGATCATCGCCCGCGCCCATGAGCACGGTATCCGTGTCATCGGCGCGACCCTGACGCCCTACCAGGGTGCCTCCTACGCTTCAGCTGCCGGTGAGGCGGCCCGCGAGGCGCTGAATACCTGGATCAAGAGCAGCGGGTCCTTCGATGCGGTCATCGACTTCGCACCGGTGGTGGCGGATCCGGCCAATCCGCTGACCTTCGCGAAAATGTACAACGATCGGGACCACCTGCATCCGAATGACGCCGGCTACAAGGCGATGGGGGATGCCGTCAATCTCACCGTGCTCGGGAAATAGTCCGTGAACGGCTGATGCCCGGCTTGCGGGCGATGCCGCCCGAGATGGCTTTCTTGCCCTGAGGTAGTAACAAATGTCACTATCCGGGCAAGTTCGCCCTCCGGCGTCACTCATCACGCGGGGTCGGTATGACAACAGCTTTGTTCGATAATCCCCTGGGCACCGATGGCTTCGAGTTCGTCGAGTTCACCAGCGAGGATCCACAGGCCCTCAGTACCTTGTTTTCCGCCATGGGCTTCACTGCCGTGGCGCGCCACCGTTCGAAGAACGTGCTGCGCTACAAGCAAGGCGGCATCAACTTCATCCTCAACATGGAGCCGCGCGGCCAGGCGGCGGAGTTCCGCGGCGCGCATGGACCTTCGATCAATGCCATGGCGTTTCGCGTCCGTGACGCAGGGTACGCGCTCAAGATGGCCCTGGAGCGCGGCGCCCGGGAGATCAAGGGTTCGATCGGCCCCATGGAGCTCAACATTCCGGCGATCGAGGGCATCGGCGGCACCCACCTTTATCTGGTGGACCGCTACGGCGCCAATGCCATCTATGACGTGGATTTCGTGCCGATTGCGGAGGCCGCGCACAGCGAGGCGGCCAACAGCGCAGGTCTGACCTACATCGATCACCTGACACATAACGTTCACCGCGGCAACATGCAGACCTGGGCGGATTTCTACGAGCGCATTTTCAACTTCCGCCAGATCCGTTATTTCGACATCGAAGGCAAGGTCACCGGACTGTTCTCCAAAGCCATGACCAGTCCCGACGGCAAGATCCGGATTCCCCTGAACGAGAGTCAGGACGACAAGTCCCAGATCGAGGAATTCCTGCGCGACTACAAGGGCGAGGGCATCCAGCACGTTGCCCTCGGGACCGCCGACATCTACGCGACCGTGGATCGCATGCGCGCCCGCGGCGTGCACTTTCAGGACACTCCGGACACCTACTATGACGCCATCGACAATCGCGTGCCCGGGCACGGGGAGGCGCTTGCGGAATTGCAGTCCAGGCGGATCCTCATCGACGGCGCTCCGACCCAGGGCCAGGGCGTGCTGCTGCAGATCTTCACCCAGAACGTCGTCGGACCGTGCTTCTTCGAGATCATCCAGCGCAAGGGCAATGAAGGATTCGGCGAGGGGAACTTCAAGGCCCTGTTCGAATCCCTGGAACTCGACCAGATCCGCCGCGGCGTCGTGTCGCTGGACGGTGGTGCGGCCAAGGAGACCTGAATGGTCGAATACAGTCGCGGATTCGGCAACTTCGTCAGCAGCGAAGCCCTCCCCGGCGCCCTGCCCGACCACAATTCCCCGCAGCGCTGCCCCTACGGGCTGTATGCGGAACAGCTCTCCGGTACGGCCTTCACGGCGCCGCGCGCGCTCAACCGCCATACCTGGCTGTATCGCATCCGGCCCAGTGTCATGCACTCGGCCTTCAGCGCCGTGGAGCACCCGCGGCTGAGCTCCGCCGCCGCCCCGGCAATGGCATCTCCCAACCAG
This sequence comes from Steroidobacteraceae bacterium, assembly GCA_035503515.1. Classification (GTDB taxonomy): domain Bacteria; phylum Pseudomonadota; class Gammaproteobacteria; order Steroidobacterales; family Steroidobacteraceae; genus DAIDKA01. The sequence goes on from DATJTJ010000161.1 coordinate 12,300, forward strand.
CTGCGCTGGGATCCCCTGCCCCTGCCCCTGCCGCAGTCGCCGACCGATTTCGTGGACGGTCTCGTCACCTTCGGCGTCAATGGCGCTCCGGAGCAGCAATGCGGCACGGCCATCCATCTGTACGCGGCCAACCGCAGCATGCTGAAGCGTGCCTTCTACGATGCGGACGGCGAACTGCTGATCGTTCCGGAGCTCGGACGGTTGCTGATCACGAGCGAACTCGGACGGATGGAAGTTGCGCCGCAGGAAATCGGGGTGCTGCCGCGGGGCGTGCGCTTTTCGGTGGAGCTGGCGGAGGGCGCCGCCCGCGGCTATGTGTGCGAAAACTACGGGGCCCCCTTCCGCCTCCCCGACCTGGGACCGATCGGCGCCAACGGCCTCGCCTGCGAGCGCGACTTCCTGACGCCCACGGCCTGGTATGAGGACGCGGACACGGACTACGAGCTGCTGGCCAAGTTCGGTGGACGTCTCTGGTCGGCGCGCATGGATCATTCGCCGTTCGACGTCGTGGCCTGGCGCGGCAACGGCGCGCCCTACAAGTACGACCTGCGGTGCTTCAATACCATGGGCTCGGTCAGCTTCGATCATCCGGACCCATCGATCTTCCTGGTGCTGCAGTCCATCACCAGCACTCCCGGCGTCGATGACATCGATTTCGTGATCTTTCCGCCGCGGTGGCTTGCGATGGAGAACACCTTCCGGCCTCCCTGGTTCCATCGCAACGTCGCGAGCGAGTTCATGGGTCTCATTCACGGCCTGTACGATGCCAAGGCCGAGGGATTCCGGGGTGGTGGAGCCTCCTTGCACAACTGCATGAGTGGTCACGGTCCGGATGCCGCGACATTCGAGCGCGCCAGTCGGGCGGATACCACGCGGCCGGAGAAGCTCGGCGACACCATGGCATTCATGTTCGAAACCCGCCGCATCATCCAGCCCACGCGCCATGCCCTCGAATGCGGGCTGCTGCAGCAGGACTACTCCTCGTGCTGGCAGGGCCTGAAGAAGCATTTCGATCCCGCACGTCGCTAGCGCCATGGATCTCAATGAAACCCACGACGGCGGCCTGCGCAGCTGGGTGCCCGACGCCAACGATGCGGCCACCGATTTCCCCGTCCAGAACCTGCCCTTCGGCATTTTTCGCAGGCGCGGCAGCTCCGAATCCTGGCGCGGTGGCGTAGCGATCGGAGGGCAGGTGCTCGACCTGGCCGCCGCCGCGGCGAGCTGCGCATTGCCGGCGGCGCGCACCGGACCGGCTGCCGCCGCCCTCGCCTGCGCAGGCCAGCCGGTACTCAATGACCTGATGGGGCTGGGCGCAGCGCCGCTCGGCGCGTTGCGGCTCATCCTGTCGCGGGCGTTGCGCATGGGTGCTCCGCAGCAGTCGGCGCTGCAGGCGTGCCTGGTGCGCCAGGACGATGCCGAAATGGCGCTCCCCGCCCGGATCGGTGACTACACTGATTTCTATACGTCGCTGCATCATGCCACCCGCGTCGGCAAGCTCATGCGTCCGGACAATCCGCTGTTGCCGAACTACAAGTGGGTGCCGATCGGTTACCACGGACGCTGCTCCTCGATCGTCGTGTCGGGAGAGGGGGTGCGGCGACCGCAGGGTCAGCGGATGCCACCCGGATCCGAGGCGCCCGTCGTCGGTCCGAGCGAGCGCCTGGACTACGAACTCGAACTGGGAGTCTTCATCGGGCGCGGCAATGAACTGGGTTCGTCCATTGCCCTGGACGATGCGCAGGCCCATGTGTTCGGCCTGTGCCTGCTCAATGACTGGTCGGCCCGCGATCTGCAGGCCTGGGAGTACCAGCCGCTGGGGCCGTTCCTGGGAAAGAACTTCGCGACCACCATTTCGCCGTGGATCGTCACCTCGGAAGCACTCGCCCCCTACCGGGTGCCCTGGACGCGCCCCGCCGGGGATCCCCAGCCGCTGCCTTACCTGCAGTCGCAGCAGCTGCGCGAATCCGGAGCCCTGGATATCGAACTGGCGGTCTACATCGAGACGCAGCGGATGCGGGCCGCGAACGTCCAGCCCCATAGGCTTTCACTCAGCAATTTTCGTGATTGCTACTGGAGTGTGGCGCAGATGATCGCCCATCACAGCGTCAATGGCTGCAACCTGCGGCCCGGGGATCTGCTCGGAACCGGTACCCAGTCCGGACCGGCGCCGGCGCAGGCCGGCTCGCTGCTGGAACTTTCCCAGGGCGGCAGGCAGCCGCTGACGCTCCCGAACGGAGAACAGCGGCGCTTTCTCGACGACGGTGACGTCATCATCCTGCGGGCGGCGTGCCGGCGCGAGGGCTATGCGCGGCTGGGTTTCGGGGAGGCGCGCGGCCGCATCGAGCCAGCGCGGTGGCAGGCCGATGCCGGATAAGACCGCGCAACGACTGCAGCTTCAGGAGTACCTGCCGTACCGGCTGTCGGTGACGGCGAACGCCGCGTCGCGTTTGATCGCGCGCGCCTATGAAGTGCAGTTCGGATTGACCATTCCGCAGTGGCGGCTCATGGCGGTGCTGGGCGACGAAGGAGCCCTCACCCAGCAGGCCCTGTGCGGCCGGACACTGATGGACAAGGTCACGGTGATGCGGGCGGCGCAGGGTCTGACCCGTCGCCGCCTGGTCAGGCGGCAGCCCAATGCACAGGACGGCCGGTCCCATCGCCTGAAGCTGAGTGCCTCGGGACAGGCCCTGTACGGCAGGATCATTCCGCTGGCGCGTGCCTTCGAGGCACAACTGCTGGCCGGGATGAAGGCATCCGATGTGTCCTTGCTGCAGCGGCTGCTGCGGCAGGTCGAGGCGACCGCGCTGACCCTCACCGAAAAGGTGCAGCCGCCATGAGCGACCTGACCGTGCTGCGTGCCCGCGAACGTCGCGAAATGCCCTGGAAGAACGGCGCCGGGATCACCCGCGAGGTCATCGTGCAGCCGGCGGGCGCGGACTTCGACAGCTTCGACTGGCGCATCAGTATCGCGAGCATCACGAATTCGGGGCCCTTCTCGCAGTTTCCGGGCATCGATCGGCGGCTGGTGGTGCTCGAAGGCCAGCTGACGCTCCGAATCGATGGCGAAGCCGGCATCGAGCTGTCGGCGGCCAGCCCACCGGTGCTGCTGGCGGGGGAGCTTGCGATCCAAGCCGAACCGACACTGGCGCCGGTCGCGGACCTGAACGTGATGACGCGTCGCGGCCGGTACCGTTCGAGCCTGCAGGCGCAGACCCTGGGCGCCCCGGTCACCATTCACAATGGCGCATCCTGCACGGTGCTGATCAGTACCGAACTGATCGACATCGAGTACGAGGGCATGGAGCACAGGCTGCAGCCCCGCGATGCGGTCCTGCTGCGCGGGACGGGCGCCGCGCGACTCGCACCCCGTGCCGCGCCTGCAATTTTCTATCTGATCGAGATTACGGAAACCGACGTTGGGTCATCCGCCTAACCCGAGGGGGTCAGGGTCGAGAGCGCCGACCAGTCGAGCTGGTCGCCGCCGCGGGCGAGCAGCGTCAGGAACCGGTCCCGCAGCACGCTGGCAAAAACCATCGGCACGCGCAGTTCATCGGCGGCCGCCAGCGCCAGGCCGATGTCCTTGTAACCGAGCACCGCGGAGAAGCCAGCCGGTTCGAACTTCCTGTCCGCGATCAATCCGCCGTAGGTCTTGTAGACAGGGGCGTTGAACAGCGTCGATGTCAGGATCTGGATGTACTGGTGAGCATCGATGCCGCCCTTGCCCACCAGCGCCACCGCCTCACCCAGCCCCTCGATCACCGCGGCAATGAGGAAATTGCCGCTGAGCTTGACCAGGTTCGCCAGCCGGGGCTGATCGGAGACCGTGAAGGTCTTCCTGCCGATGGCCTCGAACACGGGCGCCACGGCCTCGAGGGCCGACGCCTCCCCGGCCGCAATCACGGCAAGTTCACCCGCCGCGGCTGCTTCGGGACGGCCGAACACCGGGGCCGAAACGAACCGCTGGCCGACCTCGGCATGCCGTTCGGTGAGTTTCGCGGACAGGGCGACACTGATGGTGCTCGAGGAGATGTGGATCGCGCCCGGCCGCAGACTGTGGACGATGCCACCGCTGCCCAATGCCAGGTTTTCAACCGCGGCATCGTCGGCCAGCATGGTCATGACGGCATCACCGCCGCAGGCCCCGGCGACATCGGTGGCGACCTTTGCGCCTTGTGCCGCAAGCAACTCGCCCTTGGCCGGCGTACGGTTGTAGACCGTCACCTCATGTCCTGCCTTGATGAGATTGGCAGCCATTCCGGCACCCATGTGGCCAAGTCCGATGAAGCCGATTTTCATGATGCGATCTCCTATAATATGCGCTGCCCGGCGTCACTCGTGACCGAGGAACCCCAGTGAAGATTCAAGCCGCCGTGTCGCGCACCGGGTCGACTCCCCCGCAGATCGAGGAGCTCGATCTCGACGAGCCGCGCGCCGATGAGGTACGGGTGCGCATCGTAGCGAGCGGCATCTGCCATACCGACCTCTCCTGCCATCGTGGACAGGGCGTTCCCGTGCCCCTGCCCATCGTGCTGGGCCACGAGGGCGCGGGCGTCGTGGAAGGCATTGGCGCGGGCGTACGCGGACTGCAGCCGGGCGATCATGTGGTGCTCAGCGGCGCCTCGTGCGGTCTGTGCCCCAGCTGCCGTGCGGCACGCCCCACCTATTGCCGCGATGCCATCAAGTTGAGTTTCGGTGGCATGCGGGCGGATGGCTCCTCCCCGCTGAGCCAGGGCGGCAGCCGCATCGCCGGCGCGTTCTTTGCGCAGTCGTCCTTTGCCACGCACGTGAACACACCCCAGTCCACGGCGGTCAAGGTCCCCCCGGATGTACCGCTGCACCTGCTGGGACCGCTGGGTTGCGGCCTCATCACCGGCGCCGGCGCCATGCTCGAGGCATTGAAGGTCGCGCCCGGACAGTCCGTGGTGATCTTCGGCGTCGGCAGCGTCGGACTGGCGGCGGTCATGGCCGCACGCATCGCCGGTGCATCGAGCATCGTCGCCGTGGATGTGTCCGCGGAGCGCCTGCGGCTCGCCAGATCGCTGGGCGCGACCGAGGCGGTGCCCTCCAATGACGGAACCGCGGCGGCGCTGCGCGAGATCCAGCCTTATGGGTTCACCTACAGTTTCAACACCACCCATGTGCCTGCGATCTACACCCTCGCGAGCGCCTGCCTCGCCAACGAGGGCACGGCCGGCATCGTGACCCGCCCCCAGGGCGAGTGGACGCTGAACGTTTCGCAGCTGCTCGCGGGTGGCCGCAGGATGCAGGGCATTCTCGGCGGCAGTGCCAATCCGCAGTTGTTCATTCCGCTGCTGATCGACTACTGGCGCCAGGGCCGCTTTGCTTTCGACCGGCTGATCAGCGAATTCGCCTTCCGGGATCTCGATCGGGCATGGCAGGCGGCCACCACCGGCGAAGTCATCAAGCCGGTGCTGAAGATGTAACGTCGACTCAGGCGGCCTGGATGGCACCGCGCGGCTGTCCAGGATTTCGTAGCGAGAACGGATTTTCACTGTCCCCTCGGATCGTGGCGCGACCGACCTTGCAAAAAAACCGCCGTGCCGTTGAGACGCATCAAGCGGCACGGCGCTCCGGCGACCCGCCGGCGGCAAGGTCACCGCAACCGCAAGAGGAAGACGGGCGCGCGGGTCAGGCGTAGACGGACAGCCGGCTTGCCGGGGGTTCGCGCAGACTGAAGACGGCGGCATAAAGCCCGACGCCGATCGGGAGGCGACTGACTTCGGCCGCCTGCACGGGGGCCGTCGTCAAGATCCGTCCCGGCACCCGGGAGGCTTGCAGCGCACCCTTCAGGGGCTTCAGATACGTCGCAGCCGGAACATAGTCCGCGTCGGTGAAGTCGTCCGCGCCGGTGCGACGCCCTGGCACATCGGCGGCGACGGGCGCCCGGGGCGCGCTCCAGAGTGCGAGATCCGTCCGCAAGGCGGTCCCCCTTCCTCAGCGCACCGCAGGCGGTGGCTGAACGGGAGCTGGCGGCGGCACGGGAGACTCGATATGGTCGTCTGCAGGCGCGCCGGGCTGCTGCACCGGATGGCGGGTGCCCCGGGCGTTGCCCGGATCGCCCGTGCTCGACCCGGAGCCTGCGGCGTGCGAGTCCTGTTCCTTGAGGTCTGTCATGGTCGTAAGTCCCTCACGCATTGTGACGCGATTTGGCTATTTTCGCTGCCCCTTGTGGGCACACCGACCGGCGTGGCGCGCAAGCCGTGGTAAGAGTCGGCCGGCAAGATCCTGCCGCAAACTGCAAGGCTCTGGCCCGTGAAAGGTTTTCGGCGCTCGGCGCTATGGATCGCCCTCCTCCTTCTGGCATGCGGCAATGTCCTGCCGTGCGCGGCTGGCGAACCGCGGGTCAGGATCGCCACCGCACTGGGCACCGTGATCGTCGAGATCGACGCGACCCATGCTCCGGGGACTGCCGCGAATTTCCTGCGCTATGTCGATCAGCACTTCTATGACGGCGGGGCGTTCCACCGTACCGTGACGCTGCACAATCAACCGGACAACGCGGTCAAGATCGAAGTCATCCAGGCCGGCATCAATCCACGCCGCGTATCCGAGGAGTACGCGCCCATCGCCCTAGAGCGCACCACTGTCAGCGGTCTTCGGCATCTGGCGGGCGTGATCTCCATGGCCCGCGATGGCCCGGACACGGCCACCAGTGATTTCTTCATCTGTGTCACGGATCAACCGAGCCTGGACTTTGGCGGCGCACGCAATCCGGACGGCCAGGGATTCGCGGCCTTCGGCCACGTGGTGAGCGGCATGCCGGTGGTACGCCGTATCCAGCGCTCCCGGGCACGCGGCCAGCATCTGTCACCGCCCGTGCGGATACTCTCGATCCGGCGGGTGACCGGATGAGGCATCACTCCAGTTCGTGCTCCTTCAACCATATGTAGAAATGCAGCACGCCTGAGATCGCAGCCGTGATGACCGCGACGGTGGTGACGGCGGCCGCGACCTTGACGAGGGTCGGCTGCCGCGCCAGGTGCAATGAGACCGCGATGCCGCGCAGACCATGGGGTCCGAAATGGGCGGCCAGCGCGCCGACCACACCCGACACCGCACCGGTCAGGGCGGCGACCGCCGCAGTCATCTTGGACAGCCGCTTCGGATGCATCCGGCCCATGCGGACCGGCTCCTGCGGCACGGTTGTTATTGTCGAGGACATGCCGGATTCCTTCCCCTGCGCCGATTATAGCGGCGGGGTGGCCCGTTGTCGCACCGCCATCCTTATGTCATCAGAACGTCGAGCGGGTGGCGCCGCCGTCGACCACGATGCTCTGACCGGTGATGTACCCGGCGTACTGGCTGCACAGCCAGGCGACCAGCGCACCGACATCGCGGGAGTCGCCGAATCGGCGCGCAGCGATGCGGAAATCCGCGGCGAACTTCGCCACCTCGTCCTCATAGGTGGTGCCGTTGGCCCGGGCCCGTGCCGTGAGCTGCTCCTGGGTGAACGCGGTGTGGAACATGCCGGGCAGGACATTGTTGATCGTGACGCCATGCTGCACCACCCGCAAGGCGACGGCGCCCGCATAGTTGATCAGCGCCGCCCGCGGCGCGCCCGAAAGGATACGCAGCTCCAGGGGAAACTTTGCCGCAATGGTGGCGATATTGACGATCCTGCCCCAGCCGCGGCTCACCATGCCTTCGAGCACGGCATGCATGAAATGCACGGGACTCAGCAGTCCGGTATCAAGGCTTGCCCGCCACTGCGCGTCATCGATCTGCCGGTAGTCCTCGGTCATCGGCGGGGGCGAACAGGTCGCCACCAGGATGTCCGGTGCCGGACAGGCGGCCAGGATGCGGCCGAGGCCCTCTTGCCGTGAATGATCGGCCACCACCGGTGTGACCCGGACGCCGGTTTCGGCGGCGATTTCCGCGGCGGTCGCGCGCAGCCGCGCCTCGCCCCGCGCCGAGATCACCAGCTCCACGCCTTCGCGTGCCAGCGCCAGTGCCGCCTCCTTGCCCATGCCGGCACTGCCGCCATTGACGAGGGCCTTGCGGCCACGGATTCCCAGATCCATCGCGACTCCTTGCGCGTCAGGGCTCGCTGAGCGGCTTGCCGATGGGCTGGCCGTTCGCAAACCATCCGGCACGCAGCCTGAAATACCTGCTGCCATCGCGCGCCGGCCAGCCCTCGAGGGTGATCTTGTCCCCGACGTGGATACTCTCGGGCGTCCAGCCGCGGCGTCTGAGAATCGAAGGCGAATTGGTCTCGGCGCGCCACAGCGTCGTGCCGCCGCCATGGGGCACGGCGAGCGTGATCACGCCATGCGGGTTGCGGAATTCGAAATCCTTGACCACTCCGGTGATCTTGAAGACCTTGTCGTCGGTATTGAAGAATACGGCAAACGAGTGATGCGCTGCAGCAGTACTCGTCAGGACCAGCGCCCAGACCGCGATCACGACCCGCTTCATTCCGCTCTCCTCGCTCGGCTTCCTTTCGGAGTTTACGCAAAATGGAATCATGATTCCATTCCTGAAAGAGGGCCACGGCGCTATAGTGGCAGCCGGCGGACGGGCAAACACGGAGCGATGAGTTGGCGGAATCAGCTGCGGCGCATGGCGCCGCCGGGCGCACCCTGGAACTGCTGCGATTCATCGCCAGCGGTGATCGCGAGTTCGCCCTCAAGGACATTGCGGATCGGGCCGGGCTCGCCGCGAGCACGGCTCACCGCCTGATCGAGCAGTGGGTCAGGCGCGATCTGCTGGAGCGTTCCGGGCCGAAGGCCTATCGCATGGGGCCGGAACTGTTCCGGCTGGCATCGCTGGTATTGCAGAAATTCGCCGCCAATCGTGTCGCCCGGCCTTTCCTCGAAACGCTTTCTGCCCAGTGGCATGAAACCGCCCTGTTCTGCCTCTACAACCCTTCCGCCCGCACCGCCACGGTCAGCGATTCCATCAGCAGCCCGCACCCGCTCAAATATGAACTCGCACCGCTGTCCCAGGTGTCGCTCGCGTGGGGGTCCCTGGGGCGCGCCATCCTGGCGCACCTGTCCGCGACCGACATCGAGGCCGTGCTGGCGGGCAATCCGCGCGGCCCCTTGAGCGGCCGGTTGCTGCCACCGCGGCGAACCCTGATGCGCGAACTTGCGCTCATTCGCTCGCAGGGCTTTGCCCTCTACGAGGATCCGCGGATGAACGTGGCCGGCGTCAGCGCTCCGGTGCTGCATGCCGATGCGCGGGTCATCGGCTGCCTCGGCGTGATCATGCCGGCATCGCGCTTCGGCAAGTCCATCCGCCAGCGACTGCCGCAGGCGATCACGCGCAGTGCCCGTGAACTGAGCGTCGCGCTGGCCCTGCAGTGATGCACCCCCGGTGCGTTTTCAGCGCACCGCGTAGTAACGGAACAGGGAATGATCCGGCGGGTCCTCGGGCCGCAGCTTCGGCATGCGCTTGCCGATACCCACGACGACGGTACGGTTCAGCCAGTCATGAGCCCCTTGGGGTGCCCGAAAGTACGGGGTGCAGCGGAAATAGCTGCCGTGGACATAGCCGAGGTTGCGGATGTAGATGAGCGCCCCGTCATCCGCCTGGATCATGTAATGGGCATTGAGTTCCACGACCCCGTCCGAGCGGACGATGGGCCAGTCTGCGCCGCTGTAGTCGACGATCCTGCCCTGCAGTCTTGGCCCGGCGACCGTGCAGCCCTCGCCGACCGAGGTGTAGCCCTGCTTCGCGCCTCCGGCGAGCGGCTCGGACAGCCAACGGCGGTGGAAGTTGATGCGCACGTCGAACACGTGTTCGTGGCGCAGTTCCAGGTCCGGATCGCTCATCGCGCCGAGCTTACGCCGGCAGCCGTGGGTTGTGAAACGAGGTTGCGCCACATGTCATCGACCATCGAATCCAGATCGAACTGCGGACTCCAGGACCAGTCGTCGCGCGCCGCCGAATCATCGAGGCTCTGCGGCCAGGAGGCGGCGATCGCCTGGCGGAAATCCGGCGCGTAATCGATGGTGAATCCGGGCTGGCGCCGGCGTATGCCATCGGCGAGCTGCGCCGGGGTGATGCTGATCCCCGCAAGGTTGTACGCAGCGTGCTGGCGCAGCCGCTCTGCGGGTGCCTCCATCAGCAGCAGTGTCGCGCGGATCGCATCCGGCATGTACATGAGCGGCAAGGCCTGGTCGGCCCGCAGAAAGCAGGTGTAGTGGCCCCGGTCCCGTGCGGCGTGAAAGATCTCCACCGCGTAGTCCGTCGTGCCTCCGCCCGGTGGCGTGCGGTAGCTGATCAGTCCGGGATAGCGGATGCTGCGGACATCCAGGCCATGGTTCAGGTGGTACCAGTGGCACCAGCGCTCCCCGGCGAGCTTGCTCAGGCCGTAGACGGTGACCGGATCCATGATGGTCGTCTGCGGCGTGTGCAGCCGGGGCGTCGAGGGACCGAAGGCGGCAATCGAGCTGGGCCAGAACACGCGCTGCACACGGCACTCGCGGGCGACTTCCAGCACGTTCAGCAGCGAACGCATGTTCAGGTCCCAGGCCCACAGCGGATCCTTCTCCCCTTTGGCCGACAGCGCCGCGACCAGCAGATAGATCTGCTCGATGGCCTGGTCTTCGACCATCGCCCGCAGGGCCTGCGCGTCCAGCACATTCAGCGAGCGATAGGGGATTCCCGCCACGCGGCCCTGCGGCGCAAGATCGCTGCCGAGGACGCTCAGCCGGCCGTACCGCAGCGCGAGGTGTTCGATCAGTTCCGAACCGATCTGACCGTTTGCGCCGAGCACCAGTACCTTGGGAGCCATGAGCGTCGCCTGCGCGCGGTCAGTGCAGGATCTGAAGTTCACGACCCGCCTGCCGGAAGGCCTCGACGGCCGCACGCAGATGTTCGAGTTCGTGCACGGCAGAGATCTGCGTACGGATCCGCGCCTGCCCGTGCGGTACCACGGGATAGAAGAAGCCGACGGCGTATACCCCGAGTTCCAGCAGCCGCTGCGCAAGTTTCTGTGCCAGGACGGCCTCGTAGACCATGATCGGGATGATCGGGTGCATGCCCGGCTTCAGATCGAATCCCGCCGCCGTCATTTCCTGCCGGAAATACGCCGCATTGCGCTCGAGCCGGTCACGCAGCGCGGTGGAGCTGCCGATGAGTTCCAGCGCCGCGAGCGAGCCGCCGATGACCGCGGGCGCGACCGAATTGCTGAACAGGTATGGACGCGATCTTTGCCGCAGCAGTTCGATGACGGCCCGCGACCCGCTGGTGAAGCCACCGCTGGCGCCACCGAGGGCCTTGCCCAGCGTCCCCGTGATGATGTCGATCCTGCCGAGGACCCCGCAGTGCTCGTGCGTGCCGCGTCCGGTGCGGCCGACGAAGCCGGACGCATGACTGTCGTCGATGCCCAGCAGGGCATCGTAGCGATCCGCCAGCGCCCTGATCCGGTCCAGCTGCGCGATGGTGCCGTCCATGGAAAACACGCCGTCGGTGAAGATCAGCACATCGCGCGCGCCGTCCGCGCGGGCCTGCCTGAGCTGCCTTTCCAGATCGGCCAGATCGGCGTGGGCGTAGCGATAGCGCTTCGCCTTGCACAACCGGATGCCGTCGATCACGGAGGCATGATTCAGCGCGTCCGAGATCACCGCGTCCTCGGCGCCCAGCAACGGCTCGAACAGTCCGCCGTTGGCGTCGAAGGCCGAGGAATACAGGATCGTATCCTGCGTGCCGAGGAACGCGGTCAGTCTCCCTTCCAGCTCCTTGTGCAGATCCTGGGTGCCGCAGATGAAGCGCACGGAACTGAGGCCGAAACCGCGGCTGTGCAGAGCGCTTTGCGCCCCGGCGATGATCGCCGGGTGATTCGACAGGCCGAGGTAATTGTTGGCGCAGAGATTGATGGCTTCGCGTCCCGCCACGGTGCGCACGATCGCGCCCTGCGCCGTGGCGAGCAACCGCTCGGATTTCTCAAGACCCGCAGCCTGGATCTCCTGCAGTTCGGCCCGGATCCGATCGTAGAAATGTGCGCCAGTCATCCGCCGCCACCTTGAGTTTCGTTCATTATACTGTACGCTCTTCCAACTTATCAAACGCGGTGGTGGACATCTCAACGGATACGGCCATGGCCAGGAAAGACAAAGGGTCGCGCACGGAATCACGGGCGCCGCTCATCGCCCCACCCAGCGTCGGCGCCGCGCTCTCGGCCCTGCGCCAGAGCGAGGGACTGTCGCTGGAGGCGCTGGCGCGGCAGTCCGGAGTGTCGAAGTCGATGCTGTCGCAGATCGAGCGCGACAAGACCAACCCGACCGTCGCGGTCGTGTGGCGTCTGGCGCAGGCATTGGGCGTGGAAGTGGCGGAACTGTTGCGTGGTGAGGCGCGCGGCGCCCACCACGGCATCAGCCTGGTTCCGAGTTCCCAGACCCCGAACCTGCGTACGGCGGATGCCCGATGCGAACTGCGGATCCTGGGGCCGGTGGAACTGGCGGGCCGCTTCGAGTGGTACGAAATCACCCTGCAGCCCGGCGGGGCGCTGCGCAGTGAAGCGCACCCGCCGGGCTCGCGTGAACACCTGACGGTGCTGAACGGACTGGTCAGCGTGACGAGCGGCGATCGCGGCCTGCATGTCAAGCCCGGGGAAACGGCGCGCTACGCAGCCGATGTGCCGCACGCCATCATCAACGAAGGCAAATCAAAGGCCGTCGCGTTGCTGGTGGTTCTGCACCCGCGCTCGTAGGGCGCCTACCGCAGCCGGCTGAGCAGCCAGAAGGTTCCGAGGCCGCTCAGCGCGGCGGCACACACATCCTGCATCAGGGCCTGCGACAGGCCGAAACGCCTGCGCCGGATGAGGAACCAGGCGCCGGCCGCAAGGGCCAGGAGCAGCGCCTCGCTCGAGAGGGCACCGAGGTCGAAGCCGATCAGCATCCGCAACTGCCCGGCGCGCGGCAGGTGTGCCGGCGGCAGCACACCGGGCAACACGAACCCGTCGAGCAGCGCGAACAGGACGGCAAGAACGGGCCAGGCCGCTGTGAACCCCGTTTCGCGAGCGAGCAGCAGCATGCCCGCGCCCAGTGCGGCGGCTCCCAGCAGCATCCAGATCGATGCCGGCGAATGCGCCAGGGCCACGGCGAGCGCCAGGAGCAGCAGCCCTGCCGGCCAGATCGCGCCGGGGATCCCGGCGCTGCGAAGCATGCGCTGGGTGATCACGCCGCCGAGCAGCGCGACCAGGAAGCCAACGAACGCTTCGAGGGGCAGCGGGCGCGGCAGGATCCATCCCGAGGCGGCCAGCATCAGTGCCAGCAGATAGCCGGCCGCGAGCGCGGCCAGCAGGTAACCCGGTTTGCGCCACCCCCACCCCACGATCAGCAGCATCCCCAGGATGAAACACCAGCGGTCGGCACTGTGCAGTACGTGCCTTGCACCCATGCCCAGAAGGGCGAACAGCCCGGCGGCGGCCAAGGGCCGATCATCGGGAATCGCCAGCTGCTGCTGCCGGGCCGTGAACAGCTGCTCGATGTCGCGATCGTGAATCTGAATGCGCGCAAAGTCGACGTGCCCCGGTGAACGGGCGAACAGGGCCGTGTTGCGCAACACCAGTTGCCGCGGATCGCGGCAACGGAAGAAGATCTCGAATCCGTACAGATCGGGTCCGACGGCCAGCGGGTCCACCCGACCGAGATCGAAGCCCTGATCGATCGCCGGGCACTCTCCGCCCGCCGAGTCCACCGACAGGTGCTCGAGCAGATAGTCTTCGAGCCTGCCCATGGTCAGCAGCGGCACATCGGCGCGCGTCAGTCGCTGCGCCTCGGTGACCGGCAGCACGTACCGCAAGGTCACGACGTTGTCCGCGACGATCCACGTCGAGTAACTGACACCGCGATCCTGCGCCAGCGCCGGTCCGGCGCCCAGCATGAGCCAGGCGAACGCGATCCAGCGCAGCGACCTCACTCCGAGAGCCCCGGCGCCAGCAGGATGTTGGCCTGGCGGCGCAGCTGGCTCAGGTTCTGCTCCGTCGCGCGGTTCGCGGCCGCCGTGCGGTAGTCCAGGTAGACACGGTCGCGCACGGCTGAAAAGTCGGCCACTTTCGGAAACTCGTGCCGCTGCATGACGAGGATGTGCATCCCGTCCCAATCCTGTACCGGATCCGAGATCTCCCCGTCATGCAGCGTCATGGCGACCTGGTAGAGCTTGTCGCCCAGGTGCAGTTTCGCCGCAAAGTCCAGTTCCTCACCGTCCGCGGCGCGGCCCGAACGCATGAAACCGAAATGTTCCATGACATAGTCGACGGAGGTGCCCGAGCGCAGCTGGTAGACCGCCTCGGTGGCATCGGCCTGGGCTTGGGAAACGGTCTGATCGGCGTTCTGGTAGCCGCCGATGTGCAGTACCAGGTCCTGCAGGGTCATCGAGCCGGGAGCCGTATAGTTCTGGCGGTGCTGATCGTAGAAGGCGCGCAGCTCGGCGTCCGTGGGTTCATAGGCCAGCACCGGTGCGGCGACCTGGGTGTTGACGCCGATGGCCATGTTGGTGCGCACTTCGTTGGTGGTCTCTGGCAGGTCCAGCACCACGGCCCGCTGCACGAGCAGCTCCTCGTTGATCATCTCGCGCAGTATCCGGCTGCGCTCGGCGGGCGAGGTATCGGCGAAGGCCTTGCCGGTCTCGGTCTCCACCTGCGCGCGGTAGTCGCTGATCAGCAGACCCTTCTGGTTGACGAGCGCGGCATAACCGGGCGGCACGGCCGTCAGCACCCGCGGCGCCGGGCGAAACAGGCCGATGCTGGCCGCGACCAGTCCTACGACGAGTGCGGATACCGGCAGGAACAGGCTGCGACGGGGCCGGAACAGGAATGCCGTTGCGATGCGCGCCACGCTGCTGCGCCGCTGCGGCTGGCTTACCTGCGAAATGGAAGCCATTGCTGGGAAGCCCTATTGTGGGTGCGAGACGGCATACACGTACGTTGCCAGGGCGCGGATCTGTTCCAGACTCAAGGTGGCGCGCCAGGCCGGCATGATACGGTGTTCGCCGAAGTAAATGGCCCGGTACAGCGATTGCGGATCGCTGCCGCTGTTCCAGGTGTTGCGGGTGAGATCCGGGGCGCCGTAGTCGTTGTTGCCCTTGGCATCAGGTCCGTGGCAGTCGGCGCAGTTTCCCGTGCCGATGTAGAGAGCGCGGCCTTCATTGGCGCCCTGCACCTCGTAGGGACGGCCATTCAGCTGCAGCAGGTACTGCACGACGCTGCGGATCTGCCCCTCGTTCAGGATGCCGCGCAGACCATACGAGGGCATGTCGGCTTCGTTGTGCGACTGGTCCTGCCCGGAGCGCACGCCGTACAGCAGCGTGCGTTCGATGTCGTAGAGGGTGCCGGTGCCGTACAGCCATACCGCATCGGTGAGATTGGGCGCGCCGATTGCGGGGTTGCCGTGCATGTCGGCGCCGTGACAGGCCGCGCAGTGCTGCGCATACAGCGGCCGCGCCTGCGCAGCCGCGAACCGCAGGAGACCCGAATCGCCCTCGACCATTTCCGGCGAGGCGGCGAGCAGCAGTCGTTCCAGGCGCGCGGTGTGCAGATGCATGAACCACAGGCTCGCAAGGACGATTCCGACGGCGGCGCACAGCGGCAGCGCCCACTTCCACTTTGTACTCACGCGTTTCAAGTGCGTTACTATAGGCTCGACGGCGCGGCAAGCTTAATACAATGGCAATTGCACTCACCATAAGCCCCCGGCTGAAGACCCTGGACCGATAGCGCGCAGCTATGGAAACCTCCGCGAAAGATCGGCCGACGGGCGACTCGGTCTACCCCCGGTCGCACCGGCTCGTCCGGCGTCTGCTGCTGGTGTACGCAGTATCGGTCCTGGCGGTCATCGTGCTGCTGCTGCTGGCGATGCTGCCGCCCGGCATGGGCGGCGCGACGCGGGGCCTGGCCCACGAAGCCGTCGCCGGCGGCTTGGGAGCGACGGTGCTGGCCGCCCTGCTGCTCTCGCTGACCGGTCTGGCCGCAACCCTGGCGCTGACCCTGGCGCGCTTTCGCTGGGCAGGCGCGCAGGAACAGGGGCGGCGCGCGCCGGATACCGGGTGGCGCCACGCGCTGAATCATCCGGGGGTCGCGGCCCGCCTCGGGCAGGCCGTCCTGGTACCCGCCGGCGCGATCCTGATCTACCTGGCGCTGCGGTTACTGTGGCCGTACGAGTCGGCGCCGGACAATCCGACCCACGCCAATATCCTGGCCGCGTTCGTGTTCGCCCTGACGTTCGTATCGCTGGTCTGCGAACGCGTCATGGTCGAGTTCCCCGAACCGCAATTACCCGAAGCACCGGCGCTGCGTCGCCTGCTGCTGCTGACCACCGTGCTGCTGGGCGCCTGCGCCTGTATCGAACTGGGGCGCGGCGTGATGCTGAGCTGGGTGCGCTGGCCGCAGTGGGTCGTCGGCCTGCTGCCGCTGCTGGTGGCACTGGAGCTGGCTGGCCGGGCACTGGCGCGCCTGTTTCTGCCCGCCCCGGCCGCGAGCAGTGCCCGCGCGGCCACGGACAGCATCCTGGCCAGCGTGGTCACCGGCGGGCCGCGGGCACCCGGAACACTGCTCAAGACCCACCTCGGGCTGGACTTCACGCGCAGCTGGGCCCTCGCCTTCCTGAGCGCCGCCGTGCTGCCCGCCTTGCTCGGCACGGCGCTGTTCTGCTGGGCGCTGACCGGCGTGAAGCTGATCGAGCTTGGCCAGCGGGGCATCTATGAGCGCTTCGGTGCGCCGGTGGCGGTGCTCGGACCGGGGCTGCACGTGCTGCTGCCCTGGCCGCTGGGGCGGTTGCGGCCGGTGGAATTCGGCACGATTCACTCGGTCGCGATCGGCGTGGATGACCAGTCGGCGCCCGGTGCTTCGGAACGGGTGAGCGCAGAAGAGGTGCCGCCCCTGAGCCTGAACCGGTTGTGGGAGAGCGCGCACGCCGGACAGGCGAACTACCTCGTGCCCAGCGCCGGCTCCGGACAGCAGGGCTTCCAGAGTGTCAGCACGGAAATCAGCGTGCTGTACCGGGTCGGTCTGACCGATGCGGCGGCATTGCAGTCGGTGTACCGGGTCGCCGATCCGGAATCCCTGATCCGCGAGGCCGGCAGCCGTATCGTGCTGCGCTATTTCAATTCCCGGACCCTCGTGGCCGTGCTCGGCGAACGCCGCGATGATGTGGCGGCCTCGCTGCGCGATGCACTGGCGGCAGACCTGGACTCGCATCATGCCGGGGTGGAGGTGGTCTCGGTGCTGATCGAGGAAATCCATCCGCCCGCGGGTGCGGCGGGCGCCTATCACGCGGTGCAGGCGGCCGAGATCAATGCCAACGCGAGCATTTCGGATGAGCGCGGCCGCGCCCAGCGCGTGGCCGGCGTTGCCCAGCAGGAAGCCCATCAGCTGACGACGGCGGCAGATGCCGCCGCCATCGAACGCGTCGATGCCGCCAATGCCGACGCCTACCGGTTTGCCGCCGAACGTCGGGCGGATGCCGAGGGCGGGCAGTCGTTCCTGTTCGAGCGCAGGGTCGGCAAGCTGGTGGCGGCGCTGGGCCAGAAGCCCCTCACCCTGCTGGATCATCGCCTGGGTTCGGCCCCGGGCCCGATCATCGATCTGCGCGCGCCGGCCGCCGCCCGTGCCGGCACCGCAGGCGCGCCGGACCTGGGCACGATGCCGCCGGCGAATGCGACCTCGCCTGCGGCCGCGACCGGCCTGCCGGCAGCCCCGCCGGCGCCCCCGGGCCCGACGGCGCGGCCGCTGACACCGGATCTTCAAGACGCCTATTGACCGAGAAGAGCGGATCTAAATACATGTTCTCACACCACGACGATGACGATCACGACGACCATGACCACGATCACGAACACGAGTTCGGATCGATGGTGCGCATCGGTGTTGCCGCCCTGATACTCGTCGCGGCGATCGCCGCCGCCTGCATCGTCATGGTGCCGGCGGGGGAAGCGGGAGTCATCACCCGCTTCGGCAATCCGGTACGGGTCGTGACCGAGCCGGGCCTCGCCTGGAAACTGCCGGCGCCCTTCGAAAGCACCATCCTGATCGACCTGCGGCTGCGTACCACCTCCACGGGCCTGCAGGACGTGGGCACGCGCGACGGCCTGCGCGTCCTGGTCCAGTCCTACGTCGCCTGGCAGGTACCGGATGACCCGCAGCGGGTGCGGCAGTTCCTGAGGTCCGTCCGCAATCAGCCGGACGAGGCGGCCCGCCAGCTGCGCAGTTTCGTGAGCGCGGCGCTGCACATCACCTCCAGCGACTTCGACCTCGCGGACCTCGTCAACATCGATTCCGGCAAGGTCCGGCTCGATGTCTTCGAGCGACAGCTGCGCGAACAGGTCGCACCGCGCATGCTGGCCGTGTACGGCATTGACATCCGCCAAGTCGGCGTGGAGCGCATGACATTGCCGGATGAGACATTGGCCGCGACCGTGGCCCGCATGCGCGCGGAGCGTGAGACCGAGGCGGCGAAACGCACGGCCGATGGCCTGCGGCAGGCGGCCGCCATCCGCGCGGATGCGGATCGCGATGCGCGCGAAGTGGTGGCGCAGGCGCGTGAGCAGGCGGCGCATACCGAGGCCGACGCGCAGCAGGCCGCGGCAAAGATCTATGCGAAGGCCTACCAGAGCGACCCGGGTCTGTACACGACGCTGCGCTCGCTGGATGCGCTCACGCAGGTACTGGGCCGCAATTCGAGCCTCATCCTGCGCACCGACGCCGCTCCGTTCCGGGTGCTGGTGGAGGGTCCCGCCGGTGCGGAGAAGCACGCGCCGTGAGCGAGCTGCATCCTGCAGGTGCTGCGCCACCGGCGGGCGATCCGGTGGGTCCGCCGCCGCCACCGCCACCGGGACCCATCGCCCAGTCCGTGGCGATCGGCTTTCGCGCCATCTACGTTGCAGGCCTGCTGCTGCTGGTGCTGTGGCTGACCAGCAATGTGCGCGAGATTGCCTCCGACAGCCAGGCCGTGGTCATGCGCTTCGGCCGCATCGTGCGTTCGCAGGAAGCGGGTCTTCTCATCGCCTGGCCGCGTCCCATCGAACAGGTCGAGCTGCTGCCGGGACCGGAGCGGCAGCTGACGCAGGAAATCGTGCCGCTGCCGGCCCCGACCGAGCGCTCGCAGGGGCTGGTCGGTCCCTTCATCGGCGGCCAGGCGATACCGCAGAATGCAGCCGCCTACCTCACCGGGGACGGCAATCTCGTCCTGCTGAATGCCACGCTGTTCTATCGCATCAGCGATCCGGTCAGCTATGCACTGTCGCAGGCACATGTGCAGGCGGCCCTGAACCGCCTGTTCCATGCGACCACCGTGCGCGTCACGGCCGCACGCACTCTCAACGACTTCCTGGTGGTGCAGACGGATGTGCCGGCAGGCGCCCAGGCCGTGGCGGCGCTGCGCGGCGAAGTGCGCAGTTCCCTCATCCAGTCCATGAATGCCCGGCTGCGTGCGCTCGCAGATGCCGGCGCCTCCCTGGGCGTGGAAGTCGAGCGGATCGACATGACCGCCTGGCTGCCGCCCGAGGCGAAATCCGCGTTCGATGCCGTCCTGGTGGCGACCCAGGCTGCCGACCGGGGCGTGGCGGTGGCCCGCACCGATGCCGAACATCGTCGCCAGGAGGCCAACCGGCTGCGCGATCAGCTGCTGGCCGATGCCCAGGCGACGGTGCAGGAGCTGGTCAGTGGCGCCAACGTCAATACCGCGGGCATACTGGCCCTGGAGCATGAGGAGACCCCTCAGACCCGCGGCAGCCTGTTGCTGCGGGAATATCGCTCGAAGGTCGGAGACATCATGAATCACGTCGGATCGGCGACCGTGGTGGACGCGCAGGGCGGTGCGCGGGTGCTGCTGCCGGCCAGCCCCGGCAAATGAGCGGCGCGCATCACCTGCTGACGGCCGCGCCGCCCGCGGGCCAGCCGCTGCTGCTGTTGGAGCGGGCCGAGCGGCTGCTGCTGGGCCTGCGGCTGACGCTGGCGCTGGCCGCGCTGTGCCTGCTGATCGTCGCCTTCGGCATGCATTGGCTGGTCCCGAGCGAACAGGGTGTCGCGGAACTGGTGGCCGGCATCGCGGCCGCGCTGGTGGCCGTACCGGTGTTCGTGGAGGCCTGGGCGAGCCTGCGTCGGCCGAGCCTGCATGGCATCACCGACCGGCTGGTGGCGCTCGCCCTGATCGCGGCCTGGGCCACCGGTGATCTGATGACGGCCGCCCTGCTGCCCATCATCATGACTCTCGGCCATATCCTCGAAGAGCGCAGCATGCTCGGCTCCCAGGAGGCCGTGCGGGCGCTGAGCCGGCTGACCGAGGTGGACAGCCGCAGGCTGCGGCCCGATGGCACCACGGAGGTGGTCCCGAGCACCGAACTGCGGGTCGGTGATCGCATCGAGCTGCTGGCCGGCGACCGCGTGCCCGCCGATGGCATCGTGCGCCGAGGGACCTCGAGCCTGGATCTGGCTTCGCTCACCGGTGAATCGGTACCCGTCGAGGTTCATGAAGGCGATCAGGCGCTGGCCGGCGCCATGAACGTCGATGGCCGCCTGCAGATCGAGCTGACCCGCGTCGGCCAGGAAAGCACGGTGGGCCGGATCATTGCGCTCATGCGCGAAGCCGAGAACGCCAAGCCGCCCGTGACCCGGCTGCTCGACAAATATGCCGGCCAGTACATGGCGCTCGTGCTGCTGGTGGCCGGCGGAACCTGGCTGATCACCGCCAATGTGCCGGCCATGCTGGCGGTCCTGGTCGCCTCCTGCCCCTGTGCGCTGGTGCTGGCGGCCCCTGCCACGGCGGTCGCGGCGATCGCGGTGGCTGCCCGCCATGGCATCCTCATCAAGGGATCCGGCTTCCTCGAACATCTGGCGGACGTGTCGGCCGTGGTATTCGACAAGACCGGCACCCTGACCACCGGCGATCTGCGTCTGGCCGAGGTCCGTCCGCTTTCCGGCATCGACGCCGGCGAACTGCGGCGACTGGGTGCGGGACTGGGCGCCGCCAGCAACCATCCACTCAGCCGTGCCGCGGCGGCGGCCGTTCCGGCGCCGCAGCGGCTCACGGTCGAGTCCGCCCGCGAACTGGGCGGTTTCGGCGTAACGGGGCTGATCGGCGGTGAGACCGTGGCCCTGGGTCGCGCCGATCTGTTCGAGCGTCTGGGTGTCACGGCCCCCGAGCCGCCGGCCCACAACGGCCCGATCGCCGGGGTGAGTCGCAACGGCCGGTTCCTGGGCTGGCTGTTGTTCCAGGACCAGCTGCGCGGCAGCGCCACGACCGCGGTCGATGACCTCAAGCAACTGGGCATCGAGCACATGGTGCTGCTGACGGGCGATCGCACCGCCGTGGCGCGCCAGGTCGCCGGCGAAGTCGGGATCCAGGAAGTGTGGGCCGAAATGCTGCCCGAGCAGAAGATGGACCGCGTGATGCACGAGATCAAGCTCGGCCACCGGCCCATGGTCGTCGGAGACGGCATCAACGATTCACTTGCGCTGCGCGCGGGAGCCGTCGGCGTTGCCATGGGAACCCAGGGCGCCGAAGTCGCCTTCGCCTCAGCGGACCTGGCGCTGATGACCAATGACCTGCGGCGCCTCGGCACCTGCATCCGGCTCAGCCGCCGCTGCCGACGCACCATCTACGTCAATGTGGCCATCGGCCTGTCATTCACGTTCGGTCTGATCGTGCTGTCCGGGGCGGGTCTGCTCGGGCTGGAGGCACCGATCATCGCGGCCCTGCTGCACAACGTCAGTACCTTCATCGGCATCGCCAATTCCGGCCGGCTGCTGCTGTTCGATGAGACGCTCACGGCCGCGCCCGCCGATACGGCAGCCTGATTTGCTCATTGTTCAATAACATACGGAGTCTTTCTCTAGGAATTTCTGATGGCGCGCATCCCCCCGGGCATTGCGAGCGCCCTGCTGGCAGCGTTGTTGTTCGGCGCCAGCACGCCATTTGCCAAAGAACTGCTGCACGACGTATCACCGCTGGCGCTGGCAGGACAGCTGTACAGCGGCTCCGGACTGGGCCTGCTGCTGGTGCGCGGTTTGCGGCCGCGGCGACCCGCCTTGTCGGAAGGGCCCCCGCGGCTGAGCCGGCGCGACCTGGGCTGGCTGGCGGGTGCCATTGCGGCCGGCGGCGTGGTGGCTCCGGTGTTGCTGCTGCTGGGGCTACGCGTCCTCGGAGCGGCACAGGCCTCGCTGCTTCTGAACCTCGAAGGAGTGCTGACGGCCCTGTTTGCCTGGTTCGTGTTCCATGAAAACTTCGACCGGCGCATCGCCCTCGGCATGGCGGCCATCGTGCTCGGGGGCATCGTCCTGTCCTGGGATCCCTCGGGCCTTGGCGGCTGGTCGGCCGGGGCGCTGCTGGTGGCCGGTGCCTGCGGCTGCTGGGCGCTGGACAACAACCTCACACGCAAGATCTCGAGCCACGATGCCCTGCTGATCGCCTGCATCAAGGGACTGGTGGCCGGCGCCGTGAACCTGACCCTGGCGAGCCTTCGCGGCGAGCCCTGGCCGGCGCCGGCGGCGACCGCAGGTGCGCTGCTGGTGGGCTTCCTCGGCTACGGAGTGAGCCTGACATTGTTCGTCGTCGGCCTGCGTCAGCTGGGCGCGGCGCGGACCGGTGCCTACTTCTCGCTCGCGCCCTTCTTCGGCGCTGCGCTCGCCATCCCGCTCCAGGGCGAACCATTGACGGCGGGGCTGCTGCTGGCCGGGGCGCTGATGGCACTGGGCGTGTGGCTGCATCTGACCGAACGGCACGTCCACGAGCATGGGCACGAGACGCTGGCGCACGAACATTCTCATACCCACGACGCGCACCACCAGCACCGCCACGATTTCCCGTGGGACGGTCGCGAGCCGCATACCCACCCCCATGAACATGGACTGCTGGTGCATTCACACGCACACTTCCCGGACATTCATCACCGGCATCGTCACTGACCCGTATGACCGAACCTGCCGTCCACGCCGAACTCAACTACCTCGCGGCCATGCGCGAGCGGCCGCAGTTTCATGCCAACGACGCCTCGCTCGACCGACTGGTCCTGGACCCGCGATCGGTGCCCATCCATGATGCGCGCTCGATGGACGATCCGCCGACGCTCGCGCGCGAAGGCTTCGAGCTCTTCGAATGGCCGACGCAGGTCGTCGAGTTCCGGGACAACGCGGCAGTCACGCACCGGTACCCGTCCGAGATCCAGGAATTCGTGCGGGCGCTGACCGGTGCGGATGCCGTCGTGGTGACCGGGCCGCCCATCCTGCGCTTCGGCGAGCGCTCCTCCGAAGCCGGCACCCGCGACAACTCCCGGGCCGCCCGTCTGGTGCACATCGATGTGAGCGAGACGGCCGCGGCGCAGTTTGCCGCCATGGCGACGCCCGCGGACGCGCGGCCGATCCGCCGCTCGGCGCAGCACAATATCTGGCGAACCTTTTCGCGACCGCCGCAGGATGTACCGCTCGCGGTGTGCGACGCCCGCACGGTGAATGCGGCGGACCTGGTGCCCGCCGATGCCAATTTCGACCGCGACGGCACCATCGTGCGCTCGTTCGAAGCGCTGCTGCTGCGCTACGATCCGCGGCACCGCTGGTGCTTCTATTCCGACATGCAACGCGATGAGGTCATCGTGTTCAAGCGTCACGATACCGATGCCCGGCAACCGCACCATGTGCCGCACAGTGCCTTCAGCGATGCGCGGGTGGCGCCCGGTGGCGAACCGCGGGCCAGCGTCGAAATGCGCACTGTGGCCTACTGGTACGCCTGAGGCGGCATCGACAAGGAGCGGGCAATGCGGCGAAGCGAAGATCGGATCCTGACCACGCACGTGGGCTCACTGCCGGCGCCGCCTGATCTCTGGAGCCTCGAGGGGGTGGATGGCGCGCGACTCCAGGATGCGGTCGACGATGTCGTGCGGATGCAGCGCGAGAGTGGTGTGGACATCGTCAACGAAGGCGAGATCACCAAGGACGGAGCCTGGCTGGCGTTCGTCAATCAGCGCCTCACCGGCTTTGAACGCTCGGCGATGCCCGCCGCTTCGCGCCTGGCGGACAGCCGCGACTGGCAGGAGTTCGGCGATTTCTACAAGGCCGCCGTCGCCGGCGGCACGCTCTTCGAACAGACCCGCACGGCCGCCCCGCAGACCCGCGCCGGTGCGACGGATTGGGCCTGCACCGGCGCCGTGACCTACCGCGGGCAGCCGGCGCTGCAGCGTGAAATCAGTGCACTGCGCACCGCCATCGGGGATGCGGCACCCGGGGATGCCTTCCTCACCTCGACGGCGCCCGCCAGCCTCGAGCCTTCCCGCGTCAACCAGTACTACCGGACCCAGGAAGAGTTCGTGTTCGCACTCGCCGAGGCCATGCGCGTGGAATACCAGGCCATCGTCGATGCGGGATTCTTGCTGCAGGTGGATGATGCGTGGCTTGCGGCATTGTGGGACCGGATCGGGATCCCGATGGGGCTGCCGGCTTACCTTCGCTACTGCGCGCTGCGGGTGGAGGCCCTGAATCACGCCTTGCGCGGCATTCCTGCGGAACGGGTCCGCTACCACCTGTGCTGGGGCAGCTGGCACGGTCCGCACTCCCATGACCTGCCGCTGGCCGATATCGTGGGCACGCTGCTGTCGGTGAATGCGCAGACCTATCTGTTCGAGGCCGCCAACGTGCGCCACGAGCATGAGTACGTCGTGTGGAAGTCCGTGCGTCTGCCGGATGACAAGATCCTGGCCCCCGGCGTCGTCAGCCACGCGACGGCGCTGATCGAGCATCCGGAACTGGTGGCCGAAAGGATCCGGCGATTCGCCGACATCGTCGGCCGCGAGCGCGTCATGGCCTCGACCGACTGCGGCCTGGGTCTGCGCTGCCATCCCCAGATTGCCTGGGCGAAACTGCGCGCCCTGTCGCGCGGTGCGGAACTCGCCAGCGGCGTGCTGTGGTCCTAGATCCGCTGCTGCAGCGACTTGCGCAGCTTGCGGGCGAATTTGCGCGGCGAGGCGGTGTATAGCTTCTTCCCCGCCTTCATGGCGGTCGCCTGCAGATCGCGGCGCGAGTCCTTGATGGGCGAGGACAGCGAGCGGCACAGCTGCCGGCCGGGACCGGTGGCGCGCAGCTGCTCCCTGAGCATTGCGAGATCATGGTCGTCGCCGAGGGCGCCGGCCAGTTCCCTGGCGGTGCGCCGCGCCCTGCCCATGCCAGCCTGATAGACGCTTTTCAGCAGCTTCAGCTCGTTGTGGAGGTACTTGACCTGCTTGCGCCATTCATGGAGTGCCTCCGTCGAGGGGTGCCGGCAGGCCAGCCGGTAGGCATCGCGGCCCTTGCGGTAGACCTTTTTCACACCCTTCGGTGCCGCTTCCAGGTCCGGAACCTTCGGCGGTCGGGACCGCAGCAGTTCGCCCAGGTCGTCCAGGCGTCGCAGGCTGCGATCGATCCTGCGAGGGGTGAGAGTGCGGCGTTGCGTGCTGCAGTTCGCGACCAGCCGCTGCTGCAGCTGGTCGAGCACGGTCCGTCCCGCGCCGTCCCGGGTCGCAGGTTTCAGGCCCTCAAGGGTGTGCAGTAGCACCACGGCATCACGGACTCCGCGCAGCGGCCTGCCGGCGTCCCGGACTTCCCTGTTCGCGAACCGATAGGCGCGGGTACCCAGCGCCGGGCGCAACAGTCGCAGTACGGCGCGGGCCACCTTGAGTTTGCGGCGCGCGTCGTGGATCGACGCGTTATCATCGGCCGCCCGCAGCGCCCCGGTGCCGGCGAGCGTCACCAGCAGCGCATCCTGCAACGAATGCACCGGTTTGCGGTCGACCGAAATCCGCGCCGCAGCGTTCATCGAGCGGCATGTGCCGCACGGCTGCGGGCCGCCTTACGCGCAGCCGCCGAGCGCACCGCCGATCCTTTGGTCCTCGAGGCCTTTGCGGCCGACTTCGAGCGCTGCCCGGGTGAACGGCGAGTCGCCGCCGCGTGCGCCTGCCGGGCGAGCGAGCCGGAAGATGCCGCGGCCGTACTCTCGCGCTTCAACGCGCGTTCGGATGCACGCGAACGCTTCGCGGTCGATGCCCTGCGCGCCGGCGCGCCGTGCCCTCGCGCGTAGTCGCGCTCCGCACTGCGGCGGGTCTTGCCGGAGGTTTTGCCGGTGGCCGGCGGCTTCAGTTCAACACCCGCGCGCCGTGCCTTGGACAATCCTATGGCGATGGCCTGTTTGGCGGATCGGGCGCCGTGCTTGCCCTCGCGGACATGGTGGATCTCCTCGCGGACGAATTCCCCGGCCTGTGTCGTCGGGGCCTTGCCCTGCCGCTGGTCGCGGCGGGCGCGCGCCAAAGTGCGTGGCTCAGGCATGTCCGGCTCCTCGTTCAAAAGTAGTCCCGCAACGGTAGCGCCGTCACGGTCCGCCGCCAGCCAACGAAGCCGCCTTCAGCTCGTGGGCCATGGCCTACGCGCAGGTCCTCGTGGGGTCCGACAGCTCGGGCATGCGACCGGACCCGATACTCATGGGTGCGCCAGCGGTAGCTTGAGTACCCGCGCCAAGAAACCATGAAAGTGACCGTCTGCGAATTGCATGACTCGGGGACGCGCTTCGATGAGGACTGGCAGCGCCTCGCACGGCACGTGCGCGCCGAGCGCAGTGAACTCGTGCTGCTGCCCGAAACGCCCTTTTCGCGCTGGCCCTGGGATGAAGCAGTGGCCGCCCACCAGCAGGCCGAGGCGCGACTTCGGCAGCTGGCGCCCGCGGTCGTGCTCGGAACGCGGCCGCTGGATTCGGGCAACGAGCGCTACCTGGGTTTCCTCTGGACGGCCGCGGCCGGGACCCGGACCGTGCATGCCAGGAGCCGCCTGCCGCACGCCTGGGAGACGGTCTGGTACCAACACACCGCCAATGCGGACTTTTCCCCGGTCACGGTGGCCGGCATCACGGTGGGATTCCTGATCGGCGATGAGCTCTCCGCCGTGCAGGAAACCGAGCGCTGTCGCCGGGAGGGCATCCAGCTTCTGGTCTCGCCGCGGTCGACGCCGGTGAAGGCCGGTGTCCATGAGTTGTGTTCCACCCGGGCCGGTGCGGGGCCGGGCTGGATCCTCGGTCCCGCCGGAGAGGTGCTGGTACGGACCAGCCCCTCCTCGCCCGTCGTTTCACTGACCCTCGATCTCAGCGCAGACGCGGGGCCGTCTCCCGCAGGCCCAGCGACAGCAGGCCGCTGAGCAGCGCCACGCCGAACAGCAGCCACAGAGGCGCCTGCAGGCCGACCCGGTCGGCCGCAAAGCCCGCCAGGAAGGGTGACAGGGCTCCGCCGAGAATCTCTCCGACTCCCATGCAGATCCCCAGCGCGGTCGCGAGTCGGTGCTGCGGCACACTCTCGGCTGGAATGGTGGACATGAACAGTGGGTAGACGCCGGTCACGCTCCAACCGATGAAGAAAATGGTGGCGAGGCCCCAGGCATTGCCGGTGAAGAACATCGCGCCCAGCGGCACGGAGGTCGCCAGCAACGGCATGATGATCATCACCGGCCTTCGTCCCACCCGGTCCGACAGCGCCGAGATGGCGAATGAGGCAAGGGTCGCCGATATGCCCAGCGAACCCATCAACCACCCTTCCGTCGCCGGCGGGAATCCGCGGACGTTGATCAGGTACAGCGGCATGAAGGCCCAGCAGACCACGAGATACGAGACCAGCAGGATCCCGATCAGGGCGCAGAGGATGACGTTGCGCTCACGCAGGACTTCGCGCAGCGGCCGGTGCTGCGGGCTCGGGACGGTCTGCTGGACATACCCGGTGGGCGAGGCTCGGACCCACCATGCGATCAGCAGCGCCGTCAGAAGTCCGGGAGCGCCTGCCAGGAAAAACGCATGCCGCCAGCCGAAGGCCGCGGTGAAGGCCACGAGGGCCACCGGGGCGACGAATGAACCGAGCAGGCTCGAGCCTAAGCCCTGTGCCACCCCCATCGCGAGCCCGCGATGCCGGGGCGTCACGTCGGTGGCGATCAGCGCCTGGCTCAAGGGCATGACGCCCCCTTCGGCAACGCCCATCAAGAGCCGCGCTGCCAGCAGCATCAGGAACGAGGCGGCGATGCCGGTCATGAAGGAGCACAGCGAGAACATCACGGTTGCCGCGATCAGCAGTCCCTTGCGCGAGCCCATGCGATCCGAGAGCAACCCGATGCCCAATGCCGCCACCGCCCAGGTGAACGACAGGCCTCCGGCGAGCAGCCCGACCTGCGTGTTGTTGATGCCCAGCTCCGGCTGGATGAAGGGCATCAGGAAGTTCAGGGCATTGCGGTCGAAGAGCACGAAGCCGAAATTCAGGCTCAGCAATGCCGTCAACAGGACCTGGTAGCGGGCAGAGGGCATCGCCGTCCGCGCACCGGCGTCCGCGCCGATGCGCATCAGTGCTGTTCGCGCAGCGGGAACCGCGACAACACTTCCCCACCCCATCCCATGATGGCTTTCGAGCGGATCAGCCACGTGCCGTTGACCTTGGCCACCACGTCGCGCACATGTCCGCACCAGTGCAGGTGCGGCGCGGAACCCCGATTGATGGTGGCCCAGGCATACGAGCGCACCACCCAATGATCGGGCCGGCCCTGCGGATCGGGAGAAAAGACGAACTGGGCCATCTGGTGCTGGTGGCCGGGAAAGTCGGCGCGCTCGTGGAACTTCAGGACCAGCTTGCGGATCTCCGCGCGTCCCCGGCGCACCTCGAGTTCACCGCTGCGCGTCTCCTCGGTGGCCTCGGCATCCTCGGTGAACAGGGCCAGATAGCCCTCGGTGTCCCCCGTGTCCAGCGCCCAGCTGTACCGGGCATACAGTTCATAGATTTCCAGACGGTCCTGAACGCTCGGTGACGGCATGGACTTCCCCCCTCTTCATGGCCGTGGCGTCCGCGATAGTCGCACAGGTGCGGCACGGCTGGGGGTGGTCCGGGGATGGGGGGCCGGCGGTTGCCGGAGGGGGGCGGGAGTGGCTGTCACCCGCTGGCGCTCCGGCGTGGATGTCGGCATGTGGGTCCTGACGGTCTGCGGCGGGGTGGGCCTCGGCCGGGGCATGCCCGCGGCATGGGTCAGGGAAAGCCTCTGCGGCAACGTCGGCCCGAGGTGGGGCTCGAGCGCGAGCGCCCGTTCCTGTGCGGTGGGCGCGAGCGAGGTGCCCCCCGCACCGCCGTGGTAGCTCACCTGGCGATGCGTGGCCCGGGCGTATTCGGCGTGGTCATAGGAGAATACGTTTCCTGACCAGCGGCCACCGGTGAAGCCCGAACCGAAGTAGCCGTAGCCGTAGTTGATCCCACCATAGTAGCCGACGTACGTTGCCCAGTAGCCGCGGTGGAAAACGTACACCTTGTCGAGGTATTCCCAGTACCCCGGGGTCCAGAGCACGCCAACCCGTGGCGGCAGCACCCACTCCCCGGGCACCCAGAAGTAGCCTCCGGCATTCCAGGCCCAATAGCCCGGTGTCCACAGGTATCCGTCCTGCGGGCAGGGAGGCTGTTCGCCATCCTGCAGGGGTGGCGGCGCCTGCGCGGTCGTCGCGCCGTCATCCGAATAGACGTTCGGCTCCTGGAGGTCTACCCGCGTCTGGGGCACCGACAGGTCCGGGTGATCCGAATAGACCACGTGTCCCTGGGCATCGACCGACTTGTAGACTTCGGCCGCCTGCAGCGGGCCACGGGCAAGGCCGCAGAGCATGCCGAACATCACGGCACTGCAGCACTGCAGTGCAGCGGATACCGCCGATGGCCTGGGCCTGGTGATGGACATTCAAACAAACTAACGGGAAAGGGCCCGGTCGATGACGATGCACATCACATCGCGTCCACGAGGCGGATCCCTCGCTGGTCGAACTTGTCATAAGCATTGTTTGAGTTGTCAAGGGTTTCAACCGTTTGCGATTCGGTTGCGACGACTGCAAACTTCAGCACGGCGCCGGCTGCCGGAAGGTTGCGGTGCGACACGGTAGGCAAAACCAACTTTGTCCCAAGGGGGATCCCATGCGAACTAGCCTGAAAGTCGGCCTGCTCTCGGCCCTGCTGATGAGTTGTGGTGCGGTCGTCCACGCCCAGGACGCGGTCGTCGGCGTTGCCGATGCCGAAGCACTGTTCCACAGCAAGAATCCGAAACAGGAGCGGAACAAGCAGGCGGCCTATCACATCATGAAGGAACTGCTGGAGGCGAATCACTGGGAGATGGCCGACAAGTGGATCACCGAACGCTACATCCAGCACAACCCGCAGGCCGCCAACGGTCGCGCCAATGTCGTCAAGTTCTTCACCGAGGTGCTCAAGCGGCAGCCCTCGCCCATTCCCGACAAACTCGGCACCAAGATCGTCTCGGTGGTCGCCGAGGGCGACTATGTGATCGTGACCCAGCCGCGGACCCTGAAGGACTCGAAGGATCCGACGAAGACCTACACGACGACCTGGTTCGACATGTGGCGCTTCGTTGACGGCAAAGCCGACGAACACTGGGATCCCGCCACGCGCTGAGCGTGGCTCTCGGGAGGGTGCGCGCACCCGGCGCCCTCCCGGTCCATTGGTTGATAACGCAACCTTTGGAGTCTAAGCTCCCGGCAAAGGGGGCAGCATGAAGTACGCCGTGTGGATTGTGCGACTGGTGTTTGCGGCCTGGATGATACCGGCCGGCCTCAACCACTTCGTACCGCTGTTCCCGCAGCCGATGGGCACCAGAGCGCTGAGTCACGAACTCATCGTCGCACTGCTCGACAGCCACCTGTTCGATCTGGTCAAGGCCGTGGAACTCCTGGCCGGAGTCAGCGTCCTGACGGGGCTGTACACGCCGCTGATGCTCATCGTGTGCATGCCGGTATCGTTCTGCGTCTTCTTCTGGGATACGCCGCTCGAGGGCTGGACGTCGCGGGCGGCGATC
The DNA here is from genome assembly GCA_035503515.1 of Steroidobacteraceae bacterium. Taxonomy (GTDB): domain Bacteria; phylum Pseudomonadota; class Gammaproteobacteria; order Steroidobacterales; family Steroidobacteraceae; genus DAIDKA01. The sequence continues at coordinate 43,078 of DATJTJ010000161.1, forward strand.
TATGGCTGCTCGGTCCTGGCCTGCAACCTGCTGTTGTGCCTGGCGCACATCCGAAGCTACCGGTCCATGTTCGCGCTGCTTTCGCGGCCGCGGGCTGCCGCGGTGAGGGCTGCCGGGCATGCCGCGCAGCCCGCAGGAGCAGGTTCATGAAGTCGGTCGTTGTTGCCGGGCGGGTGATGTTCGGTGCCTGGATGCTGGCCAGCGGCATCAACCACTTCTTCGCTCCCCTCTGGCCCGAACCGGTCGGGCATGAGCCGCTCGCCATCCAGCTGATGGCGGCGCTGATGCACTCCGGGCTGCTCGGCGTGGCCTCGGCCATCCAGCTGGTCACCGGGGCGCTGATCCTGGCCGGTGTGCTGGTGCCGCTCGCGCTGTGCGTGGTGATGCCGATTTCCACCTGCGCGTTGTTCTGGGCCGTGATCCTGGACCACCAGCCTCTCGGGGCGCTGCTGGCCATCGTGGCCATCGCCCTCAACGGGGGCCTGATGCTGGCTTATCTCGAATACTACCGCGGAGCACTGCAGAGCCCGGCGCTGACGGTGGGGGAGTCTGCCGGCGGCCGGTCCTATTCGACGCTGTACGTGAATCCCAGGGGCCGTACGGCGCGTGGCCCGTTCGTGGCGGCACTGATCCCGATCCTGCTCGTCGCCGGCTTCTATGCCTTCTTCGTGCGCGGGCTTACCGCTCACTGGTGCATGCTGATGCTGCTGTTTCCCGCCCTCGTCCTGCATGCGCGTCGTCTGCACGACATGGGGCATACGGCCTGGCTGCTGATCGTGCCTGCCGTCCTCGCCCTCGCCGCGTTCGGCCTGTGGTTGCATCTGGTCAGTTTCGGAGCGCGGCTGGATGCGGATCTGCCGCTGGCCGCCATCGTGGTATTCGCAGGCTTCGCCCTGTGGGGCTGCATCGGCGGCGGACAGGCCGAGGCCAACCGGTTCGGATCGCCGCTCGCCGCTTAAGAAGGCCGCGGCCATCGTCGATTGACACCCGTACGAGCGGATCGCTACCGTGCAGCCGCCGCTGCGCATTTTTCCCTGACAGTCATACCGATGAACCATACATTCCCGTCCTCCGCTGCGCGCTACAGCCTGTCGCTGGGCGCCATCGCCGCCCTGCTGCTCGCGGGCTGCGCCCCAAAGTCATCACCGGTGGCGCCACCCCCGCCCGCGGCTGCCGCCGGGCAGGTGGACCTGGCACGGCTGCAGGCGATCGACAAGGAGCCGGGCGCCTGGCTCACCACGGGCCGGGATGCCGGCAAGACGCACTACTCGCCCCTGGATGCCATCAACCGCGACAGTGTCGCGCGGCTCGGGCTGGCGTGGGAGTTCAGGCCGGACACGAACCGTGGCATGCAGGCGACCCCGGTGGTCGTCGACGGCGTGATGTACACCTCCGGTGTCGCCGGGCGGGTCTATGCGCTCGATGCCGCCACGGGACGGCTGCGCTGGAAATTCGAGCCGCCGCTGAAACTGAAGAATGCGCGGGGTTCGTGCTGCGACATCGTCAACCGCGGTGTGGCGGTGTGGAAGGGCAAGGTCTACGTCGGCTCCTTCGAGGGGATCCTGTACGCGCTGGATGCGAACGACGGCAAGGTGCTGTGGCAGGTGGACACCTTCGCCGATCACCACCGGGCCTATTCGGTCACGGGCGCACCGCAGATCGCCGGCAAGGTGGTCGTGATCGGCAATGGCGGGGCGGAGTTCGATTCGCGCGGCTACGTTTCCGCATATGACCTGGACAGCGGCAGGCTGGTGTGGCGCTTCTACACCGTGCCCGGCGACCCTGCCAAGCCCTTCGAGAACCAGGCGCTGGCAATGGCCGCGAAAACCTGGGACGCCAGGCACGACTGGAAGGCGGGCGGCGGCGGCAATGCCTGGGACGCCATCACCTACGATGCGAAGCGCAACCTCGTGTACTTCGGCACGGCCAACGGGGCGCCCTGGGACATCCGCTACCGCAGCCCGTCGGGGGGTGACAACCTCTTCATCGCCTCGATCATCGCCCTGCATGCGGACACCGGCGAGTATGCCTGGCATTACCAGGAGACCCCGGGGGAGCGCTGGGACTATGACGCCACGCCGCCCATCGTCCTGGCGACCCTGAAACTCGATGGCATGCCGCGCGACGTGCTGATGCAGGCATCGAAGAACGGGTTCTTCTACGTACTCGACCGCGACACCGGCGCGCTGCTGGCCGCCGACAAGTTCGTCGATGCCAACTGGGCCCTGCGCGTGGATCTGAAGACCGGCCGCCCGGTGGACAATCCGGATGCGGATTACACCAAGGGCAAGCCCGTGATCGTGTTCCCCTCCGGTGTCGGGGGCCACAACTTCAATCCCATGTCGTTGTCCGCACGGACCGGACTCGTCTATATCCCGGCCGTGCACAGTGGCATGGCGCTGCTGCAGACTCCCCTGCCGCCCTACGAGCCCGAACGCATGGACACCGGCGTGCAGGTGGCCTTCGCGACCGAACTGCTGCAGCCGCCGGCATCCCTGCCGCCGAAGCTGCGCCCGGTCACCTCACCGGCCTACCTGAAGAAGGTACCCAGTCTCGACATGCACGCCTCCCTCAAGGCGTGGGATCCGGTGGCCCACAAGGTCGTCTGGGAACACACCTATCCGAGCTTCATGGATCATGGCGGGGTGCTGTCCACGGGCGGGGGCGTGGTCATCCAGGGCAGCATCGATGGCAAGCTGCGCGCCTTCAACGATGAAACCGGCGCGGTACTCAAGGAAATCGACACCGGCAGCCCGCTGATCGCGGCGCCGATGACCTACACCGTCGCCGGCGTGCAGTACCTGGCGATCCTCGCCGGCAGCGGCGGTGGCGGCTGGAATTTCTGGATGCCGGGCAACATCGCCGCCGTACGCGGCAATGCCAACCGGATCCTGGTCTACCGGCTCGACGGCGGCCCGACGCCGATACCTCCGGCATTGCCCGCCGTGACGCCGATTCCGGAGCCGCCCGCGCAACCCGGCACCACGGCCGATGTTGCCGCCGGGGGCGCCCTCTTCGCCCGCAACTGCAGCGGCTGCCATGCCAACGCCGAGCGGGCGCCGGTCCCGGATCTGCGCCGCTCCGGGATGATCCGCACGGCCGAGGGCTTCCAGGCCGTGGTGCGCGGCGGCGCCCTGCAGATGAATGGCATGCCCAGCTGGGACGACCTGCTCAGCGAATCCCAGGTCGAGCAGATCCGGGACTACCTGGTCTCGGTCACCCGCGAGGCCTACGCGAAGCAGCAGTCGGGCGCGTCGTCATCGGCACATCCCATGCTCAAGGAAGGGCATCTGTGATCTGACGCCTCCGTGACGCCATGCTGATCGACATCGGCCCGCTGAGGCGGCACCGGGATTTCCGGCTGCTGTTCATCGGCCAACTGGTTTCCTTCCTGGGAAGCATGGTCAGCTACATGGCCGTGCCCTATCAGGTCTACCAGCTCACGCGATCCAACGCCATGGTCGGGGCACTGGGTATCGCACAGCTGGTGCCGGTGTTGATCTTCGGCATACTCGGTGGCGCCTATGCCGATCGCATCAACCGTCGCCGGCTGATGCTCGCCTGCGAGGGCGCCATGGCACTCATCGTCGGCCTGCTGCTGCTGAACAGCCTGTCTGCCGCTCCGTCGCTGGTTGCCATCTTCGTGCTGGTTGCAGCCCTTCAGGCCATTGCCGGTTTCCATTCGCCGGCCATGGAAGCACTGACGCAACGCCTGGTGGAGCCCGCCGAGTATTCCGCCGCCGGAGCACTGTCCAGTTTCCGGGGCTGCGCCGGCGCCATCGGTGGTCCGCTTCTCGGGGGCGTGCTCATCGCAGCCGCCGGCCTCAAGGGCGCCTACCTGTTTGATCTGCTGTCCTTCACGGCGGCGGTGACCTGCATCCTGCTCATGCACCCCGTTCCGAACCCGCAGGTGCAGGCGCATTCACCGCTCCGGGACGCTCAGATCGGAGTGCGCTTCGCCCTCTCCAAACCCGAACTGGTCGGCACCTACCTGATCGACATCGCAGCAACGTTCTTCGCATTTCCCGTGGCGCTGTTCCCGGCATTGTCACATCAGTGGGGCGATGCGCGCATGACCGGACTGCTGTTCTCCTCGATGGCGATCGGCAGCCTCGTTGCAACCCTGCTCAGCGGCTGGAGTTCGCGTGTGCGGCGCCAGGGCCGGATGGTGGTGCTGGCCGCGGCCACCTGGGGGCTGTGCGTATTGTGCGCGGGGCTCGCGCCCACGCCGGCACTGACGGTGTCGTGCCTCATGCTGGCCGGCGGCGCGGACATGGTGAGCGGGCTGTTCCGGGGCATCATCTGGAATCACGCCGTACCGAACGCGATGCGCGGGCGGCTCGCCGGGATCGCCATGATCTCCTACATGAGCGGCCCGCTTCTGGGCAACGCCCGGGCCGGCTGGGTCGCCTCCGTGAGCAGCGTACCGCTGAGCCTGTGGACCGGCGGCGCAGCCTGCACTATTGCGGTGCTCGCCACCAGTATTGCGTTGCCGGGGTTCTGGCGCTACCGGAGCGCTTAGGCTAGAGGACGCAGTCCAGTGCCGAGCCGGCCTTTTCCGCGGCCAGCTTCACGTGGTGCTGCCAGGCCTTGAACCGTACCGCAGGTTCACTGCGGTTGAGCCAATGTGCGATTTCGCGCACGGGCACTTCGCCGGCGAGTTCCCGCAGGGTGTCCAGCTCCGGCTTCGTCCAGCGCTCCTTGGGAATTCTCCGGCTCATGGTTGCACCGCGCCGTCCTTGTCGTGGTGAGGCCTATGACTTCTGCCGGAACTCCAGGATCTATTTCACCCGCCCGGCGATTAGCGCCACCGTCTTTATCTGGCATACTCTTTTCCGGCCCGCAGGCCAGCCAGCTCCCCACATAGGCGCCCGCATCGCATGAGTACGGATGAAGTCGGCGTGCAGACCGACGACTCAAACAAGGTGCTCTGTTCGAGGATCCGCGCTGGAGATACCGATGCGGAATCGATGCTGGTCAAGCGGCTGCTGTCCGGGTTGCGCCTGGTGGCGCATCGCGCCTCCGGCGGAGATCTCGAGCTGTCCAATGACGTGTGCCAGGAAGCACTCGTGATCCTGCTGCGACGGCTGCGCACGACGGGACTGGATGACCCTGCGGGGCTGGAGGCATTCGCTGCCCAGACCGTCCGTAATCTGGTCATTGCTGCGCGGCGCAAGAACCAGCGCCAGCGCACGGCACCGGACTCCGAGGCCCTGGAGGGGGTGCCCGACCCGCGGCCGCCGGTGCCGGCCGAGGAGGCTTCAGGGAGGCTGGGCGTACTGGTCAAGCGGCTGCTGGCGGAGCTGCCGGGTGATCGGGACCGCGCTATCCTCACCCGTTTCTACCTGCACGAGGATGACAAGTCCGAAATCTGCCGCGACCTGAACCTGACGGACCTCGGATTCAACCAGGTCCTGTTCCGCGCCCGAAACCGTCTGCGCCAACTACTCGTCCAGGCAGGAGTCGACAAATACGACCTGCCGGACTCGGAGACCGGATCGTGAGCCACTCTTCCGAACCCGAAGTGACGGATGCGGCGACCGTCGCCGCATACCTGGCAAACCGGCTCGATCCCCGGCGCGCCGAAGCGTTCGAAGACTACTGTCTGCGCCATCCCGACTTTGCCCGCCAGGTGGAACTGGACCTGATGCTGAAGACCGGACTGAAGCAGCTGCAGATGCCGCGCAAGACACCGTTCCTGAATGCCCGCTGGCGCGCCGGCCTGGGAATTGCGGCGGCCCTGGCGGTGATTGCGGCCTGCGGGTTGCTGTTCGTGAGCCGTTCGCAATCGGGCACGTTGATCGCGTACCGCTCGGCGAGCGAAGTGCCCGCGCAGCTGCTGGGCGGCACGCGGCTAAGCGCCACCCTCATCCGCCTGCGGGGCGACTCCGCCGTTCGCCGGATCCTCGCGCCGCGCGCCGCCGGCGTGCTGGGAGTGAGGGTTGCTCCGGACGTGAAACCCGGACGCCTGGGCTACCGCGTGGGCATCGCGCTCGAACCGCGCGTCATCGGGCGATCGGTCACGCTCGACAGCCTGCATCCCGATGCGGATGGTTACCTTGAAGTCTATCTGCCACTGGCGGAGGTCGCCGACCATACCCTCGATGTCACCGTGAGCTCCGCGCCTGCCGATCAGGAGGAGCCGCTGTCGTTCAGGCTTCAGGTCGCCTACCAATAGAATTTCCCTATGAGGCGCATAGGAAATTCCGAATTGTCAGCGCCGATGCTGCCGATACCATGAAGTCACCGCAACTGACTTTGCATACGGAGCATCATCATGACCAGTACCAAGCCCGCCGCGAGCGGCAGATCGCCGATCAACATCGGCATCGACACGGCGGACAGGGCCGCCATTGCGAAAGGCCTGTCGAGCCTGCTCGCCGACACCTACACGCTCTACCTCACCACCCATAACTTTCACTGGAACGTCACCGGTCCGATGTTCAATACCCTGCACCAGATGTTCATGGAGCAGTACACGGAGCTGTGGAACGCCATCGACCCCATTGCCGAGCGGATCCGATCCCTGGGGCATGTCGCGCCCGGATCGTATGGACAGTTCGGTGCGCTGGCCTCCATCGGGGATGCGCCGAGCACTCCTCCGAAGGCCCTCGACATGGTTCGCATCCTGGTCGAAGGACATGAGGCCGTGGCGCGCACCGCCCGGGGCGTATTCCCGCTGGCGGACCAGGCCCACGATGAGCCCACTGCCGATCTGCTGACGCAGCGACTGACCGTGCACGAGCAGACCGCGTGGATGCTGCGCTCGATCCTGGAAGCCTGAACTGCAACGCCGGCCCTTCAACTCAACCTGAGCGAGGTCACACCATGTCCGTAGACGTCAAATACCGAACGAGCGCCACCGCGACGGGGGGCCGTGACGGCCAGGCCGCCACCACCGATGGCTCCTTCAGCGTGAAACTGGCCCTGCCAAAGGAACTGGGAGGTCCCGGAGGCGCAGGCAACAACCCCGAGCAGCTGTTCGCCGCCGGCTACGCCGCCTGTTTCCTCGGGGCCATGAAGGCCGTGGCCCCGGCCCAGAAGCTTACGGTGCCCGCCGCCACCTCCGTGACGGCGACGGTGGGGATCGGGCCGCGCTCCGAGGGCGGTTTCGGCATCACGGCGGATCTCACGGTGTCGCTGCCGGGTCTCGACCGGGCGGATGCCAAAAGACTCGTGGATGCCGCCCACCAGGTGTGCCCGTATTCGAATGCCACCCGCGGCAACGTCGATGTCGGACTCACGGTGGCCTAGGAGAAATCTCACTTGCAAAGACCCGTCATCCCGGCAGCGCCTGGCGACCGAGTGCGGCTATGTTGGTCGCCAGGCAACCGGGAGTCGGGAATGGGCCAGCAGCAGCCCCTCAGCAGGCAATACCTCGATCACAGACGCACGCTGCTCCTGCGCCTGCGGAAGCAGCTGCGCGGCAGCGCGGCCCGTGCGCGCGCGGAGCAGTCCGGCCTCGACCGGGAGTCGGCTTCACATGTCAATGACGTGGAGGATGATGCACAGCGGCTGGACCAGCAGGATCAGGACGCAAGCCTGATCGACCACGACATCGCGCGCCTGGCCCGCATCGAGCGCGCCTTGGCGAAGATCACCGAGGGGACGTACGGGCTCTCCGACGTGAGCGGTGAGCGCATCCCCGAGGAGCGGCTCGAGGTGATGCCGGAAGCCGTCACCACGCTGGAGGAACAGCAGGCGAGCGAGCGGCGGAGAACGCTCACAAGGTAGTTTGCGTGTGGTGCCCCCTGGCTTCCTCGCGCACGTTCACGCCGAACATCATCTTGGTCAGCGCCATGGCACCCAGCTGGGCGTTCCAGATCGAAGCCTCGCCCAGATCCATGCGCATCAGCAGCACCTGCGGCGAATCCTTGCCCTCCGGGAACCAGGCGGCGACCGCGTTCGACCAGTGCTTCTCGAGTACCGCGCGGTTCCGTTCCTCCACCAGCCGGCCTGAAAAGCGGGCAAACAGCTTGTGGTCCTTCGCGGCGAAGGTCGCCGTCGCGGGCCCCATGCGGGCGAGTGCGCCGTCGCGGGAGGTGAAGAACCAGATGGCGCTGTGGGCCTCCTTGTCCAGCTGCGCCGTCATGGGCGCCGCCGTGTGCGGGGCGTTGTCGAGTTCGAGCATGACGAAGGGTGAAGCATCGAGGCTCTTCCAGAATTGCTGCTTGATCTCAGGCTCAGTCGTGGCGGCCATGGGTCTGTCCTTGAGTGAAGAGAGATCATAGATACGTGAGGGACGGCGCAATTGCTGTAGGCGAACCCCAGGGTGTCGCCTGCCGGAACTTCCTGACAAGTCTGGATTCCGCGGCGGGTTCTTCCGGCTAGGCCGCCTCGATGAGCTTCGCCAGCCAGGCGGCGGAAAGGCGCGCTTCCTGCGTGAGCCATTGCCGAAAGCGGCGCACCTGGGGCCGTGCCAGGGCATGGGCCGCGAAGCGCGCCTGGAAGCCATGGGAGGTCCAGCCGCCGGAGCCCACGGCGAACGGCAGTATCACCGACCCGTCCTCGATATGGCGCTCCAGCAGCGCGAGACCGCAGATGCTGAGCCCGGCGTCGGCCAGGATCGCATCGACCGCGCGGATGATGCGCCGGAAGCGGATGCCCCGCTCCGGCGCCGTGCGCTTGAGCCGGTTCGCGGCGATCCATTGCGGCCAGTTCAGTGCCCGGGGATCGTCCCGATAGAAGTCCAGGTGCAGCAGCGGATAACCTTCCAGACGCGTCTTCGCCTTCAATCTGCCGATGCGTCGCCGCGTTGCGGGCGAGCTCACCGGCAGGAGGTAGTCCCGGAACAGCAGATCGGTGCGCTCCTGCTCCTGCCAGGGCCCGAAAGTGATTTCGCAGTCTGCAGGCCCCAGGCGCAACGCCGCGTCTCCCTCCCCGTTGATACAGAAGGTCACATGGGCATTGTGCGCCCGGAAGCCCGACAGGCGCGGCAACAGCCACAGGTCCGCGAAATCAGGGACCGCCGCGATCTGGAGTTCATGGCCGCGCTGCATGTCGAGCTGTTCCACCGTGACATCGAGCGCCCGGAAGGCGGACGCCAGATGCGGTAGCGCGCCCTCGATCTCCGGTGACGGCCGCAGGCCCGTCCGGCTGCGCAGCAGCAGGGGAAACCCGAGATAGTCTTCCAGGACCTTGACCCGCTGGCCGACGGCCGCCGGAGTGATGGCGAGCGCTTCGGCGGCGGCCTTCAGGGACCCGCGCCGGATGGCCATTTCCAGCGCCTGCAGCGACTTGAGGTAGGTGGGGGCGACCATAGCCGCAGACTAAAGAAAATCTTTATCCATATCAATGAGCTTTAGGTTGTTGATCCGGCCTGGCGGCAGTACCGTCATGCGGTCAGACCAAAACCTCAACGGGAGATCCACCATGGCTCAATTGAAACGGTTCATGATCGAGCGCGATATACCCGGCATCGGCGGCATGTCGGTGGTCGAGCTGTGCGGCGCGGCCCGCACCTCCAACCAGGCCCTGCACAAGATCGGCAGCGCCAGCATTCAGTGGCAGCACAGCTACGTGGCGGGGAACAAGACGTTCTGCATCTACCTCGCGGACTCGGAGGCCTCCATTCACCGGCACGCCGAGCTCAGCGGCATCCCGGTGTCCAAGGTGACGGAGATCCCGCAGATCATCGATCCGACCACGGCCAACAACTGAAGGACGCTGGCGGCGGTGTCGCGCCGCGCCGGAGAGGGATTCAGGGACCCGCGGCGTTCTCGACCAGGGTGCCGAATCCCGAGATGTTGAGCAGCAGGTCTGCGGACAGCCCGTGGCGATGGCCGAGGTATTCCGGGTCGTTGTAGGCCACCCGGGTGCCTCCGTCCTCGGCCCAGACCAGTACCTTCAGGGGCAGATCGATGGCGGCGGCGGGCACGGCCTGGATCAGCAGCGTTCCTGCCTTCGGATTGCCGGCGACCAGCATCCGCGTCGGTCGCAGCGTCAGGCCCGCGGCCGCCGCATCGGCGCTGAAATTGAGGTCGGCGAAGATCCTGAGGTTGTGCGCCGTGAGTATCTGCCGCAGCCGGGCGATCACATCATCCGGGGCACGTGCGCTCTGGAGCACGACCATGCCTTGCGAGGGGTTGCCGAGGGTCATCCGAGATCTCCTGTCTTGCCAAAGGCCTGCCTGCCACGGATCATCGGCCGATGCCCCAACTGTACGACTTCGCCATCATCGGCGGTGGCATCGTCGGCCTGGCGACTGCCCATGCGCTGCTGCGGTCCCATCCCCATGCCACCCTCGTGGTACTGGAGAAGGAGTCCGGCTGGGCCCGGCACCAGAGCGGACACAACAGCGGCGTAATCCATTCGGGCATCTACTATAAGCCCGGCAGCCTCAAGGCGCGCTTCTGCCAGGCCGGCAACCGGTCGATGCGGGAATTTTGCCGGGAGCACGGGGTCGCTCACGAAATATGCGGCAAAGTCATTGTCGCCACCCGCGAGGACGAGCTGCCACAGCTTGCGCGACTCGAGCAGCGTGGGGCGGCCAATGGCCTGCAGGTACGCAGGATCGGTCCTGCGGAACTTCGGGAAATCGAGCCGCATGTGCAGGGAATCGCAGCCCTGCAGGTGCCGGATGCCGGAATCGCCGATTACGTCGGGGTCTGCAGCACGCTGGCGCGACTGCTGGGCGAGGCGCAGTGTGGGCTGTACCTCGGCCATGAGGTCACCGGCATCGTGACGCATGCGCAGGGCGTGGAACTCTTCGCCTGCGGGCGGCAGTTCGCGGCCCGCCAGCTGATCAACTGCGCGGGCCTGCACAGCGACCGGGTGGCGGCCCTGGGCCGCTGCGATCCGGGCGTGCAGATCCTGCCGTTCCGCGGCGAATACTACGAACTGCGTCCGGAGCGGCGACACCTCGTCCGGCACCTGGTCTATCCGGTGCCCGATCCGGAGTTTCCCTTCCTGGGTGTGCACTTCACGCGCATGATCGGTGGCCAGGTCGAGGCGGGTCCCAACGCCGTGCTGGCCTGGGCGCGGGAGGGTTATCGCCGGGGTAGCGTCGACTGGACGGACGCGCGCGAGATCCTGCGCTTTGCCGGCTTCCGGAAACTCGCGGCCCGCTACTGGCGCAACGGTCTCGAGGAGATGTGGCGCTCGGTGAGCAAGCGCGCGTTCCTCAGGAGCCTCCAGCGACTGATCCCCGAGGTACGGTTGCGGGACCTCGTTCCGGCAGCCTCTGGCATCCGCGCCCAGGCCCTGCGCCCCGACGGCACCCTGGTGGAGGATTTCCACATCATCCGCGAGGATCGCTGCCTGCACGTGTGCAACGCGCCCTCGCCCGCCGCCACGGCGAGCCTGGAGATCGGACGCTATATCGCCGCTAGTGCACTTCCTGGTAGTGATCCTTGATTGCCGCCGGATCGGGCACATGGACTCCGGTGTCCCACCCGGGTGGCATGCCGTAGGGCACCGACAGCAGGATTGCCTCCACCTGGCTGATCTTGCCTTCCTTGTTGATCTGGAAGATCTCATGGATCATCCAGGTCCAGGGTGCCGTCCGGGTCACCTTGACGGTCCTGCCGTTCTTCACGGTGTACGAGCGGGTCGTGGCGTCGTGGTCGAAGCCGACCGCGGCATAGACCAGCCCGCGCTCCCGATCGATCACCATGTAGCGGCGGTCCCGCAGACGCGTATCGTCATGGTAATAGCCCAACGCGAAGGCTTCCTTGCAGGAATAGTTGGCGCCGTTCGGTTCGGCTCCCGGCGCCACCGGACGATTGGTGGTATACGCGCCGTTCTCGATCCGGTTGCAGTCGTCCGCAAACAGCGGGGGATGCGCGCCGGTGTTGTTCTCGATGCCCGTCCAGTAGGTATTTGCGATATCGATCAGCTCGGGGCGGCTGCGCTGACTTTCGGGCGGCAGCGCCTGCAGGAACTGGGGCCGGGGCGCATCCCCCAGGACATCCGGACGCGGATGTCCCGGAGTGCCGCCGATGAGATCGCTGGTGTGGGCCACCACACTCTCGATCTGCGTGATCCGCTGATCGACCACCTTGAGGCGGGTCGCCACCAGGATGGGTGCGCCATTCTCGGCCGCCTTGGCGAAGAAGCCGATCTCACCCATTTCCGGATCGGAGACCTTCAGGCGGTACTTGCCCACCGAACTGGCGACCCGCCACAGGCCGTCCGGCAACGGCAGGGTCACGCCGTTCTCCGTGTAGCGGGTACCGGGAGCGATGGGCGCCTTCGAAGGATCGTGGGCGACCATGGCATCCAGATACTGATCGGCGATGCCTTCCAGACAGGCGCGGTTGCAGTCTGCCTTCCCCGCCGCCGATGCCGCCTGCGCAACCATCATGGCTCCGAGCAACGAAACGGCGAGTTTGGTTCTCATCATGACGTACTCCGATCAGAGGCTCAGTTTGAACCCGAGAGTGTAGGTGCGGCCGATCACGTCGAACAGGGAGGCATTGGTGCCGCCGCCGGAGGTGCCGAACACGAAGTACGGCGCCGGGGCGGATGGCGGGGACCGGTCGAACACGTTGTTGATGGTGAAGTACACCCCGAAATCCTTGTGCGCAACGTCGAAGTCGTAGTTGAGCGTGAAATCGGTGTAGCACACCGAGGAGACCGTGTTCTGCGCCGGATTCAGCTGCGCCGGCGTGTAGGCATTGCTGAGCTTGCCGGGTCCGATGAAGCGCTCCTGGACGAACGCCGTGAACGGCTGGTTGGTGTACTGCAGGGCGACCGATCCCATCCAGTGGGGCACGCCCCCGCCGCCACCGGTCTGGCCGGCCAGCAGGATATCGGGGGAGCCGGGAACGATTTCGGTCAGGTGGTCCACGTGGTTGGCGAGGACCCGTAACGTCAGGTCACCGGGCACCGCGGCCGAGACGCTGTTCAACGGCAGGGCGTAGTCGGTCTCGAAGTCGACGCCGGCGGTATCCTCACCGCCGATGTTCAGGTACGGGGTACTGACGGCGGTCAGGACGCCGTTGGCATCGCGGGTCAGGAGCGAGCACAGGGAGGTCGCGCCCGCATAGCACTGGTCGATGGTGAGCTGCCCGGACAATGTGGCGATCGCGTCCTTGATGTTGATGCTGTAGCGGTCGATGGACGTGGTCAGACGCGGCAGGAAGGCGGGCGTGAAGACGACGCCGTAGGTCGTGGTGTCCGCAACCTCGGGCTTCAGGTTCGGATTGCCTGAAGTGACGGTGAACACGATGGGATTGCGGTTCGGGGACCCTGGCGCCTGGAAGTCATCGACCAGATTGCTCTGGCCCTGGTTCTTGCCCAGGTACAGCTCGTTCACGTTCGGCGCGCGGATGTCGCGGGAACGCGCGGCACGGAAGCGGATGTCGTCGATCGGCTGCCAGGTGAGGCCCGCCTTCCAGCTATCCACGCCGCCGCTGGTGCTGTAGTCCGTGTAGCGGATCGCGCCGTTGAGATCCAGGGACTTGGCGAACGGCAGATCCTTCGCGAGGGGAATGAGCGTCTCGCCGAAGACCTCCCAGAGGTTGAACCAGCCCGAAACGGGTTGCTGGTTGCCGCGGTCGAAGCCACCGAAGACTCCCTGCAGCGAGGCCGGGAAGCCCAGGTAACCGCCGGTGAACGTCTTGATGCCTTCGGAAATCGGGTCCGAGGTCTGATCCGCCGACTCGCGCCGATAGCCGCTGCCGACGGCGACCGTCATGGGGCCGGCCCAGGTGTCGACCGGCGTCCCCGAAATACTGCCCTCGGTCACATCCTCGATGTTGTGGATCCACGAATACGAGGTCGCCGTCACGTAGGCCTTGGCCTGCGCCGAGGGTGACCCATAGCCGAAGAGGTCGATCGGCACGCAGCCGTTGTTGGGCTGGGTCAGCGTCGAGCGGCAGACGATCTGCCCGCTGGCCGGATTCACCACCGCATCCGCGGCATTGTATTCGTTGCTGACGATGGGATTGTTGGCGGTGCTTTCACTGAAGTGATTTTCCCCATGCTGCGCATACCAGTCGACCTTCCAGTCCCCGAAGCTCGCCTTGAGGCCCGCCTTCGCCTCGTAGGTACGGTTCTCGGTATTCACCAGCAGCGGGCCGAAATCCTCGTCATAGCGGTTGAGGACGAACGAGCTGATGCCATCGGCAATCATGGCCGTGCGGATCGAGGCCGGCAGGAAGGCATTGTCCTGCTGGATGGTGTAGCCGGAGCCCAGGCCCTGCCAGGGATAGGTGCTGACATAGTCGGCCATGCTGCGCGCGAACAGCACCTGGGCGTAGGCGCTGACATGATCGGTCACGTCGAAGTCGCCGCGCGCGAACAGATGCTGCCGTTCCACCCCGGGATCCGCCTGGAAGTACGCGCCCACATCCGGGTTGGCGCCACCCGCCCCCGAGCCGCCGATCATGGTGCCGGCCGTCACGAGGCTGCCGTAGTTGAACGGCATCGGAATGCCACCGACCCCGAACTGGGTGCCTTTGAGCGGACCTGTGGAAATCATGCCACCCCAGGTGAACTCCGCCGAATGGGCATTGCACTCGCGCAGGTACTGGGGCGTCTTGGCCGGATTGCCGATCAATGAGCAGGAATTGAACCAGTCGCGGTCGGTGTAGTTCGGAACGCCGTTGTTCTTGTAGGCGTCGGCACTGATGACGAAGTGGCCGCGGCCCCCGAAGAGGTCCCAGCCGCCCGTCAGCTGTACCTTGCCATTGCGGTCATCCTCGTACCGGGACTCCCCCGCCTGGATGTCCGCCTTGATGCCCGTGAAGCGGGTATCCAGCACGAAATTCACCACGCCCGCGACCGCATCCGAGCCGTAGACCGCCGAGGCGCCGCCGGTGACGATGTCCACGCGCTTGATCAGCGCTTCCGGGATCAGGCTCACGTCGGTGACCGCCTGCAGGCTCGAGGGCACGATGCGCGCACCATCCAGCAGCACCAGCGTCCGGTTCGATCCGAGGCCGCGCAGGCTCAGGAAGCTCTGCCCCACCGTTCCCGTGGTGCCGACGCCCGTGTTCTGCGGCAGGCTGGAGTTTGCGATCTGGGGCAGCTGCACCAGGGCATCGACGATGGAACTGGGCGCGGCAGCCTGCAGCTGCTGGGCCGACACGGCCGTGGTGGGCGTGGGTGCGTTGGCACCGTTGGTGACCACGCGCGAACCCGTCACGACGACTTCCTGCAGCTGGTCGGCAGCGGCTGGCGCCGGTGCCGGCGGCGGCGTCTGGGCGCGCGCGCAGGCCGTTGCCAGCGCCCAGCTCACTGCGGCCGCTATGGCCAGGGGTTTACGCCCGATCTTCGCACTGTCAGTCATTTGAACGTTCCTTGTGTACAGCAGTCGCCTGACCACCCCGGGGACTCACCATCCGGGCAACTGCCGGTAGGGCAGCAGCGACACGTAGGCAAAGATGCGCTGGATCTTTCCGGCGCGGACCTGGAAGGTCTCGATGATCTGGGTGGTATTGGGATACGAGGACAGGCTGAAGCGCCGGGCGGCACCGCCCGTGGTGCTCGCCGAGACGGCGTTCATCTGTGGCTTGATGTTGCCGGGATGCTGGAACATCACCACCGCATAGACCAGCCCGCGCTCCGGATCCGTCAGCAGGAAGCGCCGGTTGGTGATTTCATGGATGTAGTCGAACATGTGGGTATCGAACTGCGCCCCCGCACTCATCGAGGGGCGCGTCGCGGTCGCGATGGTCGGCGCGGTCTGCGCGCCGTTCTCGATGCGCAAGGTATTCTCGGCGAAGGGCACGATCCTGCCGTTGCCCTGCTCGATGCCGTTGAAGTACTGGTTGGCATCGTGGCGCAGCTGCTCAGGGGTGCTGCGCTCGCCTGCGGGTAGGGTCTGCTCCCACTCCGGGGCCGCCGTGGTGAGGCTGTCGAAGCTACCGTGCACGCCCGTCGCCTGCCTGACCACGAAGGTCTCAATCTCGCTGAGCATCCCCGCCTTGCGCTTCAGCCGTATGCCCAGCAGTACCGTCAGGCCGTTTTCCTTGCCGGTTCCGTAGAAGGCCACCTGCTGGGTCCGCGGATCCTCGATGTAGAGCTTGAAGGTGCCCAGGGAGCCGATGGTCTGCCACAGCCCATCGCCGAGCTTCAGTCGATTGGTGTTCTCGGTGAACCTGACATCCGGTGTGGTCTTCAGCTGCCCTGGCTGGTGCGCGAGGAGCGCCGCCAGGTACTGGTCCATCGCGCCGTGAAGACAGGCGCGGTCACAGTCACGCCCATTGGCCGCCGGTGCCGCTGCCGTGAGTGCCAGCATCGCGACCGCCGCCAGTAGCCCGGCACTGCGAACCACTGTGGTCCTGCTCATGACTCCCCCCGGTTCCGTCACTTGTTTTGAGTTGTCAATGAGGCTAGCAGCTAGGTCGGACGACCTGAACACACCAAAGCAAGTGATCTGCTTTCGCAAAGCGCGAACGCATTGATGCCCGTGGCGCAGTTGAGGGCCGTGAGGACTGGTATAAGAATCCACTGGCGCAGGACGCGGGACGGACGACCTTGAACACGATGCTGAACATCAACGCCCTGATCACCGTGGCCCGGCTGGGAAGCTTTTCAGCGGCCGCGCGCGAACTGGGCACGGCGCCATCGGTGGTCACGAAACGGATTTCTCAATTGGAAAAGGAGGTTGGCGCGCGGCTCATCAATCGCTCGACGCGCGGTCTTGCACTCACGTCCGCCGGTGAGCGCTATCTGCCGCGCTTCGTCCGGCTGCTCGCCGAACATGAGGAGGTGTTCCGCAATTCCGAGACCGGCGGCGCCACCGTGGAAGGTTTCGTGCGCGTCCAGGCCCCGCCCTCGGTCACCTCGAGCTTCCTCGGGCCGCTGTTCATCGATTTTCAGCTGCGCCATCCGCGAGTGGACCTCGAGGTCATCGTCACCGAACGCGCCGTCAATCCACTGGAGGAAGGATTCGATGTGGCCCTGGGCGCCTGGCCGGTCTCCTATCCGAACGTGATCGATGTTCCACTGTGCCGGTACGATCTCATCGTGGTCTGTGCCCCCAGCTACCTGCGCAGCAACCCCAAACCCAGCCATCCGACCGAACTGCTCGATCATCAGTGCCTGACCACCTGTCTGCTGCGGACCAGCTGGGGATTCACCCACGCCCGCGGATCGATGAACATCGAGGTTCATCCCCGGCTGCATTCCAGCGACAGCTGCATGGTCCGGGACGCCGCCCGCCGGGGCGCCGGGATCGCGGTGCTGCCGCCCTACCTCGTCAATGAGGACCTGGCGTCCGGCGTCCTGGTGAGGCTGCTGGAGGATTTCCCGGTCACCACGCACTGGATGAACGCGCAGGTACCGCGCATGAAGATGAACCGTCCGGCCGTCCAGCAGCTGGTGAATCTGCTGAAGGAGGGCATGCAGCCGGCGCCGCCCTGGGAGCGCTAGCAGGCCGGGTCTTGCTTGCAAACGTTTACACGTGCAGGCAGCCTAGCCGGGTTGCTTTGTCAATCGGGGAAAACCATGAAGCGCTCCGTTTCAGCAATGACCCTCGCGGCGGCGTCCATTGCCTGTGCGGCCTACGGCCAGACATTCGCGCCTGGGCCGCGGCTGCACTCCCCGGAGATCGCCGCGGACCACCATGTGACCTTCCGTCTCTACGCCCCAAAGGCGAACGAGGTCACGTTCAATGCCGACTGGATCGGCGCCACCAACCTTGCGATGACGAAGGACGACCAGGGCGTCTGGTCCCTGACCGTGGGGCCCCTGGATGCACAGCTCTACGGCTGAGCGCGACGGCAACCGCTTCAGCAGTCTGCTGATGGTGAGCGGCCCGGCGGATGCGATGTGGGATTTCAAGGATGTTCCGCATGGAACCCTCGAACAGGTCTGGTATCCCTCCCCCACGCTGCACCTGGACCAGCGGCGCATGTTCGTCTATATGCCGCCGGGGTACCTCGGCAGCGGCTCGAAGCGTTATCCCGTGCTCTATCTCCTGCACGGCGCCGGCGGGGACGAGGATGCCTGGGTGACCATGGGACGCGCAAACATCATCCTGGACAACCTGATCGCCGCGGGCAAGGCGTCGCCCATGATCGTCGTCATGCCAAACGGCAACGCAGCGCAGAGCGTATCGCAAGGTTTCGGCGATGGTCCGACACCGTCGGTGCAGCAGGTGACCGCGCCGGCACCGAATCCCGGCCCCGCGCCCGGCGCTGCGACAAGTTCGGCTCCGCGCCGACCGCTGCAGATGCCCGTACAACTCTATGCCGGGTCCTATCCCGAGAGCATCGTCAAGGACATCATCCCGTTCGTCGACAAGAACTATCGCACCTATACGGACAAGAACCACCGCGCCATTGCCGGCCTGTCGATGGGCGGCGGCCAGACGGTGACCACCACCAACAACAACCCGAACCTGTTCGGCTACATCGGTGTCTTCAGCGCCGGTGGCCGCGTGGGCGATGACGCCTTCGAATCCCAGCTGCTGCAGATCCGCAAGGACCACGTGAAACTCTACTGGACCGGCGCGGGCGACACCGACATGGCCCGCGCCGGCATGATGGCGCTGGAGGCGGACCTCAAGTCCAAGGACTTTCCCACCTCCTACAAGGAAATCCCGGGCCGGCATTACTGGTTCCTGTGGCGGGACTTCCTGAGCGACTTCGCCGGGCAGCTGTTCAGATAGCTCCGATCAGAACATGCCGTTGCCGTTGGCATCCTGGGCAGGAATGTCCTGGATCACGTCCCAGTGTTCGACCACTTTGCCGTGCTCCAGCCGGAAGATGTCGACGATGGCCCGACCCGGCGTACCGTCATCGCGCGTCGAATGCACGTGCAGCGCGACCAGATCCCCTTCGGCGATCACCTGCCGGATGTCGCCGTGCTGCCTGGGGTATTTTGCCTTCAGGAACTCGATGAACGCCTTGAGACCTTCTGCGCCGTCCTTGGCGGTCGGGTTGTGCTGCTTGTAGGTGGGCCCCAGGTATCGGGACGCGGCGGCGAAATCCTTCTGGTTGATCGAGGCTTCGTAGAAGGCCACGGCGATTTTCTTGTTGGCCGCCACCTGCGCCGGGTCGGCGGCCATGGCCACCAGGGGCGCCCCCAGCAGCAACAGAACTGTGATCAGACGCATGATGGCTCCTGTGATGAATGGAACCTTCACTATACCTGTACAATGCGCGACCGTTCCGCCGGGTGGGCCATGCGAGGGATTTCGATCGTGCGCCGCAGGATCTTCTCCAGAACGCTCCGGGGCGCCGCGCTGCTGGTGACCCTCGCCGGCGCCAGCCGGGTCCTGCCCGCCGCCGATATCGCAGCCGGCGGCCCGGATTTCGCACACAAGTGCGGCGTGTGCCACGACACGGGCGGCACGGGTACACAGATGCTCGCACGGCGCCTGGGGGCGCAGCGCGCGCTGCTGGCCGAGCGTGCGGATCTGCCGGCGCAGTATGTCAGGACCATCGTGCGTAGCGGACTCGGCAGCATGCCGGCGCTGACCCGCGTCGAAGTCACCGACGCGCAGCTCGACGACATCGTGGCGTACCTGCAACGCCCACCTCCTCCCGCCGCCCCAGGAGCCATGCCATGACCTCTCCGACTTCGCGCCGCGGATTCCTCGCAGCATCGGCCGCCGTGGCCGGCACCATGGCCGCCTCCTCCGTCATCAGCGCGGCGCCCGCGCCCAGGGACGGCCCGCAGGGCATGAAGCTCATCCTGCCGCCGCACCTGTCGGAGCGGGCCTTCACCCGCGGCCTGTCGGCCTTTGCCGGTGTGGTCGGCCGGGAGTGGGTTCTGGACACGGACATGGACCGCCACACCTACCTCGATGCCTATGCGCCCGGGGATGCCGAAGCGCATGCGCCATCGGCGGCGGTGGCACCCGGCTCCGTCGGGGAACTGCAGGCGCTGGTGCGGCTGGCCAACGAGCATCGCCTGCCGCTGTGGCCGATATCGCGCGGCAAGAACCTGGGCTATGGCGGCTCCGCGCCGTGCATGCCCGGCACGGTGATCGTGGATCTCGGGCGCCTGAACAAGGTGCTCGAACTGAACGAGGAACTCGCCTACTGCGTGCTCGAACCCGGCGTCGGTTTCTTCCAGCTGTACGATGAGATCAAGGCCCGCAACCTCGACCTGCAGATGGGCATCCCGGGCAATGCCTGGGGCAGCGTCATCGGCAACGCCCTGGAGCGCGGGTTCAGCCAGGCCGGGGATCACAGCGCCAATATCTGCGGGATGGAAGTCGTGCTGCCGGATGGCAGCCTGGTGCGGACCGGCATGGGCGCCATGGGCAACAACGCCACCGGACCCCTGTTCCGGCATGGCTTCGGTCCCTCCTGGGACCAGATGTTCGTGCAGTCCAATTTCGGCATCGTGACCCAAATGGGTTTGTGGCTGAAGCCCGCACCGCAGTCCGTCATCAGCGTCGGCATCAAGCTGCCGCGCCCGGAGGATGTGGGGCGCTGGACCGACATCGTGACGCCGCTGCGGCTCGCCGGCGTCCTGGAGGGCAACCTCAGCGTCACGAGCTATCAGGCCTCCGCGACGCTGCGCACCGAGCGCAGCGAGTGGTATTCAGGTCGCGACGCCCTTCCGGACAGCGTGGTCGCCCGGATCATGAGCCGCTATGACGTGGGCTGGTGGAACGGGACGCTGCGGCTGTCCGGATACGCGGAGGTCAACGAGGCCAACCTGAAGATCATCCAGAAGGCCTTCAACGCCCTGCCCCAAGCACAGCTCACCGTATCGCGCTGGCACCAGGGCGAGCCCGGTTCAGGCGTGCCCGCCCCGAGCGTGCTGCCCCTGCAGATCGTCAACTGGCACGGGGGCCGCGGCGGCCATCTGGGCTTCTCCCCCATCCTGCCCGCCGGCGGCTCCCGGGTGATCGAACAACTGGCCCGCACCCGGCAGCGGTACCGGGAATTCGGGATCGACTATTCCGGAACGTTCTACCACTCGGGACGATCGGTCTCGAACGTCAACCTGATGATCTACAACCGCGACGATGCGGACCTCACGGCCCGTACCCGCGCACTGTTCTCGGCACTGGTGAAGGATGCGGCGGCGGCGGGCTACGCCGAGTACCGCACGCATCTGTCGTACATGGATGAGGTCGCGGCCACCTTCGACCATAACGATCATGCGCTGTGGAGACTGCACGGCAGGGTCAAGGACGCCCTGGATCCCAACGGCATCCTGGCGCCCGGCAAGAGTGGTATCTGGCCCCAAGGGTATCGGGACCGGCGTCAGGCCTGAGCGGACAACCGGCTCATATCCGAGCGCTCGAGCAGCGCCCTGCAGGCCGCGTTGAGTCCGCTGCCGTCGTCGGCATCGAAGCGGCCGAGGTCGGGGCTGTCCAGATCGAGTACGCCCAGCACGCGTCCCTGAAGCAGCAGCGGCACGACGATCTCGGAGCGCGAGGCCGCGTCACAGGCGATATGTCCCGCGAACGCGTTCACGTCCGGGACCACGACCGTCTCCCGCCGCTGCGCGGCCGTACCGCACACTCCGTGTCCCATCCTGATCCGCACACAGGCGACCTTGCCCTGGAAGGGTCCCAGGACCAGTTCCTCGCCGCGCAGGAAATAGCAGCCCACCCAGTTGACCCGGGGCAGGCCGTGATAAAGGGCGCACAGGTTCGCCGCATTCGCAAGGCCGTCGGACTCATCGGCAAACAGCGCGGCAAGCTGTGCATTCAGCTCGCGGTACAGGGTGGTCTTGTCCATGGGCTCAAGGTTCCTCGAGCCGCGGCCGCCATCCGCGCGGCCGCAGCACCCGCCCGTACCATATCATCGCCACCCCCACGCAGCCCGCCAGCAGCAGCACGCTCGGGCGACCGACTTCCCGATCCTGCAGGCCGGCCAGGAGAAAGACCAGCGTGAGGCCCAAACCCATGACGGGCACCAGCGGGAACAGCGGCGAGCGCCAGTGGCCCGGCTTGCCCGTCAATCCCTTCAGGCGACCGACGAGGACGGCGCAGGAGACCAGCCCGAGCGTGAACGTCGTCAGGCCCGCGCCGAAAATGACCATCGCATGGGTACTGAGGAAGCAGCAGGCGCCGGCGCCGGCGCCGATCGCAAGCGTGGCGTTGCGGGGAACACCCGAAGCAGCGCTCAAGGCACCGATCCAGGAGGAGGCCCGGCGCGGCAGGACGCCATCCCGTCCCATGCTGAAGGCCATCCGCGCGTAGAACATGTTGCTGGCGATGAGGGAATTGAAGATCGCCAGCGCGACGCAGGCACTCATCACGCGGCCCGCGAGCACGCCGAGCTGGGTGCTGAAGTACGTACTGAACGGAGCCGGACTGTGCAGCAGGGCCGGCAGATCACGGGCGCCCACGACCACGCAGACGATGGGGATGGCCGTGCACAAGCCGCCGATGGCGGCGGCCACCAGGATCACCATGCCCATTTTCCGGTGCGGATCCACCAGTTCCTCGCCGAACGTGATGGCCTGGTTGCCGCCGATCACCGCATAGACGGCCCCGATCGCGCCCAGTGCCATCGCCCCCGTTGCGACCCGCCGCAGGTTGCCGGTGGCATCGCTCACCAACGGGTCGTGGACGATGGCCGCCAGGTCGCGGGCCGGATGCCACAGGCCGGTTGCCGTCAGGGCCAGCACCGCAGCCATTTCGATGGCCAGGAACACGCCGGTGATGAGCGCACTGGTGCGCACCCGGGGCAGCGCCAGGATGACCGAACCCGCCCACACGGCACAGGTCGTGGGTGCGAGCGGTAGCCCCGGGATGGCTTGCGTCAGATACAGGGCGTTGAACTTCGTGGTCACCGCCGTCAGCGGCAGCGCCGTCACCATCCAGACGGTGAGACTCGCAAATCCGGCCCACGGCCCGAGGATGGTCCCGACCGCCACATAGTCGCCGCCCGCATAAGGGTATGCCGTGGCGATTTCGGCGTAGACCAGTCCCCACACGACAGTCGCCACCAGAGCGGCGGGAAACAGCACGGCCGCCCCCGTTCCCGTGTGTTCGAGGACATCGGAGCCCGTCACGTAGATCGAGGCGATCGGGGAAAGACAGGACAGTGTCAGCAGCAGCACCGAAAACGCCGACAGCTCGCGCCGCAGGCCGGAAACCCTGGCGGACGCGGCATCGGCGGAAGCATTCATGCACCGACGAATATGCCCTGATTCGTGCCGTCTGTGAATTGTGCGTCCGCGACATTTGACGCGCTGGCAAGGTTGGCGTCCGCGCCGCCACACCGTGGCCGTCGCTGACGCGGGGCCACCGGCTGCATTGAAAAATCAAGGCTTGACTCAGCGCGGATTGGCTTGTCTCCTACACGGCACGAACACGCTGCCCGCACGGCTGACGGGTGGCAGAGGAGAAGGGATGATGAATGCGCGAGACCTCCGCACCCGGAGCGCAGTGCTGTTGGTGGCCGCTTTTGCCGGGGTGGCACTGGCCCAGGCACCGGCACCGCGCCCGACCGCGCAGACTCCCGCCACGGGACCCGGCGACAATCCGGTCCTCACCGGGCAGCCGGAACCGCCGCCGTCGATCCTCACTCCCCAGCAGCGCGGTGACCCGGAGGTCTTTCCGCCGGGCGTCTTTTTCCCCACCCGCCGCGAGCCGCCGAAGCCGGTCTCCGAACCGCCGCCGCCGGGCGTCAAGCCCCTGCCGATCGACATGTTCACCTCCAAGAATTTCTATAAGGACCAGGCGTCGTGGCTGGATCCGCGGTACTACCGCTGCAACACGCCCCGGCAGATGGTCGAGGCCATGTGGGAGCGCGGCCGGATGGGCGCCAATCCACCCACCACCGCCTCCTGGGGCAACTGCAAGATCGACTATCCGCGTGAGCGCATGGTCAGCCCCTATCCGTACAAGACCGCCAAGGAGCACTACGAGGCGCTGATGGCCAAGGCCAAGGAACACGGCGGTCCGACCGTCTATACCAAGGCCACGACTCCCGACTGGGATGGTTTCTACATCCGTGATCCGGTGGCCACCGATTCACCGGGTTTCGTCGGACCGGACCGCATGATGGGAGGCCTCGGCCGCGGCGAGCGCTGGCAATGGGGTGGCATCGAGCAGGCCTCGACGGTGCTGTCGCTGCTCACGCCCGAGTACCAGAAGCGCTACGTCCAGATGCTCTACCACGAAACGGTGAGCAATTCGAAACAATGGAACGCCTCCTTCTGCCTCCCGGAGGGCTTCATCCGCTGGTGGGCGAATGCCTCCCGCGGCGCAAATTTCGAGCTGACCATCACGCCCACGCGCGTGGAATTCCTGTCGGGTATCGCGGCCAACTTCCTGCGTGAGGTGCTCATCGGCCGCCAGCACGTGCAGAAGGTGCCCCAGTGGTACGGGGAGACCGTGGGCTTCTGGGATGGCGACACCCTCATCAGCTGGACCGCCAACGTGCAGGGGTGGACCCAGCACACCATGTTCGAGTTCTCCAACAAGATGGAGAGCGTGGAGACCTACAAGCCTCTCTACGATGCCAACCATAATTTCATCGGCATCGACCACGAGGCCGTCTGGTACGACCCCGAGGCCTACGTCCAGCCGCTGCGGGTGCGGGACCGGTTCCTGCGCCGCGCGCCGGCCGGTGACCCGACGGCCCGGTACACCTTCATCGAGTGTCTCTCGAACATCAAGAACGTGAAGGGCAGACCCGAGCAGCTGAGCAAGTCGGATCCGAACTTCATCGACTACTACGGCCGCCCCTGGGCACAGAACTGGGAAAAGTGGTTCGAACAGGGCTGGGACAAGCCCGCCGACGCCGGTGCGCCCAAGGATGTGCTGGACCTGTTCAAGTAGGGAACAGGGACTCGGATCGGATCGGGGTATGACGGATGCGCCTGCCGGTGGCATGGAAGACCGCATTGGCCACCGCCGCGCTCATCCCCACGATCCCGATCTCCCCTATTCCCTTGATGCCCAGCGGGTTGACCTTGTCATCGGCCTCGGGCACCAGAATGATCTCGATGTCCGGGACATCGGCGTTCACGGGGACCAGGTAGTCGGCCAGGTTGTCGTTCACATAGCGGGCGGTGGCGGGGTCGACCTCGGTCGCTTCATGCAGCACCGAGGAGAGCCCCCAGATGGCACCGCCCATCAGCTGGCTGTAGGCGGCCTTGGGATTGATGATGGTCCCCGCGGCGAACGCCGAAACCACCCTCGCGACGCGGATTTCCCGCGTGCGGCGATGGATGCGCAGTTCCACGAAATGGGCGCCGAAGGCATACGCCGTGACGTCCTTGCGCCCCGAGCCGCGAAGCAGCTCCGGCTTGCCCTTGGTCATGTCCGCAAAACCCGAGTCCGGCAGGCCCGTGGGGATGTTCTCGGCAT
Source organism: Steroidobacteraceae bacterium (assembly GCA_035503515.1). Classification (GTDB taxonomy): domain Bacteria; phylum Pseudomonadota; class Gammaproteobacteria; order Steroidobacterales; family Steroidobacteraceae; genus DAIDKA01. The sequence continues at coordinate 68,264 of DATJTJ010000161.1, forward strand.
GGGCTTCGACGTGCTGGCCGAGCCTCGAGATCGCCTGCTGCCAGTCCTCCGAATGCCCCGCGCCATCCACCAGCCGGCCATGGGCGAGCCTGAGCGTGGTGGCGTCGCCACCCCTGAACGCACTGTCTGATGCCCCGACGGCCGCGAGCGCGATCCGCATCCGCAGATCCTCGCAGGCCTTGGCGACGACGTTGCTGATCGAGGCGGCATTGTTCGATCCGCCGGCGATCATGACGGGGGGCAGATCGCTGTCGCCCATCAGCACCGTGATCCGCTCGATCGGCAGGCCCAGCATTTCCGAGGCCGTGATGCCGACGACGGTGTAGGAGCCGGTACCGATCTCATGCCCGGCGAGCGCCACGGTTGCGCGGCCTTGCGCTGTCAGGGTGATGCGCACGCCCGCCGGCGCGATGTTGCTCGGATAGCAGCTGCTCGCACAGCCATACCCGATCAGCCATTCCCCGTCCGACATGGAGCCCGGCTGCGGCGTGCGCCTGCTCCAGCCGAACCGGGCCGCGGCCTGGTCGAAGCACTTCATGAGCGATCGGGAGCTGAAGGGCAGCTTGCTCACCGGATCGGTCTGCGTGTCGTTGATCCGCCGCAGTTCGATCGGATCCATCTTCAGCTGCCAGGCCAGTTCGTCCATGGCACTCTCGAGGGCGAACATGTAGGGAGTTTCCGCCGGCGCACGCATGTACCCGGGCGTATTGCGGTCCGCGTGGACCACGTGCGCGGTCGCCGTGATGTTCGGACAGGCATACATCCGCCCGGTCGTCGAGCCGCCGGCGACGTTGTAACCGGACGGGCGGGAGGTCACCTCCCAGCCCTCGTGCCAGAAGGACAGCAGTCGACCTTCGGCCGTGGCCCCGAGCCTGATCACCTGCCGGGTTTCCGCGCGGTAGGTCCCGATGGTGAATCCCTGATCGCGGGTCGGAACGAGCTTCACCGGCCGGCCGACCCGCTGCGCGGCGATCGCGACCCACGCCGTCCGCGGGTTGGGTCCCTTGGACCCGAAGGCACCGCCGATGTAGCGTGACACCGCCCGCACGGTCTGCGGTGCGATGCCGAGTCTCTGGGCCGCCGAGGCCTTGGTCCCCCACATGAACTGCGAGGGATCGTAGAGGGTCAGCCGCGGGCCGTCCCAGGCACAGGTGGTCGTGAACAGCTCGATCGGGTTGTGGTGCTGGGTCGGGGTGGCGTAGTGGCCTTCGAACTTCACCGGTGCCGCTGCGAACGCCTTTTCGGCATCGCCGACCTTGGGATCCGGGTCCATCTCCGGCTCGTGCGCTTCGGTCTTGACCCCCGGCGCATCGAAACCCGCGCTCGGCTGCATTTCAGCGTAGTTCACCACGACCCGGCGGGCCGCCTCGCGGGCCGACTCGTAAGTGTCCGCGACCACGATGGCGACGATCTGGCCGGCGTGCCAGATCTGGGCGCTCTCCAGCGATGTCGTCGTCGCTTTGCCATCCGGCCCCTGGGCCTCCTTCGCCATCGATCCGACGTTCTCGTAGGTCAGGATGTCCAGCACGCCGCGCACCGCGCGCGCCTGCTCCAGCCTGAAGGAGACGATCTTGCCGCGGGCAATGGCGCTGGTGACGAGATAGGCGTAGGCGGGATGGGCGACCGGTTCATCGCTGGCGAAGCGGGCGGCGCCCGTCACCTTGGCGACGCCATCGATCCGGGAGGTGGGTTTGCCGAACATGCCGATTCCGGGCGACCGCTAGGCCGCCTGCTCCTCAAGCGGCAGATCCCGGGCCTGCAGCAGCGCCCGCACGATCGTCTGCCGGGCGAGGGTCGGCTTGAACCCGTTTCTGCCGTGCGTCTGCGCTCCCTGCAGGGCCAGATCCGCCGCCGCGAGCGCATTCGCCTCGTTCAGGACCTTGTTCACCAGGAACTCCTCGGCCGTCGTGGCGCGCCACGGCCGATAGGCCATGCCGCCCAGGCCGATGCGGACTTCGCGCACCGTCTGTCCGGAAAGATCCAGCGCGACTGCCGCCGAGGCCAGGGCGAATTCATAGGACGTCCGGTCGCGGACCTTGAGGTAGAGCGATCGCCGGAACCAGGACATCGCAGGGACCTCGAAGCCGACGATGATCTCGCCAGGCTCGAGGTTGGTTTCGATTTCGGGATGACCTTGCGGGTCGCGGTGCAGGGACGAGAACGGGATCCGCCGGGTGCCATGCGGGCCCCGCAGCTCGGTCTGGGCATCCAGGGCGACCAGGGCGATGGCGAAGTCGCCCGCATACTGCGCGATGCAGCTGCGGTCGACGCCGAGGATGGCATGATTGCGATTGAACGCGCCGATGGCGGTGCACCCGGAGCCGGGTTCGCGCTTGTTGCAGGCCGCCCAGACGGTATTGCGGTAGTAGGGACAGCGGGTCTTCTGCAGCACGTTGCCGCCGAGCGTCGCCATGTTGCGCAACTGCGCGCTGGCCGCGAGTACCAGACTCTCGGCGATGACCGGATACCGGGTCCGGACCTGCGGGTGATCGGCGGCCTCCGCCATGCGCGCCAGTGCTCCGAGGCGCAGCCCGTGGGGACCCAGCTCGATGGCACCCAGTCCCCCGGCGAGGGAACCGATGTCCACCACCCGCGTCGGCCGCAGCACATCGAGCTTCATCAGATCGATGAGGGTCGTGCCGCCGGCCAGGAACTGGGTCCCTGCGTCCGTGGCGCCGCGGCCCGTCATGATTCCGAGCTGGGTGGCCTGCGCGAGATCATCAGCACGTGCATAGCTGAAGGGCCGCATCAGACGCGCTCGGGCTGATCGCGGGCCTGCCTGACGGCCGCGACGATCTTGGGATACGCGGCGCACCGACACAGGTTGCCGCTCATGTACTCGCGGATGTCCGCGTCCGTCTTCGCATGGCCTTCACGGATGCAGGCCACGGCCGACATGATCTGGCCCGGCGTGCAGTAGCCGCACTGGAACGCATCCTGATCGATGAACGCCTGCTGCATCGGATGCAGCCGGCCGTCGGGCTGGGCCAAGCCCTCGATGGTCTGGATGGGCTTGCCCTGGACGCTGATCGCAAGGGTCAGACAGGACAGTACCCGCCTGCCGTCGATGAGCACGGTGCAGGCGCCGCACTGACCCTGATCGCAGCCCTTCTTGGTTCCGGTCAGGCTCAGGTGATCGCGCAGCGCATCGAGCACCGTCACCCGGCAGTCCAGGAGCAGCCGCTGTTGTCGGCCATTCACCGTGAGGGTCAGGGGGAGCGTACCCGACCGCTCCCCGGTCGCCGGTTCAGCGGCGAGCGTGGGCATCGACACGCCAATGGTTGCGGCTGCGGCGCCGCTGAAGAGGCCCCGCCTGGTGATGCTCATATCGACTGCACATCCGGAATGCCATGGAGGCATCAATATGCGGCCGATGCGCGGGCGGCGGCATCCATGCGCCGTGTCAGGCATGGTAGGACGGGCCTGACCCGTTGTATACGGATGAACTCAGCCGGCGGGCGGCGCCGCCGGCATGCGCTCGCGCAACTCCCTGACGAGCACACGCTCGTTTTCCGCATAGTCGATGGGCACGCACACCAGCTGCACGCCACCGGCCTGGAAGGCCCGTTCGAGCGTGCCCTTCAGGTCGCCAATGCTCGCGACGCGGCTGCCGTGCGCGCCGTAGGCCTCGGCGTAGCGCACGAAGTCCGGGTTGTCGAAGGTCATGCCGAAGTCCGCGAAATGGTCCACGGCCTGTTTCCAGCGGATCATGCCGTAGGCGCGATCCTCGATGACGAGCACGACCAGGTTCAGGCGCAGTCTGACCGCCGTCTCCAGTTCCTGGCTGTTCATCATGAAACCGCCATCGCCGCAGACCGCCATGATGCGCCGCTGCGGATACAGCAGTGCGGCCATGATGGCCGAGGGCAGCCCCGCCCCCATCGTTGCCAGCGCATTGTCCAGCAGCAGCGTGTTCGCCATGCGCGTGCGGTAATTGCGGGCGAACCAGATCTTGTACATGCCGTTGTCGAGCGCCAGGATGCCATCGGGTGGCATCACCTCCCGGACGTCGTGGACCAGTCGCTGCGGCGTGAAGCGATCCTCGTCGTTCCGGTCGGCGATGCTCTTCAGGATCGATGCGCGCAGCGGCAGCAGCGCCTGTGCGTGCGGCAGCCTGCCCTCCAGACGGTCGGCGAGCATCCGCAGCGACATGCCGAGTTCGCCGATCACTTCCGCCTGCGGGAAATAGACCTGCTCCACCGTCGCCGACTGGTAGCCGATGTGGATTACCTGCGGACCTGCGGCGCCCATGATGAAGGGCGGCTTCTCCACCGTATCGTGCCCGATGGTGACGATGAGATCGGCGCGCTCGATGGCCTGATGCACATAGTCGCGCTCGGAGAGCGCGGCCGTCCCCATGTACAGTTCCGTGCCACCCGGGACCGTGCCCTTGCCCATCTGGGTCGTGAAGTACGGGATCCGGGTGCGCAGTACGAACCGCGCGAGCTCCTCGGTGGAGCGCGGGCGCGAGGCCGCGGCGCCCAGCATCAGCAGCGGCCGCTTGGCCTGCATGATGATTGCCGCCGCATGATCGAGGGCCGCGGGGTTCGCCAGGGGCAGTTCCACGGCATGGGGTCGAATGAGCGGCGGCGCATCGCAGGTTGCGGCGGCGATATCCTCCGGCAGTTCCAGGTGCACCGGGCCCGGCCGCTCTTCGGTCGCGACCCGGAACGCTTCGCGCACCAGGGTCGGAATCATGGTCGCCGAGACCACCTGGCGGGTGAGCTTGGTCAGCGGTCTCATGGCCGCCACGATGTCGACGATCTGGAAGCGCGCCTGCCGCGAGGACAGGACCCCTTTCTGGCCGGTGATCATGATCATCGGCATCGCCCCGAGCAGCGCGTAGGCCGCACCGGTCGAGAGGTTCAGGGCGCCCGGACCCAGGGTGGATATGCACACTCCGGGCTTGCCGGTCAGCCGGCCCTGGGTTGCGGCCATGAAGGCCGCGGCCTGCTCGTGGCGGGTGAGGACGAGTTCGATGGAGGAGCGGCGGATCGACTCGACCACATCGAGGTTCTCTTCCCCGGGGATCCCGAAAATCCGCTCCACCCCCTCGTTCTCCAGGGCCGCGACCAGCAGATCCGAACCTTTGACCGGTTTCAACCTGCGCCCCCGGCATCTTTGCGGGCGTGTCGTTGCATATAGGCCACCGCATACGAGCAGATGGGCCGGACGGTCCAGCCGTGGGTCGACGCCAACTCGAGCGCCGTGCGCATCAGTTCCGCCGCCACCCCTCGGCCTTCGATGGGAGGCGCGACGTGGGTATGCGTGATGCTCATGACGTTGCCGTGGAGCTCATAGTCGAGCACCCCGCGCTCGCCCTCCAGTTGCGTCGAGAGCCGCTGGGCCCGCGGATCGTGATCGACTGTCAGCATGTGCAGCCTTCGTAAAGTCCGTTCAGGGTAGGCGGCTCGGTGGATCGGTCGCCCTGGGGGGCAAAGGCCCGCCCGCATAGCTTGGAATCACCGTGCGGATGTTCCTTTCGGAAAATCCGATGCCGTCCACGAATTTCCAGGACGCCCCCGCATTCTCCGAGACGCCGATGAAGTAGGCGGTCTGCGAGTAGCGCTGGCCCTTCACGGTCATGGTTTCCTGATAGGGAATGAAGATGTACTGCCTGCCGTCCCCGGCGAAGGGCTCGGTGGGCTTTCCCAGGTCGAACTGCTGCGCCTCGGGATGCGCCAGCCTGATGTTCTCGAAGGTGACGTTGAGTTCGGCGCGCAGCTCGCCCGGCTCGAAACCCTGATCCAGCAGCGGCTTGGTATACATCCACTTCAAGGTGCAATCCGCGTCCAGGTGCTTCATGCACTCCGTCAGCGACTTGGCATCGTGCAGGGCATTGGCCGCGCTGTCAGCCGCAAGCGCCACCGGCGCAGCGCCCAGGAATGTGATCGCACACAGGATCCGGCAGTGGCTCATGCCGGCTGCAGCCCGTAATCCGCACCGCCCCGCCCCACGAACAGCGGATAAAAATGCGCCCTCCAGGGCCACAGCAGCACCAGGTTGAAGACAATGCTCAGGGCCCCGAAGACGTAGTCCACCGTCGCCGGATCCAGCACCAGGTTCCAGTAGACGATGACGACGTTGATCGGTACCAAGGCCATCAGCGTCAGCGGCATGGCGCGGTGGGCCAGCATGGTGATGCCGAGCACGATCTCGAGGATCTTGACCCAGCGGAACAGGCCGCTGTCGATCAGGGCGTGGGTGAAGGCGATCGCTGCAGGCTCATGGCCCATGGGTTGCCAGGCCGGACTGATGAAGTGCATGGCCCCGGAATAGAGCCACCAGCCGCCGAAGATCACGCGACTGGCATGGTAGACGTACTTGAACACCCGATCTCTCCCAGGCGATGGTCGTGCAGAGCTTAACCGAGAACGGCGTGCTGCGCTGCGCCGGCCAGGCGCAAAAAAATGGGGCGGACCCGAATGGCCCGCCCCGATTCCCGACGAGGATCGCGCAACTTCAGAGCTTCATTTTCACACCCAGGTAGAAGCGCCGGCCGACGGTATCGTAGTTCGCGTCCGTGGCACCGATGGCGGTGGTCGATGCGTTCGCGCCGATCCACACCGGCCAGGCGTTCATCAGATTGTCGATACCACCGCGCAGGGTGAGCGCATCGGTCAGTGCGTAGCTGGCGAAGAAGTCGACTTCGTTGTACGCATTGGCCGCGCCCACCTGGTTCGGGGTGCTCGGATCCGGACCCGCCGCCGGCAGGTGCTGCCAGCGGAAGCCGAGGTTGGCCGGCCCGATCGAATAGCCGAAGGTGCTCAGCACCCGATCCCGGTAGGAACTGTTGGTGATCGTGCCCGTGTAGTTGATGTAGGCCGCGCCCTGGAAGGGCGAGACGGCATAGCGATCCAGGTAGTTGGCGACGATGTTGATGCTGATGCCGCCGGGAACCGACCTGAACAGGTCGGTATCCCCGAAGCGCAGGCCCCAGTCCAGTTCCAGGTCGATGCCGCGCGACTGGATGCCGCCCTCGTTGACATAGGGCGAGATGTAGTTCCGGGGCGCCCCGTACAGGTCGCCGGCGGCCGGCGCGTACTCACGATTGATGTACTGGCAATAGGGATTGCCGGCCACCAGCTGGGCACCGGTATAGGTTCCCGGGGCGGAGCCGATCAGGTTGTTGTACTGCGCATCCAGACACTCCTGGTAGACCTGCCCGAAGGTGGGGACTCCGATGGCACCGTCGAGCTGGATCTGGTACCAGTCCACCGACATCCGCAGGCGCTGCGTGTAGGCGGTCTGGAACGGCGAGTTCAGGACGATGCCCGCCGTCACGGTGCGCGCCACTTCGGACTTGAGGTTGGGATTGCCGGAGTTCAGGCCCAGCACGAACGGGAACGGCGCCGGCGCCGGACCGAACACATCGTACTGGTAGGTGTTGCCGCTGCCGCCCGGGGTCATCAGCGCTGCGGCCTGCGCCGCGGGCATCCCGCCCCGCTCCATCAGATACTGGCAGGCCGCCTGCACGTTGTAGCGGTTGGGGTTGCCGCCGATATTGCCCCACGAGGGCGTCGTTCCCTGATACACGGCGCAGGGATCCGCGCCCACGGTCAGCGCACTGCCACCCAAGGGGGTGAACAGCTCCGCGATGTTGGGCGCGCGGTTGGCGACCTCCAGGCCGCCGCGGACGTTCACCCAGTCGTTCATCACCCAGTTGCCGAGCAGCTTCCAGGTCTTCACGTCCCGGCCGGAGCTGGAGATGGCCACGCCCTGGGAGGCCTCGCTGTAGTCCGAGAAGCGGATGCCGGGGTCGATTTCGATGGACTTGGCGAAGGGCAGGTCCTTGACGATCGGAATCGAAAACTCCGTATAGACTTCCTCTACGCCCGTCTCGCCCCTGACCGCCGTGGGCAAGGCAATGTTCTGATCGACTTCCGGAAAGGCCTGCAGCGCGGTGTAGCCCGAATCCGGCGTGAAGCTGAACTGCTCCTGACGGTAGTCCGCACCCAGTGCGAAGCGCAGCCGCCCGGCATTGAACGGCATGTCGAGGAGGCTGCCCTGCAGATCGCCTTCGTACACGTTCTGCTCGATGGTGGTGACGTTGTTGAGGGCCGGATCTGCATAGGCATTGCAGTTCGCCGATGCCAGCGAGCCGATGGGATAGGCGCCGCCGGTGGCGGTGAAGATCGGCAGACCCGACGTGCAGCTGCCGCCGACCGAGATCGGGTACTGGGTATTGGTCCAGTTCTGGCCGTACAGGTTGGCACTGGCGAGGGTCTGCAGCCTGCTCAGGTTCGGAAAGCCGTTCAGCTGGTAGTTGAGGTTCGATTCGCCGGTCTCGCCGTACACATCCCAGGTCCAGTCCTTGGTGAATGTGGCAAAGGGGATTTCGCCCCGCAATCCGGCGGTCATCTGGTAGACGTTGCTGGTGGTGTCCGTCGTGTATGGGCCGAAGTAACTGTTGCTGCCGCCATAGGACCAGTTGGCATTCGGATTCGGTCGGGAGCTGAGCAGGTTCGCAAGGCCCTGGGGTACCGGATTGAACGTCGCCCCCGCCGGCGGGGATCCGAAGTTCGGGGAACTCGGGTTGTCCCAGGGACCGTACGGAATGCTCAGTTCCCAGACGCTGAACAGGCCCGAGGGTTCGCCGACGGCCTCCGTGTAGGTCTTCGAAAACTGCGCCTGCAGGTACGCCGTGAGCGAATCGTTGATGTTGTAGTGCGCCGTGGCCAGTGACTGCCAGCGGGTCTGGGGAATGGTCAGGTTGGGTATCTGGCTGTTGTAGCCGAGTTCCCCGTCGGGATTGATCTTGTACCCGGTGCCGAGGCCCAAGGGACCGCTGTAGCCTGATGACAGGGGCGCGTACTGGTTGAACACATTGCCGTTCGGGTCGACCAGCGTGCCGGTGGCCGGAGCGCCATAGGCGCCCACGCCCTTGGGCATGTTGGCCGGGTCATAGAAGTATTCGGGGATGTTGGGTCCGTTATAGAGCGCGCCTCCCGGCGTGCCCGGCGCCAGTTCGCCGGCCTGGAACCAGCCACGCTTGGTCTGATTGGCCTCGCCGACCTTGGAGTAGTCGAGCACCAGCATCATGTTGCCTTTGTTGTCGGCAAAATTGCCGCCCATGATCGCGCCGATCGACGTGTTGGCCGCATCGCCGTACTGGCTCAGGCCCTGCTGCGCATCGATCTCGAATCCCTGGTAGTTCTGTTTGAGCTTGACGTTGACGACGCCTGCGATGGCGTCCGCGCCGTAGGTGGAGGCGGCACCGCCGGTGATCGTCTCGATGCTCTGGACCGCATCGGGCGGGATGGTGTTCAGATCGATTTCCAGCAGCGCATCGACCGGCTGCGCGCGGCGGCCGTCGATCAGGACCAGGGTCCGGTTGGTGCCCAGGCCCCGCAGGTCCGCGGTCGCGGCACCGGGGGCCGCACCGGTCGCCGACGGGAACGGGTTCGATGCAGCGCTCAGGTTGCTGCTGTTGCCGGCCACGGTGAACTGCGGCAGGTTCTGCAGCGCATTGACCACGCTCGCTTCCGCATGGTTCTGGATCGCCCCCGTGTCGACCGTCACGATGGGGCTGAGCGAGGTGAAGTCCTGACGCGCAATGCGCGAACCGGTGACGACCACTTCGGCCAGTGGCGCGGATTCATCACTGCTCGCCGGTGCAGCGGGCGTCTGGGCCGCCGCCTCGACATCCGCAACGCGCACCAGTTGAGCGGCCGCCGCGGGTACGACCTCGATGGTCCGCTCGTCGATCTGGCGGAAGCTGAGTCCCGTGCCCCTGAGCAGCGCCTGCAGCGCGCCCGCCGGCGAATAGCGGCCCTGCAGGACCGGTGCCTCGTAGCTTTGCGTGATCCGGGATGACACGAGTACGTCGATGCCGGACTGCCGTGCGAAGTCCTGCAGCGCGCTGCGCAAGGGCTGCGCCGCAATCGTCAGTGGGTATTGGACCGCGTCATCGGCTAAGGCCGGTGCGGCCGCGGGCAGACATAACAGGCCTGCAACCGCCGCCCGCACCATGAATGTGCTCACCCTGCTCATAATCCCCCCCGAGATTTTTTTGCGTTGTATGGCGCCCGCGACTTTGTGTCAGCAAAGCCACATCGGCAAAGGATGCTAACAACACAGCGGTTGAGTTATCAAACGCCTAACAATCAGCAACATTTCGGGATCCCATGCGGGGTTCAGCCTGCATTTCGGAACCAGATGCGGACAGCGCGCAACATAGCGTTGCGCGCTGCACGTAGACGCAGGAATGAGACGGAGGCCCGCAGAGCCTGGAATGGGCCTTGGGATCCCGTCGCGCGCGGAGCGCTATTTCATCGAATGGTTTGCAGGTCTAGGGCGTTTCGCAGCGGAAGTTCTGTTCGTCGTCGGTATCGCCATGGCCCGCGTACGTGGCGACCTTGGGATAGGAACACAGCGGTCGCGTTCGCGAGGGCCGACCGGGCGGATTGCTGGCGATCAGCCGTTCGGGCGCATGGCCGCTCTCGACCCACTGATCGATGGCCGCGAGCACGTCCACACTGGAGGGCCCGCTGCCGCCGCCGCAGTGCCCCATGCCGGGCACCATGAACAGCCGCACGTCCTCGGCCGCGCGGTGGCTGCCGATATCCTTCACGAGCGCCTGGTAGAAATCGACCGTCGACTGCGACGGGATCAGGCCATCGGACCAGCCATGCGACAGCAGCAGCTTGCGGTTGCCGGCGAAGAAGGACTTGAGACCGCTGGCGGGCACGTCGAGGGCATCGCTCCCGTAGGCCAGTGCCCGCTGTACGTCGTGATCGTAGTCGAAGGTCCGGAAATCCCAGTTCGGATCATTGAAGACGGGGCCCCGAAAGAAGCTGGTCGCCACCGGGAAGGGTTCCTTGCCCAGCGTCAGCACCGGCATCTGGGCCTCACTGCCCACGGACAGGCCCGGATAGATCTGCCTGCCGGTGCGCGGATTCTTCGGACCTTCGTAGATCGCGCGCAGCGCGGTCACCTGCGGGGCCGTCAGACAGTCGGGTGCTTCATCCCCCTTGCACTGGAGCACGCCCGGATCGAAGTGACAGGCCGGCGGGTTGGTGATGATGCCGTCCTTGACGCCATCGTTCGCATCACAGGCCGCGAGTGCCGCCTTCTGCACCAGCGCGAACTTCGGTGGCGGAATGCCGCTGGCCGGATCCTTCATGGTCGCGGCGCCCGTCCACAAGGACATCACCATCAGCGGCACCATCGGATTGGCCGGCGCCATGGCCGAAATGCCGTCGAAATCCTCGGGATACCGGTAGGCCTCCATCAACCCGATGCGACCGCCGGTCGAGCAGCTGACATAGAGCGACCGCGACGGACCGTTGCCGTAAAAGGCCTTGATGGTCGCCTTGGCGGCGACGGCCATCTCGTGTTCGGCGCGATGCCCGAAATCGATCAGCTTCTGCGGATGACCGACCAGGAAGGTGCCATCCAGGGGACTTCCCTGATGTCCCACATCGGAAGCCGCCGTCGCGTAGCCCCGTGCCAGGGGTGTGACCATGTCGCCATAGGCGATGGAGCCGGCCCAGACCCCATTGCCGCCCCCGACGAACTTGCCGTTCCAGCCGGAAAGCGGCATCCACACTTCGAAGCGGATGTCGGAGTCCGCGGTCGGCCGGGCGGTGCCCGCGACCCGGCAAAATGCCGGCAGCGCGCCGAAGTTCGCGCCCGGTCCCCCGGCTCCCGCCCCCGTCGGCAGCTTGAACGCGCCCGCCGGTACTTCGGTCGCGAGCGTGATGGTGGTGTGAGGAAGCTTCAGCTCCTGTGCCAGCGAGGCGCAGGCGGCTGCGGCATGCACGGGCCGGATGCCGGGAAGGGCGCAGCCGAGAACCAGCAGCGATGCGCAGCCGAGCGAGATTCGATTCATGGTGGCCTCTGGTTACTTGTCCGTCTTGTCCGTCGGGTTACCCGTGGGCGGCAGGGAGCGGAATCCGACCTCCAGCCCTTTCGCCGTTTTGAACCAGACGATGAAACCGCCATCCGAGCCATCCTTGCGGGGCGCGATCAGCAGCTGGATGTGGTCGCCGGGGTTGACGGCGCCCTTGAGGTATCCGGCGCGGTAGAAATTGCTGGCGCTGTGACCCTCGAAGTCCACATCGCGGGTTCCGTTGGCATCCTGCAGGGTCACCGTTGCGCGGGTGTGCGGATTCATGACGTCGAAGGACTTGACCGTGCCTTCGACCATTTTCTGGTTCCGGAAGTCGAACTGGGCGGCGGAGTGATGGGCCTGTGAAAATGAAGAGCCCAGGATCAGGGCGACCGTTCCGATGCCGAGCATCAGCAGTTCTCTCGCTCTCATTGCTTGTCCTCCCACGCTTTGTAGACATCGCTCATCTTGGCGTTTGCGGGTTTGCCCGCGTGCAGCTGATCCCGTCGCGCCTTCAGCAGCGCCAGCCAGAATTCATCCGGACACCGGTACGTGATGAGATAGCCCTGCGGAACCAGGGCGAACTTCTTCTGCACCGTGACCGGCCTGGTGTAGTAGATCGGGTCCGTGAGGGTCATCGCGTAGTTCAGGACCTTGGTCCCCTTCGCATCAGAGCTGAGTGAAAAGGTTTCGGAGATATGGGCCTGGTCGCTGTGCGGATGGGACTGGTCCTGGCCATCCAGCAGATCGGAGGTCTCGACCATGAGGGTGTTGCCCTGCCAATGGCCGACCGAGTATCCCTGCCGGGTCGACAGCCGTTTTTCCTCGGGAATGCCGCGCGTGCCCAGGAACACCCGGCGCGTCTCTCCCTCCACCTCGAAAATGATGGTGAGCTGATCGCCCTTCTGGATGAATTCGAGTGGATAGCCGCCCGCCATTTCCATCATCATGGGCATGCCGTAGTCGACACAGTACGCCCCGGGGTTGGCCTGTTCAGGGCCCAGCAGTTTCTTGTATTCGTCGTTGCGCCGCTGCCCCTCCTCCGTGAAAGGCAGGACGTCATTGCGGCGACCGCCGCCGCCGATCACCTGCCGGCCGGACTCGGTGTAGGTGGTCCAGACCCCTGTAAAGTCCGGCTGGGCCGATTTATCGGCGTCCGGATATGCGGCAGCGGGTAATGCGAGCGCGCCGAGCGTCAGCGCAAGCGGACCGAGGCCGGAAAGTCGGATCATTGCACGCCCCCTGTTGTTTTATGGGATTGTATGTCCCCGCCAGTGCCAGCGAAAGTGATATGCACCTAAGCGATTCTGGCGCGGGTGCTCGGGCGAGGTAAGGAGGGCCTGGTCGCGTTCATCTGCGGTTATGTCGTCGGCGACCTCATCTGGTTCGTCCTGGCCGCCACGGGAATGGCAATGCTGGCCCGGTCTGCACACCTGCTGTTCGTCTGCATCAGGTACGCGGGCGCGGCGTACCTCCTCTACCTGGCGGTCCGGCTCTGGACATCACCGGTGCAGCCGACCCGCGAAAAGCCCCTCGCCTCGCCGGCCGAGAGCCGGCACCGGCTCTTCCTGTCGAGCCTGGCGCTGACCCTGAGCAATCCCAAGGCCGCCCTGTTCTATCTTGCCCTGTTGCCCGCCGTGCTCGATCTGTCGGAAATGACTACCGCGACCCTGCTGGAAGTGGCGGCCGCCATCTGCATCATTCTCTCCTCCGTCCTCACGGCGTATTCCATGGCGGCCCTGCGCGCGCGGCGACTGTTCCGAAGCCCGCGCGCGATGCGCTGGCTGAACCGGGGAACAGGAACGGTCATGGCGGGCGCCGCGTTGGGCGTCGCCACCCGAAGCTAGCGGCTCATCACCCTACTTGGTCTGCGCCACCGGAATGGTCAGTGCGATGTGATCGACGTTGCCCACCGCCCGGGTGATGTGGCCTTTGCCGGTGAGGTCATCCATCAGGATGATGCTGCCGAGGCCGAAGCGCCGCACCTGGCCGTCGCCGGCGGTCACCTCGGACATGCCCTGGACCGCGATCAGGTACATCCGGCGCGGGGCCCGATGCCAGTCCTCGACCGCGGCGCGCTTCAGATACAGGAACCTGGCACCGGTCGCGCCCCGCAGGGGCAGGGACACCAGGGCCTCGGGATCCGGATTGGTCCGCGAACCCGTGCCGGCCGTGGGATTCTCCGGTGTCGCCGCCTCGAAGCTCAGTTTCTCGTCCCGGAAATGCGATACGCCATTGGCATCGGCCCACAGATGGGTGATGGACAGGACACGGGTGTTCGCAGCGGCCGGGTGTGCCTCATCGGCGTGCGACATGCGACCGACGGCCCACAGCGCGAAACCGCCCACGGCCAGACTGCAGAGGAGTGTTTTCATGATCGATACCCTTGATTGGCAGGGAAACAGGCCTGCCCTGAAGGATAGCGCGCTTTCGGCGGTGGCATGGCCCGCCACCGAGCCCCGCGCTGCGATGCGGCACCTCGCTCAGTCTTCT
>DATJTJ010000162.1:0-3903 GCA_035503515.1 Steroidobacteraceae bacterium
CTTCGACACGGTCGACCAGCAATGGCTGATCCGTTTCCTGGAGCACCGGATCGGCGACCGGCGCATCATCCGCCTGATCCAGAAATGGCTGAAGGCGGGAGTACTCGAAGCGGAGACGGTGACGGTAAGCGACAGGGGAACCGGGCAAGGATCGGTGATTTCACCGCTGCTGGCCAACATCTACCGTAAGCGGCGGCAGAGCACCACGTTGCCGGACACGCGGTTTATCTGGCGAGCTGTCATGGTGCATCGAGGACGGTGGAATGGTGGAAGTTGCGTTGGAGTCTGAGGACGCTCCTACGAGTGATCGTACGAGCGGGCATCGGGGGCCGATCGAGGTGATCACGCGTAGTGAGCGCCGGCGGCGTTGGACGGCGGAGCAGAAGCGCGATATCGCGGCGGAGAGTCTACAGCCGGGAACGTCGCCGGTCATGGTGGCGCGCAAATACGGCATTAGCAGCGGCCTGCTCTATACATGGCGGCAACAGCTGCTGTGCGGCGCGCTCGCCGCTGCGGCCGTGACGCGGCCGCATTTCGTGCGCGTCGATGTCGTGGCGGAGCCTTCGGCGCCGGCGACATCTGCCGCTCCGGAGCTGGGACCCGCGAGGTCGGTCGTGCGGCTGCCGGCACGGCGATCTGCGGCATCGGGCGGACGGATCGAGATTGTTCTGCGGCGCGGCACGACGGTTCGGGTGGACGCGCGGGTGGATGAAGCTGCCTTACGGCGGGTGTTGGCCGCGCTGCAGCGGTCATGATCGCCGCAGCGCCTGGTGTGCGGGTCTACCTCGCTTGTGGCACGACGGATATGCGGCGCGGGATGGCGGGACTTGCCATGCAGGTGCAGCAGGTGCTGGCGCAGGACCCCTTCGGCGGGGCCGTGTTTGCCTTCCGCGGCCGACGCAGCGGACTGATCAAGCTGCTTTGGCACGACGGCATTGGCTTGTGCCTATTGACCAAGCGCCTCGAGCGGGGCCAGTTCATCTGGCCGATGACGAGCACGGGGACGGTGTCGCTGACGCCGGCGCAGCTGGCGACGCTGTTGGAAGGTTGTGAGTGGCGGGCGCAGGTGATGACTCGGAGGCCGGAACTGGCAGGATAGAAAATCCCTGCTGACGGAAATTGTGCTGGCGGTGACGCCTCGGCGTGGTCCATCATGGTTCTGTGCAGATCGATCTGACCACCCTGCCGGATGACCCCGCCGTGCTGCAAAGCATGGTTCGTGACGCGGTCACGGCGGCCCGGCAGCGTGACGTGCAGGTGAGCGAGCTCGTGGCGGAGAACGACAAGCTGCATGCCGTGATCCAGAAGCTCTTGCGCCATCGTTTTGGGCGCCGGTCCGAGCAGCTTTCCCCGGATCAGCTGCAGCTCGCGATCGAGGACATGCAGCAGGAAGTCGCCGAGCGCGAGGCGGCCGAGGATGTCGCGGCGCAGTCAGAGGAGCAGCGCCGCCGCCGTCGTGCCGCCCGCCCGCGGCGCAATCTCGGCGCGCTGCCGGCGCATCTGCCACGCTACGAAGTGGTAGTCGACATCGACGGCAAGACGTGCCCGTGCTGCGGCGGCATGCTGCATGCGATCGATGAGACCCGCACGGAGATGCTCGACCGGGTTCCCGCGCAGCTGCGCGTGAAGGTGATCCGGCGCCCGCGCTACGGCTGCCGTGCCTGCGCCGAGGCGGTCGTGCAGGCGCCCGCGCCGGAACGGCCGATCGATGGCGGGATCGCCACCGAGGCCCTGTTGGTGCAGATCGTGATCAGCAAGTTTGCGGATTTCCTGCCGCTGTACCGGCAGTCCGAGATGCTCAAGCGCGAGGGTATCAGCATCGACCGCTCGACGCTGAGCGACTGGGTGGGGCGGACCTGTTGGTGGCTGCGCCCGCTCTACGACCTGGTGGTCTCGACCGTGCTGTCCTCGCCGAAGTTGTTCGCCGACGACACCACGCTGCCGGTGCTCGACCCCGGCCGCGGTAAGACGAAGACCGGCCGGCTGTGGTGCTACGCTGTTGACGATCGGCCGTGGCGGGGTCCGCGGCATCCTGCCGCCGCCTACATCTACAGTGCCGACCGCAAGGCCATGCATCCCACGGCGCATCTGGCGAAATTCCGCGGCGTGCTGCAGGTCGATGGCTACAGCGGATTTGCCAGCTTGGTCAGCAGCCGGCGGGACGGGGCGATCGAGCTCGCGTTTTGCTGGAGCCACACAAGGCGGCATTTCTACGAGTTCCACGCCACCACCAAATCGCCACTCGCAGCCGAGGCGCTCGCGCGCATCGGCAAGCTCTACGAAATCGAGGCGGAGCTGCGTGGGCATCCGACTGAGCTTCGCCGTGCGGTCCGCCAGCAGCGCAGCCGCCCCATCGTGGAGGCCCTGCATGCCTGGCTGCAGGAACAGGTGCCGCGGCTGTCGGCGAGTTCGCCGCTGGCCGACGCCATGCGGTATGCCCTGCGTCACTGGGCCGGACTGATCAAGTTCCTCGACGACGGCCGCATCGAGCTCGATACCAACACCGTGGAGCGCGGCATGCGTCCGGTAGCTCTGGCGCGCAACTATGCACAGCCGCGGATTATGCGCAGTCCGGCGCGGAGATGCAGGATTTTCAACGTCGACGGTCGTGCCAGACTGCGCATAGTTCATAGGCTCTGGAGAAAGCGCATCAGGGCGTCGGGCGGCCGATAGCGCGGCATGGCGATGGCGGGCGGCTGAAGGTGGGCGAGCGCGCGCTCTTTCATTGCCATGTCTGCCTCGACGTACAAGTGCGTTGTCGCTGGGCTCTCGTGGCCGAGCCACAGTGCGATCACGGTGATGTCCACCCCTGACTGAAGCAGGTGCATGGCGGTGGTATGCCGGATCGTGTGCGGTGAGATGTCGCGGTCGAGCAGGTGCGGTCGGTCGGCAGCGGCCGTCTGGACAGACAGCGCAAGCCGCTGCGTGACGTTCGATCGTGTCATCGCCGTTCCGCCGCGGTTCGGGAATAGCGGATTGCTGGTAGCCGCTCCATCGAGCCGCCGCGTCCAGGCCCGGAGCAGCGCTGCCGTCGTGCGCCACAGCGGGACAGTACGCTGCTTGCGTCCCTTGCCGTGGAGGTGGACGCAGGGCGCGCCGTCGAGGACCAAGTCACCAATCCGTACACCGATGATCTCCGAGACGCGGGCACCTGTGTTGTACATCGTTGTCAGCAAATCTCGGTCCCGCTGGCCGACCCAGCTCTGCGTATCCGGGGCGTCGAGAACGGCGTGCATGTCGTCGCGCGACAGGAACCCGAGCATGGGCCGGTCGAAGCGCTTCACGGGAATGGCCAAGGTGCGCTGGATGGTCGGTAGGGCCGAGAGGTCATGGTGAGCGGCGTAGCCGAGGAACGAGCGGATGGCGGTGAGGCGGGCGTTGCGGGTCCGCGCGCCGTTGCCGCGCTCAGCCTCGAGGTGGTCCAGGAAGGCCAGCACGAGCGGTGCGTCGAGATCGACGAGGACAACGGCCGTCGGTGCCTTGCCGATGCGCCGCTCGGCAAACAGCAGCAGCAGCCTGAACGTGTCCCTGTAAGCCGCAATGGTGCGCGGGCTGACGGACCGGTGCTGGATGAGGTGCTCCGCGAAGAAGCGCTGGAGCAGCGTCGCGAAGGACGGAGGCCGTAGGGGATCAGCCATGTTGGGCCTCCCCCGCGTACAGCTCGAAGCGCTTCGCCGCCACGGCCATCAGGTCGGGCACGGCGGTCAGGTACCAGTACGTGTCGGAGACCTTGGCATGGCCGACGTAAGTGGAGAGCGCCAGCATGGCGTTGTCGATGTCGGCCCCGGTCTCGTGCCACAGCATCACCCTGCGACAGACGAAACTGTGGCGTAGGTCGTGGATGCGCGGCACCGGCAGGGTTCCACGGGCGACCCAGCCCAGCTTCGCGCGCAGCCGGGCGAA
>DATJTJ010000163.1:0-10278 GCA_035503515.1 Steroidobacteraceae bacterium
TCCGCCGCGCGAGCATGCCGAAATGAGCCGCCGCCTCCGGCGGACACAGCTCGCCGGCGGCCTGCTCGAAGAGGGCCAGCCATCTGTCGAAGTGCCGGGCATCAATCGGCAGGGCCACGTGTTTGGCCATTGGCTGGCCACTGTAGCGACCGCTCATCAGCGCAACGGAGGACCAGAATGCAAACATTTTCCGCAGGTGCGGCTCCCAGTCCTGGATCCTGGAGGCAAAGACCGGCGCCAGGATCTCGTCCCGGCGCACCCGCTCGTAGAAACCACGGACCAGTCGCTCGATCATCGCCTCATCGATGCCGGTCTCGGCCTCGATCTGCGCCAACATCGCTGCGCGGCGGGCCGCAATGTCGGGCCGGTCGTCACTCATCGGATGCCTCTCATCAAATCCAAGGGGACGATTTTAGGTCTGCAGGACAGAGGACGACTTGCGCTGGCGCAAACCGAACCGGCGCGCGTGACACATAAGTGCTTGATGCGCGCGCGGTTGCAACTGGGTCGCTGGCTTCGCCATGAGACCGCCTCACGCCGCCACTTCCTCGAGCCGGGTCGAAATCCGCCAGCGGGCGAACTCTTGCGAAAACTCCGCAAGGCTCACCCATCCCATGCACGCAGAGGCGCCGGATTGAAAGACTTCTCCGCGGGCCAGGCGGCGGGCGATGAGGATCGCCGCCATGCATGGAATCTCCGGCCCGTCGCGGGCCGGCGCGATGAGCTGCCAGCTCCGCCGTACGCGGGCGCCGTCACCGCCGCGGATACCGACGACGCTGACCCGCATTCCTCCCTGCTCTGCCGCCAACGGATCGAACAGGCCCGCCAGGGTGTTCAGGGCCACCGCCCAGCGACTCACCGGCAGCGGCAGGCCGATCCGCCGGATGGCGGCGAGCACCCACAGCGCCAGGTGCTGCACGCCGAATTCCAGCGCCGCTTGGAACTGCACGGTCCGCACCCCTGCAAAACGGGCTGGAAACAGCTCCAGGTCGGGCACGTCGCAGGCGGCCGAGAGGCGCCGCCCGACATCGAGCCGTATGGGCCGCAGTTGCATCCAGCCCCATGAACGGCGCCACTGGCCGTCCCGCCACACGGCAAACGGTCGGCCGAGATAGCTGAATACCGCCTCCAGGGTCGCCTTGCCGCGCGGCGCCAGCTGTCCCGGGGCAATCGCGATGTCTATCGAATCGAGGGCAGAGAGGCCTTGGCGCAGTTCTTCGACCACGGCTGCCGACAGCGCCGGCAGGGTGCTCGCACCGCTGATGGCCACCCGGCCGGCCCCGACAGCCAGGGTGTTCACGGCTGCGGCAAATCCGGAAATGAATCCGCGGCCGTCCGCGAGATCCAGATAGTGCGCGCCGGCCGCCAGCGCGGCTTTCGCGACGCGATAGTCCTGGCCCTGGAACGGCCCGACGCAGTGGATCACGAGCCCGGGCGTCAGGCTCTTGAGCCGCTGTGCGAAGTCCACCGAGCCGATATCGGCGATCGCAGCGGGTACGCCCTCGGCAGCGACGGGTGCCGTGCGACGCCCCGCGACCACCAGCTCGATGTTTGGGTCGGCGCGCAGCGCCCGCACGATGCGCGCGCCGAAGTTCCCGGCTCCTCCCAGCACGACGATGCGCATCGCCGGCCCGCTGCCCCTACCTCCGCGCAGCCAGCAGTTCGGGCACGACTTCCGCCGGCCTGTAGAGCCGGGCGTCGGATTCGGCTACGACGATCAGCTGCATGCGGGGTCGTGATGGATCGTGACCGCTGCCGGAGCTGTCATGGACTCACTCCCACTCGATGGTGGCCGGTGGCTTTCCCGAGACGTCGTAGACCACGCGGGAGATGCCCGGGACCTCGTTGACGATGCGCCGCGATACCTCGTCCAGGAAATCGTACGGCAGGCGCGCCCAGTGCGCGGTCATGAAATCGATGGTTTCCACGGCACGCAGCGCCACCACGAAGTCGTAGCGGCGACCATCGCCCATGACGCCGACGGAGCGGACCGGCAGGAACACCGCGAAGGCCTGGCTGGTGCGGTCGTAAAGATCGTGGCGCCGCAGTTCGTCGATGAAGATCGCATCGGCGCGCCGCAGCAGGTCCGCATATTCCTTGCGGACCTCCCCGAGGATACGCACTCCCAGGCCCGGACCCGGAAAGGGATGACGGTACACCATGGCGTGCGGCAGTCCGAGTTCGGTGCCGAGGCGGCGCACCTCATCCTTGAACAGCTCCCGCAGCGGTTCGACCAGCTGCAGGCGCATGCCCGCCGGCAGACCGCCGACGTTGTGGTGCGACTTGATGACATGCGCCTTGCCGGTCTTGGAACCGGCGGACTCGATGACGTCGGGATAAATGGTTCCCTGGGCGAGGAAGGTCACATCCTCGATCTTGCCGGACTCCTCCTCGAACACATCGACGAACAGCCGGCCGATGACCTTGCGCTTGGCCTCCGGATCGGTGATCCCCCGCAGCGCGGTCAGGAAGCGCTCCTCGGCGTCCACGCGGACGACCTTCACGCCGAGATTCTGCGCGAAGGTGCGCATCACCTGCTCGCCCTCGCCGAGCCGCAACAGGCCATGGTCCACGAACACGCACACCAGCCGATCGCCGATGGCCAGGTGCAGGAGCGCCGCGACGACACTCGAATCGACGCCGCCGGAAAGCCCGAGCAGCACCTTGCCGTCGCCGACCTGGGCGCGCACCCGGCGCACCGAGTCCTCGATGATGTTGCCGACGCTCCAGAGTGCATCGCAGGTGCAGATCTCGCGCACGAAGCGCTCCAGCATGCGCGCGCCCTGCAGGGTGTGGGTCACTTCGGGATGAAACTGCACGCCATAGTAGCGGCGACTCTCGTCGGTCATCCCGGCGTAGGGCGCGTGCTCCGTGGCGGCGGTCGCCACGAATCCCGGCGGCAGTTCGGTGACCCGATCGCCATGGCTCATCCAGACATCGAGCATCGCACGGCCCGCCGCGTCGTGCCGGTCGCTGAGGCCCGTGAGCAGCCGGCACGGCGCCGTCAGCGTCACCTCCGCGTAGCCGAACTCCCGCGTCAGACCCCCGGCCACCTGGCCGCCCAGTTGCTGCGCCATGGTCTGCATGCCATAGCAGATGCCCAGCACCGGCACACCCAGTTCGAACACCGCATCCGGCGCGCGCGGGGGCTGCGATACGGTGACGGATTCGGGACCGCCGGAGAGAATGATGCCGCGCGGTGCGAAGGCCCGCACGTCCTCGTCGCTCAGGTCCCAGGGCCGGATCTCGCAGTACACCCCGCTCTCACGCACCCGGCGCGCAATGAGCTGGGTGTACTGCGCGCCGAAATCCAGGATCAGGATGCGGTGCGCGTGGATGTCAGGAGACACGGTAGTTGGGGGCTTCCTTGGTGATGGTCACGTCATGCACGTGGCTTTCGCGCACGCCGGCATTGGTGATGCGCACGAATCTGGGACGCGTGCGCATGATTTCGATGGAGCTGCTGCCGGTATAGCCCATCGCCGCGCGCAACCCGCCGGCCAGCTGGTGCAGGATGGCCACGAGGCTGCCCTTGTAGGCGACGCGTCCTTCGATGCCCTCCGGCACGAGCTTCTCCAGTTCCGCCGAGGCATCCTGGAAATACCGGTCGGCGCTGCCGTGCTTGTCCGCCATGGCACCGAGTGAGCCCATGCCGCGGTAGGCCTTGTACGAGGCGCCCTGGTAGAGCTCCACCTCGCCCGGGGACTCTTCGGTTCCCGCAAACATGCCGCCGATCATGACCGCGTGGGCGCCGGCGGCGATTGCCTTGGCGATGTCGCCGGAGAAGCGGATGCCGCCATCGGCGATCACAGGTATGCCCGTGCCTTCGAGCGCATGGGACACGTTCGAGACCGCGCTGATCTGCGGGACGCCGACGCCCGCCACGATGCGGGTCGTGCAGATCGAACCCGGTCCGATGCCCACCTTGACGGCATCGGCGCCGGCCTGCGCCAGATCCCGGGCCGCCTCCGCGGTCACGATGTTGCCCGCGATCACCTGCATCTGCGGCCAGCGCTTCTTGATGTTCCCGACCATGTCGATCACGCCCTGGGAATGGCCGTGACTGGTGTCGACCACGACCACGTCCACGCCCGCCGCCTGCAGTGCCGCGACGCGATCCAGCGTATCGGCGGCGGTGCCCACGGCGGCTCCGACCCGCAGCCGTCCCGTATCGTCCTTGCTGGCGCGGGGAAAGTCGGTGGCTTTCTGGAAGTCCTTCACCGTGATCATGCCCTTCAGTTCGGAGTCGGCTCCGACCACCAGCACTTTCTCGATGCGGTGCCGGTGCAGCAGTCCCAGCACCTCTTCCTTGGGCGCGTTCTCACGCACCGTGATCAGGCGCTGCTGCGGTGTCATCACCGAGGAGACCGGCGCGTCGAGCTTCTGCTCGAACCGCAGGTCGCGGTGGGTCACGATGCCGACCACCTTGCTGCCGTCCACCACCGGAACACCGGAAATGCCGCGTGCGCGCGTCAACTGCAGCACGTCACGGATGGTCATGCTCGGGGGCACCGTGATCGGATCGCGGATCACGCCGCTTTCGAACTTCTTGACGCGCGCCACTTCGCGCGCCTGGGCGTCGATGGACATGTTCTTGTGGATGATGCCCATGCCGCCTTCCTGGGCGATCGTGATCGCCAGGCGGGCCTCCGTCACGGTATCCATGGCGGCGGACAGAACGGGCAGTCCGAGGCGGATGCTGCGGGTGAGCGCGGTGGAGAGATCGACCTCGCGGGGCAGCACCGTGGAGTGGGCCGGTACCAGGAGGACGTCGTCGAAAGTCAGGGCTTCTTCGAGGATTCGCATGGCCCATTCTACGCACTCTCCGGGGTCGGGTAAACCGCCAAAGAAGCGGTACCATGGGACATGCCCGAAATCCCCGAGCGCAATGTCTACACCGTGGCCCGGCTCAACCGGGAGGTGCGGATGCTGCTGGAACAGGGGCTGGCCGTCATCTGGCTGGAAGCCGAACTCTCCAATTTCACCCAGCCGGCCTCCGGCCACTGGTATTTCACGCTCAAGGACAAGGACGCCCAGATCCGTGGCGCCATGTTCCGGGCGCGCAACATGAACCTCAAGTTCAGTCCCGGATCCGGACAGCTGGTACTGGTGCGCGGCCGGGTCAGCCTCTACGAGCCGCGCGGCGATTATCAGATGATCGTCGATCACATGGAGGAGGCCGGGATCGGCGCCCTGAAGCGCGAATTCGAGCGCCTGAAGGCGCGCCTGGCCGCCGAGGGACTGTTCGCCCCCGAGCTCAAGCGTCCCCTGCCCGCCTTTCCGCGCCGCATCGGCGTGATCACATCCCCCAGCGGTGCCGCCGTCCGGGATGTGCTGCACGTTCTCGCGCGCCGCTTTCCGCCGGCGCGGGTGCTGATCTACCCCACGCCCGTCCAGGGCGCCGCGGCGGTTCCGGCGCTGATCCGGGCACTGCAACGGGCAGCGGCGCGGGCCGACTGCGACGTGCTGATCCTGGCGCGCGGCGGCGGATCGATCGAGGACCTGTGGGCCTTCAACGATGAAGGGGTGGCGCGCGCCATCCGCGCCAGCACCATTCCCGTGATCAGCGGCGTCGGCCATGAGATCGATTTCACGATCGCCGATTTCGCCGCCGACGTGCGCGCGCCGACGCCTTCGGGCGCCGCCGAAGTGGTGGTTCCGGACCGTCAGGAACTGCTGAACTCACTGCGGCGCATCGGTGAGCGGCTGATGCAGGCCGGCCGGCGCGAGGTGCGGTCGGCCGCCCGGCGCCTGGCGCATCTGGAACATCGCCTGCAGCGCACCCATCCGGGCGTGCGCCTGCAGCACGGCGCGCAGCGGCTCGATGAACTCGAACAACGCCTGCGCTCAGGACTGCGCGCCCAGCTGCAGCAGCACAGCATCCGCCTGGGCGCGGCGCTCGCCGCCCTGGGCCATGCGAATCCGGCGCAGCGCGTGGCGATGCTGGCCACGCGCCATGCGCGGCTGGGCCTGCGACTGCAACATGCCGCGCAGCGTCTCGTGCAGCTGAGCACGCACCGGCTGCAGCTGGCGCAGCATAAACTCGACGCGGTGAGCCCGCTGGCGACTCTCGCCCGGGGGTTCGCCGTGGTGACTCGCGCCGATGGCCACATCATCACCGATGCCGCCACGGTGGCCATCGACGAGGAAATCCTCGCCCTGGTGCGCCGCGGGACCCTGCGCGCACGGGTCACCGGCCGCGATCCGGGAGGCAGGACTTGAGCGCGCGCGCCCTGCTGCTCGGGCTGCTGGGCGTGCTCGCGGGTGCGGCGCCGCTGCAGCCGGCCCGCGCCGATGAGGGTGTCACGATGCAACTGCCGCGCAGCGAAAGCGTGCCCGGCGGCGTACGGATCATCGCCCTGCCGGCCGCAACCGCGGCGCCGGTTGCGATGTTCGATCAGCACCGGGTGATGGTGATCCACCTGCGGGACAAGTGGCTGGCGGTGATCGGCATCGGACTTGCGGCGCCGACCGGGGAGTCGCAGCTCATGGTCGCGCCGGACGGGAAGTACCCGTTCCCCATCGGCCCCAAGACCTACACCGTCCAGCGCTTGACGGTCCCGCCGGCCAAAGTTGATCTTTCCGCGCAGGATGCGCAGCGCGCCGCGCAGGAACGCACGCGCATCCATGCGGCGCTCGCGACGTTCAGCCCGACGCCGCCCGCGACATTGGCGCTGCTGCAGCCGGTACCGGGTGTGCGCTCGAGTTCCTTCGGCCTGCGCCGCGTTTTCAATGGCGAAGCCCGCAATCCGCACACCGGCATGGACATCGCCGCGGCCACCGGCACGCCGATACTCGCGGCCGCCGCCGGCACGGTCGTGGATACCGGCGATTACTTCTTCAACGGCAACACCGTGATCATCGATCATGGCCAGGGACTGCTCACGGTGTACTGCCATCTGAGCGTGATCGGCGTGCACGCGGGCGAACCGGTCCGTCGCGGACAGGTCATCGGCAAAGTGGGCAGGACCGGACGGGTCACCGGGCCGCACCTGCATTTTGCGGTCGTCCTGAACCAGGAGTTCGTGGATCCGGCGCTGTTCCTGCCGCCGCCTCACCAGTTCATCCGCACGCGCTAGCTCATTTGCGCCTCTTGCCGGTCCTGGCTGCGCCGGACTTCCTGCCCGCCGGCCTGACGCCGGCTCGCGCCGGACGCGGATCGTGTCCGGCGGCGGCCTCGGCCTTGCGCTTGCGCGCCGCCTTCATCCCCGCGATCTTGGCCAGCGCCGCACCGCGGTGCCCGGTATTGGCCGTTCCCTTGCGGCGCGGCCGATGGCCGACCTTGTGCTCGGTCCTGCGTGCGCTGTAGGGGTTGGCGTCGGTGCGGAACTCCACCGCCACCGGAGTCGCGTACAGATCGAAGGTCTTGCGGAATACGTTGGCGAGGTAGCGGGCATACGCATCCGGGACGCGCTCACCCTGACTGCCGTGGACGATGACCCGCGGCGGGTTGCGGCCGCCCTGATGGGCATAGCGCAGCTTGATGCGGCGGCCGTTCACCAGCGGCGGCTGGTGCGCCTGCATCGCCGCCTCGAGACTGCGGTTCAGCAGGCGCGTCGGCATCTCACGCATCGCCGCCTCGAAGCCCCGCACCGCCGACTGCACCAGCTCGCCGACGCCGGTCCCGTGGCGCGCCGAGATGAAATGCAGCGGGGCGTAGGGCACGAAATCGAGCTTCAGGGCGAGCTGGCGCCGGATCTCCTCGCGCTGCTCCATCGGGATGCCGTCCCATTTGTTGATCGCGATCAGCAGCGCGCGGCCGCGCTGCAGCGCCATGCCCAGCACGCTCGCGTCCTGCTCACCGACGGTGTCGTGGGCGTCCAGCACCATGACGACGACGTGGGCATGGTCCATGGCCTGCAGCGTCTTGGCGATACTGACCTTCTCGATCACGTCCTCGACCCTGGAGCGCCGCCGGATGCCGGCGGTGTCGATCAGCATGAAGTCGCGGTCGTCGCGCCTGAAGGGCACCAGGATGCTGTCGCGGGTGGTGCCGGGCTCATCGCTGGCAATCACGCGCTCCTCGCCCAGCAGCCGGTTGATCAGCGTGGACTTGCCCACGTTCGGGCGGCCGATGACGGCAATGCGGATGGCATCGTCGATCGAGTCCTCACGTACCGACTCCTCGAATCCGGCCAGCACCGCCGACAGCAGCTCGCGAATGCCCTGCCCGTGGGTTGCGGCGATCGGGTGCGGATCCCCCAGACCCAGTGCATGAAAATCGCTCAGGGCGACTTGCGTATCCAGACTCTCGATCTTGTTGACGGCGAGGATGATCGGCTTGCCCGAGCGGCGCAGCTCGCGCGCGATGATCTCATCCTGGGGCGTGAGGCCGGCCCGCGCATCGACGATGAAGACCAGGCGGTCCGCCTCGGCCACGGCACGCTCGGTCTGCATGCGCATCTGCGCCTCGATCACCGAGGGGTTCTCGACCACCAGGCCGCCGGTGTCGATGACCACGTAGGAGCCTGAGCCGAATTGCCCGTAACCGTACTGGCGATCGCGCGTCACGCCGGGCACGTCGGCCACGATCGCATCGCGCGTGCGCGTCAGGGTGTTGAACAGCGTGGATTTGCCGACATTGGGTCGGCCGACCAACGCGACGATCGGCAGCACGGGAGAGGTCCTTCAGCCTCCGGGCTTGGCGGTATGCACGGGAACCGGTGTCGCACGGAAGGCGTCCAGGACACCGCGGTCGTTCAGCAGCAGCAGCAGGCCATCGGCATACACCGGCGGATTGGTGTAGCGCACCTTGCCCGCCCGGATCCGGCCGATGACGGCACCGTTGCTCTTGTTCAGCCAGTGCACGTATCCCTGGTAGTCGGCGACCACGATCGCATCGCCGGCCACGGCGGGCCCGGACAGACCGCGGTGCCCCAGCGCCTTCTGCCGCCACACCTCGATGCCGGTGCGGCGCTTCAGCGCCACGACCTCGCCGGCCGCGGTGGACATGTAGACCGTATCGTCATCGAGCGCCACGCCGCGGTAACTGGAGGCGTCGTGCGACCACCAGATCTGGCCCGAATCCAGGGCCATCATGGCGACCTTGCCCTGGAAACCCACCACGTACACGTCATTGCCGACGATCTGGGCACGGGTGTCGATGTCGACGAGGCGGTCGATATCGGTCTTGCCGGCCGGGATCTGCAGCTGGGTTTCCCATACGCTGGCCCCATCGCTCAGGGAGGTGGCGACCACGCGGCCATTGTCGAAACCGGTGACCGCGACGTCCCCGGCGATGGTCGGGGAAGCCGTGCCCCGCAACGACAGCTTGGGCACCGACTGCTGCTGCTGCCACAGCTCGTGCCCGTCATCCATCGACAGGGCGTGCAGCTTGCCGTTCACGCCCCGCACCAGGACCATCTTCGATGAAACCGCCGGGGCCGCCAGGATTTCGGCCACGATATTGGTGGTCCACAGGCGTCGGCCACTGTTCGCGTCCAGCGCGATCACGTCCCCGTCCGTGGAGCCGACGACGATCCTGCCCTCGCCGAAGCCGACCGCGCCGCCCAGGGGCAGCTTGGTGCGGGTCTCCCAGTCCTTGCGCCCGTTCTGCAGCTGGAATGCCGCGATTTCGCCCTTCTCACCGGCGGCATAGACGGTATCACCCTCGACGTCGAGTGCCAGTCCCAGCCGCAGCGGCACCTTGGTGCCACCCACCTTTTCGCTCCAGACCTTCTGGATCTTCAGACTCTCCGGAAAAGCGACCAGTTTGGTCGGACGATCCGGGTCCTTGTTCTTGGAACAGGCGGCGACGAGGGCCAGCAGCAGGACGGGCAGAATGCGACGCATGGTGGATCAGGTCCCCTTGGGAGTGGCAGCGGCCGGAGCGCTTCCCGCATCCCCGGTCAGGTCGTTGATCTTCAGGTCCAACAGGTCGTTGGAAGCCTCGGCGGGACCGAGCGCCAGACGCGCCGCCTGGTATTCCCGCAGCGCCGCGGCCTTGTCGCCCTTGGCGAAGTAGGCATCGCCGCGCACTTCCGCGAAGCGCCCGTCGAAGGCACCCCGATCGGCCGTGCCCAGGGTCTGCAGCGCAGCGTCCGGATGATTCTGGGCGATCTGGACCCTCGCCAGGCGCAGCCGCGCGACCAGTGCCAGTTCCGCATCCCGGGAGCGGTTCATCACCGCGGTCAGGTAGCTGGCCGCACGGTCGGTCTGCCCGGTCTCCAGCAGCAGCCGCGCGGCGGCGAGGTCGGCCTCATCGACGTACGGGCTGTTCGGATGGGCCTGGCTGAGCTGCTCGACCAGGTCCAGGCCGCGGGTGCGGTCGCCGTGATC
>DATJTJ010000164.1:0-45345 GCA_035503515.1 Steroidobacteraceae bacterium
TTCGAACCGGTCGTTCTGGATGAACGCGTAGGTATACCGCAGGCCCATCACGCGCCACTGCAGCGCCGAACTGACCTCGTCCCCGGCGCTGAAGATCTGATCGCCGAAGACGATGTTGCGGCTCAGGACGCGGGTACCGGCCTCGTCGAGCTCGAAGAAATCCGCGGTGATGCGGTTGCGTTCGCGCAGCCGGAACATGAGTTCGGCCAGACCGTCGTTCTCGACGGTCCGGAATCCCAGGTCCTGGGACCCGGACAGGTTCGTGCCCGCCAGGGGTTCGCCCGGCGGATCCAGCCGCAACTGGGTATGGGCCGAGGCGTGGATGTAACTGGCGGTGAGCGCGAAGTGATCGGTGATCGGACTCGGTGTCTGCACGTCGCTGTCGAAGAAGGCGTCCGCTGCGCCCGCGGGGCGCGCGGCCGCTCCTGCCAGCAGCACGGCGCATAGTAAAGCGACCGGGGATCTCATGGGCTTACAATCGCTCCGCGAGGAAAGGTGCGTCATCATCAAGCATGCCACGGGTACCCGCCACAGTCGCGAGTTGGCGACGGGAATGCCTTGCTCACGTCTCGGAGACATCGAAGTCACTTTCCCCGGCGGGGCGCACGAAGTCCCCCCAGTGACCGCTCCGCCGCCAGTACTCGACCAGCCCCAGGTCCCGCAGCAGCTCCTTGAAGCGCGGATGCTGGCGTACCCTGCGGTACGCCGGGTACCACATGAGCGATAAGATAAGCGAGCGCCCGTCGACGTAGGCGCGGTGCGCAGCGGCGAGCGCGAGGTCCACGTCGCCGAATTGCGCCGCCCACACCGCGATCTTGAACTGCTGGGTCGAATCCTGGCAGGCCGGATTGGCGAAGGCCTGGCGCAGCAGGGTGACCGCCACATCGGGCCGGTCGAGCACAGCCACCAGCTCCTGCATGACCGGCAGACGCGGCCCGGATGCGGCCAGAAACCGGTGCAGCTGCGCCTGGATCAGCGGCTGCGGGTCGCCGCGACCAAAGGCTCGGAGCAATGCCGTTTCCTCTAGGCCCTCGCGGTCACCCTCGAGACTCGTGCTGCGCAGATATTCCGCCTCGGCCTCCGCTTCACACCCGGCCACGGTATAGGCGCCCTGCAGCACGTTGGCATTCCCTATCAATAAAGGGTCCAGGCCGCGCGCCGATTCCAGCAACGGAATCGCGTCCCGGACGCGTCCTGCCATCAGCCACAGTGCGCCCAGATAAAGGCGCGGGCTGCACTCGGACGCAGGCGCCAGTTCCAGCGCCTTTTGCATCGCCCGTTCGGCTGCATGCCACTGCAGCCTGAAACACTTCCACCAGCCATCGGTCAGATGGCCGGCCCATAGATCTGGCGCGAGCTGCAGCGCCCGGCCGATCACCTGCTCGAGCTCCCAGACCTGGGTCCGGCGGGCGTGGTCGGAATTCGCCGGAACATAGATCTGCAGGTATAGCATCCCCCCGGCAAGGCCGCTCCATGCCAGGGCAAAACCTGCATCGATTGCCAACGCGGCCCGATAAAGGGCAATGGCCTGCTGCAGGTGCAGGGTTCCCAGGAACCGCGCGTGCCCCTGCGCGCGCAAGTAAAGCTCGTAGGCTTCCACATTCTGTGTGCCGCCGGGCATCATCAGCACCTGCCCGATGCGCAGCGTCACGCTCAGCGCCTGCGCCACCGTGCGGGCGATGTCATCCTGGATCACGAAGATGTCATCCAGGGTGCGATCGAATGTCTGCGACCACAGATGGTACCCGTCGGCGCAATTGATGAGCTGCGCCGTGATGCGCAGCCGGCTGCCGGCCTTGCGCACGCTGCCCTCCAGCACGTGCGCCACACCCAGCCGCTCGCCGATCACCCGCACGTCCTCCTGTTTTCCCTTGAACGAGAAGGACGACGTGCGTCCGGCCACGTGCAGGCCATTCAGGTTCGCGAGCTGGTGGATCAGTTCCTCCGACAGCCCGTCGGCGAAGTATTCCTGTTCCGGATCCGAGGACAGATTAGCGAAAGGCAGCACCGCGACAGAGGGAATCTCCCCGGCAGCTGCAGGCTGCCTCGCCGCCCGTGGCAGGGCAGCTTCCGGCGCCGGTCCATTCAGAAACTCCTGCAGGTGGGTGCACAGCCGCGCGTAATGCGGCTGGCGGGGCGGCGGAAAGGCATCCAGCCAATGCGCCGCGCTCAGGAAGTACTCCAGACTGGCAAAGGGCAGCGTGTCCTCGATGCGGAATGGCACGATCAGCAGCCGCTTGTGCACGGCGCGTTCCACCTCGCGCCGCACCTGCGGGGAGTCGTTGGTCTGCGCGGAGAAGACCAGCACCACGGCGCGAGCAGCGTTGAGTGCGTTGATGATCTCGGTGGCCCAGTCGGCGCCGGGTGAGACATCGCGCGGCGCGATCCATACGCGCAGACCTGCGCCTTCCAGATGCTGCGTGAGCTCGAATGCACAGTCGCGGTCCGGTTGGGAATAGCTGATGAAGATCTCGCGCGTCATCGCTGTGCCGCCTCAATGCGCGTCGCGCGCCACCGCCGGACAGGTCCGCAAGGCGCGGCTGAAAGGTTCGGTGTAACTACCGGCGAGCCCGATCTGGCGCAATGGGCCTGGACCCCGCGAGAGCGTCGGCGGCCGAAATCGTCGCGGAGACTGCTTCTGCGTCTCCAAGTAATGCCTGCTCATAGCCATGGTGGCCATGTAGTCGTACACGCCCGCGATGTCATATCCGCCTCCCCCAATGCGACCCCGCTGTCGCCGAATGCCTGAAGCGCCTTTCGATCCTACGCCCTGGCCATGAGGGGCGACACCGCATCGGCTTCCGCGCTCGCCTCTCAAACTCCTACCGAGTGCCATCCGCGTGGATCTGACTCGTGGCATGCTCAGATTGGGATTCACCATCGTGATGCCGGGGATCACCTGACCGTCGTTGAGGTCCTCGCTGAGGAGTTCGTCAGCCTCGGCTTCCTTCGTGGTGCACTGTTTGAGGCCGGACTCTGTAGATTTCGCTATCACATCGGAGGGGCGCGTACACGCAGCAGCCGGGAGCCGACCCGCTACGATCCCACGGCGCACGTCCTGAAGACCTGGCATCTTCGTGGCCAGGGTGTTGCCGTTGCAAGATGGACGAAGGAGTGCGGATAGCCATACGCGCCGTCGAAGAGTGAGGCCTATTAAGCCAGCGAAGTCATATACTTATGAAGTATATGGTATTGTGTTCGACATGAATCTGTCAGACGCGAAGGCGCGTGCGGAACATCGGCGCCGGACGATCGTTCTGCATCGAACGGTCCTCAAGGATGTGGAATCGGATCTCAACCCATTGGCCGGACCCGCGGCGGTCTCGCTGGTGGAGCGCCTGACGCGCGAAAGCTGGGCGGCTGCGGGAAAGTCGATTCCCACCTATCCGCGCCAGAAGATTCCAGTGCGATTCGTGCCCGAAGGGCCCAAGTGATCGAGCTGCCGGAGGATTTTCGCGACCTGCTGCTGGAGTTGGCCGATGCGGGCGCGGAGTTTGTCCTGGTGGGCGGGCATGCGGTGGCCTACCACGGACATCCGCGCGCGACAAAGGACATGGACGTGCTGATCAGGGCCAACGCCAGCAATGCCGAGCGCGTCTATCGAGCGCTTGCTGCATTCGGAGCCCCGCTCGAAGCGTTTTCAATCGGAGCAGCCGACTTCACGACCTACGAGGGCGTCTTACAGATCGGTCTGCCGCCGCGGCGCATTGACATTCTGAATCATGTTGACGGCATTACCTTTGACGAAGCCATCGCCGGCGGTACGGGGTTCACGCTTGATGGGCGAAGGATCCCGGTGATCGGTTACAGCGCGCTGCTGAAGAACAAACGCGCCGCCGGCAGACCCCAGGACCTTGCGGATATCGCGGCCCTCACTCGCACGCCGGGCCACGGCGAGGAATCCTGACCGCCATCGGTGCGGATCCTCGCCATAGCATCGCTCAGCGCTTCATCGCCTCGAAGAATTCGCCGTTGGACTTGGTGTCCTTCATCTTGTCGAGCAGGAACTCGACGGATGCCAGCTCGTCCATGGGATGCAGCAGCTTGCGCAGGATCCACATCTTGGCGAGCTCGCCCTGGTCGGTGATGAGCTCCTCCTTGCGGGTTCCTGAGCGGTTGATGTTCACGGCCGGGAACACGCGCTTCTCGGCGATGCGACGGTCCAGGTGGATTTCGCTGTTGCCGGTGCCCTTGAATTCCTCGTAGATCACGTCGTCCATCTTCGACCCGGTATCGATCAGCGCGGTGGCCAGGATGGTGAGGCTGCCGCCCTCCTCGATGTTGCGGGCCGCCCCGAAGAACCGCTTCGGACGCTGCAGGGCGTTGGCGTCCACGCCGCCGGTGAGCACCTTGCCCGAAGACGGCACCACCGTGTTGTAGGCCCGCGCCAGGCGCGTGATCGAGTCGAGCAGAATGACGACGTCCTTCTTGTGCTCGACCAGGCGCTTGGCCTTCTCGATGACCATTTCGGCCACCTGCACATGACGCGCCGCGGGTTCGTCGAAGGTGCTGGAGACCACTTCACCCTTCACCGTGCGCTGCATCTCGGTGACCTCCTCGGGCCGCTCGTCGATGAGCAGCACGATCAGGTACACCTCCGGCTGGTTGGCGGTGATGGCCGTGGCGATGTTCTGCAGCAGCATCGTCTTGCCGGCCTTCGGCGGGGAGACGATCAGGCCGCGCTGGCCCTTGCCGATCGGCGCCACCAGATCGATCATGCGCGCCGTCAGGTCCTCGGTCGAGCCGTTCCCGCGCTCGAGCTTCAGCCGGCGCGTCGGATGCAGCGGCGTCAGGTTCTCGAACAGCACCTTGTTGCGCGAGCTGTCCGGGGAATCGAAGTTGATCTCGCCGACCTTCAGCAGCGCGAAATACCGTTCGCCGTCCTTCGGCGGGCGGATCAGGCCGGAGATGGTATCGCCGGTGCGCAGGTTGAAGCGGCGGATCTGGCTCGGGCTGACGTAGATGTCGTCCGGCCCGGCGAGATAGGAGCTGTCGGCCGAGCGCAGGAAGCCGAAGCCGTCCTGCAGGATCTCCAGCACGCCATCGCCGTAGATGTTCTCGCCGTTGCGCGCGTGCGCCTTGAGGATCGAGAAGATGATGTCCTGCTTGCGCGAGCGGGCCATGTTCTCCAGGCCCATGGACTCGGCGAGCTTCACCAGATCGGTGATCGGCTTGGCCTTCAGTTCCGTGAGGTTCATGGAGTGACGCGATTGCGTCAGCTCCGCGGCGCTGATGACCTCCGCATCGTCCCCGCCGTCGAAGATATCCGCATCCAGCGGATCATCCTGGCGGCCATTGGCCCGGTTGCCGTCGCGATTGCCGTCCCGGTTGCCGCCGTCGCGATTGCCGTCACGATTGCCGTTGCCGTGGCGCGGACCCTTGTTGGGCCGGTTGCGCCCCTGATTGCCCAGATATCCTCTCACGCTCCGGCTCCACGGCTGGGTTGCGCCACATCCAGGTTCGACTCCAGGAATGCGGTCAGCTGGGATTTGGACACCGCGCCCACTTTCTGCGCCTCGACCGATCCGTTCTTGAACAGGATCAGCGTGGGGATGCCACGGATGCCGAAGGTGCGCGGCGTCTGCGGATTCGCATCGATATCGATCTTGGCAATCTTCAGGCGGTCCTGATATTCGCCGGCAATCTCATCGAGGATGGGGGCGATCATCTTGCAGGGGCCACACCATTCGGCCCAGAAATCCAGCAGCACGGGCTTGTCGGACTTGAGCACGTCCTGGCTAAAGGTGGCATCGGTGGTATGCACGATGTGCGAACTACTCACGCGGTTCATCCTCCATGGGAGAACTAAAAGTTCTTAGTTTAGGAAAGGAAATTTGAGGCTTAGGACTGTGGAAACTGGGCGGCAACGGCGAAAGCCGTGCCAGAAACACCCGTTAAACGGTTACACTTGATCTATATGGGAAAGAAAAACTTGATGGCAGGTAGGGCGCCTTCTGGCGGCGAGGCGGGCCGTTCTTCGCCCGATCGCACTGGAGCCCCTGTCTTGAGTACCTTTGTAGCGCTTCCCAACGGCATTTTCAAGGGCCCAGCCCGCAACTTCATGACTCTCGCCAAACAATGAGTGACCAGCCTCCCAGTTCGACGCGATTTGACACCCTGGGGCTGGACCCCACGTTGCTCAGGGGCATCCACGATGCCGGGTTCACCCATGGCACGCCCATCCAGTCCCAGACCCTGCCCGTGGCCCTCGCCGGCCGGGACGTGGCCGGCCAGGCCCAGACGGGAACCGGCAAGACGGCCGCGTTCCTGATCGCGCTCTACAACCTGCTGCTCACGCAGCCGCCTCACGCCGGCCGGACGCCGACGTCGGTGCGCGCCCTGGTGGTCGCGCCGACCCGCGAGCTGGCCGTGCAGATCCACCACGACGCCGAGATCCTCGGCAAGCACACCGGCCTGCGGACCGCCGTGGTCTACGGCGGCACCGACTACGAGAAGCAGCGGCGGCAGCTGAGCGACGGCGTCGACATCCTCATCGGTACGCCCGGCCGGCTCATCGACTACTTCAAGCAGCACGTGTTCGACCTGCGCCACGCCCAGGTGCTGGTGCTCGACGAGGCCGACCGCATGTTCGACCTGGGATTCATCGCCGATATCCGGTTCCTGATGCGCCGCCTGCCCCCGCCCCAGCGCCGGCTGTCGATGCTGTTCTCGGCCACCCTGTCGCAGCGGGTGCTGGAGCTGGCCTACGAGCACATGAACAATCCGGAGCTGGTGCGCATCGAGCCGGACAAGATGACGGTCGACCGGGTCCGGCAGATCATGTACTACCCCTCCATGGAGGAGAAGGCGCCGCTGCTGATCGGCCTGCTGCGGCAGGCCGATGCGCGCCGCACGATGATCTTCGTCAACACCAAGCGCATGGCCGAACGGCTCGAGTCGCTGCTGAACGGCAACGGTTTCAACGCGCAGGCCATCTCCGGCGATGTACCGCAGCCCAAGCGGCTGCGCTTCCTGCGCGATTTCCACAACGGCGACCTGGCGGTGCTGATCGCCACGGACGTGGCCTCCCGGGGGCTGCACATCCCGGATGTCAGCCACGTCTTCAACTTCGACCTGCCGCAGGATGCGGCGGATTACGTCCATCGCATCGGCCGCACCGCGCGTGCCGGCGCCGAAGGCGACGCGATCAGCTTCGCCTGCGAGGAGTTCGCGGTGTCGCTGCCGGAGATCGAAAGCTACATCGGCCACAAGGTGCCCTCCGCGCCCATTCCCCAGGACCTGATCGCCGGCGTGCAGCTGCAGCCCGGTACCCCGCGCGAGGGCGGCCCGCCTGCTCACGGCGGCCGGCGTCCGGGCGGACGGCCCCAGGGTCGCCGCCGGCACGGCGGCACCGGCGGCCAGCACCGGCGCCCCGGCAAGCGCTAGCGCAACCTAAGAACCGGGCCCGGCGAGATCGGTGAGCCGGTTGACCGCGGGCCACTCCCCATGGTCCCGGACGGTCCCCTCCGAGTCCGGGTGGCGCAGGCCGATGACCCAGCGGATGCCCGCCGCCCGGGCCGCGGCGAGCACGGCGGGACTGTCGTCCACGAACAGCGTGCGCTCCGGGTCGAACGGCTCGGTCTGCCGGACGCTCTCCCAGAACCGCGGGTCCTCCTTCGGCCACAGGAACGTATGCGAACTGAACATGGCATCGAGGTAGGCCGATACGCCGGTGCGCTCGTCCTTGATGGCCAGCGTAACGGGATGGGCGTTGGTGAACAGCACCAGGCGCTTGCCATTGCGGCGCAGGGTGGCCAGGAATTCCGGGACGCCGGCGAGCCATTCGACCTCGTGCATGACGGCGCGTTTGAGCGCGCCGACATCGAGCCCGAGCTCCCGACTCCAGTACTCGATGCTGTACCAGTCCAGGGTACCCTCGCGTTCCCGGAAGCGCGGTACCAGCAGGTCGCGCGCCTCCTCCAGGCTGATGCCCCGCGCCTGCGCCCAGGCGCTGGGAATCCGCTGGCGCCAGAACCGGGTATCGAAGGCCAGGTCCAGCAGGGTCCCATCGAGATCCAGCAGCACGGTGTCGATGGCGGACCAGTCGGGGAGCTCGGTGCGGGTCATGGCAGTGCGCAGCATATCGCCAATGGCGTCCGAACAGCGCCTCCGTTAAGCTTCCGGACCGCTATGGCGGATAACGAAGACAACGTCGACCGCGATCTGTTCCGCAATATTGAGAAACTGCGTGAATTGCGCATCGCGCACCGGGACCTCGATGATGTCATCCACCGCCTGTCCCTGGACCTGCACATCGATGAGCTGCAGTTGAAGCGGCTGAAGAAACGCAAACTCATGCTCAAGGATCAGATCACGATCCTCGAGAGCCAGCTCATCCCCGACCTCAACGCCTGAGGGCGCGGCCGGCAAGCGATCCCAATGGACAACGCCAGCAGCGGAATCAGGGACTTCTTCGCCCAGTTGGCCTCTGCCCAGGTCCTCACGGAACTCATCTCGATTGCCGTTGCCGTTGCCCTGGCGATCGGCGGGGGCCGCTACGCCCGCTTCCTGCTCCAGCGCTCCGGCCGCACCGAAAGCAGCAACTGGGTCGGCGCGGGCCTGGGGGGCCTGGTGCTCGCCGCGCCCATGTTCATCGGCATCCTGGCCCTGTTCCTGCTGCATCTGCTGCTGACCCGGCTGGGCGCCCGCGCCGACCTGCTCTACGTCGCGCTGCAGCTGACCCTGGCGCTGGCGCTGGTGCGGCTGGGCACCTACGCGATGCGGCTGATGCTGGGCCGGGAGACCTGGTTCGACGCCTGGGAAGGGCGCATTGCGCTGGCGATCTGGCTGGTCATCGCCCTGGAACTGCTCGGCTGGCTGGAGAAGATCCAGGCCACGCTCGAGCACGTGCACCTGATCCCGGGACGCAACGTGTTCACGCTGTGGGAGCTGGTCAAGGGGGTCGTGGTCGTCACGCTGTTCGTGTTCGTGACCACGGTCCTGGCACGCACCGTGGAGCGGCGCGTGATGCGGCTGGGTTCGATCGCCCTGTCGACCCGCATCGGC
Organism: Steroidobacteraceae bacterium; assembly: GCA_035503515.1. Taxonomy (GTDB): domain Bacteria; phylum Pseudomonadota; class Gammaproteobacteria; order Steroidobacterales; family Steroidobacteraceae; genus DAIDKA01. Next base: position 9,007 of record DATJTJ010000164.1, read on the forward strand.
ATCTCGAAGTTTACATATTTCGTGCTGCTCGGCATCGGCATCCTGCTGGGCATCAACGCGGCCGGCGTGGATGTCACCACCCTGAACGTGCTCACCGGCGGCATCGGCATCGGCCTGGGCTTCGGCCTGCAGACCATCGCCGGCAACTTCGTCAGCGGCTTCGTGCTGCTGATCGACAAGTCGATCAAGCCCGGCGATGTCATCAGCTTCACCGGGCACACCGGCACCAGCACCGAGAACTTCGGCTGGGTCCAGGAACTGCGGGGCCGCTATGTCGTCGTGCGCGACCGCGACGGGGTCGAGACGCTGGTCCCGAACCAGAACCTCATCACCAATTCCGTCATCAACTGGAGCTATTCGGACCAGCGGGTGCGGCTGCGCCTGCCGGTGATGATCAGCTACGACGATGACCCGGAGGAGGCGCTCGATGCCCTGCTGGAGGCGGTCCGCGATCATCCGCGCATCCTGCGCGAGCCGGGACCGGTCTCGCGGCTGATGGCGTTCGAGGACTACGGCATGCGCCTGGAGGTCCGCTTCTGGATCGCCGACCCCATGAACGGTGTCAATAACGTCCGCTCGGACGTGAACCGCGCGATCTGGCGGGTCTTCCGCCAGCACGACATCCGCATCCCGGTGGCCCAGCGGGAGCTGCGCATGCTGCCGCCCAGCGAGGAGCGCGGCGCGGACCGGCAGCCGCCGGGCGCGTAGGCGATCAAGTCCATGCCATTGATGATTTCCGAACACCTGGTGCTGCCGGACACGGACCTGGATTTCAGCGCCATCCGCTCACCGGGTCCGGGCGGGCAGAACGTCAACAAGGTGGCCACCGCCGTGCAGCTGCGGTTCGACCTGGCGGGCAGCCGGGCGCTGGATGCCGCCGTGAAACAGCGCATCCGCGCCCGTGCCGGCCATCGGCTGAATGACGACGGCACGCTGCTGTTCGTGGCCCGGGCCCATCGCTCCCAGGAGCGCAACCGGGCCGATGCCCTCGAACGGCTGCGCCAGCTCATCGTCGAGTCCCTGGAGCCGCCCCGACCGCGCGAGGCGACCCGGCCGACGCGGGCGGCGAAGGAGCGGCGGCTGGTGAGCAAGGCGCATCAGCAGCGCCGCAAACTGCTGCGCGGCCGGGTCCGCGGCGAGGACTGACTACGGCGCTGCGGGTTCTTCCCACCCCGGACTCATGTGATATGGGACCGCCAGGGTCAGCATCTGGATACGATGGATGAGGCCGCCCTCGATCCTGAAGACCAGCACGGCCTCGGTGCTCGCCGGCTGGGCCAGGGCGCGCAGCGACAGGGTGTGGCCGTCGGCCAGCCGCAGCGCGCGCGTCCCGGCCTGATCGAAATTGGCCCAGACCACCACGGTGCCGCTTTCCGGATCGACGGCCACGACCCGACGGTGGTGGATGCGGGAAATGGAGGCGAAGTAGCCGCTCTGGATCTGCTGCCGGCACCCCAGCGCCGCGAGATTGAAGTGTCCGTCGCCGATCTGCACCTTGGGATTGCCGCTGACACGCGTTCCGTTCTCGACCCGGATGCAGTCATCGCTCAGCGGCAGTGCGCTCTTGCCGTCGTAATGCGCCAGCGCGCCCATCCAGGTCAGGGCGATCCCCGTCAGCTGTTCGCGCGTCGCGCGCAGGGCGGCAGGCACCGGGGTCAGCCACGATGAGTCGGCGGCCCCGCGCGCGTTGGCGGCATCGATACCGGCATCGCTCCACGAAGGGCCGGCGCCCTTGCGATAGAACAGCGTCTCCACCTCGCTGATGCGCCGTTCATGGACCTTGAGGCGCATGGCCATCAGCACCACGTTGTCGAACTCGCGCATGGTGCCGAAATAGGTGATCTGCTGGGTCTGGGGATCGGCATAGAACTGCTGCGCGGCGCCGACACCGCTTGCGGTGTTCCAGAAACCATCGCCGGGCTGCAGTTCCTGGCCGTTTTCCGTGAAGCGCACGTGTTCATCCAGGGACAGGAGCTTCGGATCGTGCGCCACCACCGCCTTCAGGTAGCCATCCGCGAGCGACTGCAGGCAGGGGCGGTCGCACTGCGCCTGGGAGTCCTGCACGGCGGACGGCGCGGTCGAGAGCGCCTCGGGGGCGCTCGGGGCGAAGCGCAGCCGCGCGATGTTGCGGTCGCGGGAATGCGAGACCGCGCCGCGCTCGCGGTCATCAGGGGTCTGATCGGCGCACGCGAGCCGCGCGGCGACCGGCATCAGCAGTGCCGCCGCCAGCGCGATCAGTGTCGTGCGTCCCTTCAGCATGGTCCCTCCCGTAACTCAAGAATGCCCTGCGACGGCGGCCCAGCACAACCGGGCCGCGGCCCCAGCTAGGAATGCGTCACCTGCAGGATGCTGTGCCGGATCTCCTCGTTGAGGACCACCTGGGCATCGGTCGCCACATCCATCAGGACCCCGTCGAACTCGAGCTTGCCGGCGCCGGTGGCCCGGATCACGCGCCGCCGACGCAGCAGGTCGATGAAATTCTCGAACAGGGCGCGGTCGAAGAACTCCGGCGAATTGAACCCGTACAGGAGCGACATCCGCTGCGCCATCAGATGGCAGCGCTCCTCGAGCTGTGACTGGCTGATCTGGCCGCTGCCGGCCTGCAGCAGCAGCGAGATCGCCAGGTAATACCTCTCGATGGTCTGGATGGTCGCCTGCTGCAGCAGGGACAACTGCATCGCCTGCGGCGAAGTCGGCGCCGAACGGCACCAGCGGCCGGCCGCATCGCGCTCGATCAGACCCTGGGCGAGCAGCGTGGCCAGCATCGCATCGAGGACCCGCGGCACCTCCTCCTCGGGCCAGATCAGGCACAGTTCGGAAGCGATGTAGGGATAGATCCGTCCCGTCAGCCGCAGCAGGTCCGCATGCTCCATCGCGGCGTTGCCGGCGAACGCGCAGGCGATCAGCGAGGGCAATGCGAACAGGTGCACGATGTTGTTGCGGTAGTACGCCGCCAGCACCGCGGCCGCGTCGCTCATCTGCACCAGGTCCCCCAGCGGATGGGGCCGCCGCGTGATCGCCTTCATCTCCTCGCCGTAGGCGACGATCTGCTGCGCCGTCAGCGGCGTCACGGTGACGCGGTTGCTGTAGGGACAGTCGGCCAGCAGCGCCTTGAGCAGCATCAGCTGGCGCAGCAGGTCGGATTCCACCAGCGTCCGCCGCGGTGACGCCAGCAGCGCAACCGCGAGCAACCCGATGGGGGTCACGGCGGCGGCAGCGTTGATGTTGCGCATCACCTGCGCGGCCAGGTCGGCCACTGCCGCGTTCAGCCACGGCAGGCGGCCTTCCTCGGCGGTGAGCCGGGTGCGCCATTGGCTGTCGTGCCGGTCCAGCAGCGTATCCAGGTGGATCGGCTCCCCGAGGTTCACCTTCACCTTGCCGAATTTCTCCTTCAGCCGTGGCAGTGCGCGCAGCAATCCGAACACGCTCTCCTTCTGCTTGGGCTTGCCGGAGAGCTCGCCGATGTAGGTATCGGCCTCCATCAGGCGCTCGTAGGCGAAGTACACCGGCAGGAACACGATCGGGCGCACCGGTGAGCGCAGGAACCCGCGCAGCGTCATGGTGAGCATCCCGGTCTTCGGTTGCAGCAGCCGTCCGGTACGGCTGCGGCCGCCTTCGATGAAGTACTCGATGGAATGACCGCGTGCCATGATCGCGGCGAGGTAGCTCATGAACACGACCGTGTACAGGGCGTTGCCGCGCAGGCTGCGGCGGATGAAGAACGCTCCGCCCTTGCGCAGGTAGCGGCCGACCACCGGCATGTTGAGGTTGAGCCCCGCGGCGATGTGGGGAATGGCGTAACCGCTGCGGTAGATCACGTAGGACAGCAGCAGGTAATCCATGTGACTGCGATGGCAGGGCACATAGATGATCTCGTGACCGTCGGCGACGCGCTCCAGCGTATCGGCGTTGCCGAAATCGACGCCGTCGTAGATGCGGGTCCACAACCAGCTGAAGACCCGCTCCAGGAAGCGCACGAATGCCGGTGAATAGTTGGCGGCGATCTCATACGCCAGCCTGCGGGCGCGAATGAGCCCCTGCCGCCGCGTCAGCTTCTTTTCGCGCACTTCCTGCGCCACCGCCGCCCGCACCGCCCGCATCCGCAGGATGCGGCCGACGATCGTCCGCCGGTGCGAGAGGTCGGGGCCGATGCGCGCCGCCCGCTGCCGCGCATAGCGCACGCGCAGGGCGCGGGCGACCCGCCGGCACTGCACCACCGTCGGCGCATCGCCGCCGAGCAGGCTGCGCAGCGACACCGGCTCGTCCAGTTCCAGCAGCGTGTTGCGGCCGTTGAATATCACCTGGAAGAACCGCCGCACCCGCGAGGTGATGACCCAGTCATCGGTGAGCAACAGCCTGAACCAGGACGCCTCGCGCTGCGGGGCGCGGCCCCAGAATACCGCCGCGGGCACCAGGTCCACGTCCGCGGCCGGATCCGAGCGCAGCTGGTTCACCAGCCGCACCAGGATCGGCGGCGGCCGCCGGTCGAGGGGCTCGCCCGTCGCCCGCCGCGGGTCGAGGTAGAAGTAGGACATGTCGCCGCTGTGACCCGGCAGCCGCTTGCGTGGCCGGGGCAGCTTCAGCCGCATGCAGGCACTCTGCAGTACCGCCAGGTCGGTGACGCTGCGGTGCTCCATGACGTAGCACAGGGGTCGGCCGCGGCCCAGCAGCCGCGGGGCCGCATCGGCAGGCAGGGTGGTGAAGCGAACCCACAACGCGAGGATTCGTCGCAGCAGCCACGCCATGGCCTAGTCGCCCGAAGCCGGCATGTCCAGTGAGATCAGGAAGTACTCGAACAGGTAGCGGATCATGCCCATCTGTCCGTGCAGCCGGTGATCATCGTGCAGCAGGTGCAGCGAGGCGCCATGCTCGCGCGCGAAGCGGGCGCTGTCTTCGTACGGCACGACCTCGTCCTGCCAGCCCTGCACGACCATGGTCGGGCAATCGAGCACGCCCTTGCGCAGCGGCGGCAGACCTTCACGGAAGATGGCCGGTGCCATCAGGAACAGGCCGCGCGCATGCAGGTGCGAGGCGGCGGCCACCGACACGTAGGCGCCGAGACTGGACCCGACCAGCACCAGTTCGCCCTCCAGGTCCTTGCAGAAATCCATCAGCCGCGCGAGCCGGCCCTGCGGGGATTCTATGCCGCGATAGTCCACGGACTCCGGCTCGTAGCCCTCGGCGCGGGCCGTATCGGCGAGCACGGTGATCTTGCGACCCCAGGGGCCGCCTTCCTGTCCGTGCGAGAACACTACATACCGACTGGTCACGGGCCGATATCTTATACCGCCTGCATGGCCGGCGACGACGGAACGCTCTAACCGTTGAGCACCACCGTCTCGATTTCCCAGTCGGCGCGCGGCGGCGTCGCCGCCTGTTGGTTGATGCTCACCGGCCGCACCCGGCTGCCATCCCGGTGATGGCTCACCAGCCAGCACCGCAGGCTGCCAGGGTGCTGCAGCGCATAGCCGAACAGCAGATGGACGGCGCCCGCCCTGATGGTGCTGGTGCGGTTCACGCGCTCGTCACAGACGACCAGGCAGCATTCGCTGAATGATGCGTCGGCAAACGCCCCCAGGTCATGCAGCGTCTGCAGAAACTGTTCGACCTGCAGTCCGGCCTGCTGCCAGGTCCGCGCGCAATTCGGCGCGGCGAGCACCCAGCGCGTGCCCCGCTCGACACTGCTGGCGAGCTGCAGTCCCAGACGGTGCGCGGCGAGCTGGCGCCCGTCGCCCGAGGCGCTCAGGCCCGGCGAGAGGGTGCAGGCCGGGGCGCGCGTGCCCGCGCCACGGCTCTGCGCCAGTGTGTTGACGCCCGCCTGCGCCAGTCGCTCGGCGAGTTCGGCCGGCACCTCGATGGCCGGTCGCAGTGCCGGCCGCAGCGCCGCTTCGGGTTCCGCCACCCCGCGCCAGGGTCCGGACGCGGCATCGGTGCGCGCCAGCAGGGCCGCCGCGGCGGCGCCCGGCGGGAAAGTCGCCGGGCGGTTGCGCAACCGGTCGAAGGCCATCAGGTGCGGGAAGAACATGGCCGCGTGGTCGCTGCGGAACGGCCAGGCGGCCAGACCGTCCAGGGCCTGCTGTGCCTGGGTCCAGGTCCGCGGCGGATCCACCATCTGCAGGGCGTGCCGCTCGCGGCAGAACCGTGCCGCCACCAGCAGCGTGCTCATGCCGAGGTCCTGCTCGCGGGTGAGCGGCGGAACGTACAGGATCTCGAAGGGCGTATCCGGATCGAGCGCAAAAATGCCCGTCCGCCGCGACTGCGAACCGATGATGTCGTAGTCGGACAGCGGTCCGCCATCGTCGCCATCGGCGTTCGCGCAGACGTACCCGACCAGCGCGCCCGGCCCGACGCCGGTGGGATCGGGCCGGCTGGACGGCACCGGGCCGAGCACCCGCGCCAGCTCCGAGGTCTGCAGGACATCGGCAACGTAGCGCGCCCCGCCCTGCTCGATGGACAGGTTGCGCTGGATTTCCTGCGCCTGGACCTGTTCGGAGCCGGCCACCGCCAGGCGTTGCACGATCAGATTGAAACGATCGTCCGCCGTGACGCCATCGTAGTCGACGGCCGCGCGCAGGTATTCGCGCGAACCCGGATTGACGGCCGCGAGCCGCAATGCGCCACCGCCGGCGGGCAGCGTCAGGGTCGCGCAGCCGGCACCGTTGACGGCCCGGACGATCAGCGCCTCACGGCCGCCGTTGTCGAAGAACTGCTCGACCGCGTACGACAGCGGCGAGGGTTGCCACAGGCCGCCGAAAATCCGGGTGAAATCGGCGAAGCCGCGGACGTGGACCGCGCGAGCGACGGGTCCCTTGAGAGTACGGCCGATGAAAGCGGTGACGCCCGCGGGAACACGCTCGATCGCGCGCCCCGGCCCCGGGAGCATCTTTGATTCGGCTTCGGAAACTCCGCGCACGGCCACCGGCACCTCGAGCGACCGGCGCCACTCTAACAGTTTTCGCGGATTCCCAGCGCGCCGCAGCCGCGGCGGCGCAGGCCGCTCAACCTCCGGTCTTGGGGATGCCGCCCGCCTGTGCCGCGCGGTCCTGCGGGTCCGATTCCCCCATGATCTGGTCGAAGGTCTTCTCGTCCATCGGCAGGTCCGACTTGCCGTCCCAGGAGGCACCCGCGGGCAGCTGGTTCGCGACTTTGGTGGCACTGGCCAGCACCTTGTCGAGGCTGGCATCGGTGAGCGTCACCGGCACGATCAGGCCACGGGGTTCGTGTGCGAGCTGCGTGACCAGATCCCAGTCCACGGTCTGACCGTGGCTCTTGAGGGCCTTCTGCGTGGTCCTGCTCAGGGAACGCGACATCAGCGCCTGCTGCGCCTTCTTCCAGTCGCGCCGATCGTCCTCCAGCGAACCGAAGGCCTGCATGACCAGCTGGCCATTGTCCCAACCGAACACGTAGGGCTGGTTGACGACGTGCACCTCGGTGCCGATGGCGACCTTGTCGAACAGCTCCATGATGTCCTCGGGGAACAGCCGGATGCAGCCGTGACTGGAGCGCAGGCCGACGCCGGCCGGCTTGTTGGTGCCGTGGATCAGGTAGCCCGCCCAGGTCAGGTAGAACGCCCGGTTGCCGAGCGGATTGTCCGGACCCGGTCCGACCACGCTCGGCAGGATGTCGCCGTTCTCCTTGTGCTCCTTGATGACCGAGACCGGCGGGTGCCAGGTCGGGTCCTTCTGCCGGCGCACGATTTTCGTGGTGCCCTCGGGCGTGGCCCAGCCGACCTTGCCGATGCCGATGGGATGGGTATAGACGACCTGCGGTTCGCCGGCCTTGTGGGGCGGGAAGTAGAACAGGCGCATGGCCGCGATGTTGATGACGATGCCGTCATGCGGCGCATCCGGCAATACGAAGCGCGTCGGCAGCACCACGGTCCGGCCCGCGCCCGGCAGCCACGGATCGACGCCCGGATTGGCCCGCAGCAGTTCCTCGTAACCGAGATTGAAGCGCCGCGCGATGTCGGTCAGCGTGTCGTCCTTGCCGACCGTGGTTTCCTGCAATGCGCCGATGACCGTCTGGCCATCGGCAAGCACGAAACGTGAGGTCTCCTGCGGTGCCGGCAGCGGCGGCGGGGGCGGTGGTGCCACGACGACCGGCGGCGGCGGCGCCTTGTGGGCGGCGAAGGGACCACCGAGCAGTGAACAGGCAGCCAGCAGGGACAGGGGAAGTGCCGCGCCTATGGCGCGAAATGGCGACAGGTTGAAGGTCATGGTCCGGCGATTATGACATCACCACGCCCGACTCCAAAAAAATAACCCCGGGCCAGAGGCCCGGGGTCGAGAATGCGGACTTTCGATGAAGGGAAGGAAGTCCGCTAGGGGATTAAGGGGAGTTAATGCAGCCGCGCCCAGTGCAGGATGCGGATGTCGTCGCTGGTGAGATCGAAACTCTGGGCCAGCAGCGATCGCAGCTCACGCGTTCCGGCAGTCTGTTCAAGCGGATGCCGTAGCTCGACAACGCCGCTCCACTCACTCGACTCCGGGGCGGATTCGACCGCCGCGAGGGCAGGCGCATCTGCCGTTACGAAGTGTGTGTAGTACTTTGCGGCCATGGTTCAAAGATTAATTTCACCCTGCCGGAACTGCCGTGAAACGATCCACAGATCCTATGTTCAAAGGGCTGACATAACGCAGCGGGAGCGGCGCTGATGGGCCGATACCGACCACCGCAGATACCAGGTTCACAGTTCATTACGCCCGAAGGACTGGCGCGCCTGCGCGCGGAGCTCGATGAGCTGTGGCGCAACGAACGGCCGCGCGTGACCCAGGCGGTCCAGGATGCTGCGGCGCAGGGCGATCGCTCGGAGAATGCCGAGTACACGTACGGCAAACGCCGGTTGCGCGAAATCGATCGTCGCGTGCGCTTCCTGCGCCAGCGCCTGAGCGGAATGACCGTCGTCGATCGGCCGCCGTCGGACCTGCGGCGCGTCTTCTTCGGCGCCTGGGTGACCGTGGAGCGCGCGGATGGCGCGGAACTGCGCTACCGGATCGTCGGCCCCGACGAGACCGGCGCGGCGCCCGACTACATCAGCATGGATTCGCCGCTGGGCCGCGCGCTGCTCGGGAAATCCCTGGATGCGCAGCTGTCGGTGGCACTGCCCGCAGGCAGCGCCACCTTCACGATCATCGCGATCGAGTATCCGGCGGCTACCAGATCACCCGCACGTTCTTGAACTGCCACGGATCGCTCTTGTCGATGTCCTCGGGGAACAGCCGCTCGCGGTCGGTGAGCGGCGTCCAGTCGCTGTACTCGCCGACCACCTTGCCCCAGTAGGGCTGCGCGATCTCGATGTTGCGGCGGAAGTCGATCTCGTCCGGTTCGACCAGGCCGCAGTTCGGATTCTCCATCGCCCACACCATGCCGGCCAGCGCCGCCGAAGTGACCTGCAGGCTGGTGGCGTTGTTGTAGGGGGCGAGCTGCCGGGCCTCCTCGATGGTCAGCTGCGAGCCATACCAGTACGCGTTCTTCTTGTGTCCGGCGAGCAGCACGCCGAGTTCGTCGCGACCGCTGATCACATCCTCGCACATGATCCGCTTGCGGTCCTGGAGCACGAAATTGCGTCCGGCGAACTCGTGCACCGAGGCTATCGCCGCATCGCTGGGGTGATAGGCGTAGTGCGCGGTGGGCCGATACACCACCTGGCCGCCTTCCCGCACCGTCAGGTAGTCCGAGATCGAGATGGCCTCGGAGTGCGTGATCAGGAACCCATGGAAATGACCGGCCAGCGGCGTCCAGGTGCGCACGCGCGTCGCGGCGCCGGGCTGCGTCAGGTAGATCGCGGCGCCCCCACCGAAGTCGTGGCGCTTGCCGTCACGCGGGAAGTTCCGTTCGTGCGTGCCCCAGCCGAGTTCGGCCGGCTGGGCGCCCTCGCTCACGAAGCCGTCCACCGACCAGGTGTTGACGAACTCGTTCAGCTGCTTGGCCCGCGAGGACACCTGGGTGTCGCGCTCGGCGATGTGGATGACCCGAATGCCCAGCAGGCTCGCCAGCGCCGCCCAGTCCTCGCGCGAGGTGGGATTGCCGGCGTCGACCCCGGTGTCGCCGGCGATGTTCAGCAGCGCCTGCTTCACCAGATGCGACACCATGCCGGGGTTCGCGCCGTGGGTGACGATCGCGGTCGGTGCGCGCGTGTTGCCGCTGCGCAGCGCCAGGGCCTCCTCGCGCATGGCGTAGTTGGTGCGACGGGCCGCGCTCAGCGTCGGGTCGGTGTAGCCGCCGGCCCAGGGCTCGATGCAGGTATCCAGGTACATCGCGCCCTTCTCCCAGCTGAACCGGATCAGCGCGATGCTCGAGACATCGACCGAGACGTTCAGCAGCAGGTCGCCGCGACCCAGCAGCGGGGCCAGGATGCGCCGGAAGTTGTCGCGCGTCAGCGCCTCCTTGATGCGCTTCACACCGAAGTGCTCCGCCTCCGCGCTGCCGGCGTCATCGGCGGTCACGATGGTGATGCGATCCGGTGAGATACCGATGTGCCGCAAGATGAGCGGCAGGACTCCCTGGCCGATGCTGCCGAATCCTACGAAGACGATTCGGCCGGGAAAATCGATATGTACCGGATGCTTTGTCATGTTGACCGCCAATGTGGTGGATAGGTTCGCTCATACCCTGGCAGGGCCGCGACGCGGCCGATCCAGCGCTCCAGTGCCGGATAGTTGACCGCCAGGGGCAGGAAGCGGGAGGACAGCGCACGGGCCGCTGGCTTGTCCAGGGCGCGCAGCAGCAGCTGCAACGCCGGGAATATCACGATGTCGGCGGCGGAGAAGTGCTCTCCCACCACCCATTCGGACCGCGACAGCCGCGCTTCGATGGAGCGGGCCTCGCGCGCGACGACATGCATGGAGTCGGCCAGCGCATCGATATGCTCCTGGGCCTGCCCGTCGAAGACCGCGCGGACGATCTTCATCAGGTGCTCCTCGACGTAGGCCTGGTATTCGCAGATCACGCGCATGATCACGCCCGCCTCCTCGGGTGAATGGCCGAAGATGGGCGGATCCGGATACTTGAGGTCCAGGTAGTACAGCACGGCCAGGGACTCGAACACCACATAGTCGCCGTCCTTGAGGATCGGAACGCGGCCACGGAAATTCAGGCCCAAGATCTGTGGCGACTTGTGTTCCTGCCGCGAGAACTGCAGCTGGTGGCCGACATAGGCCAGGCGCTTGTACTCGAGCGCGAGCAGCACGCGCCAGGAATACGGGCTGCCGCTGCCCCAGTAGACTTCAATCGCCATATACTTGATTCGCAAGGCTGTTGGTACGATTGTACCGACAACTCGGGGAACCCACACTGCATCACGGATGAGCACGCAACTGCCTTCGCACCTGATCGAGGCTTCGCAGCTGGCGCAGGCGCTCGATGCCGGCGCCGCTGCCCCGCCGCTGCGGATCTTCGATTGCCGACATGACCTGGCACGCAGGGACTGGGGCCGCCAGGCATTTGCCGCAGCGCATATCCCCGGCGCGGTCTTCGCCGATCTGGATCGCGACCTGTCCGGCCCGGTCACGGCCGATTCCGGCCGGCATCCGCTGCCTGACCCGGCGGCGCTCTCGGCCTTCCTCGGCGCGGCCGGCGTCGATGCGAACACCCACGTCGTGGCCTATGACCAGGACAAGTCGGCGTTCGCGGCGCGTCTGTGGTGGCTGCTGCGCTGGCTCGGGCACGAGCGCGTGTCGGTGCTGAACGGCGGCTGGGCGGCGTGGCGGGCAGCCGGGCTGCCGCTGCAGAGCGCGCCGGCGGCCTACCCGCCGGGCCGCTTCATCGCGCGCCCGGCGCTGGCGCACCCGGTGACGACCGCCGAGGTCGCGCGCGGACTCACGAGCGGCGACATCCTGCTGCTGGACGCACGCGGCGCCGACCGCTTTGCCGGGCAGAACGAGACCATCGATCCGGTGGCCGGCCATGTACCCGGCGCCCGCAACCAGCCCTTCGCGCTGAACCTTGCGGCCGATGGCCGGTTGCTGCCACCCGCGGCGCTGACCACGATGTGGCGTCAGGTGCTCGGCGACACGCCGCCGGGCCGGGTCGTGGCGATGTGCGGCTCCGGGGTCACGGCCTGCCACGATCTGCTGGCCCTCGAACTCGCCGGCCTGCGGGGAGCCCGGCTCTACGCGGGCTCCTTCAGTGAATGGATCCGCGATCCTGCCCGCGCCGTGGCGACCGGACCGGCCTGAAGGGGCGTCATCCGGATGTCCCTTTTTTTTGTTATCGTCCGCGCCCCCTGGGCCTAAACTCACACCCCGCGATGACCGGCACGACGCACAAAGGCCAGCCCTGGACCACGGAGGACTCGCTCGAGCTCTACCACGTCAATGCCTGGGGCAAGGGCTACTTCTCCATCAATGATGCCGGGCATGTGATCGTGCGGCCCGACCCCCAGCCCGGCAGCCCCACGATCGATCTCTACGAAGTCGTCGAGGGACTCAAGGCGCGCGATCTCACGACGCCGGTGGTCGTGCGGCTCTCGGACATCCTCGCCAACCGCCTGCGCAACCTGCATGCCGCCTTCGCCCAGGCCATTTCCGAGAACGATTACGGCAACCGCTATGCCGCGGTCTATCCCATCAAGGTGAACCAGCAGCGCCTGGTGGTCGAGGAGGTCTACCGCTACGGCCGCGAGTTCGGCTTCGGCCTCGAGGTCGGTTCCAAGCCCGAGCTGCTGGCGGTGATGGCGATGACCGAGAGCGCCCCGGACCGGCTGGTGATCTGCAACGGCTTCAAGGACCACAGCTACCTCGAGGCGGTGGTGCTGGCGACGAAGCTCGGTCGCACCATCATCCCGGTGATCGAGAATTTCGAGGAACTCGAGATCCTGCTGCGGCTTGCGGACACCTACGGGGTCCGGCCCCGGCTGGGCGTGCGCGTGAAGCTCTCGAGCGAAGGCTCCGGCCGCTGGCGCGACAGCAATGGCGCCAAGTCCAAGTTCGGGCTGTTCGTGACGGAGATCCTCGATCTCTACAAGGTGCTGAAGGATCGGGACATGCTCGACTGCCTGCAGCTCGTGCACTGCCATCCCGGCAGCCAGCTGCAGGACATCCGCCGCGTCAAGGAGTCGATCACCGAACTCGCCCACGTCTATGCGGAGCTGCGCATCATGGGGGCGGGACTGCAGTACATCGACGTAGGCGGAGGCCTGGGAGTCGACTACGACGGCAGCGGCACCAACTTCGCCTCCTCGATGAACTACACGCTCAACGAATACGCGAGCGACGTGGTGTACCGCATCGCCAGCGTCTGCAATGCGCGCGACATTCCGCACCCGATGATCATCAGCGAATCGGGGCGCGCGATCGCGGCCTACCACAGCGTGCTGATCTTCAACACGCTCGGCTCCTCGGCGCTGGACCGCTTCCGGGTCACCGGCCGGGAGGCCGAAGACCATCCGGGCGAGGACGAACTGCCGCAACCGGTCCAGGACCTGTTCGTGGCCTACCGCTCCGTGACCGAGCGCCGGCTGGTGGAGTGCTACCACGATGCCCAGACGGCCCGGGAGCAGACCCTGCAGATGTTCAACCTGGGACTGCTGTCGCTGCAGTTCCGGGCGCTGGCCGAACGTCTCTACTGGGCCACCTGCGCGCGCATCCGCGACGTCTGCCGCCGCCTCGAGGAGAGCCCGGAGGAACTGGCCGACCTGGAGTCGATCCTGTCGGACACCTACTTCTGCAATTTCTCGGTGTTCCAGTCGCTGCCCGACAGCTGGGCGATCGACCAGCTCTTCCCGATCATGCCCATCCACCGGCTCAACGAGCAGCCCACGCGCACCGGCGTGCTCGCGGACATCACCTGCGATTCGGACGGCAAGATCGACCGTTTCGTCAGCCACCGCGACATCAAGCGCACGCTGGAACTGCATCCGCTGGTGCCCAACGAGGACTACTACCTGGCGGCATTCCTGGTCGGCGCCTATCAGGAAACCCTCGGCGACCTGCACAACCTGTTCGGCGACACCCACGTGGTGCACATCCGGCTGCTCGAGGAAGGCGGGTGGTGGATCGAGGAAGTGGTCAAGGGCGACACCGCCAACAAGGTGCTCGAGTACATGGAATACGACGTGGCGGAGCTGTACCCCGCCCTGTCGCGGGACTGCGAACGCGCGGTCCGGGATGGCCGCATGACGCTCGCCGAAAGCCAGCAGGTGAAGCGCTTCTACGAAGGCGAGTTGAACGGATACGCCTACCTTGAGCCGCCCGGAAGCTGACGTCCGGCCCCGCCGGCCCCGGCCCGCGGCTCCATGCGGGTGCATCCGACTCCGCAGCTGCCGGGATCTGGTGCAATTCCCGCGGCCCGCGACCCGCGTGCCAACGGCCTGTTTGCTTCCCCCAAACACCGGGAGTAGCATCTTTTTCGATCCCGCGGTGCACGCGAGCCATTGGTACGGATCGTCTCTGCCCGCCTAAGTCGTGAGAGAAATGGATGACGACGATCTACGTGGGCAATCTGCCCTTCAATGCCACGGAACAGGACGTCAGGGCTCTGTTCGAACGTCACGGCGCCGTGGAGTCCGTAAAGCTCATCAATGACCGTGAGACCGGCAAGCCCCGGGGCTTCGGTTTCGTGGACATGGCGCAGGCCGATGCGCAGACCGCCATTCAGGCTCTGAACGGCCAGCAGCTGGGGGGTCGTCCGCTGCGGGTCAATGAAGCCCAGGAGCGTCCCCAGCGGCCGCGCCAGGGCGGCGGACCGTTCCGCCGCTAGCCGGCGGCCAGGGCGGCGGCGCGCCCGAGGACTCTGCTTCAGGCAGAGCCCTTCGCAGGGGCTGTCACCACATTTCCTTCAACCGGGCATTCACGTCCAGCGCGGCATTGCCCGCATCCCCCAGTATCACGTCATCGGCGTTCGCGCCATGCACCACCACGGCGTCGAAGGCCCGCAGGACCTTCTCGGTCAGGAACCGGCTGCGGCCGCCATAGACATGGCCGTCGGAACTCTTCGGCTGGCTGGTGATCTGGAACTTCAGCGGGCTGTAGAGCATCAGTTCATTGCGCGCCCGCGTCATCGCCACATACAGCAGCCGCCGCTCCTCCTCGATCAACTCGGGTTTGCGGGTCGCGAACTCCGAGGGAAAGGTGCCGTCGACGACGTTCAGCAGGTACACCGTGTCCCACTCCATGCCCTTGGCCGAATGGATGGTGGACAGCACCAGGAAGTCGTCATCCAGATTCGGCTTGGCGGCCAGGTCGCTCGCGGCATCCGGCGGATCGAGCGTGAGTTCGGTGATGAACCGCTCGCGCGAGGTGAACTGCACCGACAGCAGCTCCAGCTGGTCCAGGTCGCCGATGCGGGTATGGACGCTTTCATAGATGCGCTCGAGGTGCGGCCGGTACCACTCCCGGACCAGGTGCACCTGCCCCGGCCATTCGCGCTGCGGATCCATCAGCGTCGTGAGCAGCGTCGACAGTTTCTCGATCTCCACCGGCTCCACGTTCGGCGCCCGGAAACTCGCCAGGGCGCCGGCCGCATGCTGCTTTGCGTCCAGGTGGGCGATGGCGCGCTGCGCATTGGCGGGTCCCATCCCCGGCAGCAGCTGCAGCGCCCGGAAGGCGGCCATCTGGTTGCGCGGGTTGTCCGCCCAGCGCAGCACCGCCAGCAGATCCTTGACGTGCGCCGCCTCGAGGAACCGCAGGCCGCCGTACTTGACGAAAGGGATCTGCCGGCGGGTGAGTTCGATCTCCAGCAGGTCGCTGTGGCTGCCGCTGCGGAACAGCACCGCCTGGCGGCGCAGCGGCACCTGGGCCTCGCGCCGGCGCAGGATCTCGCTGCAGACCGCCTCGGCCTGCGTGGGCAGATCGTCCACCGTCACCAGCCGTGGCCGCTGCCCGCCACCGCGCGCCGCCAGCAGGTGCTTGCGGAACTGGCGCGGCGCTTCGGCCATGAGCGCGTTGGCGCCGTCCAGGACCCCCTGGGTGGAGCGGTAGTTCTGCGCCAGAGTGATGACTTCGGCGCGTGGCGCGAACTGGTCCGGAAAATTCAGGATGTTGTCGATGGTCGCCGCGCGGAACGAATAGATGGCCTGCGCATCATCACCGACGACCGTCACTCCCCGGCCGTCGGGTCGCAGCGCGGAGAGGATCTGGGCCTGCAGGACGTTGGTGTCCTGGTACTCGTCCACCAGGATGTGATCGAAGTGACCGCTGATGTGCTGCGCCAGCTTGGCGTCGCCCATCATGATGTGCCAGTACAGCAGCAGGTCGTCGTAGTCGAGGATGCCGTAGGACTGCTTGCGCTGCACGTAGGCCCGGTACAGCTTCGTGAGTTCGTCCTCCCATTGCGCGCACCACGGGTACTGCTCCTCCAGCGACGCCTTCAGCGGCTTGCGGGTGTTGACCCGGTGCGAGTAGATCGCGAGGCAGGTGTCCCGTCGCGGGAACCGCTGCTCCTTGGCATCGAATCCCAGCTCCTGGCGGACCGCATCCATGAGATCCGCGCTGTCGCCGCGATCGATCACGGTGAACTGCGGATCGAGTTTCAGGTGCCGCGCGTAATGGCGCAGCAGCCGGTTGGCCATCGAGTGGAAGGTGCCCGCCCAGGACAGTCGCTGGGCGACGGTCTGGTTGAGCCCCCCCAGGGGTTCATTCATCGCCTGCTTGACGATGTCCCGCGCGCGACGCCGCATCTCCCAGGCGGCGCGCCGGCTGAAGGTCAGCATCAGGATGCGTCCCGGATCGACTCCGTTCATCGCAAGGTACGCCACGCGGTGGGCCAGCGTGTCGGTCTTGCCGGTACCCGCGCCGGCGATGATCAGCAACGGGCCGGCATCGACGCCCTTGTCCGCCGCCGTCGCGCCGACCTTGCCGATGAAGGTGACGCTGGCATCCGCCCCGCGCACCTCCCCGAAGGTCACCGCCTTGCGCTGGGCGGTATTCAAGGCAGCCATGTAAGCCGGTGTCACCATCGCGACCCACTATACGAGGTGCTGCTGTGCGAGGCTACGGACCAGTGCACAAGCCGCATCCAGGTCGGTCACGCCGCTGTCATGGATGAGCCGCGGCCCCGGTACCTCGAGAAAGGCGTCGCCGCGCGGGTCCGCCACTGCGACCCACGCGGCATCCTGGTGACCGGCATGGCGCGCGGCATCGCCGGCACGCGCCCGCAGCCGCTCCTGGCGCAGCGCCTCCGGCGCGCGGCACAGCACCTGCACGCACGGCGGCGCCGGCTGGCCCGCAAGCAGCGCGCGCACCGCGGCCTCGTGTTCGCCGGGCCGGAAATTGCCTTCCAGCACGATCGCCGCGTCTCGCCCCAGCTGCTCGGCGGCGAGCGCGAACAGTACTGCAAAACTCGCATCGCTCAGGCGGCGCGACGCCCGCGGGTCGGCCGCGCCGAGCACATCGAGCAGCGGCTCCTTGATGCTGTCCTTCGACAGCAGCGGCGCCGCCAGCGCGCGCGCCAGTGCGCGCGCCAGCGTGCTCTTGCCGGTGGCCGGCAGGCCCGTGACCAGGAATACGCCGCGTGCACCCATACGCTATCCTAAGCGGCGATGAGCACCGTCAACAGCACCCAGCACTACCGGGGCCGCGTCATCAGCGTCACCGTGGATGATGTCCTCCTGCCAAACGGCCGGCAGGCGGCCCTGGAAGTGGTCCACCATCCCGGCGGTGCGGCCGTGGTCGCCGTCAATGACCTGCAGCAGGTATGCCTGCTGCGCCAGTACCGGTACGTCGCAGGCGGCTTCATCTGGGAGCTTCCGGCCGGCAAGCTCGAACCGGCCGAGCCACCCGCGTCCACGGCGCGGCGCGAACTCGTCGAGGAAGCCGGCCTGAGTGCCCAACGCTGGACGGAGCTGGGCACCATGCTCAGCTCTCCCGGCGTCTTCAGCGAGGTCATCCACCTGTTCCTGGCCCAGGATCTGGTGGCGGCCCGCGCGCAACCGGAGGACCACGAGGTGCTCGAGGTGCACTGGATGAGTCTGCGCCAGGCCTGCGAAATGGCGCTGTCGGGCGAGCTGCGCGATGCCAAGAGCGTCACCGGGCTGCTGCGGGCGGCCCACCGCCTCGGCCTGGTGCTTTCTGCGGCCTGACGGCGCGAGCCTGTACTTGGCCTGAGTCCCGCAGCTGCCGGATTCGTGACCTGGGGCGCAGTGTGCCCGGCGCCGAAAGCCCTACAGTCGTGCCAGGGAATGGATGCCTCACCCGGGTATGACTTAATCACGTGAAAGCAAAACAGGACAAACGGCTCCCGGAAGCGGCGACCGAAGCCGAATCCGCGCAGCGCCGGCGCATCGGCCGGGTCGTGCGCGACGACCGCGATGGCGCGAGCGTCGAATGGGTGGAAGCGCCGGACGATTACCAGCGCGTGCCGCTGTCGATCGAGTCGACCCTGCCGCCCAACGGCATCAAGCCGGCTTCCGGCTACGACCCCTACGAGACCATGACGCCGCACCGCGCCGCCGCCAAGGCCGCCCCCGACAAGCGGCCGGCGAAACGCGACCTGCGCCGGCTATCCGACTGGATCAAGCAGATGCGCGAGCTCGAGGTACGCAAGAAGCGCGGCGAGGACTGAAGAGGGCGCGCCCCTCAATGCGCCAGCCGGCCCGCTGGCGCCGGCAGCACGCCCAGCCGCCGCAGCAGCGCCCACGAGCGCCGGCTTCCGGTCCGCAGCCACAGCTCGTACAGGCGCAACGCATCGGCATTGGATGCGGCGCACGAACTTTCGCTGATTTCATTCAGCGCATCCACCAGCGGCTGGAACTTGCCGGCGAGTTCGGCAAACACGCGGCCGAGAACCGCGCCGCGCCGGCCGTGATCGGCATCGGCCAGGGCCGAATAGGCCTGGGCGCCCATGCTGATGTGGTAATCGATGTCCACCAGTTTGCGGGCGAAGCTGCGCGCGAAGAATCCGGCGATGAACAGCGAGACGTCCCCGAGCCGCTGCAGGCCGCGCTGGCGTTGGGCCGGCGTCGGGGCTGCGAGCGCTTCGGACAGCATCACCACCAGGGGTTTCAGGCGCGATCCGTCGCCGCTGGGTTCGTACAGCGCCTCGGAGCGGGCGAACAGGGTGAGGACGTTGACCACGTAGTGCTGGGTGTGGTCCCCGACCGCGAGCCGCTGCTTCTGCAGGGCCGCGTGCAGGCTGTCGCGGAAGAACTCCGTCAGGCTGCTGACGGGCAGGACGTGAGCCGCATCGCACTGGTCCGACATACCGGTCCTCGCATGAGAGCCCCCCCATTACGGACACCATCGGCGCGCGCCGTCCGTGAGCCGCTTCGCACTACGATCACATCAAAGCCTAGAGCTGCGAATTGCTGCGTTTACGCAGCTTGGTGAAGGAGTCCTCCTGCGTGCCATACACCAGGTCGCCATCGGAGTCGAAGTCCTGTTCGCTGATGTCGAGCTCATCGGCGGTCAGTTGCATGCGCCAGTGGGCCGAGACGGCCGCGGGCACCGACACCGGGGTCGAATGACACAGCTTCTGGTCGTTGCTGGCCGTGAACCCGTCGGGCGTGCGTTTCCACTCGAGCGAACAGCCCTGCAGCAGCTTCAGGTCCGCCGGCTGCAGCGCCGAAAGGATCTCGGGTGATTCCGCGCCGGCCTTCCAGCGGTTCGGCTCGGTGAAGCTCCAGACCGCCTCGACGATCTTGTCCTTCACCACATCCAGGGACAGGATGTGCTGCTCGATGAGGCGCGTGGGGTCGTCGCTGTCGGCCAGCTGCATGTAGAACACGTGATCGCCGACCATCAGGGACTCGACCCGCACGATCACGGCGCTCACCGCCGGATGCACGTAGCCGCCGTGCTTGCGGTCGGTCGCGACCTGCGCCCGGTTGTCGTAATGGCCCAGCAGCCAGCTCTCCAGCAGTACCTCGTCGGTCTGCGCCTTGCTGGCCGGGGCCGTGGCGCAGCCCCCGGCCAGCAGTGCTGCCGCCAGCAGCACCGCCGTCATCCCTCGCGTCCTGATCAATGTCTTCATGCGGTCATCCGTCCTGCGCCGGTATTCAGCCGTAGGTGGCGCGCCATTGCGCCCGGTACGTCAGCCCGAGCGTCATCAGGCGCTCGAGCAGCTCGTCGTAGGGCAATCCCGCGGCGCGCGCGCTTTCCGCGAAATCCTCTGCCGCTTCCAGGTTGGGATTGGCATTGGCTTCCAGCACGTACACTTCGCCCGCCGCGGTCACCCGGAAATCCATGCGCGCGTACCCGGACAGGCCCAGCGCCCGGTAGATGCGTCGCGACAGCTTGTCCAGTCGTGCCTCCACCGCTGCCGGCAGCTGCTCGGCGGCATGGGTGGTGATGCCGTAGCGCTGCTGGTAGGCCCGGTCCCATTTGACCTTGCGGGTGGCGATCGCGGCGGAGGTATCGGGCATGGTCCCGAAGACCATCTCCCACACCGGCAGGCGGTGCAGCCGGTCATTGCCCATCACGCCCACGTACAGTTCGCGGCCGGCGATGTACTCCTCGACCAGCGCATCCGAGCCCACCTGCTCGTGCACGAACTGGATCCGTTCCTTGAGTTTCACGGCATCCTCGACCACCGACGCCTGCGCGATCCCGACCGAGGCATCCTCGCTCGTGGATTTGACGAACAGCGGGAACCGCAGCCGCCGCGGGACGTTCACGCGCGCGCCGCGGTTGAACACGGCGAACTGTGGCGTCGGTATGCGGTGGTAGGACAGCAGCTGCTTGCACAGCGGCTTGTCGCGCGACAGCAGCAGGCCGCGGGGATTGCAGCCGGTGTAGGGCTGGCGCATCAGCTCCAGGAAGGCGACCACGTGCTGATCGTAGGTGCCGATGCCGTCGAACTCCTCGAGCAGGTTGAAGACCACATCGGGTTTCCAGTCGGCGATGGCGGTACGCAGTTCGGTGAGGCTGTCGAGCACGCCGACGCACAGCACCTCGTGGCCGCGACCCTTCAGGGTCGAGATGACGTCATACTCGGTGCGCCATTCGGCGATTTCCTTCTCGGACCGGCCCTCCAGCGTATCGGGGGGTATCAGGCTCGAGTGCAGGACGACGAGCACACGCTGTTTCTTCATAAATGAAGGTGCGGGGTCTCACCTTGGGCGTACAGCCTCGCGAGTCGGATCAGCACCCAGCGGACGTGCCGCCCGGCATCACGGCGGTTGCCGTGCACGTGAAGTTTCAAAGCGTCGCACCGTTCCATGATCATCCGCAGGAGCTGATAGATACTATACCGCTCGATCTTCAGTTCGCGCGACACCGAATTGACCAGCTGCGTCTTCATGGAGCGCATCAGGGTGCTCGCGCGGATCGCGCCGCGCGGCACCGGCCGCGGACGGAACACCTTGCGCAGCAGCTCCTCGATCATGCCCCGCCGGTCGCTGCGGCGGCGCGCGACCTTGTCGCGGTACACCTCCGCGAGGGTACGCGTATCGGTCGCGATGGACTCGACATGACGGCGATTGCGCACCGGCGCCGTGCGGTCGCGTACTCCCGCCATCAGCTCCTCGACGCAGCACAGTTTCTGGAACGCGGGCCACTGCGCGTAGGCCCGCCGCCAGTTTGAATTCGGTTTCAGCCAGACCGCGAAAGTTTCGGCGAAATCCTCGGTCGGGTGGGCCTGGGCGTACCAGTCGCCCAGGTGATGCACGTACCGGCGGCTGCCCGGGCGCGCCCGGTAGCGCTCGGGGTACGGCAGCGAAGCCGGGCCGAAGGTCTCGCGCCAGCTCGCGCGGCGGCGCAACCGGTAGGCGTTGTCCAGCGCGTGGCCCGCCTCGTGCCGCAGGATGCGCATCAGCCAGCGGGTATTGCCGCCTTCGACTTCGCGCATCATGCGCCGCTCGAGCCGCTCGAGCCGCGGGTGAGCCAAGTAGAAGGGTACGGCAATGCCGGGGACGCCGTCGGGCGAGAACCATTCCTCGGCGAGCCAGGCGTGGGGCCTGAAATTGATGCCGCGGCCGGCGAGCTCGGCGTACAGACGCTGCATCGGCCGCGCCAGCCGCGACTGCTCCACGGTCAGGTCGAGGTCGCACAGCCGCACTTTCAGCAGTTCCTCGTCGCTCAGCCGCACCCAGGCCCGCGCGCGCCGGGCCGCGGCGGCCTTGCGGGTGCGCGCGGCGGGCGCGGCGCGCGGGGCCCGCCGGGGTGTGGACGCATTCGAGGGCATGTCGCCAAGCCTATCACCGGGCCCGGCGCCTCCGTCAGCCCATGTTCCGCGCCGGCCGGGGCTGCCAGCTGGCCACGTAGTGGCGCTGGTCGTGGGTTTCCGGAATCGAGGCCCAGCGCCGCGACCGGGCGCACTGCTGCCAGGAGCGGTTGAGGGCGTCCAGGGCGGCCTCGCCGCTCAGACCCTGCTCGACGAGGTGACAGCCCAGCACCGTACCGGTCCGGCCGATGCCCATCCGGCAGTGCACATAGACGCACCGTCCGGCCGCCAGCGCGACGCCGAGGACCCCGAGGATCCGCTGCATGTAGTCGGGGTCGACCGGCAGGCCATGATCAAGGATCGGCAGGTGGAAGTACTGGGTTCCCGGCGGCAGCACTGCCTGGTACGCGGCCAGTTCGCCGGCGCGGGTGAGATTGACGAAGCAGTCCACGCCGGCCGCCGCCAGCAGCTCCAGCCGCCGCCGGGTGTCCTCCGCGGTTTCACCGCCGGGGTATTCGCCGCCGAGCAGCCGCCCCGGGGTGATCCAGTAGCTGTTCGGCAGCGGCGGTGGGCAGGACGGCGCGCCGGAGGTCATGAGGCGGCCGCCGCTTCGCCCCCGGCCAGGGCGTCTTCCTCCGCCAGGCTCATGGGCACGATCCGGTCGAGCCCCAGCAGGTCCACGGGCGTGGACGGCTCGGCCCCGTCGCTGCGTCGCAATGCTTCGAGACCCGCGAAATCATGCAGGCTCGGATCGGCGAGGTGGCCCGGCGAGACGTTACGCAGCGCCGCAAAAATGGTCTGCACGCGACCGGGGAACTCGCGCTCCCACCCGGCGAGCAGTTTCTTGACCTGCACGCGCTGCAGGTTCGCCTGGGAACCGCACAGGGTGCAGGGAATGATGGGGAAGGCACGGGCGGTCGCATAGCGGGCGATCTGCGCCTCGCCCAGATAGGCCAGCGGCCGGATGACGATGTGCCGCGCGTCATCGGACAGCAGCTTCGGCGCCATGGCCTTGAGCCGTCCGCCGAAGAACAGGTTCAGGAAGAAGGTTTCCAGGATGTCGTCCCGATGGTGCCCCAGGGCGATCTTGGTGATGCCGTTCTCGGACGCGTACCGGTACAGCGCCCCGCGCCGCAACCTCGAGCACAGCCCGCACAGGGTCTTGCCCTCGGGTACCACGCGCCTGACGACACTGTAGGTGTCCTGCTCGATGATGTGGAACGGCACGCCCAGTCCGCGCAGGTAGTTCGGCAGCACCTCCTGCGGGAACCCCGGCTGCTTCTGGTCGAGGTTTACGGCAACCAGGCTGAAAGCCACCGGCGCATTGCGCTGCAGTGACAGCAGGATATCGAGCAGGGTGTACGAGTCCTTGCCGCCGGACAGGCACACCATGACCCGATCGCCCGGCGCGATCATGCCGAAGTCGGCGATCGCCTTGCCGACCTGGCTGCGCAGGTGCGACTGCAGGCGCTGCGCCGTGCGGGACAGGGTCACGCGGCGGCGCTGCTGGCGGTGCCCGCCTCGAGGTACTTGTTCTCGAGGTAGCGCATGAACGGCGCCGCCGACAGCGTCTTGCCGGTCGCCTGCTGCAGCAGTTCCTGCAGCGTCAGCCGGGCTCCCTGCGAATGCACATGGGTCCGCAGCCAGCCGAAGAGGCCCCCGAACTCGCCGCGCGCGATCTGCTCGTCGAGGTCATGCACCTCGTTGCGCAGGCTTTCCATGAACTGCACGGCAATGACCGCACCGAGCGCATAGGAGGGAAAGTACCCGAACGAACCGTCGGCCCAGTGGATGTCCTGCAGGCACCCGTCGCGGTCGTTGTCGGGATGAAATCCCAGTCGCTGCTCCATCTCCGCGTTCCAGGCCTCGGGCAGGTCGCGTACCGCCAGCTCGCCCGACAGCAGCCGCTTCTCCAGCTCGTACCGCACCAGCACGTGCAGCGGGTATGTCAGTTCGTCCGCATCGACCCGGATCGCACCCCGGCGCACCCGGGTCAGGTGCGCGTAGAGATTTTCCGGATCCCAGGCCGGGCCCGAGACGCCGAAGTGCCGGACGAGCAGCGGACTCAAGTAGTGCGCGAAGGCCCGGCTGCGGCACACCAGCCGCTCCAGCAGCAGCGACTGGCTCTCCTGGGCCACCATGCCGCGATCGCGGCCCACGGGCTGGTCCCGCCAATGCGCGGGCAGTCCCATGTGGTACATCGCATGGCCAGTCTCATGGATGGCGCTGAGCAGGCCCGTGAAGACATCGGCCGGGTCGTAGCGGGTGGTCAGGCGCATGTCGCCGGGCACCCCTTCGGTGAAGGGATGCTCGCTTTCGTCCAGCCGCCCCTGTTCGAACGAGAACCCCATGGACCTGATGATTTCGGTGACCAGGGCGCGCTGGCGCGCCGGGGTGAACTTGCCCTCGAGCGGCAGCGGCGGATGCGCCTCCTGCATCCCGATCACTTCCCGGATCAGGGACGGCAGCCGGCGCGAGATGGTCCGGAACACGCCATCGATGTCGCTGCTCGAGATGCCGGGGCTGAACTCATCTATAAGGGCATCGTACGGCGACAGGTTGAGGGCCTGCCCGAGCAGAGCGGCCTTGTCCCGCACCAGCATCACCACTTCCTCGAGATGGGGCGCGAAGATCTCGAAGCGGCCCTCGGCGCGTGCCAGCAGCCAGTGCGCCTCGGCCTGCGCGGTCGCACGGGCCATCCTCGACACCAGATTCCCGGGCGTCGCGATGGCGTGGTCGCGCTGGCGGCGCATCTCGCGCAGGTTGGCCACCTGCCAATCGTCGAGCGACTGGGTGTTGGCATGGGCGCGATCGAGCAGCCGCGTGATCTTCGGTGCCGTCAGCAGCGTGTGGTACTCGGTCTCCAGCGCGGCCAGCTGTTCGCCTCGTAACGCGGCGCTGCCGCGCGGCATCATGACCGATGCGTCCCAGCTCAAGAGGGAAATGGCGCCACGGAAGGCGTGGAGGCGCTTGAACTCCTGTTCAAGCTGCTTGTACGGTGGGGCTGACATGATGGGCTCGGGAGGCGAGGAATGAACGTCATTCTACCTCCGCCGTCCCGGCCGTACCGTCCCGCATTCCATTAAATTATTGAATTTTATGGGGTTAATGTCAGGCGAGCGCAATTGACACTCACCGCGCAAGCCCCCCTTTTGCTGCAATGCAATAGGATTACAGCTGGCAGCAGTCCGGCCAGCTGGCGACGTAAATGCCGATGGCCAGCGACACCACGAAGATCACCAGCAGCGCAAGTCCGATCACCCACGGTCGTCGCAAGAACTACGGCTCCCATCACTTTGATCCACTGAGCAGTCGGTATCCTAGACGATATGGTCAATCCGTTGAGAATCTGCGCCATCGCCTCCGAGGCGGCCCCGTTCGCCAAGACCGGCGGCCTCGCCGACGTGACGGCAGCGCTCACGAAGTACCTGCATGCCCAGGGCCACGACGTGCGGCTGTTCATGCCGCTGTACGGGCTGATCGACCGCAGCCGCTTCGCCCTGACACCCGTGCCGCGCCTCACCGACCGGACGGTGACCCTCGCGGTCCATCGCTACCAGTACTCGGTCTATACCGCGACGTTGCCCGGGTCGCAGGCGGTCGTGCATCTCATCGACTGTCCGCCGCTGTACGCCCGCGCGGCGATCTACTCCCTGGAACCCGATGAACACCTGCGGTTCCTCGCACTCACGCGCATTGCCATCGAGTGCTGCCAGTACCTGGCCTTCAGTCCCCAGATCCTGCACTGCCATGACTGGCATGCCGCGTTCGGTCCCCTGCTGCTGCGGGCCCACTACGGCTGGGACCGGCTGTTCGCCGCGACCCGCACGGTGCTGACCATCCACAACATCGGCTACCAGGGAGAGTTCGCCGCGAGCGCCGCCGCGGACCTGGGCCTGGGCGACAACGCCTACCTGCTGCACCAGGACGACCTGCGGGGCGGCCGCATCAACGCGCTCAAGCACGGCTGCATGTACGCCGATGCCATCACCACCGTCAGTCCGACCTATGCGGCCGAGATCCGCACGCCCGAATACGGGTGGGGCCTGCAGGACGTGCTGCAGGCCCGCGCAACGGCGCTGGTCGGCATCCTCAACGGAGTGGACTACGAGGACTGGGATCCCCGCCATGACCGTCACCTGAGCGCGCACTACGACGCGACGCGGCTGCCGGTGAAGGCGGCGCTCAAAAAGGAATTCCTGGGCAGGATGGGCCTGAACGGCGGGCCCGATACCGTGCTCGCAGGGTCGGTGACCCGTCTGGCAACCCAGAAAGGCATCGAGCTGGTACTGGGCGCACTGCCGCGGCTGCTGGCACAGCGCGATCTGGCGTTCGTGGCCCTCGGGGCCGGGGAGGCACGCTACGAGCAGGGCCTGCGCGACCTCGCCGCGGCCTGGCCGGGACGGGTCGCGTTCCACCAGGGATACGACGAGGCGCTGGCCCACTGGATCGAGGCGGCCAGCGACCTGTTCCTGATGCCGAGCCAGTACGAACCCTGTGGGCTCAACCAGATGTACAGCCTGCGCTACGGGACGGTCCCCGTCGTGCGCCGTACCGGGGGTCTTGCGGATTCGGTGCAGCGCTACGACCCGGCCACGGGCGCCGGCACCGGCGTGGTGTTCGAACCGTTCAGCGCGTCGGCACTCGCCTCGGCGGTGGAATCCGCGCTCGACCTGCACGCCGATCCGCGGCACTGGCAACGGCTGGTCCGCAACGGCATGGCCCAGGATTTTTCCTGGAACCGCCAGGGAGGCCTCTATATCGAGCTGTTCGCGCAGATGCTCGCGGCGCGGGTCGCGGTGTGAGGGGCGGCGGCTAACGCAGCGGCAGCGCGCCCTGCTGGTCGAAGGGCACCGAGCGCAGCAGCCCTGCCGACAGCTGCACCTTGCCGTGGATCCGGTACTGGACCGGAGCGGCGTTGCCGCGGGCAAACATCCGCAACAGGGCCGCGGCGGCGTTGGCCGTGACGTTCATGTCGAACTCGGCATCGCCGCGTGCGGGCACGAGGAAGCTCGCGCCGGATTCTCCGTGCGCACATTCCTCCCCGTTCACATCCAGGCTGTAGCTGAGTCCCTCGACCGGCAACTCCCGGTCGTTGGGATTGTGCACGCTCATGCGCACC
The DNA here is from genome assembly GCA_035503515.1 of Steroidobacteraceae bacterium. Lineage (GTDB taxonomy): Bacteria > Pseudomonadota > Gammaproteobacteria > Steroidobacterales > Steroidobacteraceae > DAIDKA01. The sequence continues at coordinate 36,164 of DATJTJ010000164.1, forward strand.
TGCAGATGCTGCTGCCACAGGTCGCTGTGCCCGAGCTGGATGCTGACGACGGACAGCGTCGGGGTCTGCCAGTGACCCAGCAGCGTGCAGCCGGCCACCAGGGCCAGGACGCCCACGAGGCCGGCCCTGAGGGACTGCGCCCTAGACACGGCCGAACACCCGGTTGAGGTGCGCGAAGCGCTGCGCGAGTGCCGGATCCAGAGCATGCGCGGGCAGCCGCCAGGTCCAGTTGCCGCTGGCCGTGCCGGGCGTGTTGAGCCGCGCCTCCGAGCCCAGGCCCAGCACGTCCTGCATCGGGACCACCGCCAGCTGCGCGACGCTCCCGAGGAGCGCATGAATCATGGCCTGGGGCATCTGCTCCGCAGCAGCGCGCAGGAAGAAATCGACCCGGCCGCGGGTTTCGGCGTCGAGGCCCCGGTACCATCCAGCGGTCGTATCGTTGTCATGCGTGCCGGTGTACGCCACGCTCGTGCGCGGGTACATGTGGGGCAGGTGCAGGTTGTCGCCCTTGCCGTCGAACCCGAACTGCATGACCCGCATGCCCGCAAGGCCGAAGTCATCGCGCAGGGCCTCCACGTCGGGAGTGATGACGCCCAGGTCCTCGGCGACCACCGGCGGCGGCCCGTACCGGCTCCTGAGGGTCTGCAGCATCTCGCGGCCATACGAGGGCTGCCAGCTGCCGCCACGCGCATCCGGTGCGCCGGCCGGGACGGCCCAGTGCTCCGCCAGCGCTCGGAAATGATCGATGCGCAGCAGGTCGACCCGCTGCAGCTGGTGCTGGATGCGCGCCAGCCAGAAGCGGAAACCGTCGCGCCGCATGGCCTCCCAGTCGTAGAGCGGATTGCCCCACAGCTGACCGAGTTCGGAAAAGTAGTCGGGGGGCACGCCCGCGACGGCGGTCGCCCGGCCCGTGGCATCGAGCCGGAACTGTCCACGCTGCGACCACGCTTCCGCCGAATCCGGCGCCACGTAGAAAGGCACGTCCCCGAACAGGTACACGCCGCGCGAGCGCGCATGGTCATGCAGCCGCCGCCACTGCCAGGAGAAGGTGAACTGCTGTTCGCGCACGCGGCGCAGGGCCGCGGCCTGCTCGCGCCGCAGCCGATCCATCGGCACCGACTGGCGGTCCCGGTACTCGGGCGGCCAGGTCCACCAGGGGGCGCCGTGCTGCAGGTCGCTCAGGACCTCGAAGGCCGCATAGTCGTCGAGCCAGTCGCGCGAGCCTTCGAGGAAGGCCCGGAACTCGTCCGAATCCAGTGGCGCGGGTTCCTCCGGATCGATGAGCCGCGCATTGCCCGCCGAGTCCGACCGCACCCAGTACGGCGATCCATCCGCCCCGGTGGGCCCCAGGGGCAGGATCTGCCACACGCTGAAGCCCGCGCTCGCCAGCCAGTCGACGAAGTCGCGGCCACCGCGGCCGAGGCCGGCGGGTAGCGAACTCACGTGCAGCAGCACGCCGGCCCGGCGGCGCTCCAGCACCGGATTGGTTGCGGGGTTCATGGTGCTAGCGATACCGGATGTCCTGGCGCGCGTCCAGCAACTGGCGCACACGTGGCCACTCGCAGGGCATGAGGTTCAGGGCCTGCGCGCGCCGGTCCGCGATCGAGGCGAAGGTCAGGGCCATGCCTTCGGCGATCAGCTCCGGCAGGCGGCCGCGCAGCACGCTCGATCGCGGATCGAGGTGGGTGATCAGGCCCAGGCCGGTCGGCGGGGTCCCGAGGGTGTGGATGGCGAGGTCCGGGCGGTACTTCTTCAGGAGCACGATCAGCCGCCAGATATCCCCGCTCCAGAAGCCGGTCGACTGCTCGCGGTCGGCGCTGCGGGCGTCGATGGGAAAACAGTCGTGGATGAACACCAGCGAACCCGGCCGGCACAGCGGCTCGATATTGATGAAGTCCCGCAGCGCGTACTCGAAGTGGTGCATGCCATCGATGAAGGCCATCTCGAGCGGCCGGTTGCCGAGCAGAGCCGGCACATCGGCACGGGCGAAGAAATCATCGCTGGTCTGCGCGAACACCTTCTGGTTCGGCGCCAGTTCAAATTGCAGGTGCGGCTCCGGATCGATGCCCAGGGCCAGCGTCTGCGGGCACGCCAGCGCCAGTGACTCCCCGCGCGACACCCCCACCTCGAGGTAGGTCGCAGGCTGCACGTGCCGGTGCACCCGCGCCAGCACCCGGAAGTAATGTTCGCCGGGCAGCTCCAGCTGCGAGAGCATCCGGTAGGCCTTGGTGTAGTCGCAGAAACTGAGCGCGCGCCGGCACAGCCGCTGCGCACTGGCCCGCCGTCCCAGCCACAGGTTGAGTTGGGCGCCGAAGAAACTGTAGCGCGCCCGGCGCCGCAGGCCCGCGGGCTGTGCCGTGCCGTCGATTCCGGATTGATTCACCGTCATTGGGCGCGCCGCATGACGCCGCCATTCTCCATGTCACCTGAACCGGTTGCGATGGGGTGTGACAGGGCCTCGGGCACCGCCCGTCCGAGCAGCCGGTACAGGCTCTGCAGCTGTCGCCGGTACAACTGGTCGAACTGGCTCACCGCCAGCGCCGGATTATAGTCGCCGAACCACCAGAACCAGTCCGAACTCTCGCACAGCGCGAGCTGGCGTGTCGCGGCCGCGCGGGCGGCCGCATCCAGGGTGCCGGCCGCGAGCACCTCGTCGTATGCCAGTTTCGCCTCGCACAGCAGGTCCCAGCCGCGGTTCTTCGCGGGATCTCCCATCCAGGTCGCCAGATTGCCGTGCACCCAGCTGCCGGCCGGTACCCGGTTCAGGGTCACGGGCCGGATGCCGCGGGCGAGGCACTCCTTCAGGGTCATGAGTTCGAGATTGGGGTTCGCCGCCAGGTTCGCGTACATGGCCTTCAGGAACCAGTACCCGTTGAACGGGTAGTACTCCCAGGCGTTCTCGCCGTCCAGTGCGATCAGCACCGCGTGGGTGGGGGCGCAGGTGCCGCGGCCCGCCGCCATCTCGACGAGGTCATGCACCAGATTGTTGGCGGCATCATCCCCATGCCAGGTGGCGTAGGTGAAGCCGATCAGGTCCGAGAGACCCTCCTCGCGGAAGAAACACGCCAGGCGGTCGCCCGGCAGCTGGTAGGGACGGTTGTAGGAATCGGTGGCATCGGCATCGAGGAGATTGGCCGCCAGCGCCGCGCGCAGCACCCGCTGGCCCGAGGCCGCCCAGCCGAATCCGTGCGCATCGAGCAGCCGCAGGGTCGCATCGTTGATGGCGCCCTCCGCCGGCCAGCACCCCTCCGGACGCGTCCCGAAGTACTTCTCGAAGGTGCGGATCGATTCGGCCACGTGCCACTGCGCGCGCTGCGCCCCGCCCGGATACTGCGGGTGCCGCGGCAGCTGCGCATCGGCCGCGCTGTCGCGCGCCGCATTGAAGTCGAACAGCAGGGGCAGGATCGGATGTGAATAAGGAGTCACCGACAGCTCGCAGCGGCCGGACTCGCGCAGCCGCCGGTAGCGCGGGATGATGCCCGCCAGCAGTTCACCGATCAGTTCCAGCAGCTGCCGCCGCTGCGCCGGGGAAAAGCCGCTCGCCTGTTGGGAAAGGGCCGCCACGCGTGCGTCGCTGCGGCGGACCGTCTCGCCCATCCAGGCCAGGTGGAACCACACCGCGAGGTCATGGATGAAGGCATCCGAGGCCCAGCTGATGCGCTCGGTGGTGGCACACTGCTCGGCGAACCCGACCAGCGCCAGGTACGCCGGGAACCTTTCGATCAGGTTCTTGCGGTGGGCGCGCAGGCAGGCCTCCAGCAGTTCCAGCCGCGTCGCCGGCTCGGTCGGCACCGGGTCCGGACCCAGTAGCCCCAGCACCGGATCGGGCAGCGCCGCGCCCGCGTCGAGGTGCGCGGTCACGCGTCGCGCGAGTTCATCGAGCTGATCGAGCAGCACCGGCGTGAAGTTGACCACCGCCCGCGCCGCCGGATTCTCTTCCAGGTGCGCGGCCATGTCGGTGTAGTCCTTGATGGCGTGCAGGTAGGTCCAGGGCAGGACGTACTGACCCGTCAGCGCATCGCGGTACTGCGGCTGGTGCATGTGCCACAGCACCACCACCGGCAGACGGGCAGGTGCATCCACGTTGGTTCGGACGCTATGGAGTGTTGAGCCGACGCAGCATGTCCGCCGTCACCAGGACCACCCCGTTCTCGGTGACATGGAACCGCTTCTCGTCCAGGCCGAGGTCGGTGCCGATGCCCATGCCGTCGGGGATCTGGCAGCCCTCATCGATGATGGCGCGCCGGATGGTGCAGCCGCGGCCGACGTCCACGTGCGGCAGGATCACCGCACTGTCGACGAAGGAGCGTTCATCGACGCGCACGTCGGAGAAGATCAGGGAATTCTGCACGTGCGAGCCGGAAATGATGACGCCGCCGGAGACCATGGAGTTGACGGCCATGCCGCGCCGCGAATCGTCGTCGAGGATGAACTTCGCCGGCGGCTGGTGCTCCTGGTAGGTCCAGATGGGCCACTCCCGGTCGTAGATGTTGAGTTCCGGCTTGACGTGCACCAGCTCGATGTTGGCTTCGTAGTAGGCATCCACGGTGCCGACATCGCGCCAGTAGCTCTGCGCCCGGGTCTTCACGTCCTGGAACGGATACGCGAAGACCTGCCGGTTGCCGATGGCGTCGGGGATGATGTTCTTGCCGAAATCGTGCGCCGAGTTCGGATCCTGCGCATCCTCGGTCAGCAGTTTTTCCAGCAGGCTCGTGTTGAAGACGTAGATGCCCATCGAGGCGAGGATCGAGTCCGGCCGTCCCGGCAGCGTGTCCGGTTGCGCCGGCTTCTCGGCGAACTTGGTGACCCGGTTCCACTCGGTCGCGGTCAGCACGCCGAAGCTCTTCGATTCCCGGGCCGGCAGCTGGACCACGCCCACGGTAATGTCGGCGCCCTTCTCGACGTGGTACGCGATCATCGGACCATAGTCCATCTTGTAGATGTGGTCGCCGGCGAGCACCAGCACGTGCTTGGGACGATGGGCCCGGATCAGGTCAAGGTTCTGGTACAGCGCATCGGAGGTGCCGCGGTACCACATCTCCCCGATCTGCTGCTGCGCCGGGATGACCTCGACGAACTCGCCGAACTCGCCGCGCAGGTAGCTCCAGCCCTGGTGGACGTGCTGGATCAGGGGCTGCTGCTTGTACTGGGTCAGGATCGAGATCTGCCGGATGCCGGAGTTCACGCAGTTCGACAGGACGAAATCGATGATCCGGAACTTGCCGCCGAAAGGCGTTGCGGGCTTGCAGCGATTGACGGTGAGCCCCTTGAGTCGCTCGCCGCGGCCGCCGGCCATGACGATGGCGAGGGTTCCACTGGTGAGGCGGCTGACGAATCGACCGTAGGAGGCGCGGGCGGGCTGTCTCTGCATGATGGTCCGCTCAATCTACTTAGCTGTTGTCAATGCGGTACGACGTTACTTTCCGTGTTCGAGCTGCCCTTGTCTATAGGAGCAATCGCGCACCGTGAGGGTACACTGCCGGCATGAGCGCACCCCCTGCATTTGGCCCGGCGTGGCACCGCGCAACGCTGCGCGCCGTCACATTCTTGGCAGTTGGACTGCCGGCACTCACCTCGATCGCAACTGTTGCCGAGGCAAGCCCGCAGCCGGTGATCCGGACGCCGCCGCCACCACCGGCCCAGACCCTCGCGGCGAGTCCCGATCCCGGTCATCGTCCCTGCCTCGGCGACGGCACTGGCTTCGTGCGCGCCCGCATCCGCGGTGCGCTGAACCTCGACTTGAACTGGCGCGATGCCGATCTGAACTGTGGCGGCGAGGCGCGCCCGGATGGCACCGGGCTGCGTGTCAGCTTCGCGGGTCCCGGCCCGGGGGGCCGGATGCTGCGGCTGGTGTTCGGCGTGCGCTCAGCCCGCGAAGGGGTGCCCGGCAAGGAACTGCCGACCAACCTGACGGTCCTCATGGACGGCGGCCGCGTCTTTGCCACGCGCGGCGACGACAAATGCACCCTGGACCAGCTCTCGCAGCGACCGCTGCCGGGCAAGGCAGCGCGGGCCTGGCGCATCGAGGGCCGCGGTTTCTGCGTCGAGCCCGCCAACGCGCTCAGCGGCAGGGGACGCATCGTGGTCAGCCGGTTCGACTTTGCCGGCCGTATCGAATTTTCGACAAGGAGCGATTTTTGAATTATCCCAACACCCGCTGGCTGCTCATCCTGTGCGCCGCCTGCGCCGCGCTACTCCTGTACAGCGGCGCCGGCCACGCCCAGACCGAGCCGCTCCAGGATCTGTCGACCTTCCCCCAGAGCACGCTGACCATTACCAGCGGCAGCGCGAAGCACTCCTTCGCCATCTGGGTCGCGGACACGCCGGCGCGGGACCAGCAGGGCCTGATGTTCGTGCGCGAGCTGCCGGCGGACAAAGGCATGGTGTTCATCGGTCCCGAACCCCGCGTCTGGACCATGTGGATGAAGAACACGTACATCCCGCTCGACATGCTGTTCGTCGCCGTCGATGGACATATCCTCAAGATCGCCCATGCCATCCCGCATGACGAAACCATCATCAGCTCGGACGTGCCGGTGAACGCCGTCATCGAACTGCAGGGCGGCATCAGCGACCGGCTGCACCTGAAGATCGGTGACGTGGCCCGCTGGAAGGGGCCCGTCGCAGCCGCGAACTGAGGTTGGACATAACTTGGCCTCATGCTTTGCAGCAATGTAACCTTTCATGCGGCTGAAAAACCCCACGTCCCAGGCCGAGTTGTTGTAAAAAGAATACGAATCGGCCGATTCTGACGCGTAATCCACTCATCGAACCACCAAGGGCGGTGCCAGCAAGCGGTTCTGGTAGGTTTTGCAAGCGCGTGCACCACTGGGGGGCGATGCCACGAGATGTTGCCCCACGACAACACAAAGTTGTATTGCATTTGCCTTACAGATTATGCTGGTCCCACAGAAGGGAGCACCGCGGTGCGGTGCTTGGTATCAACTTGGGATGTATGCAGCAACGGCGCGCTTCGTGACATCAACCGATTACAGATGCACTGGTGAGTGTATGCCGGCCTGCGTACGGAGACGTCCGCAATGTCACCGACAGGAAACAGCAATAAACAACGTTCGACTCGCTCAAACAACCTGATCCGCCATTCGATCCACGTTACGGTGCTCGCCGCGCTCGCCGCGGCAGGTGCTGCGGCGCAGGCGCAGGAGCCCACGAATCCACCGACTCCGACCACTCCGTCGGCTCCGGGTGGCTCCGCCGTCGCCAGCAATGACCAAAGCGGACCGCTCCAGGAAGTCATCGTCACGGGCACCATGATCCGGCGTGCCAATGCCGAAACCGCCGAGGCCGTCACGGTCCTCAAGGCGGACGCCCTCAAGGATCAGGGCATCACCAACGTCGAACAGGCGATGAGCACCCTCACCGCCAACGCCCCGGCCATCTCCATCTCCGCGGCCGTCGGAACATTCTCCGGAGGCGGCAGTTACGCCAACCTGCGCAACCTCGGCGACGGCCGCACCCTGGTGCTCCTCGACGGGCAGCGGCTGGCCAACAACGCCTTCACCGGCAATGCGGTCGACCTGAGCGGCATTCCGTTTTCGGCCATCGACAACGTCCAGGTGCTGCGCGAAGGCGCCTCGGCCCTGTACGGTTCGGACGCGATCGCGGGCGTCATCAACTTCATCACCAAGAAGAACTACCAGGGCGCCGAGATCGAAGGCAATTTCGACCGTCCGCAGCACAACGGCGGCGGCTCGGGCCAGCTCGATTTCTCCATCGGACATGGTGACCTGGCGAACGACGGCTACAACGTCATGCTCACGGGCAGCTACCAGAAGCAACAGGAGCTGCGCGCCACCCAGCGCTCGTTCTCAGCCGAGGGCTTCAATCCGGCCGGGGGCTACACCTCGACCAACAACCCGGGAACATGGCCCGGACAGTTCCTGGACGCCAACGGTAATGTCTGGCAGTCCGGCTACCCGGCCTGCGCCGGCAACCCGGAGCTGACCACGTATTTCGGCAACTGCGCCTACCGCTACTCCGCCGCGACGGACCTGCTGCCGAAGTCCACCGAGGCCTCCGGCATGCTGTCCGCCACCAAGGCCCTGCCGGCCAACAACCAGATCCAGCTGCAGTATTTCTATACGCAGTCGACGGTGACCGGCTGGTCCGGCCCGATGTTCTATTTCTTCCCGATGGACCCGGCGAGCCCCTACTACCCGACGGCGGCCCAGCTGACCTGCTCGGGCGGCGCGGCGAACTGCAGCGCGCCGGTGGACCTCGCCGATGGCGGCGATGCAATCTGGTCCGATCCCTACAATGACCGCTACAGCGGCAACCTCAATGTCGAGCAGCGGGTGCTGCTGACGTTCTCGGGCACCAATGCCGGGTGGGACTACACCACGGAACTGAACTGGAGCAAGAACACCAACGACAACCGCAACGTCGGTGGCTATCCGAACGAGGCACTGCTGGCGCCCGGCGGGACCCTGAGCGATCTGATCAATCCCTTCGGCCCGCAGAGCGCGGCCGGACAGGCCCTGATCAACTCCTCGTACGCGAACGGCGTGTACGCGTTGGGTGAGGACTCGCGGTGGAGCGCCGACGCACATGCCAGTCACGAACTCGGCGATGCCTTCAACTCGGGCACGCCGGCCACCGTGGCGCTGGGCGTCGATGTGGGCGGCGAGCGCTTCACGTACCACACCACTCCGTACAACGACATCGTGAGCGCCGCGACCGGCCTGACGGACAGCGCCGTCTCCGGCAGCCGCCAGACACAGGCCGCGTTCATCGAGCTGGACCTGCCCATCCTGAAGAGCCTCGATCTCGACGTTTCGGATCGCGAGGACCGTTACAGCGATTTCGGCAGGACCAACAACGCGAAAGTGTCGGTGCGCTACCAGCCGGTCAGCTTCCTGACTTTCCGCGGCACCGCCTCCACGGGCTTCCGGGCTCCGACGCTGTATGACCTGTATTCGCCGGATTTCCTGGCCGCCTCGAGCTCCGGCACCATGGGCACCGGCAATCCGGACTGCGCGACCACCCCGCCGACCGCGCCATTCACGGCGGGAACCTGCGGTACGCAGGGACTGGGACTGTACGGCGGCAACCGGACCCTGACCCCCGAGACGTCCCAGAACTTCGATCTGGGTGTCATCCTCTCGCCCATCCAGGACATGGGCATCACGATCGACTACTACCGGATCCTGCTGAAGAACACG
>DATJTJ010000165.1:0-3269 GCA_035503515.1 Steroidobacteraceae bacterium
GTAGAAAGCAAAGATCCCGAAACACACCAGCGAAACAACCCAGAAGGCCGTCTTGTTCAGCATCGGCTGCTTCCACTGGATCGCGTGTGCCAGCTCGTGCGAGATCAGGCCGTTCTGCAGGGCAGCCTGCCAGTGCTCGTACTTCGCCCAGGGATAAAGCTGTCCGTACGCGTCGCCGAAAACCGCTACCGGAATCCACAGCAGCACAATCAGCGGCCAGGTGCGCGACATCGCCTCCAGCGGACGCCGCACGATCAGCCCCCACTTGCCGCCCGACAGGTACTGCACCATCAGCAGCGCCATCCCGCCGAAACAGAAGCCGAAATCCATCACAAAGCCGTCCAGCCAGCCGCGCAGCAGGTGGTTCCACCCCAGATGCTCCGCGTCCATCGACTGGCCGAGAAAGGCAAACAACACCGCGAGCGCCGAGAACACCAGCCCCACGATCAGCGCGCGGCGGCGCCAGTCGTCCACAAATGCCGGCGCGCTCAGCGTCGACGGCAATCCTTTGCTGAAGCTTTCGTTCGCCATCGCTATTTGTGCGCTCCTGAAGGCCGCGCAGGCGGCTGCATCGTCTCACCCTTCGTCTTGCCGGCCGGCTGCGGCACCGGTTCCGCCGGAGCCCCGGCCACAATCCCGATCGTCTTCTGCCCGTACACCGCCGTCGCCGGCATCGGCCACGGGCCCGCATAACTCGCCGGCTCGCCCAGGCCCTGGGCAACGTCCGTCAGGTTCTGCACCTGCGTCCCCGCCGGCACATCCGCCAGGGTCGCGTTCTGGCTCAGCTGCAGGGCGCGAATATACGCCGCAATCGCCCACCGGTCCGCCGGAGCGATCTGCGCCCTGTAATCCGGCATCGCGCCGTAGCCGTTCGTCATCACGTAAAAGTAGTGGCTCAGCGGTTCGGCCAGCCGCTTGGGATCGTGGAAGTTTCCCGCCGGCTTGTACCCGCGCTCCACAATCATGCCCGCGCCGTTGCCCACCCGCGAGTGGCACGGCGTGCAGTAAACATTGAAGCGCTCCTGCCCCCGGTCCAGCACCTGCATGGTCGCCGGAAACGGCATCACGTCCGCTTCCTTGCCGTTCATCAGGCCCGTATAGAAGTAGTCGCTCTCGTAGAGCTGGCCGCGCGCCACGGTGTGCTCCACCTGCGGCCGCACCGACCGCCCGTCGGCAAACAGCGTCGTGCCCCGCTGCGGAAACATTCTCGGCTGGTTCTGCATGTCCTGCCGGCAGCCCGCCGCCAGCAGCATCAATCCCGCCGCCCCGGCAATTCCCAGCGCTCGCCGCAGCAGCGCAGTGGAGCCGCAGCTCTCCCTGTGCCCTGTACCCTGCTCCCTGTACCCTGCGGTGTTAATACTCCACCTCCACCACCGAAACCGGCGCCTGCGCTTCCAGAAAGCCCCGCGTCTCCCCGGCCTCGAACTTCGGATCCGTCGACTCCAGGCAAAGGAAAAACTTGTCGCTGGTCGCGCCGTTGCGGAAGTTCGGCGCGTTGAAGACCGGATGATACGGCTTGGGCAGTCCGCACAGCGCCAGCATCCCGAAGCACGCTGACAGCCCGGCCCACAGAATCGTCCACTCGTACGCCGGAACCACAAACGCCGGCCACGAGAAGTAGGGACGCCCCGCGATATTCAGCGGATAGGCCCACACCGAAATCCATGTCTCCAGCCCGAACATCGCCGCCAGGCCCAGCAGCCCGCCCAGCAGGCACACCAGCGAAACTTCGTCGCGATGGAAGCCGATCGCCTCCGCCGCCTCTTCCACCGGATACGGCGTGTAGCAGTCCATCCGCCGGTAGCCCGCCGCATACGCCGCCCTGGCCGCGTGCACCAGCTCAGTGGGCGAATCGAATTCCGCCATCAGTGCGTACAGCCCCTCAGGAAGTGGCATCAGTCACCTGCCTCCGGAAGTAGTTCCTTCTTTTCCCGCACCTTCGCCTGCGGCAGCATCAGCCGCAGCTCCGACATCGGAATCATGGGCAGGAAGCGAATGAAGAGGAAGAACAGGAACGTGAACAGTCCCAGCGTTCCGGCAAAGGTCATGTAATCCCAGCGTGTCGCCCGGTACGTGCCCCACGACGACGGCAGATAATCGCGCGTCAGACTCGTCACCACGATCACGAACCGCTCAAACCACATGCCCGTGTTCACGATCAGCGACATCAGGAACATCAGCCCCACGTTCGTCCGGAATTTCCGGATCCACATCAGCTGCGGCAGCGCGATGTTGCACGTGATCAGCACCCAGTACGACCACCCCATCGGCCCGAACATGCGGTTCCACATCATGAAGTATTCCCAGTGGCTGGCCGAATACCACGCCATGAACACTTCCGTGGAGTAGCCGTACGCCACGATCATCCCCGTAGCCAGCATCACCTTGCCGCAGTTGTCGATGTGGCGGATCGTCACCAGATCTACAAGGTGATAGAACTTGCGGATCGGAATCGCCAGCGTCAGCACCATGGCGAAACCCGAGTAGATCGCGCCGGCCACAAAGTACGGTGGGAAGATCGTCGTGTGCCAGCCCGGCAGCAGCGCTACCGAGAAGTCAAGGCTGATGACCGAGTGCACCGAGAGCACCAGCGGCGTCGCCAGGCCCGCCAGCAGCAGCGATGCCGTCTCGTACCGCACCCAGTGCCGCACCGATCCGCGCCAGCCCACCGCCAACATGCCGTAAACAAACTGCCCCAGCTTGCTCTTCGAGTTGTCGCGCAGCGTCCCCAGGTCGGGGATCATGCCCATGTACCAGAACACCACCGAGATCGTCGCGTAGGTCGAAACAGCGAACACGTCCCACAGCAGCGGCGACCGGAACTGCGGCCAGTAATTCATCGTGCTCGGATACGGGAACAGCCAGTACCCCAGCCACGGCCGGCCTACGTGGATCAGCGGGAACATGCCCGCGCAGACCACCGCGAAAATCGTCATCGCTTCCGCGAACCGGTTGATCGAGTTGCGCCAGCTCTGCTTGAACAGCAGCAGAATCGCCGAGATCAGCGTGCCCGCATGGCCGATGCCGATCCACCACACGAAGTTGATGATCGCGAAGCCCCATGCCACCGGGATCGTGACCGCCCAGATGCCCGGCCCCCTCAGGAACAGCCAGGTGACCGCCACCATCAGCATCACCACGAAGCCGCCGGCCAGCAGAAACCCGAACCACCACCCCAGCGGCGTGTGGCTCGTCAGCACGATCCGCGATACCTCTTCCGTGACCGACTTGAACGTGTGTCCCGGCGCGATCACCCGGTATTCCCCGGT
>DATJTJ010000166.1:0-30484 GCA_035503515.1 Steroidobacteraceae bacterium
GGGGAACTTGAGCCGCGCGACGCCGGCATAGTCGACCTGCGCCGCGGCCCGACAGGCGCTGAGGGATCGCTGGAAGTCCTCCGTGGCGACGTGGGCCTGGGCCTGCGGACATCCCGCTTCCTGCGCGAGCGTTGCGACATCGATGTTCAGGACGTTCAGCAGCAGGCGGCTCGCCGGCGAATAGGGGCTCGCATGCTCCGGATCATCGGCGAACTGGGCGTGCAGGGGATTGAGGCCGATGGCATCCGCCCCCGCCTCGCGCGCGATCGCGACCAGCTGCCGCAGATCGGCGAAATCCCCGATCCCCCAGTCGGTTGCCGACTTCAGCAGATACAGCTGCGCCGCGATCCCCCACATGCGCCCGCCGCGCTCGAACGCCGGCGGCAGCCAGCACCGGCCCGGCGAGACGATCAGGGTGCAGTCCGCCGCGGCGGAGGGGAGCCTAAGGCGGTGATAGCCCGGCGGCCAGGTTCCCTCGAGGGTGAGCATGCGTCGTTCACGAGGCTCGCCCTCGAGCGTGCGCCGTTCGATGAGTGGCAGCTGCCCGAACTCGGCGCTGCCCCGCCGCTGGCCGCCGTCCTCGAGCGTCACCTGCCACGACACGGACGCCGTGCCGGCGGGCAGGGTCACGCACACCTGCGGCGCGCGGTCCTGGGGGCTGACCGCCACGGGGGGCAGCACCTGGCGCCACTCTTCGCGCTCCAGCCTCGCCAGCGCCCCGCGGGCGGCGGCTTCGCCGTCGGCCTCGAGGCCCATCGCCGCGAGCAGGGCGCGCCGCGTCTGCGGCGAGGTCTCCCGGGTCGTGCCGTGGGCATCGACGAACGAGTCTTCGATACCGCAGCGGCGGGCCAGCGCGGCGAGCGGGTTCATGCAGGGTGTTCCCCGAGGGCCTCCAGCAGCCCGCGCAGCGGGATCGCGGCCCAGGCGGGCCGGTTGGCCAACTCGTAGGCCACTTCGTACAGCGCCTTCTCGATCTGGAACAGCCGCACGATGCGCCGTGCCGCCTCGCGATCCAGCGGCGTCGGGGACAGCTGCTGCAGGCGCTCGAGATAGCGGTCGAGAAAGATCCGCGAGGCGGCCGCGCTCCATTCCTGGCCGCCGGGTGCCTCGGCCGAGGCGCCCGCGTAGTCGATGGAACGCAGCATGCCCGCCACGTCCCGCAGCGCCACGTGTTTGGCGCGCCGCTCGCTCAGGGGACGCAGCGGCTCGCCCTCGAAATCGACGATGATGGCATCGTCCGGCCGCACCAGCACCTGGCCCAGGTGATAGTCCCCGTGATGGCGGGTCTTCTCCCAGTGGGGCAGCGGGCGCAGCAGCGAGGCCAGCAATTCATCCAGCCGTGGCGCCCGGGCGCGAAACTGCGCGGCGAGCTCCCGCGCCTGCGGATCGAGCGTCGCCGCCTGGCGCTCCAGGGCCTGAAGCAGCGTGCGGCCGCTGTCGCCGATGGCCCGCGTCCAGTGCTCCCAGTCCTCAGGGCCTGCGCGCTCCGTCCGGAACGCCTCATCGCTGGTCGCGGTGCGAAAGGCCGCATGCAGCTCCGCGGTGCGGCGCCCGAGGATGGCGATCCATTCCATGACCTGCGGCTCCGAGGCCGTCCCGGCCTGCAGGTGGGCGCGGATCCAGTTCCAGCCGTCCCCCTCGTTGGGGATGAAGGCCTGCAGCAGCGCCAGCGTGCGCTCCCCGATCGCGATCCAGCCCAGCAGTGCCGGGGTGCCGCTGAAATGCGCCTGTTCGGTGAGGAAGCGACCGACTTCCAGTTCCGGATGGATGCCGGCTTCGATCCGCCGCAGCACCTTGAGCATGGCGGCGTCGGCAATCCGGAATGAACTGTTCGACTGCTCGGCCTTGCTGCGGCTCACGGACCAGGGCGCCGCCTGGCGCAGCCTGGCGGCGTGCGCGGTGCAGCCCGCCTGCACGCCAGGAGGGGCCCTCCCCCGCTCGAGCATCCAGCCGACGAGCGCGCGGACGAAGTCATCGTCCGCCAGGGCATCCTGGAACCCCTCCCCGGGCGCGTCCCGCAGCGGAACGAAGAGTTCGAACGGCTCGCGTCCCGCGACCGTCAGCTTCCACAGGGCCAGGGCCGCGCGGGCCCCGGTGTCCAGCGGCTGGAGCGCTTCCAGCGTCAGGCCGGTGAGCTCCGCGTCCTTGGCCGGATACCAGCGCTGCTGCGGCAGATAACCGGGCAGCTCGCGCCTGGCGCGCGCCACCGCCGGTGCCCACTGCGGCCCTGCCTTCGCCTGCGCCTGTTGTTCCGTCATGCCCGTTCCGTCCGCTGCCGCCGTGCGAAGCCCACAGTACCTGCGGGACGGGCGCGCAGTGGCCGGACGATGCGGGACGGGTGCTGTCAGCCGGTGCCTATGCCCGCGGTATACGTCCGCAGGGACCGGTCTCGACGACGGCCTTGCAACCGATGCTCAGCATGTCGTTGGGATGGTCGAACGGCGCGCCCGCGACACTCAGCGCCGCGACGACGTCCCAGGTTGCCTGAGCGCTCTACCTACTCGTCATGCTCTGAGTTGAGTAGATTCGATCTTTCGATCTCGCTTTCGCCATGCTGATGAAGTCGCAACCAGCTTTCACGCATGAACGGATCAGTTACAGTGACAGGGCCGCGGTCTCCATTTCGCATGACCAGGTTACTGGCTTTCAGGGCTTCGAGGGCGGCTTGCACCTCGCGGGCGGATACCTCGTCCAGGCCTAGCGCTCGGGCGTAGCCGCTCAGCGCGTCGGCACCGTAGAGACCCGTAACGCCTTCTTCCGCGCCCCGGCAGATACGGGCAAATACGGCCTGTGGCAGTTCTGCGAGCATGCTCAGCTTTGCCAGCTCCACCATTCCCTGCTGGTCGTACATGGCATTGACAATGCCTTCGAACACCATGTCCGCGTGTCGGGCTGCAGGTGCAGTTTTTTGCAGGGTGGCGAGTGCTTCCTGGAACAGGGCTGGCCTCAATCCAAGTATCCGGAATCCTTTATACGCAGCCGACTCACCCGGCAGAACCGCACCGGCCAGTGCCTTGCGTTCTGTGGCGAGGACGTGCCGGACGTAGTCCTTTCCAAGCGGCGGAAACGCCTCGCTCCTTGCGCCGTAGAAGGCCGCCTTTCGTTGCGCAGTCATTTCGTGGACCAGTGAGCGATTTGAGCCGTTGCCGACGAAGATGAAGTAACCATGATCGCCATGCTGACCATTGATTTCATCACGGGTCGCCTTCAGCTCCTGCATGAGCGCGGCACCCTCCCCGTCCTTCATCATCTCCTGGACCTCATCCACAATGAGGATGATGTCCCGACCGGTCATTTTCGAAAGTTCAAGCAATGCGTCGGACAGACTCGCACTGTCGTCGGTGCCAACCTTTGCGGCATTAAAGGTGAACTTCAGCTTTCCAGCCGCTTTCGCCTTCACCAGAGGCAGCGATGGCTCAACGCTCCCCTCCAACTCGGCGGATGAAAGGCCGATTCTCCCCAGGATCGCCCTTGCCGTATCCGTGAATGACTGGGGATTCTTCCCTTGTATTCCGATGAGGGCCTTTCGGACTCCTCCCATCAGCTTCGCGCCGGGAGTGCGACCGGCCGCCTTCCACAGATCCACGTAGATGACAATGGCGCCTGCTGCTTCGAGGGTGGGGATCACATCCTGAGTGAGAAATGTGGACTTGCCTGTCTGGCGAGGGCCGGAAATGAACAAGCCGCTGCGCACTCGGGTTTCGAGGCCGGAGGGTCGCAGAAGAAGCCTGGCGATTTCCAAAGCCAGCTTGGGACGATGGAAGATTTCATCCACTGATGATCTCGCACCAATACCGAATACCGGTAATTATGCGCTAACGGTAATTCATGGTAAATCGAGGCTTTACCTTAGACGGACCCTTTAGATAGTGTCGCCGCTCTTGTCCCGTGCAATGGCGAGCAGGTTGCCGGGCTCGACCGGCGCGCTGGTCGCGGCCGCGATGCGCTCGAGGAGCTGGGGCGCCACCGTCCAGCGCTGACCCTCCTCGGTCAAGATACTGACGGTCTTCCTGTTATAGCGCGTGATCACTCCCGTCACGGCCTCACGCCCTGGCGGATGAAACCTGACCCGCTGCCCGATCCGGAATTCGATCATGCTGCAGTGGGCCTCGACCTGCCGCAGGAACTGCAGCCGCGCCACGATGCGATGGTTCAGATCGATCAGCTCCGATTCGCTCAGGGTGTCGATGTCGATGGGCATGCGGTGACTCATGTTGCGACGCACTTAGGCCATGGTGTGCGGGATATACTCCGAAGTTTCATGAGCCGTCCACCTCTCATTACGGTCAGCAAGCGCGGATTGTATTGTCCGCCGGGGGATTTCTACATCGATCCGGCCAAACCGGTGCAGACCGCCATCGTGACGCACGCCCACGGCGATCACCTGCGGGAAGGCAGTGCCCGGATGTTCCTGGCGAGCGCCGGGGTGGGCATCGCGCGCAAGCGCCTGAACGATGCCCGGAACGTCGTTCCGCTCGACTATGGCGCAGCGGTGACGCTCGGGCCGGTGCAGGTGTCGCTGCACCCGGCCGGCCACATCCTCGGCTCCGCACAGGTCCGCCTCGAGCACGATGGCGAGGTGTGGGTGGTGTCCGGGGACTACAAGCGCCAGGCCGATCCCACCTGCGCGCCCTTCGAACCGCTTCCCTGCGATGTGTTCGTGAGCGAGACGACCTTCGGGCAACCCCATTTCGTGTGGCCGCACACTTCGGACGTAGTCCGCAACATCGTGCGCTGGTGGCACATCAACCGTGAACGGGGCAGGAACTCGGTGCTGTTCTGCTACGCGCTCGGCAAGGCCCAGCGGGTGCTGGCCGAAATGCGGGCGCACACCGACGAAGCGGTTTATGTCCATGGCGAAATCGGCACCCTGGTCGAGGTCTACCGCAGCGCCGGTGTCGCCATGGTCCCGACGCTGCCGGTGACCGCGACCTCGGCCGCCGAGCTGCGGGGCGCATTGGTGATGGCCTCCCCCACCATGAACCGCTCCTCCTGGCTCAAGCGCCTGGGGCTGGGCGCCCGCGGATTCTGTTCCGGATGGATGATGCTACCGGGCGAGAGTGGGCGGCGCGGCTATGACATGGGGTTCGTCATCTCCGATCATGCCGACTGGCCGGCACTGGTGCGCACCTGCCAGGAGAGTCGCGCCAAACGCATCCTGCTGATGCACGGACGCACCGAGCGGCTAGCGGCGCATCTGAATGCGCTGGGCTTTCAGGCGGCCGCACTGGCCGAAATCACCGCTGACCAACTTCCGCTATTCGATGCCAGGATGGGTTGATCGCCATCTTAGCAGCGGCCTGATGGTACCCGTCCTACCATCATTGCTACGGAGTGCTACATGTGCTACGCTGCATTGATGGACCGAATCATCACGCAACGACAGCTGCGTAATCAGTCCGCAGAAGTGCTGCGCGACGTGGAGAGCGGCCAGACCGTCATCGTGTCCCGCAACGGCACCCCGGTTGCTGAGCTGCGGCCCATTCGGCCCCGTCGTTACATTCCGCGATCCAAGCTGGCAGAAGCGGCGGCCCGTGCACCCCGAGTGGATGCGCATCGCTTTCGTGCGGATATCGATGCGGTAATCGATCAGCGAATCGATGGCTGAACTCACGCGCGGACTGCTCGATACCTCAGTGGTGATTGATCATGACCTGATCGATCATTCATTGCTGCCGGATGAATCCGCGATCGCCACTTTGACCCTCGCGGAATTGGCCGCCGGTCCGCACGCAACCGAAGACCGGGAAGAACGCGCCCGGCGCCAGGATCGACTGCAGTGGGCAGCGAGTACCTGGGATCCGTTGCCGTTCGACGCGGAGGCGGCGCGACACTACGGCCGCATATTTGCGGCGGCCCGCTCTGCGGGACGCTCGGGCCGGTCGCGGCTGGCGGACCTACTGATTGCCGCCACTGCCGCCGCGAACGCCCTGCCGGTCTACACCCGCAATCCCGCGGATTTCGACGCGCTGAAGAAGATCATAGAAGTCTTCCCGGTCTGAGCATCGACTCGCCCCTTGCGGGGCCCTACCGCAGTAGTGTCCTGATGCGGCCATAGGTTTCGGGCCACGCCTCGACCCAACAACAGCGGTGGTCGAACTTCGCAAAGTGCCAGATGTCCTCTCTCGGGAGCCGATCGAGGTACCGGCTTGAAGCGGCGTAAGGCACGTTGACGTCGCGATCGCCCACGAGATACCACTGCGGCAGAGCCACCGGCAGCGGCGGTTGCAATGCAGGGTCGAGGCTGCCGGTCAAGGGAAGATAATGGTGTCGACGCGCCCATTCCTGGGGATCCAGGTTCGCGGCGACCGCCACCACGGCCGTAACCTGCGGCACGCGCCCCGCCATCAGGACCGCAAGGGTGCCACCGCCGCTGTAGCCCACCAGGATGACCCGCCGCACCGGGTGTTGAGCGATGAAGCGATTCGCCGCCGCCGCCAGGCTGGCCACGATCGCTTCCGAGTAACGATCGGAAGTCCACCATCGCGGCTCACACGCCCGATCGGTGCGGGCCCCGAAATAGCAGGGCCGACCCAGATAAAGAACTGATCCGGGTGTCGCGGCGGCGAGGGCCAGGGCGATCGGTGCATGCGGCGTCGGATCCGCGGCCACGGTCCGCCCCCCGCCGGTCCAAGGCGAGCCGTCGCCCTCGATGAACAGTGTGAGACCGTCATCATCGGATCTGATCCTTTGGTAGGCAAAGTGAACGAATCCCGCGCCCTGGAGGATCAAGGGAGTAAGCGCCCCCTCGGCGGCCATGTCGTCGGCCCTGCGCACCGGGCTCATGCAGCCCCCCACGCCCATTGCCACGAGCAACGCCAGACCGGCGCGCCGCATACGGCGGATGGCGGATCGTTCACTCAGTACGGCGGCGCGGCATGTCGGACGCTCATACGGCTGTGCCGCGTCGCACAAGGGCCCGTCCGCATGACGGTTGCAGGCATTTGAAGGCTGCGTGTGCTGATAGTTTTTCATGCACGGCATGTGATTGAAGCTTGCACATTGATTACAGAGTGGTAAGTTAATTTGCAATCTCGCCACGACCAACCAAAGAAGCGGGCCTGCACTGCAACAACACGGGGAGAGGTCTCATCACCCCGGTCATGTCAGTTCAACGGCGAAGTGCTCTGCGCTTTCGGTAACGGAGTGTTATGGACATTCTCGGCCTTCATGTTCCACGGTTTACGCTGTCGCGAAGACTCCACATTCCGTCCGGCGCTGCGGCACTGTGCCTGTTGTGGGTCGCCACCGGCGCGCTGGCGCAGACCCCCGCGGGCCCGGGAAATCTCGTCAACGCGCTGACGACCCTCACGAATGAAGGCGTCTACAAGTTCGATGCGCTGGAGTTCGATGCCGCGGCGGCGAACGACGCCGCATACAATGCCCTGTACCCGTTGTGCGCAAATTCACCCGCCACCGGCGCCCCCACCGGCAACTGCACCGGCACGACGGCGCTGCTGTTCGCGAAGCTGCGCAATCTCGAGGACAACGCCAATCAGTTTCTGGGGACCGGCGAAACGGCCTACAGCCTGCGCCTGAGTCCGGAAGGCCTGGCCGCGGCGCTGCGCTGGACCGCGCCCGAGGAATACGCCGCACAGGGATCCCTCGCGACGCGCTTCGCGAACAGCCAGGCGTCCGTTCTGGCCAGCCGCTTCTCGGCCTTGCGCTTCGCCAGTCACTCGCTGTCGCTGGCGGACAGTGATGGCTCGGACATCGACATCAACGATGTCGTCGCCGCGGCGAACTACGGTGCCCTGGGTGGCGGCGCGAGCGGCGACATCGCCGACGCAACCTTTGGCCGGCTGAGCATCTTTGCCAACGGCAGCTTCGGAACGGGAGACAAGGGGCCGACGACGTTCGAGGACGCGTTCTCCTTCGATGACACCGAGGCCTCGGTCGGGGCGGACTACCGCCTGTTCAGCCACTGGGTCGTGGGTGTGATGGCGGGCCATACCGAGCGGCGCGTCGACTTCAACTCCGAGCAGAGCATCGTCGATGGCAAGATCCGCGGCAACGGCCAGGGCGCGCTCGCGTACTTCCAGTACGACGGCGACCTGTTCTACATGAACGGCTCGGTCGGGCTGCAGCACCTAAGCCTCGGCACCGTCCGGCGGATCACCTATCCGTCCAACAATCCCGACGTGCCGTCCGTCAACGATACGTCCCTGAGCAATACCGGCTCCAATACCCTGACTGCCTCGTCCTCGGCCGGCATGACCCTGCACTGGCGCGGGTTCGCCGCCGAGCCGTACCTGAACGCCCAGTACATGCACGTGACCATCAATGCCTTCACCGAGCACTCCGGAGAGGGATTCGATTTCGACGTCGGCGAACAGCACGTGACTTCCACGCAACTGGCGGCAGGACTGAAGCTGCAATACGCGCTGCTGCTGCCGTTCGGCGTGATCGTCCCCTACGCCTACGGCGAGTACCGCCATGAATTCTCGGATGACACCGCACGGCTGATCGATTCCACGTACGCGGCCGTGGGCAACACCGTGGCGACGGGCATGGACCTGCCGACCGACGCCGCGCCCAATCACTACTACATCGTCGGCGGCGGCGGAACGATCGTATTGAAGCATGGCCTGCAGGGGTTCATGCAGTACTACCGCGTGATGGACTATGCGAATTACACCGACCACGTGGTCTCGGGCGGCCTGAGGTGGGAGTTTTGAACATGATAGTGCTGCAGTCGATGGGCGGCAGGGTGCAGTCCGCCGTGGTCGTGTCTGTCTTTGCGACGCTCCTTGCGTTGTCCGCGTGTACCTCGAAGCTGGGTACCCAGTCCGGGACGGGATCCAGCTCCTCGTCGGGAACCGGGCCGCAGGTGGTGGCGACCCCCATTGGCCATAAACCCGCTGCCGGCAGTACGTCCACCGCCGTCACCATCACCGTGCGTTCCGGCGGCGACGTGGTGCTTTCCGGAAAGGACAGCCAGCCCGGCAGCGGACCCATCACGTCCTTCGCCTGGGCGCAGGCAACATCGGACAACCCCCAGGTCGATCTGATCTATGTGAGTTCCAACACGGTCGATTTCACGGCGCCGACGGTCGGCGCCGAAACGGTCCTGAACTTCACACTGACCGCCGTGGATTCGAACGGGAACACCGGCACGGCGCATGCCGTCGTCAAGGTGGAGCCCGGGAGCGATCCGGACCAATTCCTGACGGCACCGGCGACCAATCCACTGCCACGGAACTTCCAGGTTGCCGTGGTTCCGGTCACCAGCATCCCGGCGGGCGCGGCTGTTCCCGTGTGCATCTCGATGGACCGCACCGTCAGTTACTACGAACGCGGCGCTGCAGGCAGCACGCCCAGGACGACCCGGAACTCGGTCGCGCTTCCCTCCGTCAACATCGATGCCAACTGGACTGCGGCCTCCGGAGGCGTGGGCGCAGCCAGCAGTCCGGCCGACACGACCTACAGCAACCTGCAAATCGCCGTCGACTCCTATACCAATCCCAGGACGACCTTCGACGTGCCGGCGTTCAACGACCAGGACCTTTTCCGTCTGTTCAACCAGCCGCAGGGATCGAATCGGCCTCCGGCGGTGGAGCCGAGTGCCACCGCCGCCACCCGCATCGCTCAGCAGCTGGTCCCGGCGGATGTGGACAGCGTGACCGAATCCGTGACGATCAGTGCCACGAACGGCACGTGCGCTTCGCTCTCGGGACCGAAGGGCAGCAGCGGCCTGCTCGTCGCCGTCCTGCCACCCAATCAGCCGCCGGCCACCACGTCCGCGGAAACGGCGACGCCGGGAGCAACCCTGACGTTCACGCAGGATGAACTGCTGCAGACCCTGGCACCCAGCAGCCCGACCGGCAAGGCCTTCGCCCCAACGGCTGCCGATACCGCCAATTACTACGCGAATGTCGATCCGATCGGGTCGGTTCCCCACGAGAATCAGACCCTCAATGCCTGGCTGGACGCAAACTGCTTCGACCATACCAAGACGAATTACGGCGCCGATACGCACGCGGTCTATACCAACAACTTCGATCTCGGATTCGGCCGCGACATGTATTTCGTGACCTGTACGGCCGCCAACCTGTCGACCGGAAGGCAGGTCGGTGACTCCGCCTCGGTGGTCATCAATTACATCTCGCTGGAAGCGGCGACGCTGAAGCAGAATCCGATCATCGCCGTGGCGATGTCGCACAATACGTGGCTCAAGAGTGGTGCGTCGACATCCCGCATCACCAAGTTCTTCGCTTTCGCCCCCGATGACCGGGACGGCAATTACTACCTGGTCCCCAACGCCAATTTCGATCATCGGGGCCAGAAGTACCTGCCCGGTTCGTGCACGGTCTGTCACGGCGGCACCGTCGACAAGTCCACGATAGCGGCAGGCGACCTGAACAGCGCCTTCATGCCGTGGGACGAGAGTTCGCTGCTGTTTGCGGATACCGACCCGGCCTTTTTGGGCGTAAACGTGCCCAAGAAGGGCTATACCGAAGCGGATCAGACTGCGAACATCTACGCGCTCAATCAACATGCCTACGCGACGTTTCTGAACTCGGCACCGGGCTCCACCCGCTTCTCGGCACCCAAGGCGCTGATCGAGAAGTGGTACGGCGGCCTCGCCAAGACGCCGACTCCGTCCAACGGAGCGGCGTTTACCTACACCGACGTGGCCTTCAACAGTCAGAAATTCGACGACTCGGGCTATCCCGGCGTCAGCGCGGACGCCTCGGGAACCTGGGCCGCCGAGAACACGGCCAACAATGACGACCTGTATCACACCGTGTTCGCGCATGGATGCCGCGCCTGCCATACCCAATTGGATCCCCTGCAGCTCTCCGATGCGACGGTGGCTGCCGATGGCTCGCAGGAGGGCTACCGCTTTGGCTCCTACACGGACTTCAGCACGGCGCTCGCGGGCTCCAACGGGACGGCCGGCATCATTCCCACCTACGTCTACCAGCAGATTCTGATGCCCCTGGCGCGTCTGACCGCCGACCGGTTCTGGGTGAATTACAGTGGCGGAACCAACCCGGCGACGATTCTGGCCAGAGTGGGGACGGGGCTGGGCGTGAGCGGGCTGATGGACACCTCGAGCGGCTCCGCGACGGGTAGCCAGCAGGCCATTCCGCCCGGGCAGGCGCTGCTCTCGGCGTCGTTCACGCCCACCTCTGCCACACGCTTCTCCCAGGTTCGGGATGACAGCACACAGAGCGTCTATGTCGGGAGTTTCGACTGGACGCTGTGCGTCGTGCCCACGCCGGCCGGCAGCTTCGGCCTGCCGACGCCGACACCGACATCCTGTTCCGGAAACAGCGGCGCCTCCGTCCTGACGAGTTCCACCAGCGCGGTACCGGCATTCAGCACCGATGCCGCCGGCGAGTACTTCCTGACCGTGTCCGGCAAGGACACCGCAGGACGATCGATCACGCCGCAGACCTTCAACTTCAGTGTGCCGGTGGCGACCATCCAGGTACCCAACTGCGCCGTATCGGTGCAGATCGCCAATGCTTCGGCTGCGTACACGCAGCCGGTCGACCTGCGCACCTGCACTCGCAGCGACACGACGTCCACTTATGCGGCGGGTGACTGCACGGCCGGCAACATCAGCTCTCTTTCGATACTCGGCGTGACGGCGCCGTCGACCGCGACTCCGGAGGCATTGGCGGGATGCCCCTTGACCTCGGATCCCACGATCGACATCAGCGGCACGGGGACGGCGCCGGTCACGGTATCGTACAAACTCTGCGACACCCTCGACATGGCCTGTTCCCAGGCGGGAACCATCGTCCTCACTCCGGGCGTCGCAGCCCAGACACCCTCGGTGTCACCGGCGACCTACTATGTGTATTCGCCGATAGTCGCCTATTTCAACGGGCTCCCCGCCCTGCCGACGGTGACCGGCACGTCACCCACCCCGCTGCTGACGTGGCCGCCGGTCACGCTGCCCGGCTCGGGAAGTGGCACCGTCGCCATGCCCAGCCAGTCCTTCAGTCTGTACGTGGACGCCTGGCCGTCGCCGGGCGAGGGAGGCGCCGCGACCTGTGCCCCGAGCGGCGCTGCGACGCAGGCCGATTCGCTTGCCCAGTTCTTCCGACTGACGCCCTGCAATGCCACCGAGGCCTTCACGTACCAGATCGGGGCGGGCGCCACTTCGGGACCGGTGTTCCTCGGCGGCACCGACCAGGTCGCCCTGAGCGCGATATCCGGCACCCCGAATGCAAGTGCGCTCAGCGTCGGTTACACCATCACCGATCCGGCCGTCACGGGCGCGCCCACCTCGGCGAGCAGCACCCTGAAGGTTTCGGTGCTCCCGACCCAGTCCTTCGCCAGCGGGATCTTCACCTATCTCAGTTCCACCGGGGCCAATTGCACGTCCTGCCATAACAGCGGGCCCACCAATGACCCGACCGCGGCCGCAAAATGGACCGCCGGCAACCCGGCCACCGCGGCGTCCGCTCAGCCGAGCCTGGTGGCCTGTACGTTCAGCGGCCATCCGTGCATCCAGACCAGCGCGCCCTCCTCGAGCATCCTGTACCAGCACGCCTGCACCGATGGCCACGCAACGGCGCTGGCGGATAGGCAGTGCGCCAACCTGCTGCAATGGATCGCCGAAGGCGCGCCCGACAATTGATGAGCGAGTGGGTGCCGTCGCGTGGTCGCGCTCAGCCGACTTCGATGTCGAACTGCCTCGCCGCCATGATCCAGCCCTCCACCGGCGCGCCACGCTCGAACCGCAGCATCTCCCGCCGGCGCGACACGATTGCAAGGCCGGCCCGCCCCAGGACGTGCTCGAGATATCGCAGCGCGTGGGCATAGCGCCCATGCTCCTGCAGCACGTGCCCGGTCTCGGGATCCTCCGCAGCCTCGACTGAAAACACCAGGTGGCCGTTCGGGCGCAGCGCGCCCGCGACCGCCGCAAAGGCCGGTTCCAGGTTGCCGAAATAACAGAACACGTCGGCCGCGATCACCAGATCGAAGGCGGCGCCGCGGGAGTCCAGGAATTGAGTCAACTCGGCCTCGACCAGGTGGTCGTAGCATCCACGCTGCCGCGCCCTGTCGAGCATCTCCTCCGACAGGTCGACTCCGGTCAGGCACCCGGCAGTCTCGCGAAACAGGGCTCCGCACAGGCCGGTTCCGCAGCCCAGGTCCAGCACGTCGCCGAACTGCCCTCGTGCGCCGAGCTGCGTCGTCGCGCAGTGGTACAACAGTTCAGGGGCGCGATAACCCAGCGCCGCGGCCGTGGCATCGAAATTCACGGCCGCCCGCCGGTACAGTGAAGTCACGCAGGCGTCCGAGGCCCGGGGTGGTGCAGGACCTTCGCCGGTTGCGGCCACCATGTGGGCGGCAACCGGATGGCCGGGAACTTCGCGCAGCCAGCGTCGGTAGTTCGCGCTGGCTTCCGCTGTGCGGCCCTCGCGGTAGAGCAGCTTGCCGAGCAGCTCATATGCGTCCGAAAAATCCGGCTGCAGCACGAGCGCGCGCTCGAGGCAAATTTGCGCCGCGTCGAAATCCTGGACCTGCAGATGCCGACGGCCCTGCGCGAGCCAGGTGGCGGCCGCCACGCCGGGAGTTGGGTCCGATGCCGGGTTCATCGCGCCACGACGATATGGCCGGTGACCGTTTCGCTGCGCTCATAGCGCAGCACGGCCTCCGTCACGGCAAAGGAACCGAATCCCGCCTCGCGCAGCATCCTGTCCACATAGGCACGGCCATGCTGGTACCGCCCGTGGGGCAGCAGCGCATACGGCGGGACGGGATCGGCGCCCTGGAGCCTTTCCAGCGAGCAGGCAAATGTTCCGCCGGCCGCAAGGACGGAGGACACCCGTGCAAAGACCGTGGACAGGTCACCGAAATAGCACAGGACGTCCGCCGCGATGACAATGTCGAACCGCCGCTGGCATTCGCTCAGCCACTGAGTCAGTTCTCCGCAGTCCAGTTGGTCGTAGAGTCCGCGGGCCGCGGCCTTGGACAGCATCTTCGGCGACAGGTCGACGCCGACCAGACGTTCGGCGACCGGTCTGAACAGCGGCCCACACAGACCGGTCCCGCAGCCCAGGTCCAGGACCTGAACCCTGCCGTCCACAGGCAGACGCCCGGCCTCTGCGAGCGCCGCATGCAGCAGCATCGGCGCCCGATACTGCAGCTGCTCGAGGTTTTGGTCGAAGCTCTCCGCAAAATCGTCGAACACGTCGCGCACGTAGCCGTCCGAGGCCCGCGCCGGCTGTTCCGCGCCGCCGGCCGCCGCCAGCATGTGCCGTGGAATGGGATCCTGCGGACTGGCCTGGTGCCAGCGCCGATAGAACTCGAGTGCTTCCGGCCGGCGATCGAGCCGATAGAGGGCATGACCGTAGGAGATCGCGATGTTGCGCATTCCCGGCTGCAGTTCGAGGGCCCGGCCCCAGGCCGCCAGGGCGGCCTCCACCGCATCCCGGGCCCGCAGCGTCATGCCGAGGTTCGCCCAGGCGTTGGCGAAGTCCGGGGCGATGTCGAGGGCCTTGCGGCAGCAGGCCTCGGCCTGCTGCAGGTCCCGCTTGCGGAAATGCGCGATGGCCAGGTTGCTCCAGGCGTCCACGTACCGTGGATCGGCGGTCACCGCCTGCGTCATCAGGTCGATGGCCTCGTCATTGCGGCCCTGCTGCGTGCGCAACAGGCCTAGGAAGTGCAGTCCGGAGGGGTCACCGTCAAACTGCTGCAGGTGGGCCACGTACCCGGCTTCCGCGCTGTCCAGCCTGCCCGCGCGATGATGTTCGATGGCCTGCATCAGCCGCGCAGGCGTTTCGCCGCTTGCGACATCCTCCGCCACGCTCAGCTCGAGCGGGGAATGAAGAAGAAGTCACCGAGCTCGTGCCCCGCCGCCTTGATGGCCTTGAGCTCCGGCACTTCGCTGAAGTGGTTGCGCGCCGAGGCCGCCTTGACGCGGTCCTGCACCTGCACGAACAGCGCGGGCGCCGACAGGATGCCGGTGTTCGCGCCCAGCACGTCGAGGAAGGCGCGCGCGAACACCGAGTCGCCCTGCCCACCCGCGTCGAGGACCGGATTGTCGCCGCCGGAGGCGAGCAGCAGCCGGGCGCGCTTGGGGAGTTTGTACCTGACGTAGTCCAGGGAGAACTGACCCTCGTTGCCGAAGATGTTCTGACCCGGTTCCGAGGACAGCAGCCCCGCGTAGCAGGAATCGGCGACGACCAGCACCCGCCGCGCCGGCAGCCGTCCGAGGTGCGCCGTGATCTGCTCGTTCGCGATCCAGAACGTGTCGTCGGGCGGCCGCTCGGCGTTGACCGGCAACCAGTAACCGGCGTCCGAAGGGCCGGTCTTGAGGCGCTCGCCATGGCCCGCGTAGTAGATGAGCACGTTGTCGTTGGGCTTGAGCACGCGGTTCAGGTCATTCAGGGCCTTGAGCATGGTGACGTCATTCGCATCCTCGATGACCTGCACCGTGAAGCCATATTTGTCACGCAGCAGCTGTGCCGCGCGTTCGGCGTCGGTGTGCGGGGTCTGCAGCTGCTCGAGGACCTTGTAGTTCTGGTTGCCGATCACCAGCGCGTAATAGCGCCCGAAGTCCATGCCCTTCACCAACCGCGCCTGCGCCTGCGGATCCAGCGGGGTCACGGGCGCGCTGGCCACGGGCTCGCGGGTCTGCGTGGTCGGCATCGCGGCGAGCTGTCCGGCGCTGGTCCGTCGTTCGGATTCCAGCTTTGCGATCCAGCTCTTCAGTGCCTCGATTTCCTTGGCCGAATCGGCATCCGGCTTCGCGGCCGCGGTCTGCGCACGCTGCTGCATCTCCAGCAGCTGCTTCTGCAGCAACTGCAGCTGCTGGTCCTTCTCGTCCAGTGCCTTCTGCAGCTCCTCCCGCATCTGCTGCTGCTCGCGCTGCGCGGCGGAGGTGTACATCACGTTGTCTTCGGGCAGGCCCCAGGCGCGGCGGTACAGGTTCAGGGCCTTCATCCGGTCCTTTTCCACCCCCAGTCCCTGTTCGTAGAGCGTGCCCAGGTCGAACAGCGCGCGTGAATATCCCTGGTCCGCCGCTTTCTGGTACCACACCGCCGCAGCCTCCGGATTGGGCTCGCCCCCGAGTCCGCGCTCGAAGATCTCGCCGACATTGGTCTGCGCTTCAGCGTCACCCGCCTGGGCGGTGGCCATCCACACCCGCAGCGCCGACTTGTAGTCGGCGCGGTCGTAGGCGGTGTACTCCCCGCCCCGGATGCGGCAGTCGGCGGTCGTCGTGCGGGTCGGCCGACGCTGCGTCAGATAGGTGGTGTTGCCGAGCTGGCGCACCAGCCCGGGCAGCAGACAATCGACGATCTCCAGGTCCTGGCGCGCGACCATGCCCTCGGTCGCGGTGTCCTTGGCCGCCCAGCCCGGCACCGCCGCGGCCGCAAGCCCGGCGCAGCCCAGGACCCGCAGGCCGCGTCCCCATCCGACATGCATCATGAACATCTGTGCTCCTCCCTACTCGCCGCCCGCATCGCGGATGGCACGACTCAGCGGCGCGTACGTGCGGTAGTAACCGCACGCGTCGTCGTTGCAGCGCTCGCGGAATTTCCTCAGTTCCTGCACCGCCTGCCGGCGGTCCGGCATCTTCCGGTACCAGTCGATGGCGAGGTCCGCGGCGCTGTCCAGTCCCCGCACCGCATCGGGGTCCTTCGGATGAAGTCTGAAGGCGTCGGCAAAGCAGCTGGCGGCATCGGCGCTGCCGGACACGTCGTGCGTCCGGGCGACATAGCCCAATGCGTCGTTCCCGCATTGCACCTTCTCCCGGAACTGCTGTTGGACTGCGGCGGGCAGTTGCTCCAGCGGGACGTCGGGCATCGAGAGCCGGTGGTTGTTGTACCAGAGACCGCCGGCGGTCAGGACCAGCACCGTCACGGCCCCGATCAGGGCCTGCTGGATGACGGGCACGCCCTGCAGTTCGCGCAGGAACGCCGTGGCGTTGGGCGTGCGCCTGGCGGGATCGAAGCTCAACGCATGCTCGATGGCCCGCGCCTCGCGGCGCTTCAGTCCCCGCAGCGCGGGGCGCTGCAGGTTCGCGGCCCGGGCCTCCGGGGCCGACAGGCGCCCGAAGGGGTGCTGTCCGGTGGACAGCTCGAATGCCACGATGCCGAGTGAGAAGACGTCCTCGACGAGGCTCGGTTCTGCGTGCCCCGATAGGGCCTCGGGCGCCGCGTAGCCCGGCGTGTAGCCCTGGAATCCGCCCTCATCGGCGCTGTCTGCCGTGTCGGCGACACCCGCCACCTGCACCGCCCGCGCAATGCCGAAGTCCAGGATCTTCGGCACGCCCTCATTCGTCAGGAACACGTTCGCCGGCTTGAAATCCGAATGGACGATGCCCTTGCGATGCGCGTGGGCCAGGCCTTCGGCCATGCCGCGGATGATGGGCAGGGCGCGCGCGCGCGGCAGTCCCTGCGCCCCGGCCTCGCGGATGACGCGATCCAGCGGCTTGCCCTGCAGCAGCTCCATCGCGATGAACGCCCGTCCCGAGTGGTCGTCGCGGTCGAAGACGTGGACCGTGACGATGTTCGGATGTGCGAGCTTCTGCGCCCGGACGGCCTCCCGATGCAGGGCCACGAACGCATCCGGATGTGACTCGAAGTCGCTGTTGAGGACCTTGACGGCGACGTAGGGGTTGCGGTCGCGGGCCTCCTCCCCGAGCAGATCCTTGGCCCGCCACACCTGGCCCATGGTCCCCTGCCCGATGAGTTCGTCCAGCACGTAGCGGCCGCGCAGCCGGTAGCCCGGACCGAACGCCGCGGGCGCGGGCGCAGGTACGGTTTCGACGCCGCCCGGACGCAGGCGGGTGCCGGCCTCCGGCATCTCGCGCAGCCGCGTGTCGCGCGCCACGGTCCCGTGAACGAGGGTCTCGTCGTTTTCGGATTCAGGCGTGTTCATGCGGCTTCGCGATGGACGTCGACGACGACGGCCGTGACGTTGTCGGCCGCGCCCGCCGCCCGGGCGGCAGCGATCAGATGCTGGGCGGCGAGCTGTGCGGACGCATCCGCCAGTCCCGCCCGCAACGCCGCCGGATCGAGGACCGCATGCAGGCCGTCACTGCAGAGCAGGAACCGGTCGCCGTCGGCGGCCTCATCGACGAGCGTGTCCAGTTCCAGCGTCGCCTCCCCCCCCACTGCACGGGTGATCTCTCCGGCGGTGGCCGCCGAGGCATGATCCTCGGTCAGCTGCGTCAGGATCCCGGCGCGCAGCAGATAGGCCCGACTGTCACCCGCCCACGAGATGCCCCACTGCGCTCCGCGCAGCACCAGCGCCACCACCGTCGAGCCGCTGCGGACGCCGGCGCCCACGGCGAGCGCCGCGCCGTGCAGGTCCGCATTCACGCGCGACAGCGCCAGCGCCACGGACTGCAGGGCCGCGTTGAGGGTGGCGACCGGCTCCAGGCTGTTGAGCGCGTCGACGACCATCTGGCTGGCCCGGTCCCCGTTGCTATGGCCCCCCATGCCGTCCGCGACCGCCCACAGGCGGCTGTCATCGCTGCGCATGAAGTTGTCCTGATTCTGGGCGCGAACGGTGCCCGGGTCGGTGGCGCCGCCGCTGGCGACCGCGAAGGGAGTCGCTGCCTGCAGGGCCTCCTCGGCCGGCGCCGCCTCCCGCTCGCCTTCCCAACCCGACTGCTCCCAGCTGCCATCGAGCAGCGCCGCGAACTTCTGCGGCTGGGGCAGTCCGCGCACCAGCAGCACGTTCGGGCTGACGTGTTCGGATCCCTGGGTCCACCACATCGTGAGCGGTCGCAGCATCGACTGGGCCACCACGGCGAGCGGCGCACCGAGTGCGGCGGGCACGGCATCGATGTCGGCGAGCGGCCAGTGCCAGTGCGCCGCACCGGGGAACGACTGGCGCGGCATGAGCAGTCCATCGACGCTGCTCAGCAACGCGGCGCTGTCCGCGAGCTGCCGGTCCAATGCATCGAGCGTCAGTGAATCGCTCTGCACTGCCTCGGCGCACAGCGCTTCGATCTGCGCGAACCAGCGCGCCGCCGCGCAGGCGAAGTCGACGGGCGCGGCTGCCGCCGGCAGCGGCACCACGATACTCAGTGGGAAGTAGCGCCCCACGCGATCGACGCTCGGCAGCAGCACGCCCGCGTAGCTTGCGGCGCCGGCGACCCCGTCGCTCAGGAAGAATCGCCACATCGGACTGGTGAGATAGCAGTCCAGCCAGTGCGACCCCAGCTGCTGCCGGCTTTGGGCGATACAGCGCTGCAGCCACTCGTCCCAGACGTCCCGGAATGCATCGTCCACGCGGCGCGCGATGAAATCCCCGTGACTGGGCAGCTTGCCGAAAAATCCTACGGTCGCGCCGGCCATGCGCTCGGCTCAGGTACCGCAGCGGAAACCGCGGAGCTCGGCGCGGCCGAAGGGATTGCGCACCGAGGTCGCCTCCAGCGTGACCCGCGCGGTACGGCCCGACGCAGTCACGGTCACCAGGTAGCGCACGTCGGATTGCGGCTGGACACTGGCTTCGTCCAGCAGGTGAAACAGCGCCCAGGGGCCCTGGTACGAGCGGTTCGGTCCCGCGCCCCCGCTTTCCTCGAACAGTACCGAGCTTTGTCCGGGCGCGGGACCGGGCCAGACCAGCGCCTGCGCCCGCGTCGGGCCGTGCCGGTACTCGACGTCCTGGCCGTCGATGTCGAGGACCAGCCGCCGCACCGGCGCATCGAGGTATTCGGGCGTGACGCTGAAGTGCAGCTCGGGCAGCTGGGCGCCGGGCTTGAAGTAGATCTGGCGGATGCGCTCGACCGCCTGGAACTGGGACAGGAGACTTGCCGGCCCGATGCCGCCCGCGCCCTCCTTCCAGCGCCAGGGCGTGGTGGAGGTATCCACCAGGGGCGCCAGGTGATCGTGGAAGAACAGGTCGAAGACGCCGCCGCTCGCGAACAGCCTGCCGAAGTCCGCAAGCGTCACATCGCTCTTGGCGCCGGCGGCGAACGGGTAGCGGCCCTCGATGAGCTGCCGGCACTCGCCCGCGACATCGGTCTGGTACAGACGCGAGAGTTCCTGGCCCGCCTCGGCCTTGGCGACCGCTTCGCCCTTGCTGCCCACCTGCGCCACGATCGCGGCGATCGGCGCGGGCAGCTGCATGGCGGCGATGCGCAGCTGCTGCACGGCGGTGGCCTGTCCGGCGGACGCCACGGTGGACAGTGCGTTCGTGTCCCCGAGACCGTTGCCCATGCCGCCGAGCTGCTTCTGGATCTGGCCGATCGCCTGCAGCGTCTGGTCGATGGGCGCGGCCCCGGGGGGTCCGTCGATCAGCTTGTGCAGTGCCTGGAAGTGCTGCGTGACCCGCGTTCCGGGCGGCTCGGCCGTCGGCACCGCCCCGAAGGTCTGCTGCAGCGTCTGCAGTTTGGCCGCGATGGCCGCCTTGACGCTGGCGGCCGCATCGCCGGCCGGCGGTGGCTTGAGCAGATTGGTGTTGGCCTCGACGACGGTCAGCAGCCGCTTGAGCGGCGAGGACGCGCTCGCGAGCAGCGCCATCATGTCGGCCAGGTCCTTGGCGCTGGTCGTCGGCCGTGGCGCCAGGTCCGCGAGCAGGGCGTCCCAGGTGCGGATGTAATCGTCCTCGTACAGCCGCATCATGTCATTGACCAGTCGCGGGATGTCGGTCCGGGAGGCCACCCCCTCGCCGAGCACCCAACTGTCACCCACGAAGTCGTTGGCGATGGTGTACTTGCCGGTGGTCGCGACATCCTGGAACACCGGCTGCGTGTAGAGCGCGGGCACCGGTTCGGAGAGCGGCGTGCCGCTCTTGCGGATCAGCACCGAGTCCCCGCCGAGGCCGATCTCCTTGTCCAGATGGATGGCGTGCTGGGTGTCGCTGGCAGAGGAGAGCTTCAGGCGGCTGTACATCAGGACGGGCAGCGAGGCCTGGCGCAGCGAGGTGCGGGCCTGGGCGACCAGGTCTTCGTTCAGACTCACGGGCTGCACCCGGCTCTTGTCCGCGATCAAGGCGTTGACGTGCGTGTCGAGACGCTCCACGGTGGCCGGATCGCCCGCGAAGCGCTGGCGCCATTCGAGATTGCTCATGAACTGCATCTCGGCGGGCACCAGCCGTTGGGGCTCACCGAGCATCAGGTAGGTCTTCAGGTACTCGTACAGCCGGTCCGGCTGGCTCGCCAGCTGCGAGATGCGATCCTGGAACGCCGCGGCGAGCGCCGGCGACAATCCATCGTTCAGCTCCCGAAGATAGGCATCCAGGGCCGCCCCGGCGAGCGAGCCGCCCTGGTACAGACCCGCGCGCATGCTCAGCGGCGCCCCCGCGTGGTACCGGTCGGCGACCGCGAGCACATCGCGGTAGGCATCCAGGCGCGGCAGCACGGACGTCAGCCCTCCGGTGTCCGCGGGCGGCAGGTTGGCGAGCGGCTGCACGACCGCCTGCACGTCCCGCAGGTAGCTGCTGTTGCGCTCGTAGCTGAGGAGGAACGCGGCGCAGATCAGCACCGTCGCCGCGGCGATGCCGAGATAGGCGGAGGACTGGACGAACGCGGTGCGGATCTCCACCCGGCGGTTGAGGCCCGCCAGGCCGCTTTCGTGGAAGATCACTTCGGTGAGCAGGCGGCGGATGAAATAGGCCTTGCCCTGGCCCCCCTGGGCGCCGACGGCCCGCACGCCCAGGCCGAAGGTCCGCGACAGGGCGCCCAGCATGCGATCGATCGGCGTGCCCTCCTGCGTGCCGCTGGTGAGATAGACGCCGCGCAGCCAGGCGCCCTGCTCGAACGCGGACGGCCCGAAGGCTTCCTCGACGAAACCCGTCAGGGCCCGCCGCAGGCCCGCGAACTGACGGGGAAAGCCGAAGATCAGCGCGCGCCGCTCGACGTCACGCTCCGCTTCCAGGCGCCCGAGCATGCGCGTGTTGAGGCGTTCGAGCAGTTCATCGAGCTGCGCGGACAGCTGCGCGGGCGCCGCGCCGGATCGCGAGTCCGCGATCGGGAAGGTCGTGCCCCACACCTGGGCGCGCGCCTCCTGGTCGAGATCGTCGAAGAACTCGGTGAACCCCGCGAGCAGGTCGCACTTGGTGAGCAGCAGGTAGACCGGCAGGGTGATCCGCAGCTCCCGGTGCAGCTCCTCCAGCCGCTCGCGCACCGCGGCCACGTGGCGCGTGCGCTCGGCGTCGGAGAGCGACGCGAGATCGGCGACGCTCATCGCCACCAGCACCCCGTTGATGGGTCGGCGCCTGCGGTACTTGCGCAGCAATCCCAGGAATTCGCGCCAGCCGGCCGCGTCGCCGGCCTGATCGGAGTCCTGCGTCGTGTAGCGTCCGGCGGTGTCGAGCAGGATCGCCTGGTCGGTGAACCACCAGTCGCAGTTGCGGGTGCCGCCGACACCCCGCAGCGCCTCCTTGCCGAATTTCTGGGCGAGGGGAAAGTTCAGGCCGGAGTTGACGATGGCCGTGGTCTTGCCGGCCCCGGGCGGGCCGATGATGATGTACCAGGGCAGCTCGTAGAGACTGGTGCTGCCCTTGCGCGTCCGCCGCAGCGCTTCGGCCGCTTCCTCGAAACGCTGCTGCAGCTGGCGGGCCTCGGCCGAGACGCGCGCCGAGGTCGGATCCTCCTGCCGGGCCACGGCCTTGGCCAGCTGGCCGCCGGCGCGGGCCGCCTTGAGCGCACGCCAGGCGGCGCGCACGCCCCAGAGTACGACCACCAGGCCAATGAGGATCAGCCGCGCCAGCGGCGTCTCGAGCGGCACGTAGTCCGCGAAGGCGAGGTAGGGGCCGCCGAACCAGATCACCCCGGCGATCAGCAGCAGCGCGATCAGCAACAGCAGCTTCTTCAGCAGCGCGATCACCGGGCGCTCCCGGAAGGCTCCGCGACCTGCATGATCTCCACGCGCCGGTTACGCGCGCGGTTCTGCGCCGTGTCCACCGGTGTGTAGCGCGGCTGGGTCGAGCCCACGCCCTGCACCGACACCCGCGTGAAGTCCTGCAGCGCCAGCTTCAGCACCTGCGACACCGCCTGCGCGCGGGCGCGTGACAGATCGAAGTTGTCGGCGTACTGCAGCGACTTCACCGGCTGATCGTCGGTGTGTCCGACGATGAGCACCCGTCCGGGGACCTGGTTCAGCGCCAGGGCTACCGAGCGCAACGTCGGATACAGGTCCGGATTGACGCGGGCGCTGCCCGAGCGGAACAGGTTCGGTGCCGTCAGGGTCACCACCGAGCGGTCGGCGAGTTCCTCGACCGTCAGTCGTCCGGCGCCCTCCTCGGTCGCCAGCAGTTGCTTCAGGCGGCTGTTGCGGGCCGGCGCCGGCGCATAGGTCAGCGGCGCGGCGGGCGCGGCCAGTGCCGCCTTGATGGGCTCGGCTTCGCGGGCCAGGCGCGAGTGCAGGACGATGAAGACCCCCGTCACGACGGCGCCGCCGGCGATGGCGATGAGCCACCACGGCACATAGCGCAGCACGCGGTTGCGACGGTCCTCGATGCCCTGCCAGTGCGCCGACAGCGGCTCATCGCGGATCTGCCGGCGTTCGCGGATCAGCCGGAAGAGCCGGTGCTGCAGTTCCGCCAGCCGCGCCGGGCCGTTCGGATCCTGCCGGTACTTGCCCTCGTAGCCCAGCGCCAGGCACACGTAGAGCAGCTCGAGCAGGTCCAGGTAGCGGTTCGGATCGCCGCTGATGCGATCGAGGATCTCGAAGAACTTCTCCCCGCCCGAGACCTCCTTGTGGAACATCACCAGCAGCGACTGCGCGGCCCAGTCCCCCTGGGCGCCCCAGGGTGTGTTGAGCACGGCGCCGTCCACGAACGTGCACAGCACGTAGCGCGCCACGAGTTCATCCTCGCGGGCGACGCCGGCCGCGCGCAGCCGCTCCTCGAAGGCCCGGATCTCCTGCACGGCCTGCTGCCGCAGGGTCGCAACACTCGCCTGCGGCACCGCCACCGCGAAGCGCGACGCCAGCGACAGCAATGGCGCGGCGGACTGCAGGATGGGATTGCGCGAGCCGCCGAGGAAGTCGGTGAGCGGGGCCGCGCGTCCACCGACGACCGCGCCGGCCGCGCCGCTCGAGCGCGTCGGGGCCGCAGACGATGGACTGAATGCGGTCCCCGCGCCCGGCGCGGCGGGCCGTCGGCCCGCGCCGGGCCTTGGCCGCAGCACGGTGCCATCGGGAACGGCGAAGGGATCGTCCGTGTCGGCCATGTCACGAGCCCCTGATGGCCCACAGCTCCATCGCCAGCCCCGGGAACGTGTCCGGTATGTGCAGGGCGATCCCGCCCCCGGACTTCAGCTCGCGGAACCGCGGGCTGCTGCGTTCGAGTTCGAAATAGACGAAGCCGGCATGGAAGGGAATCTGGCGCGGCACCACCGACAGCGGCTGCAGCGGCACGCCCGGCAGGTGATCGTTGACGAGCTTGGCGATGCTCTCGACGGTGGCGATGGTCACCTGCGCCGGGAAATTCTTGCGCACCGCCTCGGCCGCCAGGTCCGCCCGGGCCGCCAGCACGAACGCCGCCGAATCGAACAGGGACTTGTCGTTGACGACGCCCACGGAGATGTTGAAGCGCTTCTTCTCCAGCGCGATCGGCACCGCGTTCTGTTCGAGCACCACGCTGAGCGAGGCCCGCAGGGCCGCGATCAGCGGATCGTAGGCGGCCCGCAGGTCCTCGTGCCGGTAGGGCGGCAGCTTGCCGAGTCGACGGCTGTGGGTCGTGAGCGTCGCCAGGTCGCCGGCGATCTGCAGACACAGGCAGTACAGCGCCTCGGGATGCAGCAGCGGGCTCGCCGCGACATGATCCACCAGCGCCTCATAGCGGTTGATGGTCTGCAGCATCAGGAAATCGGCGATTTCGGCGGCGCCGCCGCGGCCCGAGGCCACGGCCCGTGCCGCGAGCGCCTCACCCCGCTGGTGCATCAGACCCTGCAGCTCGGTGATGAAGGTGGCCAGCCGCGTCGACTGGTGGGTATTGAGCGCGGTCGGTATGAACTGCTCATCGAGCACCACCGTGCGGTCGGCGCGGCATTCCTGGATGTGGGTCAGCGGAATGCAGGCGAAGTCCTCCCGCGGGTCGCTGGCGAGCAGCAGCCGCGCGTTCACGGCCGCCACTTCCAGGGTGGCCGAGGTGGTGGAGTCCGAGGCGACATCGCGCGAGTCGAAGTCACGCTGGGTATAGCGCACGACGCCATCCGGGCGGGTGGCGCGGTCGGACTCGCGGGCGCCCTCCTTGCGCAGCCCCACCGCCAGGTACACCGGCTGGTCACGATGCTGCGGATTCAGTTCCAGGGGCGACGGCAGCGGATCATCGTCGGGCATCGCGAACGGCGTGCCATCGGGAAACACGCCGGCGGCGCGCCGCAGGCCGAGCTTGCCGATGCTCAGCAGATCGCGCTCGATCTCCAGGTGCGTGAAGCCCCAGGAATGCGGCCGCAGCTCGCGGGCGCGACCCTCCACGTAGCGCTCGAAATAGCGCGTCTGCTGCTGGAAATGCTGGGGCCGCAGGAACAGACCCTCCGACCACACGACTTTGTTGTTCGACGACATCGAGATCCTTGAGGTATCACTGGAGGCAAACTGGCACTCAACCGGCGGTGATCTTCACCTCCGCCTTGCCGAAACTGATGATGAGCTTCTTGGTCCGGATGAGGTCCTTGAGACTCTTCTCGGGAGTGGGGGACAACGCCTTCCAGTGGGCATTGCGGATGTCCCGGAACCCGGCGATCGCGCCGAGGTAGCGGGCCTCCGGCGCCACGTTCAGCTCGAGGACGCGCGTCTCCCCGGGCTGCAGCTCGTACTCTTCGCGCTCCACCAAGGTCGGGCCGAGGGTCTCCTGCTCCTTGTCCATGAGCGCGAAGTAATCGGCATTGTTGAATGCGCCCTCGTCCTTGAGCTGATAGATCCGCACGACGACCGGGGAGGGTCGCCCGCTGCTGTCCGGGTTCACGTTCGGCGCCACGCTCAGCGTGGCCCGTTCGGGAACCGGTTTGGGAGGCGCCGAATGGCATCCGGCCAGCACCAGGCCCAGACTCGCCAGCACGATCGCCACTCCGGGCGCGCCGTATGCGGCGCATCTTCTTGTTGGCATCCCCATTCCGTCCTCCGGGACCGACGGTACGGGACTTAGAATAAACCAAGAGCGGCGACTAGTTCTTGCCGGATTCGGGGCTGCCGCGCTTCAGGCGCTCCAGCTGTTTTTCGTAGGCTTCCGCGAACACGTCGCCGAACAGGCGCCTGAAGGTGTCGTCGGCATCCTTGCCCAGGCGCGCGTACCAGTCGGCATAGAGTTCCTGATACCGGGACTTGCCGCCGCCGAATCCCAGCCGGCCGGCGCGTTTTCCCGGCTCGAGCTGTTCCTCGAGCGCCTGCGGCGAGAATGACTCGAGCATGGACCGGAAGGCCGCGCGGACCCCCTCGAGCATGGCCACCTGATGGTGGCGAATGTCGTTGAAGGCATCCTCGAAGGCCTGCGCGGTCGGCAGGTAACCCGGATTGCGCTGGACCAGCAGGGTGTGCAGCGCGCTCTCCACGTTCGGCGACAGCTTCAAGGGATTGTTTTCTGAGGCCTTGATGCGGGTCGTGGGCAGCCGGAACTGGGACTTGATGTTGCTACGGGCCTGCAGTACATCCATGACGCCCTGCACCACGATCCGCAGCACCTGCCCCAGCTCCTGGGCGATCTCCGGTGAGACCTCCCGGTCGTCGAGCCCCGCCCCCTGCAGCAGCTCCGCCAACCCGACACTCGCCAGGGACTCCGGCGGGGCGTGCGGCTCCGGCGGCGCCGGTGGCGCGGAAGCCCGTCGCGGCGCCGCAGCAACGGACGGTAGCGGCGGCGAGGGTCGCGGCGCGGGCGCTTTGACCGTGCGCGGCTGCGCCACAGGTTCGGTGGCCGGCGCCGGCCGGGGCACGGGCGGCTGCGGAGCCGGACGTGACGCGATGACGGAACGCTCCCAGTTGTCCGGGATTCCTTTGGGCACTGCGGCGGCGGGACGGGGCGCGGGCGTCGAGAACTGCGACTGGTCCCAGTTATCGGGTACGTCGGCGCCCGAGGGTGGCAAGGGGAGCGAGGGCGCCTGGAAATGATCGCCCAAAGGCCCGGCCTGTTGCCAGTTCACGGGCGGCAGTTCCGGCTCGACGCGGGGCCGTCCCCCGAGGGCCGCCAGGGGATCCAGTTCGGCGGTATCGGTGAAGCCCTCGGTGGCCGCGTTATTCCAGACATCCGGCACCGCCGGTTGCGGATGGGCCGATAGCCCGCTGGACGGCGGCCCTCCGAAGGGATCCTCGACCTCGGCGTCCTGGACCCCGAAGGGGTCGTCGACGCTCATCAGGGGGGCGCGCGGCGCCCCTGCGCCGGGGGGCTCTCCCTGATGCGCCGACACCAGCACCTCATACTGATCGATGAAGAACCGATCGCCGTTGCGCAGGGGCCGTGGCTGGTGAGCCGGTATGGTCTGTTGCGGACCCCCGATGGCCACGGGATTCCTGCCCAGGCTCTCGATGAAGAATGCGCCGTTCGCATGGGAAATACGCGCATGAATCTTGGAGATGTAGGGGTCCGGGATGACCCAGTCATTGCCCGCGGTGCGCCCGATCGTGAGTCCGGCGGCGCCGACCACCTGCTTGCGCTGGGCGCCGAGCGAGGCGGCCTGCGGGCTGACGACTTCGAGCGTGAGGTACATGGCCCCTATTCGGCCAGTGCCACCAACCGAAGGCAAGCCTCCTCATTCTTCGAGAAGAAATAGAGTCCGTCGGTGTCCTTGCCTTCGTCGATGATGACGGCCGCAGGCCCATCGAACTTCTGCCGGGCGATGGCGGTGGCGGCGACCTCGTTGATGCCATGGGACTTCACGTACGCCGCCCAGCGTGCGTCGCCGCGCTCGATGCGTGCCCCGGCATCCGTTGCGCGGCGCAGCAAGCCCAGGAACTGGTAGTAATCGAAGTCGATGACCTTGGCACGCGCCACGTTGCTACCTGTAGCTGCAAGACTGGCTTGTAAGTACCTGAAATCTAGGGACGACGCAAGCAACAGCGCCCGGATTTCCGCGATTGAGGGTCAGGACTTCGAGGCCGTCACCCAAAGCCAGGCGCTGACGGCACTGAATATGAGCCCGATGGTGAGCCAGGTACGCGCTGCCGGATCGAGCCTGCGCTGCCGTAGCGAGCGGCCGAGGGCGGCGATCAGGAACAGGGCCGCCAAAATGGTGAAAATGTATCGGGGAACGGCAATCGCGGGCATTGGCGGCGCCCGTCAGGTCATCTGAGCCAGCAGGCGCTGCTGGCGCCTGGCCGGTGCCCGCCATTCGAAGAGCGGCGTGCCCGGATTGAGGAGCGACAGGTAGATCGCCGCCGCGATCCGCTGGCGCTGGAATCCTTCCTTCAGGACGCGAACGCAGTTCTCGCGGTTCAGGGGCTCACCCATGAAGTAGCGCGTTCCCGACTGGAAGCGGCCCCCGTTGGCCGTCCACCAGGTCTTGATCTTCTCCACATCGGGCCACGGCAGGCCATCGTCCTCGTCCATGTCGACGTTGGGATCGTCCGGATCGTCGTTCGGGCCAGATTCGAAGTTCTCCGGAGGTTTCCGCTCCAAGTCCAGCCATGCCAGATCAACCCCGGTCATCAGACTGAAGGCTTCGCCCGCCAGCCGCGTTGCCCTCTCATCTCCCATCAGGCCGATGAGCCAGGAAACGTAGGCTGGATCGCCGATAAAGCCGGAGCCACGAATGAGCCACCGTAGATTTCCAACTTCCTTGGGCAACGATGCCAGCCAAGCGTGGGCACTATCCAGCTCCATCGCTTGCAGCGTGAGCTGGAATGCCCGAGTCCGGAATTGCCCAGGTGTCGCTGCGAAGTCGGTGAGGGCCTCAAGCCCAGCATGGGTGTCTCCAAGGAGTACGGCGGTCCAGGCCGCCCAAAATTGACAGGTTAGGTCCTCATCGGCCAGCGCCGCTGCTGCAGCGGTGGAGACCAACTCGCGCCTTCCTACTTCACCCGCGGTGCGCCAGATTCGTGCCCGTACGAATGGACTTTCGTCCCCGAACCGACGCTCGACCGTAATCCCCGGGTCGACGCGGTGCATGCCGCAGGCAGCCGCAGCGAGCGCCCGTCTGAAATCATCGGCCGACGCCAGCATCTCGGCCACGATCCCACGCAGACGGCCAGACTCGACCCAACCGAAGGCACCTCTCAGCCCGCGCTGCGTCGCCGGCACGGCCATGGCCAGCGCGATCAACCGTTCGAGTCGCTCGGAGCGCTGGTCTTCGATTGCCGATACGGCCGCGCAGAACATGGCGCCCGAAGCGGGAAGCTCCAGAGCACTATCGCACGCCTGGACGGCGGCCTCGCCACCGATAGCAAGTCCATCGAGGTGCGCGGCCAACCGGTTTTCGAATCTCAGTAGGTGCCTCAGCCTAACGTGTGGCGCTCGCCTCAGCACCGTACACGAGTTGAAGAGCACGGCGGCGTCCTCGGCGTGCTGGTCCAGTATCAGGCTGATCGGCTGGGCGTTCATGGCGCCTTGAGCACGACCGTCCATTTCTTGCCATCGTACAGGCTGGCCTCATCCGATCCCGCGACGAGAAGTACGCCGTCGCCGGCAGCCATATGTGCATAGGACTCCTGCGCCGGCGGCTTCAGCCGCGATGGCTTGAACACGCCTTTAACTATCTCGTAGAGAGCATCAACCGTCGATACATAGACACGATCCTCATACCACACCATGTCCTCGAACACGTCCTCGGTCTTGTCCTGCTCGATGATTCGCCAGCTGTCGCCCCTTCCGACCAGGAATTTACGCTGATCAGTCATAACATAGACGAGACCATCGACACCGCAAACGACATGCCATAACGCGGCGTTGGTCGGCACATCGATCCTGGACCAGCGCTTGCCATCAAAGGACCACAGGTCCCCCTGACCGCCGCACGCATAGAGATCCGAAGCGCTGAAACCGTCGATATCGTCGAATCCGGAGTCATCGCCGCTGCTCTTTGGAAGCCCGGCGTCGAGCCGAACCCATTTGTTCCTGGCATCCCGGCGGAAGACCCGGCGCAGCGGGCCGACCGCGTAGGCGTGCTGCTCAATGCACCGCGCGGTTTGAAAGAAGGCGTGCTTTTCCTTGGAGACCGGCTTTTCCGGAGCATCTTCTCCCTGGCCGACGACGTACACGAAACCATCATCCATCACGAACAGCCAGCGTTCATCGGGAACGAACACCGGCAAGCCGTGAATGCCGGTGGCCTCTCCTATCTTGCGATAGGCCCAGCGCGCGTCCGCCGGCTTCTGTGTGTTGCAAAAAAAAGCTGCCGTAGGCCTTGTCTGCAGGGAATCTGTGTCTCCCCATATCTGGCCGAAGAAGGTCAACAGGTTGCTGCGCCGTATGGCGCAGCCCGAAAACTGATAGTCATCCAGATACTGGTAGCGTGCCACGTCCTGACCTCCGATCAATCGATGCTGTCCTTACCTTCCGGATCCCAGGAAGTCGCACCGTCCTGCTGCTGGCAATCGATCTGGCTCGGCACAGTCTGGCTGTGCTCCTTGAAGTAGATGTCGATCTGAGCCTTGAGGCACTCTGGATTGCACATTGGCTTGCCGTCCGG
>DATJTJ010000167.1:0-12190 GCA_035503515.1 Steroidobacteraceae bacterium
CCCCAGTCGGCAGGGTCCACAGCAAGCCCTGGATATAGCCTTCGACGATGGTCTGCTTCAGAGTCTGCTCCGTCTTCAGCGGGTCCTCGATGCTCTGGATACAATCCGAGCTGGGAGTAAAATCGGTGAACACCGGCAAACCGCTGGTGCAGCTTTCCCCATACCCGAAAGGCGTACCGGCTGGCGCTGAAATGCTTGCGCCCTTGCCGAAATCGGGTAGCGCATCGAGATACTGCAAGCGCTGCAGCGACGGCAGGCCCGAGTAATCGTCGAGCTCGTGGGTCCTTCCCTGCGATCCATAAATGTCCCAGGTCCAATCCCTGAAGGGCAGCTTTCCCTTGAGGCCGGCGGTCATCTGCCACGTGTCGGTCGTAGTCTGCAGCGTTTCAGGTCCC
The DNA here is from genome assembly GCA_035503515.1 of Steroidobacteraceae bacterium. GTDB lineage: Bacteria > Pseudomonadota > Gammaproteobacteria > Steroidobacterales > Steroidobacteraceae > DAIDKA01. Next base: position 396 of record DATJTJ010000167.1, read on the forward strand.
ATGTAGTCGATAACCTGGTACAGGTTCCAGGGCGCGCTCGGATTGGCGCGCGAATTAAGCAGCGTCAGTAGGTCCGCCGGCAGCCAGGACGAGTCCTGGGTCGCAGAGCCCGGCGTGTTGTAACGCGGGATAGTGGTTTGCCAGATCGTGATCGCGGGCGCATAGCCATTCTCGCTCTCCACCTGGCTATTGTTGTAATCAAGTTGCGCGTAGGCCGTGACGTCGTCCGTAATGTCGTAATGTCCATGACCGAACATGGAGTAGCGCTGTAGGGGGATTGAAATTAATCCTCCCTCGAATGTCTGTTGCAGCTGGTTGGGCGAGGATGTGCTGCTGCTGAGGACGTCGATGCCCGAATAGCGCCCGGTGCCTGCGGCATTGATCGGCCCGTTATAGCCCAGACCGCCGTTCTGCTGCACAAATGGCGTGCCATCGGCATTGAAATAGACTTCAGTGGACGTGCCGACGGTGCCGGCTGGAGCCTGCGGAAATAATGAGTTGAGGGCCGCCTGGGAAGGTGCCGCGGTGCCTGTGCCAGGTTCATATGAGGGTGCGAAGACAAAGCCGGAACTGACGTTGTTCGGATCGCTGAAGCCATCTGTATAGAAGCTGCGTTGACTCGCATATAGCGGGTCGCGCTTGGTCCAATCCAGGCCGAGCATGACATTGCCGCGGTTATCAGAACTGTTAGTACCCATCAGGATGCTGGCGCGCGTGCTGCCGGCATCGCCCTTGAACGACTCGCCGTGCTGAACGTCCACGTCCAGACCCTGGAAGTCCTTCTTCAGGACAAAGTTCACGACGCCGGCAATAGCGTCCGGACCATAGACCGCCGAGGCACCGCCGGTGATGGTCTCGACGCTTTCTATGGCGGCCATGGGAATCGTGTTCAGATCAACCACCAGGCTGGCATTGCTGGGCTGCCAGCGCTGACCATCGACTAGCACCAGATTGCGGTTGTTACCCAGACCACGCAGGTTAAGGGTGGCCGCACCGGGAGACTGCGTCGGCGTAGCCTGTACCTGGCTCGTGAACTGGGTCGTCTGGGGAACGAACTGCGGCTGCTGGTTCAGCACCGACTCGACGGCGGTCGACGAAGTGTTGTTGAGCGCATCCGAGCCGATGGTCGCAATCGGGCTAGGCGCATCAAGATCACGCGTGCGCGCAATGCGCGAACCGGTGATCGTGACCTCGGTCAGCGCTTCCTCGGACGACGGCGCCGAGGCAGTGCTCTGATCATTGGCAGCCGCCGGCGGATCCGCGGCAAGCGCCCTGTGTGACAGCGCCGCGCCACCGAGCGCGGCTGCAACGGCCATGGACACCAAGTACCGGGTCGCACCGAAGGACTTCGGCCGACGCTTCTCCGCCGCACTCTGCATGGTCATACGTACCCCCCCTGACAAATCCGTTTAAACAAGCTCGCCTGGCCCGCGATTGCGTTTTCCGGCAGCGATCAACTCCCAAGGTTGATCACGTCGGCCGGACTCACAGTCCAGCGCATCGGTTGATCTTCGCCGCGTACCCTCAATCCACTGCCAGGCAGATGCAAAGCATGCTTTGGAATTGCAAAGCATGGTTTGTAATTTTGCGGCGACTATGCGCGCGCTTGTCTGGACTTGTCAACAGTCAGCAACAGTTGGCTCGGCAACTGTGTGCGCTTTGGCATACTACGGCGGCATTTTCGGTGTCTTGCACTGCGTGCGCGCCGCTGCGGCGAAATAGCCACAGCCCCCCTCAGCGCCGCTTTGCGACGTGCAGGTCCGCGTTGTCGAGAATTCTGGCGAATACCGCCAGACAGGCTGCGAGCTCTGCAGGTTCGATGCCTTTGAGGAGGCTTGCCCGCACCGTGTTCTGTATACGATTGATCTTCTGCATCAAAGGCTTGGAAGCCGGGGTGAGACTTATGACCCGTGCCCGCCGGTCGCCTGCAGGAGCGCGCCGTTCGATCAGCCCGTCGGACTCAAGCTCGCGCAGCACGCGGCCCAGGGTGGGCTGCTCGATGCCCATGCGCTCGGCGAGCTGGGTTTGATTGACGCGATCGCCGAATACCGAGATCCAATAGAGGGTGCCCCAGCGCACGTGACTCTGGCCGAATTCCAGGAGGTCCTCGTTCATCACATTGCGCCACCGGCGCGCGACGAACGTGAGCCCCTGCGAGAATGAGTACTTGATGTGGCCCTCGACTGCCGGATCACCATCCTCGCGGCGTCGCAGGAGCAGTTCACCGTCCTGGGAGACGCCAGCAAACCAGCGTGGGGCCTTCGACTTGACGCGTTCGGTGCGAGGGGGTGCCTCACGATTGGACCCGTGTTTTTGTTGCGAAGACAACGCGCGCTCCTGTGCGATCTATGGCTTCGGCTCTGCGGCGCATTTGAAACCCTAATCCAGTTCGCCCTAGAATGAAAGCATGCTTTTGAATTCGCAGGCGCACAGGACGGTTACGGCGAAGGAACTCGGGACCGGCTTCGTGGCGGAAGTGCACGGGGTGGACTTCTCAAGACCCGTGCCGCCGGCGACCATTGCCGAGATCACCGGCGTGCTGGATCGCTACGGAGTCGCCGTGTTCCGCGACACCGGCCTGGATGATGGCCGGCACATCGAATTCAGTCGTCAGTTCGGCGAGCTCGAACTCGCACCGAAGCTGTTCGGCCCGCAGCGCGCACGCTTCTCGCATCCGGAACTGTTCGATGCCGGCAATGTGGACCGGGACGGCCGGATCCTGGTGGATGAACGGCGGCGCCTCTACAACAAGGGCAATGCCCTGTGGCACACGGATTCGTCGTTCAATCCGCATCGCGCCGCCTACTCGCTGCTGCTCGCCCATCGTGTCCCGCCCGTGGGCGGCGACACCGAATTTGCCAACATGCGCGCCGCGTATGCGGCGCTGCCGCCGGACACCCGGGCGCGCATCGAGGACCTGGTGGCGCAGCATTGGCTGTGGCACTCCCGGCTTGTCGCCGGATATCCGGCGCCCACCGAGGAGGAGAAGGCAGCCAAGCCGCCCTCGCAGCACCGGCTGGTGCAGTACCACGCCGGCGCCGGCTGCAAGACGCTGTATCTCGCCGCGCACGCCTCGCACATCGTCGGCTGGCCCGAGGCGCAGGGCCGGCAGTTGCTGAATGAACTGATGGCGTTCGCAACCCAACCGAGGTTCACCTGCGCGGTACGCTGGTATCAGCCGGGGGATCTGGTGATCTGGGATAATCGCAGCACCATGCACCGCGCCACGGCCTTCGAAGACACCCTCTACCCCCGGGACATGCGTCGCACGACGGTGTATGACGCCGCCGGCTGACAGCAGCGTCCAGGCACGGCTGGTGCTGGCGCCGGTGCTGTCCCCTGCCTCGGATGCAGGCCGTGCGGTCAGCGCCGAGCTGCCAGCGGTCGATGTCTGCCAGATCATCGAGTCGCAGCCGCTGAATGCATTCGTCGTCCGCCTGGTGATCATCTCCTGGCTCGTGACCTTCCTGGATGGCTTCGACCTCAACGTCATCGCCTTCGTCGCTCCGTACCTGAAGTCGCAGTACTCCCTCGATGTCGGCGCGCTGGGCGCCGTGTTCGTCAGCGGCAGTGCCGGCGCGCTTCTGGGTGGCCTGCTGTTCGGATTCCTGGGCGACCGGTTCGGACGGCGACGCGCCATCGTCGCGGCCGTGGGCCTCTTCGGAGTGCTCACCCTGCTGCTGGCTGCCGCCGGCAATACCCCGCAGTTGCTGCTGGCCCGCTTCTTCGGCGGCATCGCACTGGGGGGCGCGCTGCCGCTCATCTGGGCGCTGAGCATCGAGTACGTCCCGACGCGATACCGCGCGACCGTGGTGACGCTGATCATGCTCGGCTATGGTCTCGGCGTGTGCATCTCCGGGCCGCTGTCGGTTGCGCTCATACCGCATTACGGCTGGCAGTCCGTGTTCGTCGTCGGTGGCGTCGCCTCGCTCGGCGCAGCGGCCCTGGTGTGGCGCAAACTGCCGGAATCGCTGCGCTTCCTGGCGCACCGCGGCGGTGATCCGCAGCGCATCGCACGCATCGTCAGGCGGCTGATCCCGGAGCGCCGCTTTGAGCCCTCGCAACTGGTGTTTGCGCCCGCCCCTGCCGTGCAACCTCGCGGGCCCGCGATCCTCTTCGACGGTGCGCTGCGCTATATCACGCCGTTGCTGTGGCTGGCGTTTGCCGCCAGTTCACTCACCCAGTATTTCTTCGCCACCTGGGGACCTATCGTGTTCGAGCAGATGGGTCTCAGCCGCAGCGGGGCGGCCTGGTCGAGTTCATTCAACTCGCTGGTCGGTGCCACCGGCGCCGTCGTGCTGATGCGGTTCACGGACCGCCTGGGGCCGGCCAGTCTCGCGGTGATGCCGATCCTGGCGGTGCCCTTGCTGATGATGATCGGGGTGCACCACGTCGGTCCGACGGCCTTCATGGCGATGATGGCGCTGGTATACCTGCTGCTGGGCGGCAGCCACTACGGCATCCAGAGCATTCTCGGGATCTACTACCCCACCGGCGAACGGGCCCGCGGCGCCGGTTGGGCGGCCAGCATCGGCAAAGTGGGTTCGATCGCGGCACCGCTGCTGGGAACCTGGCTGCTCGCCTATCACGTCAGCCGCAGTCCCTTCGTGGTGCTCGCAGCTTTTCCGGCCGTGTTCGCCGTCGCGGTGATCGGCATCGGCGTAATCGCCCGGCGCCGCGGTCTGCGGTCCACACACTAGGGGCGCTCCGCCAGCGGCCCGGTGCGCGATGCGCTTGTCCGCATGCGCACGCGGTGCTACCGTTTTTGCCCGCAAAACCAAGGGGAATTCGCATGCTTGGGTACTTGACACTTGGCACCAACGACCTGAACCGGTCGGCTGCCTTCTATGACGCGCTCGCCAGGGAGATGGGCGCCAAACGCACCATGGAGAGCGAAAAGTTCATCGCCTGGGGGGCGCCGAACTCAGCGATGGTGTTCCTGATCAAGCCGGCCGATGGCAAAGCCGCCACGGTCGGCAACGGGGTGATGGCGGCGCTGGCGGCCAAAGATCCGGCGCAGGTGGACCGGATCTACAAGATCGCAATGAGCCTTGGCGGCAAGGATGAAGGTCCGCCGGGGGATCGTGGCGGTGGCTTCTATGCAGCCTATTTCCGCGACCTGGATGGGAACAAGCTCAACGCCTTCTGCCACGGCTGATCGCTGCGCCGCATCGGGGGGCCGCACGCAGGCGCGGCCTCCCTTTTTTCCCCCTTGACATGCAACCTTTTAGTTGCATAATATTTCCATGAGCGAAGATGACGTTTTCCGGGCTCTGGCCGACGCCAGCCGGAGAACCCTGCTCGACCGTCTGCACCGGCGCGGCGGTCAGACCCTGAATGAGCTTTGCGAAGGACTCGACATGAGCCGCCAGGCGGTAACCAAGCATCTCTCGATACTGGAAGGCGCCAATCTGGTCGCGGTGCAGTGGCAGGGCCGCGAAAAGCTGCATTTCATCAACCCCGTGCCCATCAACGATATCGCGGAGCGCTGGCTCGCCAAGTTCCAGCGGGGCCAGCTGCGCGCACTGTCGGCGCTGAAGAAAGCGCTGGAGGACGACCATGAGTGAAGCCGCCCCGAGCACGTTCGTGTACGTGACCTACATCCGCACCAGCGCCGAAAAGCTCTGGTCCGCCCTGTTCCAGCCGCAGTTCACGCGCCAGTACTGGTACGGCATGGACATGGTCAGCGACTGGAAGGTCGGATCATCCTGGCAACTGCGGTTTGCGGACGGGCGCCTCGCCGATGCCGGCGAAGTGCTGGAAGTGGATCCGCCGCGACGCCTGGTGCTGCGCTGGCAGAACGAATTCCGCCCGGAACTCAAGTCTGAAGGGCCTGCGACCTGCGCGATCGTCCTGGAGCCCAACGGCGAGATCGTGAAACTCACGATCACCCACAGCAGCCCGCGCCCGAATTCGCAGCTCATCGTCGCGGTATCGGGCGGCTGGCCCAAGATCCTCTCCAACCTGAAGTCACTGCTCGAGACCGGCACCCCCATGACCACGGAGCGGCTGTAGGACGCGCCATCGATCCGACATAATCCGGATTGCGTGACTTCGATCAAGGAAACCGCAAAGCAGCATCGTTAGAGTCGGGTCAGTCGTAACACGGATCGGCGTTGCAGTTGCAGCGCCGATCCGATTGCGTACCCGGAAACCCTCTCACCCGATAACGTTGCCACTGCCAGCTGGAAAATTCCTGTGACCCCTGGGCCGCCAGAGCTCATCTCCTCCGACGCGAACCTGGACCCGCTTGCATTCCTGGGCGGGTTGATCGACCACCATGGCCACGCGGTCCGCTACCAGACGCGGTTCGGCCCGTGTCTTTTCTTCGCGCATCCCGATCATGTACAGCACGTCCTGCAGCACGACCTGTATCGTCGGGCGTCGCTGGTGAAGATGGCGCTGGGCGACGGACTGCTGGCGAGCGATGGCCCGCACTGGAAATCGCAGCGGCGGCTGATGCAGCGTGACTTCCTGCCGCGCAACATCTCACCCTTCGTGACGACGATGGGGACTGAAACCGCGACACTCGCGGCTGCGTGGCGCAACGCGGCACGCGCCGGCACAACCGTCGATGTCACCACCGACATGACGCGCCTGACGCTGCACATCGTCGTCAGGACGCTGTTCAGCAACGATCTGTCGCCGCAGAGCGCGGCGTCCCTGTGTAACGCGGTGACGCAGGTCATCAACGAACTGGGCAAGATCTCGTGGACCATCTTCGGCGTGCCGGTGAGCATCACGCCTGCCGGGAATGCCAACTTCAGCGCCGCCAGGAAACTGATCGACGACCTGTGCCACGAGATGATCGCCCGGCGGCGCGCGCTTGCGCCGGGTGACCGGCCGCCGGATCTGCTGACCCTGCTCATCGGGGCCGAGACCGCCCATGGACCGATGAGCGATCTGCAGCTGCGCGATGAAATGGTGACCATGCTGGTGGGCGGCCATGAGACCACGGCGCTCGCACTGGCCTGGGCCTGGAAGGCACTTGCCGAGCATCCCGAGGTCGAAGCGCGGCTGATCGATGAGCTGCACACGGTGCTGGGGGGCCGGCCGCCGGGACTCGAGGATGTGCCCCGGCTGCGCTGGACCCGGGCCATATTCGATGAAACCTGCCGCCTGTTTCCGCCGGTGTGGTACATGGCGCGGGTCGCCACGGCCGACGATGTGATCGACGGCCACGCCGTTCCCCGTGGCGCCTCCATCCTGATCTCGGCCTGGTTCACGCACCGGCACCAGGAGTTCTGGAGCGATGCCGAGCGGTTCGATCCGGAACGGTTCAGGGACAGGCCGCAACCTGCGCATCAGTACGCATACTTTCCGTTCGGCGGCGGCCGCCACCGATGCCTGGGCGTCCATTTCGCGCTCCTGGAGGCGGTGGTGATCCTGGCGCAGCTCGCACAGCAGTTCCAGGTCCGGCCGGTCAATGCCGCCGGCATCAGACCCCACCCGGGAATCACCCTGCGCCAGCAACCCGGAATGAGTGCCGAAATTGCGCAGCGCTGACTCCAGGACGCTGGTGACGGTAGTGCGAGCGCACGCGGCGCTGCGTGCTGACGCCATCGCGTACACCTATCTCGCCGACGGGCAGTCGGATGCCCGCTCGCTCAGCTGGTCCGAGCTTGATGCGCGCGCCGCCCGGCTGGGCGCAGCGCTGCATGGTCAGGGCGCCGCCGGTGAACCGGTACTGCTTGCCCTGCCTTCAGGACTGGCATTCATCGAATCGCTGTTCGCCTGCTGGTACGCCGGGGCGATTCCGGTACCCGTGAGTCTGCCGCTGCATCAGCGCGCCAAGCATCGCCTGAACTCCATCATCGGCGACGCCCGCGCGCGCTTTGCGCTGGGCAGTCCGGAGACGCAGGCACGGTTGAGCACGGCCGGATCAGCCGAAGGCGGCGTGCCGCCGATGCACTGGATCGACCCCAACGCGGCCGCTGCCACGGGGTCGGGCGCCGAGTGTCCCGGGGCACCGGATCAAAGGGTAGCGCTGCTGCAATACACCTCCGGTTCCACGGGTGCGCCCCGGGGGGTCATCGTCACGCACGCCAACCTCATGCACAACAGCTCCCTGATTGCCGAGGCATTCGGCTGCCAGCCCGGGGACACCATCGCCGGCTGGCTGCCGCTGTTCCATGACATGGGGCTGATCGGTCTGATCCTGCAGGCCGCCTTCACGGGGCAGCGCTGTGTGTTCATGTCGCCCGAACGCTTCTTGATGCGACCGTGGCTGTGGCTGCAGATGATTTCCGACTACCGGGCCTGCGGTAGCGCCGCTCCGAACTTCGCCTATGAGCTGTGTGCCGAAAAGATCGGCCCCGAGCACAAGGCACGGCTCGACCTGAGTTGCTGGCGGCACGCCCTGAACGGCTCCGAACCGCTGCGGCCGAAATCCCTGGCCCGATTCGCCGCCGCCTTCCGCTCCTGCGGGTTTCGGCCGGACGCATTCGTCCCCTGCTACGGGCTGGCCGAGTCGACACTGTTCGTCACCGGGCCCACTACGCAACGGCGGATCATGGTCAGGGACGCCGATGGCAGGCGCCTGTCGGACGATATCGAGGCCGCGGCCCCCGGCGGCTACATCAGCTGCGGCCGGGTCTTCCGCGATACCCGCCTTGCCATCGTCGATCCGCAGACCTGCCGGCCGGTCGACGGCGGCGGCATCGGCGAAGTCTGGCTGCAGAGCGAGAGTGTATGCGATGGATACTGGAACAATCCCGAGGCCACGGCCGCGACCTTCCACGGCCAGCTCAAGGACGAGAGCGGCACCGGCGGTGGCAACTGGCTGCGCACCGGAGACCTGGGCTTCATGGTCGAGGGTGAACTGTTCATCACCGGCCGGCTGCGGGACCTCATCATCATCGCGGGCAAGAATCACTTCCCCATCGACATCGAGCGCACCGCCGAGACGGCCGATCCGGTGATCGCCGCCTCGGGTGTCGCCGCCTTTTCGGTGGACGTGGACGGCGCCGAGCGGCTGATCATCGCGGCCGAGGTGCGGCGCGAATACGGCCGTCCGCGCACCGGGCAGGCGGCCCCCGACTTCGATGCGGCGGCGGTTCGCGGGCGGATCCGCACTGCCGTGGCCGCCGAGAACGAAATTGCTGCGCACCATGTGGTATTGCTGCGTCCCGGCGCGCTGCCGAGAACTTCAAGTGGCAAGGTCAGCCGGTCCGCAGCCCGGACCGCCTACCTGAACCAGACGCTGGACAAAATGGAGAGTCCGATCGATGCACCCACAATGGCCTGACCCGGTCTCGACGCCGGGCACGCGGTCTGCGGCCGACATTCGCGCCTGGATCGTCGGCGAGCTTTGCGCTGCGCAAAAACTGGACCATGCCGCGATCGACACGGCCGCACCGCTGTACTCCCTGGGCGTCGATTCGGTGACCGCGATCGGCGTCACCGGCGCGCTCGCCAGCTGGCTGGATCGCGATCTGCCTGCCACCTTGATGTGGGACCACCCTTCGATCGATGCCATTTGCGAAGCGCTGAGCGGTGGCAAGTCGGCGGTGCCCGAGCGCCAGGGCATGGTCACCCTGCAGGCCCACGGCGATCGCGTTCCCCTCTTCTGCTTTCCAGGCGCCGGAGGACATTCGACGACCTTCGCGCCGCTCGCCGCCCGCCTGGGGGCGGCTCACCCGTGTTTCGGTCTGACCGTGCCGGGCCTCAATCGGGAACATGCGCCCTTGGAACGGGTGGAGGACATCGCCGGCGTGATGCTCGATAACCTGCGGCGGGTCCAGCCCCACGGTCCATACCAGCTGGCCGGTTATTCCTTCGGCGGTCTCCTGGCCTACGAGGTCGCCCAGCAGCTGCGGGCTTCGGGTGAGAAGATCTCGCTGCTGGCGATCTATGACACGTTCACGCCGGCGGGCCTGGTCTTGCGGCCCCGGTGGCAGCGGCTGGTGCTGCACGCTCACGTCCTCGCGACGCGGCCCGAGCGCGGTGAATACATCCGCAAACAGCTGGAGCGCCGCCGCAAGGAGCGCGACGCAAGGATTTTCCGGATTGCCGGCGGCGAAGGACCCACGCAGCAGGAAAAGATCGCCGCCGAAGTGGAATGGGCCAACACGCGTGCCATCCCGCACTACCGGCCGCGGCCCTATCCCGATCCGGTGGTCCTGTTCCGGACACTGCACCGCAAGAAGGAAGCGATCTTCTACAGGATCGATTATCAATCCAACGGCTGGGGCGCCCTGACGGAAGGCCGCGTCCGGATCGTCGACCTTCCCGGCACCCACGAGGATATCCTGAGTGCGGAACATGCCCAGGGCGCTGCCGACAAACTGCGCCCGTTTCTTTCCGAGGAGCGCTGTATCCTCGCTGGCTGAAGCCCGCTGGAGATACCGATGCAACCCCGTGCAGGCCTGGTGCTGACCGTCCTGGCCGTGCTGTTCCTGCTGATGGACGCCATCATGAAGCTGCTGGCGCTCCCGGACGTCCTCACGACCACGGCGCTGCTCGGCTTTCCGGGCACGCCGGCCTTCGCGCGCTCGCTGGGTGCCGTGCTGCTGGTGTGCACGCTACTCTACGCCTGGCCCCGCACGGCCGTCCTGGGTGCGATCCTGCTGACGGGCTACCTGGGCGGCGCGATCGCCAGCCACGTCCGCATCGCAAGCCCGCTGTTCTCGCACACCCTGTTCGGACTGTACCTGGCGCTGTGCGTCTGGGGCGGCCTGTTCCTGCGGGACCGCCGCCTGCGCGAGTGGTTCAGCAGCTGAAGATCACTTCCGGTCGATCTGGATGTTTTCCTTGGCGCCGCTGCTGCCGACGGAGATCATGATACCCAGGCCGAGCGCGATCACGAGTCCGATGATGGTCCAGGTCGTGCCGATTCGGGCCAGCACGCCCAGTTTCCACAGCGCGGCGACGACACCCCCGAGCAGGATCAGGAATCCGAACAGGAACATGCCGGCCCATTTCACGGTGTGACTCCCTGAGGTGGCGTGTTATTTCACCTGCGAGACGGTCCGCAGATAGGGCTTGTGGGTCTTGAACCCCTGCGGATATTTCTGGCGGGCCGCCTCATCGGACACGGAAGCCGGGATGATCACATCATCGCCGGGGTTCCAGTTGACCGGGGTCGCGACGTTTTCGCGCACGGTGAGTTGCATGGAGTCGAGCACCCGCAGGATTTCGTCGAAATTGCGGCCGGTGCTCATCGGGTAGGTCAGCATCAGCTTCACTTTCTTGTCGGGACCGATGATGAACACCGAGCGCACGGTGGCGTTGGTGGCCGCGGTACGACCTTCGGAAGTACCAGCCTCCTCCGCGGGCAGCATGTTGTAGAGTTTGGCGACGTGCAGATCGGTATCGCCGATCATCGGATATCTGACCTTCGCGCCCTGGGTTTCCTCGATGTCCTTGGCCCACTTGCCGTGGCTGTCCACCGGATCGATCGACAGGCCGATCAGCTTGGTATTGCGCCTGGTGAATTCAGGCTCGATTTTCGCCATGTAACCCAGTTCGGTAGTGCACACCGGAGTGAAATCCTTCGGATGCGAGAACAGGATCGCCCAGCTGTTGCCGATCCATTCGTGGAAATCGATGGGGCCCTGGGTCGTATCGGCCTTGAAGTTCGGCGCGACGTCGTTGATTCGGATGGACATGGATTCATCTCCACTGGGCGGACGGCGGGGAGGCCCTACTCTACGCGGCTCGGGTGATTATTCCCACCCGGGGCTTTTGCCATCAGCCCTGATCGCGCAGGAACCGTTCACCCTTGCGCAGCAGCAGACCACTCGCACTGGCAATGCCGAGTTCCAGGCTTGCCGCAATCCGCCGCGCGAGCATGC